>CAYLOK010000061.1:0-1826 GCA_964385275.1 uncultured Gallionella sp. | reverse complement strand
TTGACGCTGTAGAAAAACCCCTTTTCAAAACGATTTTCACCCCCGCGCCGCGCCCGTAGCACTTTCTTCCCTACATCAATTTTCCTTCGTGAATTTTTTCTGTCGCGAGTGCGATTCAACTGCATCGCTTGAAACATCAATCTGAGGGCGTGTTCGAGGTGCTATTCCGCTTCGTTGCTACTGCGCATATCCGTGATGCGCCAGCTTCTCGATGTTGTGTACCATGCAATACAGCTTCCATTGCGCATCAACTTTCTTTTGCCCTCTGAGCGTAAAGCGGTTGAGCTGTTTGTTATGGCGCAGGTTGCCGAATACGGGTTCCACCGTGGCGAAGCGTCGGCCATAGCGCGCGCGGCCTTCCGGGCTGTCGATACGCTGTCTCATTTTATCGGTGTAGCTTTGTATTCCATCCGCTTTGCCCTGAAAGAAGCTTACTTGCCGGGTCTTGGTTTTCTCCGGGGTGCGCAGGCAGCGCTCGCGCTGTTCGCACGGTATGCAATCGCGCTGCGCGCCCTGAAACTTGATCGCGGCCATGCCATTGATGACGCAACCGCTGCCGTTGCCATACAAGGTTTTGCCTGCCGGGCAAATACAGGTTCCGCTGGCGGGATCGTGGTGAAAGTCTTTGGGACGGTAGATTCTGCCCGGTTTGCCTGACGCCTTTTTGTCTGACTTGTCGTGCAGCGGGTCGGGGGCTTCCTTATATTTCTCCTGCCCGGCAAAGCGTTCGTCGCGCTGCCGCATGGCGTTGTCTGCAATCAGTGCATCGACGTTCAACTTCGCCAGTTCCCTGAGGTTCGATTCGCTGTGGTATCCCGCATCGGCTGTGATGAGACTGGAATCGGTGAGCAGCGGTGTGGCGGTCTGCGTGGACTGAATTGCCTTGACCACTGGCACCAGCAATTCCTGCTCACTGCCCGTGCCGTGGGCTTGTGCATCGACGATGATCTGGTGTTTGGCATCGACTGCGGCCACGCCGGTGTAGCCCTGGATCACGCCTTTTGATGTCGCCATCTTGGCGGATTCGTTGTCGGTGCGGTTGCTCTTGCGAATGCTGCCTTTGGTGCCCGCCCGGTCTTCCGGGTTGGCCTCCAGCCACTTCCGCATTTGCGCCGCATCGCTTTCAATACTGGCGATGCGCTGAACTTCCTTGGCGCGCAGATCAGGCTCGATGGCGCGCCCGTCTTCTTCGCGATGGCGGGCAAGCATGGCCTTGGCTGCGGCTTCAAGCTTGTCCGCCTGACGCACGAAATCAGCGCGCGTGCCGCTCTTGGCCTTGGATGCATTGCTCGGCAGCTTCACGCCATCAATGGCAAACATCTCACGCCCGATCAAACCCTGCTTGTCGCAAACATGCAGTATCTGCGCAAAAACACGGGCGATGTCTTCGCCCAAAGAAGAAACAAATCCGGCTATGGTAGTGAAGTGCGGCTGGCTGTCGCCGGACAGCGCAATGAAGATGACGTGTTCGCGGCAAGCGCGCTCGATGTCGCGGCTGCTGATGATGCCCTGGGAGTAGGCGAACAGCACAATCTTCAGAAGCATGGCGGGAGGATATGCGGTCGCGCCCGTCACATCATTGCGAAAGCGTTTGTCGAAGCAGGACAGGTTCAGCACATGATCGAGCAGATGGTTCAGCGCATGCTCAAAAGTACCCGGCAAAAGCTGCTGTTGCAGATTCACCGCGATGAATCGCGGACTGGTGTCGATGTGTTTGTAGCGCGCCATTTACTTCCCCCAAATATTTCTCCTTACTTCGACCTTGATATTTGGTTTGGTTCACGGCACGATGCAGCATGAACAGACTTTTTCTACAGCTTCGTTAG
>CAYLOK010000060.1:0-1849 GCA_964385275.1 uncultured Gallionella sp. | reverse complement strand
ACGTGTGTGCCGGGCATGGCACGTAACTATGTCGGTGAAAGTCCGGCAGCCAGGTTTTCGCAGAGCCGAAGGCTAGGAGAACGGCAAGGGCGTTGTCGCGAGGCAGGGTCTGAAGGAAGCTGAATCCAAAGCTGCGGGGCGATGAACAAAAACCGGATATGAGGCGTGGTGCATCTGGGACGAGCGGGCACGTGACCGCGAAGTCCTCCATCTGCGGTAGTTGAGATACACTTTGTAAATCCGGCGCTCGCGCAGCGAAAGTGACGTGTCTTACCCCGGGAGGTCTCCACCACAGTGCGCTGGCAACAGCTCACAAAATGACGGGCAACCGGCATTGAAAGCGGTGGAGAAGTCAGCAGAGGGCATAGTAGGTGGATGGCACCACTGAAGGCTCGAACAATGAACGACGAGGAAACTACATGAAGAGTAACGGAATCGCATCTGACAACCTGCTCAAGCAGGCTGCGGCATTGCCGCAGGATGAATCCGTGACTGGACACGGCAGTCAAACCGCGTCAATTCAACCTGAAGCGTTGCTGGTACGGGTGCTGGAACGGCACAACCTGCAACGCGCACTCAAGCAAGTCCGCCAGAATAAAGGCGCGCCCGGCATCGACGGCATGAGCGTCGATGAGCTTCCTCGCTACCTCAAGGAGCATTGGCTGAAAATCCGCGCGCAACTGGTCGCAGGCAGTTATCGCCCGCAACCGGTTAAACGTGTGGAAATTCCCAAGCCCGATGGCAAGAAACGGCCCTTGGGTATCCCCACCGTGGTAGACCGATTTATCCAGCAAGCCATCGCGCAAATCATCAGCGCAGAATGGGAACCCCACTTCCACTCCAGCAGTTACGGGTTCCGTCCCGGACGCTCGGCGCATCATGCCGTGCGGCAAGTACAGGCGGATATCCGTGAAGGCTATGCATGGGTGGTGGACACCGACATGGAAGCGTTCTTCGATCGAGTCAATCACGACCGGCTCATGGTGCGGCTCAAACAGCACACCAACGACCCGTCCCTGTTGCGACTTATCAACCGCTATCTCAAAGCCGGTGTCAGCGTGGACGGCAACGTACAGGCTACGACACAAGGCGTGCCGCAAGGCGGTCCTTTGTCGCCGGTGCTGGCGAATGTCGTGCTGGACGAACTTGACTGGGAGCTGGAACGGCGCGGCCACCGCTTTGCTCGTTACGCTGACGACTGCAATATCATGGTCAAAAGCAAACATGCGGGTGAGCGGGTGATGGCAAGCGTGACACGCTTTGTCAGTGACACACTGCGACTCACAGTGAATCCGCTGAAAAGCGCGGTAGATCGCCCAGCGAAGCGCAAGTTTCTGGGATTTACGGTTAGCCGGAACGGAGCAAGGCTGAAGGTGGCCGATAAAGCCATCGACAAACTCAAAGACCGTATCCGAGAGCTGACCCGCCGCACCCGAGGCCACCGTTTTGCCGACATAGTTGCAGAGCTGAGAATAACCCTGCTTGGTTGGAAAGCGTACTTTGGTATAGCCGAAGTGCTGAGTCCTCTGCGCGACATCGACAAATGGCTGCGGCGCAAGTTACGATGCTACATATGGAAGCAATGGGGAAGGTCAGGCTATCGGGAGTTGCGCAAACGCGGTGTGTCAGTGCGAGAAGCATGGAACACCAGCAAAAGCGCACATGGTCCGTGGCGCCTGTCCAAAACCCCAGCGCTATCGCTGGCACTGCCAGCCAGGGTCTTCAGCAGTATGGGTCTGCCATCCCTTGCGGGATGACAGGAATTTGTTCATTGAACCGCCGTGTACGGTCCCGTATGCACGGTGGTGTGGGAGGGGGAGGCCGTGAGGCTTTCTCCTATCCCGATTGA
>CAYLOK010000059.1:0-2576 GCA_964385275.1 uncultured Gallionella sp. | reverse complement strand
TGCGTATTCCAGACCAACCTGGACAGTGATTCCAGCGCAAACTGGACACTGATTCCACGGCAAACTGGACAGTGATTCCACGGCAAACTGGACAGTGATTCCAGAGCAAACTGGACAGTAAAAAGAGTAACGTAGCGCGCGGGATAACCGTGGCACTCTCGGAGATTTTTCTTCGGGGACCACATGGCGAACAACAGGTTATCTATGCGCAAAATTACAGAAACACTGCGACTGCATTTCGAGCACGCCCGTACCAATCGTGAAATCGCCCTGGTCATCGGCACCTCACCGACCACCGTCGGGGAATATCTGCGCAGAGCCCGTGTGGCGGGCATTGGCTATCCTTTGCCTGACGGACTGGATGATGCCGCCATTGAGTCGCGCCTCTTTCCGCCAGTCGTGTCAGCGGAGGTCATCCGCCTTGAGCCTGACTGGGTACAGGTGCATCGAGAGAT
This sequence comes from uncultured Gallionella sp., assembly GCA_964385275.1. Taxonomy (GTDB): domain Bacteria; phylum Pseudomonadota; class Gammaproteobacteria; order Burkholderiales; family Gallionellaceae; genus Gallionella. Next base: position 2,121 of record CAYLOK010000059.1, on the reverse strand, counting down.
GCGCAAGAAAAGCGTCACGCTCGACTTGCTGTGGCAGGAATACAAGGCGGACCACCCGGATGGCTATCTCTACAGTTGGTTCTGCGATCATTACCGTCAGTGGGCCGGCAAGCTATCAGTCAGCATGCGGCAGACGCACACCCCCGGCGAGAAACTGTTTGTCGACTATGTCGGCCAGACGCTGCCGATCATTGATGGCGGCACGGGTGAAATTCGCCAGGCACAACTGTTCGTCGCCGTCCTCGGCGCATCCAACTATACCTATGCCGAGGCGACCTGGACGCAGAAGCTGCCGGACTGGATTGGCTCCCATGTCCGCGCCTTCGAGTTTCTTGGCGGCGTCACAGCGATCCTTGTCCCAGACAATCTCAAGTCAGGTGTCAAGCATGCCTCCTACTACGATCCAGAGCTCAATCCGACCTATCAGGACTTCGCCCGGCATTACGGCGTAGCAGTGCTGCCGGCACGCCCGTACAAGCCCAAGGACAAAGCCAAGGTAGAAGGTGGTGTACTGATTGTGGAACGCTGGATATTGGCGCGGTTGCGCAATCAACGCTTCTTCAGTCTGGGGGAGGCTAACCGCGCCATCGCCCAATTGTTGGAGTCGCTGAATCAGCGACCGTTCAAGAAACTGCCTGGCTGCCGCCACAGCGCCTTCCTTGAGATGGATCTCCCCGCGCTCAATCCCCTCCCGCAATGCCGCTATGAATACGCCGAATGGAAGAAGGTGCGCGTTGGCGTTGATTACCACGTTGAAGGTGATGAGCATTACTACTCGGTGCCTTACCGCCTTGCCCGACTGCAATTGGATTTGCGTATGACTGTCACCACGGTGGAAGTGTTTCATCGAGGTCAGCGCGTCGCCGCACACCTGCGCAGCCCGATCAAAAATCACCACACCACGCTGGATGCGCACATGCCCCCGGAACACCAGGCCGTTGCCGGTTGGAATGGCCAGCGGTTGCTCGACTGGGCGCAGAAGATTGGTAGCGCCACCGAATCGGTGGTTCGGACCATGCTGGGCGCGCGCCGTCATCCGCAACAAAGCTATCGCGCCTGCCTCGGCGTATTGCGCCTGGCCAAGGGCTTTGGCAATGAACGTTTAAATACGGCGTGTGCTCGCGCGCTGAAACTGAACGCGGCGGGCTACCGCAGCATTCATTCAATACTCAAGAAAGGCCTGGACAGGCAACAGCCGACGATAGCCGTTCAGGCCTCTCTGCCACTGGATCACGCCAATGTGCGTGGCCCGAACTATTACCATTAACCACCACAGGAGAACCACCCATGCTCAATCATCCAACACATGACCAACTCCAGCAATTACGCCTGTTCGGAATGGCTCGCGCCCTCGCCGAGCAACAGGCCATTCCCGACATTACGCATCTGGCATTCGAGGAACGCCTCGGCCTGATGGTTGAACGCGAAATCACTGAGCGTAATTCCCGACTCACTTCCGGCCGGCTACGGCGTGCAAAGCTCAAACAAACAGCCGTTGCCGAGGACGTGGACTACCGCGCAGCACGAGGCCTGGACCGCACCTTATTCAACCGGCTATTGACCGGCACGTGGGTGGCAGAACACCAGAATGTGCTGATCACCGGCCCCACTGGCGTTGGCAAGACCTGGCTGGCCTGCGCCCTAGCCAATCAGGCATGCCATCAGGGCAAGTCGGTACTGTACCTGCGGGTGCCGCGCTTGTTCGAGGAGATGGCAATCGCGCATGGAGACGGGCGTTACGGCAAGCTGATGATGCAACTCGCCAAGACCGATGTACTGCTATTGGACGACTGGGGATTGGCGTTACTGACCGACTCTGCACGACGTGATTTGCTGGAAATCTTCGACGACCGGCACGGCCACCGTTCAACCATCGTAACCAGTCAATTGCCGGTAGCAAACTGGCATGAATCCATCGGCGACCCCACCTTGGCAGATGCCATTCTGGATCGTTTGGTTCACAACGCACATCAATTAATTCTGACCGGAGAATCCATGAGAAAACATAAAAATTGTTTGACTCAAAAACAAGTTTCAGAGTAAAACCACAACCCCCGCGTCGCTACGCTCCGACTGTCCACTTTGCCGTGGACTGGCTGTCCAGTTTGCGTGGAATACGCA
>CAYLOK010000058.1:0-3376 GCA_964385275.1 uncultured Gallionella sp. | reverse complement strand
AAGGGCTGCAAACCGCCGACCGAGGCCAGCTCATCATGGCCTGCGGCACCGGCAAGACTTACACCACGCTGTGGATCAAAGAAAGATTAGTGATCCAGCAAGCGTTGAACCCAGATTGTTTATTGGCACCAAACCAATTCCTTCCCCCTTGCAGGGGGAAGGCTAGGATGGGGGTAGAGTCGTGGGACATCGCAGCTTCTACCCCCGCCCTAACCCTCCCCCTGCAAGGGGGAGGGGATGCTGCGATGCCTAATAAATTATCTGGGGTGAGCTTAACAGCCGTTCGTGCTGAGCCTCTCGAAGCACAAGAATCTATTCGCATTTCGACAGGCGCAACCCGTACCTTGGTGTTGCTACCGTCACTCGGCCTGCTGGCGCAAACCCTGCGCGAATGGACATTCGCCGCCGCCACCCCGTTTGAAGTGCTGTGCGTCTGTTCCGACCAAACCGTGGGCAGCAAAGGCAGCGACGAAGCCATCCACAGCGTGGCCGACCTCGCTTTTCCCGTCACCTCGAATGCCGACGAAGTAAAACGCTTTCTCAGCGGTGCAGGCAACCGCGTGGTGTTTTCTACATATCAATCGTCGCTCGTTGTCGCAGAGGCGCAAGCCGATGCCAGCATCCCTACCTTCGACCTCGCCGTGGCAGATGAAGCCCATCGTTGCGCGGGCAAGGTCGGCAGCGACTTCACCGCCATCCTCGACAATGTGCAGATACGCAGCGCCAAGCGCCTATTCGCCACCGCCACCCCGCGCACTTATTCCAGCACCGTGCATAAAGCCGCCGAAGATCGCGGTGTCGAAGTCGTCGGCATGGATAACGCCGCCCTGTTTGGCGAAGTGCTGTATGCCCTGCCGTTCGGCAAAGCCATCGAACGCAAACTGCTCACCGATTACCGCGTCGTCATCATCGGCGTGGACGACCCCACCATCGCGCAGTGGATCGCCAACCGCGAATTAGTCAGCACCGGCACGGGAATTGAAACAGACAGCGAATCACTCGCCGCCCAGATCGGCCTGCTCAAAGCCATCAAGGACTACGACCTCAAGCGCATCATCAGCTTCCACAGCCGCGTCAACCGCGCCGAAACCTTCGCTACAGACATTCAGCAAACGATGGAGTGGATCAGCGACGAACACCGCCCCAGCGGAACCCTGCGCACCGATTTCGTCTCCGGCAACATGAGCGCGAACAAACGCAAGATCAAACTCGACCAACTCAAAGCCTTGGGCGCGGACGAAAGAGGAGTGCTGAGCAATGCGCGCTGTCTGTCCGAAGGCGTGGACGTGCCCTCCCTCGACGGCGTGGCGTTCATCGACCCGCGCAGCAGCCAAGTGGACATCATCCAGGCCGTGGGCCGCGCCATACGCCTGAGCCCGGACAAGAAAGCGGGCACGATAGTTTTGCCAGTGTTCATCGCCGCCGGACAAAATGCCGAAGACACGATAGAGGCCAGCAACTTCAAACCTATCTGGGAGGTGCTGGATGCGTTGAAAGCGCATGACGATGTGCTGGCTTGCGAACTGGATCAGATCAGGACTGAACTTGGCAGAAAATCCGGCGCAGGTGTCAGCGCCGAGAGTCTGCGAAAAATCTTCGTTGACCTGCCTGCCACGGTAGATGCGAATTTTAGCGGCGCGTTGCGTACTTATCTGGTTGAGCAGGTCACGGCGTCCTGGAACTTCTGGTTTGGGTTGCTGGAGGCGTTTGTGGAGCGCGAGGGGCATGCCAAGGTTCCTTTTGAGCATAGAACGGAAGATGGATTTCGTATTGGTCACTGGGTAAGTCATCAGCGAGTGGCAAAAGACAACCTGATGCCGGAGCGCAAAGCACAGTTGGAAGCATTGTCTGGTTGGGTCTGGCGTAATGACAGGGGTGATGACTGGAATGAAATGTGGGAAAAAGGGTTTCGTTACCTTGTGGAGTTCTCAAAAGGAGAGGGTCACGCTCAAGTTCCGCAAAATTACAAAACGACTGACGGATATGCAATTGGTAATTGGGTAAATACCCAACGTTCTAGAAAAGATGTCATGCCCACGGAGCGCATAGCACGACTGGAAGCAATACCCGGTTGGGTTTGGTGTAGTGATAATGATGCCTATAATGACGCATGGGGAAAAGGGTTTCGCTACCTTAATGAATTTGTGGAACGAAATGGGCACGCCAAACTTCCGATGAAATATCAAACGGAGGATGGATACCGGCTCGGGCAGTGGGTTGGTATGCAGCGGCAAAAGATGAACATAATGCCCTCAGAGCGCAAAGTGCGGCTGGAAGCAATACCCGTTTGGAGTTGGGGGTTGCGTCGGGAGGCTTATCCAGACATGTGGGAAAAAGGGTTTCGCTACCTTCAGGAATATGTGGATCAGAATGGGCACGCCAAAGCCCCCCAAAATTACAAAACGGCAGATGGGTACCACCTTCGTCAGTGGATTGCTGCTCAGCGAGCAAAAAAAGACAGCATGTCGCCGGAGCGCAAATCACGGCTGGAAGCATTGCCCGGTTGGGTTTGGCGGGTTAAGTGAAAGCATGGGCGGGGTATGGTGATGAGTTTTTACCTTGGGGTTTGTTGCTAACATGCGGCGCAAGTGTAGTTACTGGCTGGCGTGTGAGGCGCCTACTTTACGTTGAACTGGAAGGCTGCAAAATATGGATCAGCTAGTGCGTGATCGAGTGGGGCGGGTTGTGAGGCGTTTGGTTAGGAACGCTTATGGTGAGCCGACATGCGTTGGCTCTGTAAAAGTACTTGCTGCTGTGCTTAAAGAAGGGTGGGGAATGGATCTTTCTCTGCACGTGGTGAGTCTAAAAATTATCCCGTCTCGGGTGCTTGATATATTAAGCAAAGCAGAGCTGACTGATGACGAGAAAATGGCTTTATTTCAAAAATTGCCTGACGGCGAAAAACCAAAAACGATTGAATCGGGTGATGGGCAGTTAAAGTTTCACGTCGTGGGAATGAGTGGTTCAAAAAGCCTTTCAATTCTATGGGACCCAAGCATTGACCAAATAAATAGTGTTTTTGATACTTGCAAATTTAATCCACTATCTGTGCCGTTGTCAGAGCGTTTGCCTAATGACTCTGGCAATATGGTGTTCATGGTTAAGGGTTGTACGCTTGATTATCGAGAGCAAAAAGAATTAGAAAAAGTTGTGCATGCTTGCGATGCATGGTCAATGAATTATTCGGATATTATCAAGGACGCACTGTTTGAACTTAAGCCATCAAAAGGGGCTGGTTGAGCTAATCCAAGTTTCCCCGTGAATAGCCCGCGTAGGGCGCAATCGTTATTGCGCCGAATGAGACATCCAGAATTAAAGGGGTCGTGTTCGGATTAAATTTGCACATCCAGCCTTGAATAGCCCCAGTGAATGATAT
>CAYLOK010000057.1:0-3828 GCA_964385275.1 uncultured Gallionella sp. | reverse complement strand
TAAGGAAGCGCTGATTTATTCGGTTTTGTCGTTCCCGCGTAGGCGGGAACCCAGTTAGATAAAAGCGATGGATCCCCGCTTTCGCGGGGATGACGAATAAATCAGCATCTCCTTAACATAAAATTGGCATCAGAATTTATTGAGGAGGGACTCATGGGTTACGCCGAATTAATCGCACTGGAAGTGCAAAACCTGCCTGCTAAGTACCAAGCCGAGGTGTTCAGTTTTGTCACTGCACTTAAAGCACAGGGTGAAGTAAAAATATTGGCGCATCTGTCCGTGATCGACTACTCAACAAGGCCAGATCCGAAAAGTTAGGGAGCTACTGATTTATTCGGTTTTGTCATTCCCGCGTAGGCGGGAATCCAGTTAAATCAAGGCACTGGATCTCCGCTTTTGCGGAGATGACGAATAAATCAGCACTTCCTTAGACTTCAACCTGCTGCTCACCCGCTATGCGCTGGAACGCATGCTTGACCGTATGAGCATCTCTGAAAGTCGTGACCAATTTATACTCAAAGGCGCACTGTTGTTCGATCTGTGGTTCGATATTCCGCATCGTCCGACCCATGATGCCGATTTCCTCGGTTTCGGATCACCAGAAATTCCTCGTCTCGCAGAAACGTTCATAAACATCTGCCGCATCTCGGCTTCTGCACACAACATGAACTGGCAAGCCGGTGAAGGATGGAGTTGATACTGTAAAGCTATGCCAGATGTTCTCTGACGGCATAGCGCATCAGTTCTGCATTGTTTTGCAAATTCAGTTTTTCCAGTATGCGTTTGCGGTAGGTGCTGACCGTATTCACGCTCAATTTCAGGTCGCGGGCCACCTCCGAGACGGTCAAGGCGGCGGACAACAACAAGAATATCTGATATTCCCTGCCGGACAGCAGCTGGTCCGGTGACTGAACGGAACTGGCAACGGAATTGTCGTTCAGCATTCGGGCTACCGCCGCGCTGATGTATTTGCCGCCCCTGGCCACGCGGCGCACCGCATCGACCACTTCTGCCGGCGCGCTTTCCTTGGTCATGTAACCGGCAGCACCGCTCCTGACCAGTCGCACGGCATATTGATCTTCCGCGTAGATGCTGAGAATCAACACGGGCAACGCCGGCATCTCCTCCCTCACCAGTTTAAGGACGGCAATACCGCTCATCTCCGGCATGGAAATATCGAGCAGCAACACGCTGCAATCGTTGGCGCGGAGCAAGGGGAGCACTTCACTGCCGTTGCGAGCCTCCGCCACGACGCGCATATCGGCGTTTTCCTCCAGAATCTGCTTCAAGCCCTGGCGAACGATGGCGTGATCATCCGCAATCACGATGCGTATCATGGCCGTATCTCCTTGTTCGGCGTGAGCGGCAGGCTGATCGTTATCGCCAGACCGCTGCCTTGCGGGCTGTCCAACACGATCTTCCCGCCCAGATAATCGACGCGCTCGAACATGCCGCGCAATCCATAAGAATTCGGCGCTGACAGCTTCTCTTCAGCCAGACCGCAGCCGTTATCGCTAACCGACAGAGTGAGGCTCTCTTCGCCGTAGCACAGCTCAATTTGCACTTCTGATGCGCCGGAATGCCGTGAAACATTGGTCAGACTTTCCTGAAGAATGCGGAACAAATTGATGGCCACAGCCTTGTCCAAACCCTCCTCGCCATCCCCTTCCACACCGAAAACCCGACATTCGATACCCGTGCGTTTATGGAACTGTTCGGCCTGCCACTCGATCGCGGCCCGCAATCCCAAATCGTCGAGCAGTGAGGGGCGCAAGTCGGCGATGACCCGGCGCGTGACAGACACCGCGTTGTCGATCAGGCTGCACATCGACGCGATACGCGCCAGCAACGGCGCGAATTTCTTTCCCGCCGGCAAACTGCGCTCCAGCCAGTAGGCATCGATCTTGATCGCTGTCAGCGTACCGCCAAATTCATCGTGAATTTCCCGGGCAATCCGGGCTTTTTCTTCTTCGCGCACCGTCATCAGGTGTGCGGAGAGCGCGCGCAATTGCCGCTCCGCACACTTGCGCTCGCTGATATTGCGCGCCACTGAAATAATCGCCTTCTCCCCGTTCAGTAAAAAATGGCTGGCCCTGATTTCCACCGGGATGAGATTGCCGTCGCGCGTGACAAATTCATGCTCGAAGGTGATGTTTTCCGTGCTCGCCAATTCCAGACAGAGCGTGGTCATATCCCCGCCCATGCCAGGCGCATAAATATCCAGCGGCGTCAGCGCCAATAGTTCCTGGCGCGTGTAACCCAGCCATGCGCAAGCCACTTCATTGATTTCGTCAAAACAGGACGGCACGCCCTGCTCTGAAAAATGGTGAACAAAGATGGCGTCGCTCAGACCACAAAACAGCACCCTGAATCGCTCCTCGCTCTCGCTCAAACGCGCCACTTCCCTAAGCTTGCGTTCGGTAATATCGCGCATAAAACCGGTGGTGCCGAGCAGCTCGCCGTTTTCGTCTATCACGGGAGACTTGAAGGTTTCCACCCAGTGCAGCCGCTCGCCATCCAGTGAGGATTCCTCGACATGCTTCTGCCGGCGGGTCGCGATCACCTCGGCATCGTCGGCAAGGTATTTTTCCGCCAGTTCCTTCGGCCAGAGCTCAAAATCGGTCTTGCCGACAATCTGCTGCTTGCCTGTCAGCCGGGCATAGCTGACGTAATACTCGTTTACTTCAAGATAACGCCCGGCGCAATCCTTCATCCAGACCATGTAGGGCAGGTTATCCAGAATTGCATGCAAACTCGCCCGGCTCTTGCGTTGCAGCGCATCGAATTGCCTGCGTTGCACATTGCGCCGGTAAAAAAACCAGCCAACCATGCCCAGAAAAAGCACCGCCAATGGCGCCAGATACCGGGATGCGACTTGCGCCATGACATTTTTTTCTTCATACACGCCGAACCACTTGTCGTACAGCTCGGTGTAACGACCGCTGGACTTGCTCAAGGCCAGCCCCTCGTTGATTCTGCTGAGCAAGCCGGATTCCCCCTCTCTCACGGCAAACGAAAATTTCTGCGCAAAACCGGCCTTGATGTTCAGGGCTTCAATGTTGCTGATATGCAATGTGCCCAGTGTCTGCATCCCGACCAGCTTGCTGAGCAACAGGGCATCGTGCCGGCCGGACGCCAGTAGCCTGAACCCTTCCGCCGCAGTTTCTACCAGAACCAGTTGCTTCTGCCAGCCTTTCGACAGCGCATAATCGTGCGCCAGATCCGCATTGAGGACGATGATGGACTTGCCGGACAGATCGGCCTCTGCATGAATGCCGGACTCGCCTTTCCTGACAAAAATCGCCCCGTTGACAACCACGGTGGGCACGGTAAAGTCGGCAAATTCACCCCGTTCCGCAGATTGTGCGAGATTGATCAGTACGTCGATCTTCCCTTCCTTGAATTCCTGGAGGATCTGATGGAATGGCCTGACGCGTATCGTGTAGTTCAGGCCGCTCTCCGCAGCAACCGCACGCCATAATTCCACGGTGAAGCCGCCCGCAGTCTGGTCAGTCGTGCCCGTCGCAAACGGCGGGTAATCCTGCTCGCTGCCGACTATCAGCGTCTTGCCCGCGCCATCATCAGCCTGTACCAGGCCAACAGCTGCCAGCAAAATGATCGCGAGCAGCCAACGCGCCAGCCGCGTGACCGACATATCAAGCGCCGCCTTCCTGTAAGCCCTGTCGCAATGAGGTGTTGAATTCAATCTGGATTGTCCGTCAAGTCAAATAATTTCGAAGCTGGCGGAGCTTATCAGAATTCACACGTAAAAAAGCCCGTACTCGCAAGTACGGGCTTTTATTGTCTGGCGTCCCCAACGAGATTCGA
>CAYLOK010000056.1:0-4171 GCA_964385275.1 uncultured Gallionella sp. | reverse complement strand
ATCAGTGTCCAGTTTGCGCTGGAATCACTGTCCAGGTTGGTCTGGAATACGCAGCCTTTATTCAGACTGGATGTCCGTACCTCGAAACTTTGGCTTTCAGCCCCGTTATCTCGCCTACGCGGGCAAATCAGCGATTTGCCAGTTTTAGGTGGTGCTGGCTTAGTCGAATGGCTCTGTGCTTTATCAATGATAAAACCAAAATGGGCGGCTGCCTTCTTATGGTTCAACACTCCAACCGGTGTTGCTCCAAACCAATTAGGACGGGCAACTCAATCAGTGTTTCGCTGCCGCCGTCATAGATGCGTGCCAGACTTTCGATGCTGTGTTCGATGGCGGATAGCACGGACATCTTGCCGCGCGGCATCCCCACATCCACATTGAGCAGTCCGACCAGCGCAACCTTGTCTTCCGGGTGTAGTTCATCGTCGGGTTGAGGGAACAGTCTGGCGACAAATAAATCCACCACCGGGCGGAACGGTTCGATCACATCATCGGCCAGATTGAACGCATTCTGTTCGCTGGCGTGGAACAGGCCGATGGCAGGCAACAGGCCATGCGCCACCAGTCCGCGCGCAATCGCACCGCGTAATACCGCATAGCCGTAGTCCAGCGCTGCATTGGCAAAGCGTTGCTGCTCGCGGTGGAAATGCTTGCCGAACAGTTGCACAAAATAAAATGCGGCGGCTTGGCCTTCCAGATTGCCGACATCGCCGGAGCGCACACGTCTTGCATAGGAATCCAGACGATCTGCGCCTTCGCGTCCTGCCAGATGCAAGCAGGCAGCTTGGTTGGCGATTTTTTGGCGCACGATGGCAGCCCATGTTTGTTTTGCAACCGGGCGGGGTAAATCGAGTTGCAAACGCATCCACTTGGTGGCGCGCGAGTGTTGCAGAAAGGGCAGAAATACGCCGCTGGGATGATGGGTGTCGCCCGTGGCAAACAGGCTGATGCCGTATTCGCCGCAGGCCGATAATACCGGATGAGTGAGCGTGATTTCGCGGTGGTTGAGCACGATCACCGCGATGTCCTCGAACGGCACAAAGGCGGTTTGTTCCTGCTCGATGGCAAGCGAGTAATGCTCGCGCCGCAGCCTAGCGGGGCGCGAGATGACGACGCTACGCCAAGTCATGCTCCGCTCCACTGCGTTGCGCAGGGTACAAGCGGCGTTTTTCCGGTGGGGCTGGATAACAATTACCAAGGACATCTACATGAAACTTCTGAAGGTTGTTCGCTGTTGACACGCTTTTACGAAAGTAGATTTTATCTGGTTTGGGTTGGTCGTGTGCACGGAGCGTCAAGCGACCATCACTTTCATACATAACAAAATATCCATCGTGGGCGGTTTCGCCTAAAGTCACACGGAGGTAGTCATTTTTTTGAAGGGTGAATTGAAATATAGCCTCGTCAGGAAGATTGTGTGGGTTGATGCGTTTGTTTATATTTACGGGATAGGCAGGTTCAATTAAAAAACGATCACGATACTTGTAAACATCCACATGGTGCATATCACCTAATTCAGCTACGCCCCCCCGAATGAACATACCGCTCTTTTGTGTTGAGGCAATTTTCACGGTTTTGACTAATGAACCTTTGCCTTGCATAGATGGCATGTAAAGAGGCTCTGAAAATGCTTTTTTACCGTCATCAGAATTATCTTGGAGTCGTTTCTTTAGCAGTTCTATCAAGGGTATATTGCGTAAATCATTCGCTCCGACAATGTCACCCAGTTTGGATAGTTTTAATTTTTGTAATGGTACTTTTACAAAGCTAACGCCTTTGGTTATCCTCTTGGCAGAGCGAATTGTTTCCTCATGAAGCGCACCGCTCCCGCGCCGTTGAGGTGCGCGCGAGACAAATAAGGGATGCGTGTCGTTTAACGCTGCTTCCGAATAGGTGCCGAGCCGTTGTATTTTTTCACGCAACAGCGCGGGATTATCAATATTCAAACGGGCAATTACCTCATCACGGAAGTGCTGCCACGGATTGGGGAAATGCTGTTCCAGTTGATCGAACATGGCTGGATTGATGATCACGCCGTCTATATCCACAAAACCTTCCCGCACCTGTGCTAACTCTTTGCGTCGTGCGTAATCGGACAGGCGTTTCACCATGCTGTGACTGCAAGCGGCGACCACGGCGGCATCCAGCGCGTGGTGGCGGTCAGAATCCGAACGCACCTTGACCAGCCCCCAGCGGGCGCGCAGGAAAGAGGTCATCTGTCCACTGAGCACGACGCAGCGTTTGGCTTCGCTATCGGTGTGCAGTTGCAAATATTGCTCGACGTAATTTTTGAAAAACTTGCAGATGTAGCGTGTGTCGTTGAGATTGCGCTCGCGGAATCCTTGGGCTTCATCTGCGCCAAAATTCCTGCGCAATAAGCGGCTGCGCTTGGCGAGGCGGTAGGATTTATTACTGTTCACGAAAGCAGCGAATTGCCGCCAGCGTTCGCTGTCGCTTTTGCCATCGAGATATTCGTATGGGGTCAGGTTGCCTTTGTTGCGATTCTCCCGCGCCAATACCAGTACCCGATTGTTTTTGCTGTCATCGAAGCTGCGTGAATAAGGCAGGGCATGGTCAATCTCAACGTAGCCTTGTTCAAAAATTCTATTTATATCAATAGCTTGTATTGAGTAGGCGCATTTCCCTTGTTGCTCGCGGTAAAGCTGATATTTCTCGAACTCCTTACCCTTCACCGCGCCAATGACGTTGAAGTTCTGCGCGAACTGGGCTTTGTCTTTTTCATTGCGGTCGCGGAATTCCTTTTGCAGTTTTTCAACCTCGCGCCGTTCATCGAGTGGACGCGACAAGTCCCGTGCCATTTCGATATGCACCTCATGCGGCGAGCCATATTCCTTGATGAGCGCATTCACCACCTTGCGCGCCTGATTGAGTGCGCGCAGCACCACCGGGTTGCGCGGGATGTCCATGTCATCGTTGAACACCATGCGCCCGTCTTTGTCGCGCTCTTTGTAGAACGGCGGCAGGTATTTATGTTCGCCTGCGCCGACTTTGTGTAACTGGCTGTGGTGCCCGTATTCCGGGATGTTGGCGACGGCCTCGTCATATCGCTGGCCTTGTTCCATGAACGGCACGATTTGACGCAGCGCTTTGAGCGAGAGGTTGCTGAACTTGTCGAAACGAATATCGAGCAGCGCGTCGATCATCTTTTTGGCATTGGGCAAGTTCAGCTTGCGCAACTCGGCTTCCACTTCGGTATCGTCTTTATTGACGCTCAATACCCATGCGATTTGATCAAGCACTTGCGGCTTGCCGTCCAGTGCATCGATAGAGATTTTCTGCCACTCGGATGCGAGTCCTTTTTTCTCCAGCGTTTTATGCAATACCTGCCAAGCAGGAAATTTCACCAGTGCAGCGCTTTCAGGGTCTTTGGTTTTCTCATCGGCTTTTTGACCGCTGGCATACGCTAGCCCGGTATAGCGGAATGACTCAGGCAAGTAGCCCGCTTTGGTTAGCGCGGTGCGTAATTGCTTGTAGGTTAAGTCTCCTGCTTGCTGGTAAGGCATGTGAAGAACGACGCACCGTTCCGCTTCATTCAACGAGCGGGTCGTGCCATCCACTACGATGCGCAGATTGTTGAGTCGGGTGAGCCAGACGTGGCGTTCGGCGGTGAAGCTGGCTTTCGGGGCTCGGTATTCGCTCTTCTCAAAGGTGCAATGCCCCAGCATTTTCAATAAATCATTGCCAGCCAGCGCGGGGTTTTGTGCCCAGAACAAGCCGCTCTTGCGGTCGCCGTTGCCGAGAATGGCAGCTTCCAGTTTTTCGGTAGCAAAGGTGTTGCCGAGTTTGCGTTGATGCTCAAACAGTTTTTTCAGTTCCTCGCCAAGCAAGATGCGGGACAGCGCTTTGCTGTAGTCGCCTTGCTTGTTGCGGGCAGCCCCATCCAGAATCGGCTCGCCGGTTTTCTTGGTCAGTGCAGGTTTTCCATCTTCATCTACGCGGTGTGTAAAAAATTCCGTCATTACCATCTCGGCGGCAGTGCGATAGCCTTTTTCTGCCATCAGTCTTTTCGTGCCAGCCAGTCCTTGCTTGACCTTGCCGCTTTCGCCTTTGCTGTCGCCTTCCGCCGCTTTCTCTTCGGCCCGGCTGATCCAGTGGAAGCCGCGATGCTTGCACAAGTGATAGATCACGCGCGCCCATTCATCGGCGCTCA
>CAYLOK010000055.1:0-5614 GCA_964385275.1 uncultured Gallionella sp. | reverse complement strand
CGGTTATGCATGATGACAGCCAGATTTTCATCGAACAGCAGCACGCCTTCCGGCAATTGTTCAAACAACGTTTCAAATTGCGCGCGGGCGGCACGCAATTCGGCCAGCAGGGCGTATCGTTTCGATACGTCATGAAACACCATCACCACGCCCACTGCCTGGCCATGCTCATCACGCACCGGCGCTGCGGAATCTTCCACCGCCAGCTCGCTGCCGTCGCGGCGGCGCAGCATCATGCCGTTCGACATCGGAATCGGGCAGCCATCGCGCAGCACGCTCTCCGCCGGGGACTCGACGCGCTGTTGATGGTGGACATCATAAAGTTCGAACACCTCGCTGATCAGCCTGCCGCGCGCCTCGCCCTCGCGCCAGCCCAGCAGTTTTTGCGCGGTGGCGTTGATGGATTCCACCCTGCCCTGCATGTCCGCGACCAGCACCGCATCGCCGATGGCTTGATAAATGGCGCGGATGCGCGCATCGCTTAACACGATCTCGCGCAAGGCGCGATAAACCTGCCAGAAAAACCACAGCGACAGCAGCGGCAGAAACGCCGCCAGCGCGCCCAGCTTCAACCATTGCTGCCCCAGCACGCCGCGTTCACTCAGCCTTTGTTCGCGCGCGGCGATCTGCACCTCCAGTTTTTCCCGCTCCCGGCGCAAGCCATCGCGCAACAGCCGGTCACGGCCTTGCACTTGTCGATCAATCAAGTGGTGGGAAAGCGGATTTTTCGGGTCGAACAGGGTGAGTGCGGCGTGATAATCCGTCATCAGCGCCTGGTGCTGGCGCGAAAAAGCGGCCATATCGTCGGTATCCAGCCCCAGCTCGCGCGCAGCGTGCTGCACGTTGACCAGCTCTGTCTGCAACGACAGCGCATGCGCCTCGAAAGCATGTTGATGTTTCTCGCGCAGCACAGGGTCATGGCCGCGCAACAGCATGTCCTTCCACTCCTGGGTCTGCTCGGACAACTCCGCCATCGCATTACTCACGGCTGCTTCCAGTGCCAGCAATTGCACCCGCTCCTGCCGCGCCGCTGTACCCAGCTGCGCCACCACCTGCGTGAACCAATAGCCGCCCAGCGCCACCGTCAGCAGCACCGAGCCCACCACGCCCCACATCAGACGGCGAATACGCCCTACCTGCCCGCTCCTGCGATCCAACACATACCCCCCCCCCCCGCCAAACACGGGGGTGTCTATCGAACCATCTGACTCACTTAATGGGTATTCGGCAAACAGCCATCAACACTATTTCCGGTCATGCTGCAAGCGAGCCACCTCATCGGCTTGCCTGCATGACCTATAGGCGGATTCTTACATGGGGACGATGCCTTGAATATCACCGTTTGTACTACAAGCGGGCAGATAAAGATCGGGGAGGGAGGAGAATCTCACCACACCGGGTTTCCCCTTCAACCGCTGAGGTATCCGTCGAGTGACGGATTAAGCGAAACCTAAGGAAGCGCTGATTTAATCCGTTCGTGGTGAGCTTGTCGAACCATGATCTGATTAAATAACTAAGGAGGCGCTGATTTATTCGGTTTTGTCGTTCCCTGTCACCCTCGCGAAGGCGGGGGGAAGGCGGGAACCCAGTTACACAAGGCGCTGGATCCCCGCCTTCGCGGGGATGACGAATAAATCAGTATCTCCCTAACAATCAATTGGTTATGCAAGCCCTTCGACAGGCTCAGGGCGAACGGGTGATTTGTTCAGCGCTTCCCTAATTTCAGACTGAGAAATATCCCGATACGGGCGTTAAACTATAAACACTTCAACCGAACTCCTTACCTGCGCCGCCTTGATTTCCAAGTCATTCGCCAGCACCTGCAGATTGGCTGCTGCGCTGGCGTTTCCTTCGGACATCCCGGCTACTCGCGCGGTACTTCTCGCCAAGTCAGTCGAAGTGACATTCTGCTCTACCAAGGATGTAGAAATTTCTTCTATGAGACTTGCTACCTCACAAAAGCTCTGCTCAATGCTGACAATGGATTTCTGTGCCATCTCGGCATCATTCACTCCCTGCCGCGTTGTTGTCACCACCTTTCCCATGCTGGTCAGCGCGTTTCTTGCAACCTCACCAATTTTTCCAGACATTTGGTTGATCTCAGTGGTGGCACTCGCAGTGCGTTCTGCCAGTTTGCGCACTTCATCCGCCACCACAGCAAAGCCGCGACCCTGCTCGCCAGCTCTTGCCGCTTCAATGGCTGCATTCAACGCAAGCAGATTGGTCTGATCTGCGATTTCCTTGATAACTTTTACTACATCAATAATGCGGGTAGCATCTTCCCCCAGGAGAGATACTTCGTCCGATGCAGCTTCGATTTCGCGTGCTGTTGTCAGCAAACCCGACACGGTTTTATTCACCACCAGAGCGCCCTGTTCGGCATAACTGCGTGAAACATTGGCAATCTGCCTGGCATTGCCGCCTCGATCATTGATATGTGCAGTAGCTACACTCATTTCCTCAATCGCTGAGGCCATGCCAGCCACCGCATCTGATTCGTGATTCACGTTTGAGGTAATTCCCTTGGCTGCCACAGACAAGTGGCGCGCCATATCTTCAAGCTGATTAGCCTGCTCCCTGATCTTAAGAATTATGTCGCGCAACTTGGATTGCATAGAATATGCATTCGCCATCAAGCTACCCGCCACGGGTGACAGGCGCTGTTGCGAAGTGAAATCGCCCGAAGCCATGGCGTTGACGACCTGCGCCACATCTTCCGGGTCTCCTCCCAAAGGGCTCAACACCACGCGCAGTGTAACAACCAACACAACGATCAACATCAACAAACCTACCGTAACAACCACTATATTCAACAAAGCAAACTTTTTACGCGTCTGCTCATATTGTATGTTTACGCTCTCGATATGCGTTTGTAGCACCTCGTTGAACGAAGTCGAAATATCGCCAAGCAGTGCAGCTTCTTCTGGCATGCCCTCTCCTGGAGTCGTGTTCATTTCCATGATGAGGTTCACTTGCTTTTGAAGTTCGGCATAGCCTTTGTCAAGCGGGGCATTATTCTGCTCTGACACCCACTCCTTGAATTCGGTTATGTGTTCTCGTATTTCTCCAAACTCTTTTCTCTTGAGAACAATGGTATCGGGTATCTTATTTTCCACTGCTGCACCATAGTGCAACGCGACAAGTGCCGATGACATGACTTCGCCTCGCACTTGGTAGGACATACCCACTTGCTGATTGACTTCGTCCGAGACATTATTTACGTAACCGTTCCATCCTGCCAAACCCAAAAAACTTATGAAGCAAGGGAGCAGCAGCACCATCAGTTTGCGGGAAAAACGCAAACCCCTGAACCAGTTAACTACAAACATGGCAACGACCTCCTATTTTCAATCTGCTGTTAAAAATGCAGGGCTGAGAGAACACTGCGAGTTAATCCCCTCTCCCAACCCTACATTTCGTAGCCTCTATTACGACTGGCTATTGTTTTAAAAACCAAGCGTGTCAAATAATCTTATTCAAGCGTAAATAACACTTTTACTCCCGTCTTCCCCTCAGCAGATAGCTTCGGAACATAGCCAATTGCTGAAGGTGTCTTGGCAACCATGGAAGCCACCAAGGCATCGCGCTTTGTTTGCTGTGGGTTGCGGGATGTATTCGTCACAGCACGGTTAGACTCCGCTGCTGCGGCATCACGAGCAGATGAACCTAGCACTTTGGAGGCAAATTTCTCTGCAGCCGCATCTTCTGGTGGCAGGTTATATGCGGTGATTTTCTCACCGTTCGCCCAAGCGTTTGACTTATCATTATAGATAGCCTTTACATCAGCCTGCGACACCGCTTGTGCATTCGCGCTATTAACAATCACCACCACGGGTTCTGCAACTGCCGAAGTTGAAGTCAACAAAGCAAGCAATAACGATGAAATAGAAAATAGTTTATTCATGAAGTTTCTCCCGTGACTTAATCGAAGTTAACCGCGACGCTGACAATGCTGCGGTAGAAGTCCTGCAAAACAGGATTACGCAGATTGACCAGATGGTGTTCCCACTTTACCGTTGTGTTTTTATCCACATGATAAGCAATGAATGGCACGTTTTCGACCGTTGCACTGGATGCCAATGTCGTCGTTTTGGAGTTATAGAAGTCATAGCGATAACCCACGGTAAAGTCATTGATATCATAGCTTGGTTGTATGTAATAACCCACCCGGTTGTAATTGCCGATCCCGGTTACTGGCGCATACATCCCTTTCGCATACTCGCCGCGAATATAGAATGCCCCCTGTTTAACCTGAAAATGAACGCCGTAAGCATTTTTTACTTCTTCTGCAGCTGCAGTCGTTACCTTCATGCGCTCACGAAACAGTGTCGAGCCAAGCTCAAAGCGATCTGCAAACGGCAAAGAGATATTAACCCTGCCCCCAACCGCCTGGTTTGAGTTGTAGTCAGATCCGCCATTCATCTGAGCTGTTTGACCATTACCCAGAAAGACATCGTAGCCCACGAATGCACTACCCACCCCATGTGTACCAGCAACCGATGCGCCGTCAATCACCTGCGGGAATATGTTGCGAATATGCAACGGGCGGTCTTGTGTTAATACAAATGGAATGGAATCCAAAGACCATATCCCCGCAGGCGTAAAGAAGCGCCCCCCACGAAGCGTGGTCGAATTGTTCAAGCGATAACTAAAATTCACCGCCTCCACCATCAGCTTGCCAGAAGTGCCATTGGCTGCGGTATTTTTATCTAGCAGCGGCGCATCTTCGAGCATGACGCTGGAAAAAAACTTCAAATCAGGACTCACCTGTTTACTGAACATCAAATTCATGTGACGCAAGCGAAAGCCATCATAAAGACCGGGCGCATTTGTTTGCACATATTCAAGCGTGGAATAGCCGTTAACCTTCAATCCCTTGTCAGTATTAACGGCGGCATCCTGGGCTTCCACCTGAGCCATTTTGACATCCTCCTTCGTTGCCTGGAGTTCAGCCCTTGTAGCCTTGATCTCTTCCTCAAGCTTTTGCAGCCGTCGTTCCATATCTTCTGTTGTCGCACAAATACCTACCACCGGCGAAGCCAGGCATCCCAACAACGCAACATAAACTGCTTTCTTCATCGTCTTATTTTTCATAATCACTCCCTGAGTTAATTAATTGGTGTTGTCAACACCCGCGCCATTACGGTCACGCAGCAAGCGATCTGTCGCAATCAGCTTTTCCGCATGAGCTGTAGTCTGATTCTTACACAGGAACAACGCCTTGAGTATCACCGTTTGCACTACAAGCGGGTAGTTATAGATCGGCAAAAAAAGTGGGCTGGCTGATCTGTTGGTCTACAAGTTTCGCAGCCAAGGCAGCTCTATCAGTTGGGCTACACACTCGACTAGGGTGTGCAGCTGGTTTATCTGGAAGCTATCGACCCACACGAAAACTTTTATCGCGACCTCAAACACCAATCAGCGCTGTGCGGCACATCGGTCAATAAATCCTGTTTTTGAGCTGGTTTTACTGTCCATAGAACGATGCTGACAAGGTATTCTCCAGCACACGCCTTTTGCCATTTTGCCTGATTGATTGCGACTGATTTCTAAGGATGTGCTGATTTATTCGTCATCCCCGCGAAGCGGGTTAAGCAGGCAAGCCGCTAAACGG
>CAYLOK010000054.1:0-6422 GCA_964385275.1 uncultured Gallionella sp. | reverse complement strand
GCCGCGCATCCTGACCATCACGCAGAGTACCTACGACGGGATTATTTACAACGTCGAGATGTTGAAGGAGATGCTGGACGGGCGTATTGATACGCTGCATTTTGACGAAGCGTGGCTGCCGCATGCATCGTTCCACGATTTCTACAAGGATATGCACGCGATCGGTCGCGACCGGCCGCGCGCGCAGAATTCGATGATTTTCGCCACGCAATCGACCCACAAGTTGCTGGCCGGATTGAGTCAGGCTTCGCAGATACTGGTGAGCGAACCGGAAGGCCGCAAGCTGAACAAGCATATTTTTAACGAGGCTTACCTGATGCACACCTCCACCAGCCCGCAATACGCCATCATCGCCTCGTGCGACGTGGCAGCGGCGATGATGGAGGCGCCGGGCGGCACAGCGCTGGTGGAAGAATCCATCTCCGAAGCGCTGGATTTTCGCCGCGCCATGCGCAAGGTGGATGAAGAGTTTGGGCTGGACTGGTGGTTTCAGGTGTGGGGGCCGGGTGATATTGCCGAAGAAGGCATGGGGTCGCGTGAAGACTGGGTGTTGCGGCCTTCGGATAAATGGCATGGTTTCGGCGATCTGGCCGAAGGCTTTAATATGCTCGACCCGATCAAGGCGACCATCATCACGCCGGGGCTGGATGTGGATGGCGATTTTGCCGACAGCGGCATTCCCGCTTCGATGGTGACCAAGTATCTGGCCGAACACGGTGTGATTGTGGAGAAATGCGGCCTGTACTCGTTCTTCATCATGTTCACCATCGGCATCACCAAGGGGCGCTGGAATACGCTGTTGACCGCGTTACAGCAGTTCAAGGACGACTACGACAAGAACCAGCCGCTCTGGCGCATTCTGCCTGAATTTGCCGCCAAATATCCGCGCTATGAACGCACGGGCTTGCGCGATCTTTGTCAGCAGATTCACGATGCTTACAATCTGCATAACGTCGCACGTATGACCACTGAGATGTATTTGTCCGACATGCAGCCGGCGATGAAACCGTCCGACGCATTTGCCAGGATGGCGCACGACGAAATCGACCGCGTGGAAATCGACGATCTGGAAGGGCGCATCACCGCCGTGTTGCTGACGCCTTATCCGCCGGGTATCCCGCTGTTGATTCCCGGCGAGATATTCAACAAGACCATCGTCGATTACCTGAAGTTTGCCCGCGATTTCAGCCAGAAATTGCCGGGTTTCGAGACCGATATTCATGGCCTGGTCGCAGAGGAAGTGGATGGCGTGAAACGCTACTTTGTGGATTGCGTCAGATAGGATTAAGACATTAGGAAGAGGGAAGGGCAAAACCACCCTTCTCCCTTCTCCCTTCTCGCATCACCTCTTCTCCCTTTTCTCTTCTCTGATTTTAAGATTTTGCTTGATACGTTTTTAAAATTCGCGTATAAAGCCACCTTCGTGTTTGATTCAAAGTCTCTGCAATACTGGTTTTACCATGTGCAATCTTCGATTCAGATAGTTTTGCGGGAGTTTTTCCCGTTTTTTATAAGGAAGTAAACACATGGCAACTGGTACAGTTAAGTGGTTCAACGATGCAAAGGGTTTTGGTTTTGTTACTCCTGATGATGGTAGCGAAGATCTGTTCGCGCACTTCTCAGCGATCAACATGAACGGTTTCAAGACTCTTCAAGAAGGTCAAAAAGTAAGTTTCGAAGTTACGCAAGGCCCTAAGGGCAAGCAAGCTTCAAACATCCAAGCTGCTTAATTAGCGCTTGTTAAAAAAGGCCTGACACGCGAGTGTCAGGCCTTTTTGCATTGCTGCGCCTTCGATGCTATTTGCGGCGATAAGTGACGAAGTGATATTCCAGCGGCTGCGGCAGCGCTTGATGGCGTACTTCACGCGCCACTTCCAGCCATGCTGTCACGTCAAATTCGGGAAACCAGGCATCGCCGGTCACCTCTTGTTGAATCTCGGTGATGTATAGCGTATCAACCAGTGGCAGGGCTTGAGCATAAATCTCTGCACCGCCGACGATGAAAATCTGCCCGTCGTTTGCGCAGGCGGCGAGCGCTTCGGGCAACGAATGTGCCATCAGACACCCTGCAATCTTCAGCTCGCGGTCGCGCGTCACCACCACCGTGGTGCGTCCCGGCAGCGGACGGCCTATGGAGTCAAACGTCTTGCGCCCCATAATCATGTGGTGCCCCATGGTCAGCGCCTTGAAATGCTTCAAGTCCTCCGGGCAATGCCACGGCAGCGTGTTATTAACGCCGATGGTGCTGTTTTTCGCCATCGCAACGATGATGGAAATGCTCATACCGGTGCCGGGATAAGCGTTTTTCATACGGCAACGGGGGCTTTAATGGCAGGATGCGGGTCGTAACCTTCCAGCGTGAAATCCTCATACTTGAAGCCGAAGATGTCGCGCACAGCAGGGCTGATATGCAGGGTCGGCAGCGGGTGCGGTTCGCGCGACAGTTGCAGTTGCGCCTGTTCAAGATGGTTCAGGTACAGATGCGCGTCGCCGAAGGTGTGCACGAAGTCGCCCGGCTCAAGATCGCAGACCTGCGCCATTATCATGGTCAGCAGGGCGTAGCTGGCGATATTGAACGGCACGCCGAGGAAGATGTCGGCGCTGCGCTGGTATAGTTGGCAGGACAGTTTTCCGTCTGCAACATAGAACTGGAAGAACGCGTGGCAGGGGGCGAGCGCCATCTGCTCCAGTTCGCCTACATTCCAGGCAGAGACGATGATACGGCGCGAATCGGGATTGTTTTTGAGCTGATCCACGGCGATTTTGATCTGGTCTATCACGCGACCATCCACCGCTTCCCAAGAGCGCCATTGCTTGCCATATACAGGGCCGAGGTTGCCGCTCTCATCGGCCCATTCATCCCAAATCTTCACGCCATTTTCCTTCAGGTAGCGGGTATTGGTGTCGCCCTGCAAAAACCACAGCAGTTCGTGGATGATGGACTTCATGTGACATTTCTTGGTGGTGACCAGCGGGAAGCCCAGCGCAAGGTCGAAACGCATCTGGTAGCCGAATACGCTGACCGTGCCGGTTCCGGTGCGGTCGGATTTTTTTGTGCCGTTGTCCAGCACATGTTGCATGAGATTGAGGTAGGTGCGCATGGTGGCCTGTATAATCGCATCTCTATAAACCGTCATTCCCGCGAAGGCGGGAATCCAGTTGTTCGAATTGCTGGATTTCGGGGTGATCCCGAAGTAAAAAGTTAATTGAAATGAGGACGCAATGTTAGCACAGCTCACCCCTTCACCCACCTTGCCCGCCGCCACGCATCTGCTGGTGATTTGTCCAAAATCCAAAAATTTGCCCAACGATTTGCCGCATGTCGAACTGCTGAAGGCGGTATTGAAGCGGCGCGACTCGAAAGTTGCGGAACTGGCGAAGTCACCCGTTGTTGCCAATGCGGCGGAAGGTTGTCTGGTGGTATGGCTGATGCTGGATTTCGGGAAGGATGCTTTTGCACTTCAAACATTGGTGCGCAAGGCGCTGCAACCGTTGTTGGACGAGCATCCGAAAGAGATTGCCATCGCCGTGCTGGGCGACGACGCGCAACGGCTGCGTGCGGCTGAACTGGCGGTGTATGCGGCCTGGGTAAACGGCGCGACGCTGCCGGTGTACAAGAAAAAAGATGAATACAAGCCTTTGAAAAATATCAATATTTTTGGATTGAATGACGCATTCGAGGCAATTCGTGCGCAGGCGGCGGGCAATCTGCTTTGCCGTACTTTGACTGTGCTGCCGCCGAACGAGCTGACACCGGGTTTGTACCGCAAGCGCGTTAAAAAGCTGGCTGAGGCGCATGACTGGAAGTGCGAGGAATACGACATGAAGGCGCTGCGCAAGATGGGTGCGGGCGCGTTTGTCGCGGTGGCGCAGGGCAGCGACCCGGAAGATGCGGCCATCGTGCATCTTTCCTACAAACACCCTAAGGCGAAGCAGACCGTGGCGCTGGTCGGCAAGGGTATCTGTTTCGACACCGGCGGACACAATCTCAAGCCGTCGCGCTATATGCACAATATGCACGAGGACATGAACGGCTCGGCGGTGGCGCTCGGCATCCTGCTGGCGGCATCGCTGCAAAAGCTGCCGGTGAACATAGACTGCTGGCTGGCGATTGCGCAGAACCACATCAGCCCGAAAGCCTACAAGCAGAACGACATCGTGAAGGCGCTCAACGGCACGACTATCGAAGTGATGCACACCGATGCCGAAGGCCGCATGGTGCTGGCCGATACCTTGACGCTGGCTTCGCGCGCGAAACCGGATTTGATGATCGACTTTGCCACGCTCACCGGCAGCATGGCGGCGGCGCTGGGTGCGCGCTATTCAGGCGTGCTGGGCAACCGGGATGAACTGGTGCAACGTGCGGTGAGCGTGGGAAAACAGACCGGCGAACGCCTGTGCGCCTTCCCGCTGGACGAGGATTACGAAGCCGCGCTGGACTCCAAGGTCGCCGACATCAAGCAATGCACGCTGGACGGCGATGCCGACCACATACTCGCGACGCGCTTCCTGAAGCGTTTCGTCGAGCACGACACGCCCTGGCTGCATGTGGACTTGTCCGCCAGCCGCTGCGAAGGCGGCCTGGGAGCGGTCGGGACAGAGGTAACCGGATTCGGTGTGGGCTGGGGACTGGGGATGCTGTAACTTATGGAGTGCGCAGACTCGTCTGCGCCAGGTTTAGACGCGTTGCCGCTTGGCGCAACCGAGGTTGCGCACTCCGTAAATGCGCGCTCCAAGCTACATCAATAACGCGATTACCCAGTATCTCGCGAACTTGCCGATGGCCATAAACAGTGCGGCCTGCCACCCGTTCAGGCGCAGCCAACCGGCGGCGAGGCACAGCGCATCGCCGACCAGCGGCACCCAGGCCAGCAGCAGCGCGGGGGCGCCGTAGCGGCGCAGTTTATCGACGTGTTTGAGCTGTTGTGTCTGAGGTAATGCATAGCCCATGAAGAAGCTCACCATGCCGCCCAGCGTGTTGCCGAGCGTGGCGATGCCCAGCGCCATCCACAGCGATTCCGGGTAACTTTTGAGTACGGCGAACAGCACCGCCTCCGAGCCGCCGGGCAGTAACGTGGCGCCCAGAAAACTGCTGGCGAAGAGGGATAACAGGCTGGCGGTTTCGGTCATTCCGTCATTCCCGCGCACGCGGGAATCCAGAGGTAAATCAGAGCTTGATCGCCGAAAATACTTTCTTTGCCAGTGAACCGGTCGCTTGCAAAGGATTCGCGCGGATCGCTTTTTCCTGTTCCGCCATCATCAGGAATAAGCCGTCCATGGTTTTACGGGTGATGTAGTCGTCCAGCCTGGCATCCTTCTGATCGACCACGCCGAACTGCACGCCTTTACTGGCGAACTGGTCGTATTTTTCGGCCAGTTTCACCTTCTGCATGGACTTGTTGACGATGGGTTTGAATTTGCCCGCAAGCTGCGCTTCGGTATTTTTGCGGAAATATTGCGTTGCCGCATCGTTGCCGCCGGTCAATATGCCCTTGGCATCGGCTACCGACATGTTTTTCACCGCACCGACCAGCAAGGCTTTCGCTTCCGGCACGGCGGCTTCGGCGGCGCGGTTCATCGAGGTGGTGAGTTCGTCGGCGTATTGGCCCATGCCGACAGTGCGCAACAGGCTGTCGGCTTTTTGCAGGCTTTCCGGCAGCGGAATGCGCACCTTGTCATTGCCGAGAAAACCGTTTACCGATGCCAGATTGGCTACGGCGGTTTCCGCTCCCTGAGTCAGCGCCTGTTTCAGGCTGCCGATCTGATCGCTGTTGCTGATACCGGCCAAACCAGCCGCGTTGGCTGCGGGAGCGGTTGCTGCAGGCGCCTGGCCCTGGGCTGCTTTCAGCTGATCCTTGAGTCCGCCCAGATCGAATGCATGAGCGGAAGCGGCCAGTAAAACGAGGGGGATTAACGATAATTGACGCAGCTTCATAACAGCTCCTATTTTTTACGTGGGGGCATCAGGTCGGTGATCGTGCCTTCCGCCATTTCGGCGGCGAAGCACAGCGTTTCCGAAAGGGTCGGGTGCGGGTGGATGGTCAGACCGAGGTCTTCCATGTCCGCGCCCATTTCCAGCGCCAGCACGGCTTCCGCGATCAGCTCACCCGCGTTGACGCCGACGATGCCCGCGCCCAGGATGCGGCGGGTGGCAGGATCGAGCAGCACCTTGGTCATGCCTTCTTCGCGACCGACCGACAACGCACGTCCCGATGCCGCCCAGGGGAAGCTGCCTTTTTCGTAGGCGATGCCTTGCGCCTTGGCCTGCGTCTCGGTCAGACCCATCCAGGCGATTTCAGGGTCGGTGTAAGCGACCGAGGGGATGGTCAGCGGTTCGAAGAAGGCCTTGTGTCCGGCGATATTCTCAGCCGCGACCTTGCCTTCGTGCACCGCCTTGTGCGCCAGCATCGGGTCGCCGACGA
>CAYLOK010000053.1:0-7861 GCA_964385275.1 uncultured Gallionella sp. | reverse complement strand
GCACGCCTGGAAAGCGTGTTTGGGATAATATCCCAACGGGGGTTCGAATCCCCCCTTCTCCGCCAAATAAGAAATCCGCCCCTTGTGGGCGGTTTTTATTTGGCGAAGGGGTGTGAACGAAACCCCATGGGTTCGACCAGCAAGCATTGCTTGCGCAGGACGCCGAAGGCGGTCCCGAGTACAGCGAGGGACGAGGCTTTCGCGGAGGCAACGTGCGTATTCCACTGAAACTGGACACTCAGTCCAGAGCAAACTGGACAGTCGGAGCGTAGCGACGCGGGGGTTGTTTTTTACTCCTGATTGGCAGGTTTAGTCAAACCCCTTTTGCTCTTTCTCATCGATTCACCGGACAGATCCAGTTTGTGTGCGTTATGCACAAGGCGATCCAGAATAGCGTCGGCCAGAATGGGGTCGCCGATCGATTCATGCCAGTCGTCCACTTTTAGCTGACTGGTGATGATGGTCGAACGATGACCATAACGGTCATCCAGTATTTCCAGTAAATCCCGTCTGGCGGAATCCGTCAGCATGGCCACGCCCCAATCGTCCAGCAGCAGGACATCGACCTTGGCGAGTTGTGTGATGAGTTTCACGTAACGTCCGTCGCCATGCGCAATCGCCAATTCCTCAAACAGGCGTGGCACGCGCACATACAGCGAAGAATAACCCTGCCGACATGCCTGATTGCTCAATGCACAGGCCAGCCAGGTCTTGCCCAGTCCGGTGAGTCCCGTGATTAGCACGTTCTGGTGCTCCTTGATCCATGCGCCGGTCAGCAGGCGATTGAACAGACTTCGATCCAGACCGCGCGCCACGCGGTAGTCCACATCTTCCGGCACAGCAGCATGTTTGAGCTTGGCGCGGCGTAACCGTGCCGACATCTGCAAGGAGGCGCGTTCGCTGACTTCGCGTTCGACCAGCAGGCCGAGCCGCTCCTCGAATGACATCCGCTCAAGTTCAGGCAAACGCTGCTGTTCGTTCAGCGCCTCTGCCATGCCGAACAGGCGCAGTTGGTTGAGTTGCTGGTAGGTGGGGTGATTCAACATGTTGTTTCTCCTTGGCTGGGTGGGGTTGTAATTAGTGGTAATAGCCCGGGCCGCGCACCGTGCTATGGGTGAGCGGCAAGGTGGTTTGCGCTGTTTCGGTCTGGTTTTGCTTATCCAGACCATGCTTGAGGATGGAGCTGACACTGCGGTAATTGGCCGCATTCAGCGCCAGGGCGCGGGAACACGCCGCCTCCAGTCGCGGATCGCTGTAATCACGCCCCATTCGCAACACGCCCAGACAGGCGCGGTAACTTTGTTGCGGATGCTTGCGCTGCCCCAGCATGCTTTCCACGGTGGCGTGCGTGTTCGGCCCAATCTTCTGCGCCCAGTCGAGCAGCCGTTTGGCATTCCAGCCCGCTACTTGCTGATGTGCCGGTGTCATGTGAGCATCAATGGTGGTGTGTCGCCCTTTGAGCAAGCTTCTGGCATGCGCGGCAATGCGGCAGCCGCGATGGAATATCTCGACTGTCAGTGCCGTAAAGCGCACATCCACTTGCTGGCGGGCAAACCGATACGGCACCGAGTAATAGTGGCCGACGATCTCGACGTGATAGTCGATGCCGACACGCGCCATCTTCCATTCGGCAAATTGATAGCGATCGAGTGGCAACGCCTTGAGTGCCGGGCGGTCGAGTTCAATGAACACGCTGTGGCGGCAACTAGGCAGTTTCTTGAACGGACGCTGATTCAAGTCGTTCAGAAATTCGGAGATGGCGCGGTTGGCTTCCGCCAGGCTGAAGAAGCGCTGGTTTCGCAGTCGTGCCAGTATCCAGCGTTCGACCACCAGTACGCCGTTCTCTACCTTGGCCTTGTCACGCGGACGGCGACTGCGTGCCGGTAATACCGTGATGCCATAGTGCACAGCCAGATCGCGATAGGTCGGGTTCAGCTCAGGATCGTAATAGGAAGGATGTTTGACACCTGATTTCAGGTTGTCCGGAACCAGGATTTCCGGCACGCCGCCCATAAATTCAAAGGTGCGCACATGCGAGCCGATCCAGTCAGGCAGCTGCTGCGTCCAGGTGGCTTCTGCAAAGGTGTAGTTGGATGCCCCAAGCACGGCCACAAACAGTTGTGCATGACGGATTTCTCCTGTCTGTCCATCAATGATAGCCAAGGTCTGCCCGGCATAATCGACGAACAGTTTCTCGCCGGGCGTATGTGATTGCCGCAGGGTGACTGACAGCCTGCCCACCCATTGCCGGTAGCGTTCGCAGAACCAACTGTACTGGAAGCCCTCTGGATGGATGGTTTTATATTCCTGCCATAGCAATTCGAGCGTGACGCTCTTCTTGCGCATTTCGCGGTGTGCCCAGACCCAGTCAGGCTCGGAGCGGACTACGTCAGCAGGCACGATCGGCGGGAACAGCCGCAGCTCAAGGGCCGAATCATCCAGCCCCTCGGGCAGTGGATAACTCAGGCCAGCGGCCTTGGCGCGGCGAACATAGTCGCCAACCGTGGTCGGCGATGCGCCAATGGCGTGGGAAATCTCCCGGTGGCTGCGACCGCATGCGTAATGCAGGCGGAGTGTTTCTGTAATCTTGCGCATGGATAACCTGTTGTTGGCCATGTGGCTCCCCCCGATCAAAATTCTCGAGGTTGCCACGGTTATCCCGCGTACCGCTACATCTCTATTTTACTGTCCAGTTTGCGCTGGAATCGCTGTCCAGTTTGCCGTGGAATGCGTGTCCAGTTTGAACCGGAATTCGCAGGCAACGCAAAAGCCGAGCAATCCCCCCTTCTCCGCCAAATAAGAAATCCGCCCCTTGTGGGCGGTTTTTATTTGGCGAAGGGGTGTGAACGAAACCCCATGGGTTCGACCAGCAAGCATTGCTTGCGCAGGACGCCGAAGGCGGTCCCGAGTACAGCGAGGGACGAGGCTTTCGCGGAGGCAACGCAAAAGCCGAGCAATCCCCCCTTCTCCGCCAAATAAGAAATCCGCCCCTTGTGGGCGGTTTTTATTTGGCGAAGGGGTGTGAACGAAACCCCATGGGTTCGACCAGCAAGCATTGCTTGCGCAGGACGCCGAAGGCGGTCCCGAGTACAGCGAGGGACGAGGCTTTCGCGGAGACAACGCAAAAGCCGAGCAATCACCCTTTCTCCGCCAGAAAATAACAAGTAAGCCGCTGATTTTTAGCGGATTTTTTGTTATTTCAATTTTGCGCAATGCCTTAAAATAGGCATGGATTGACATAGGTTAGGCAGCTTTTCGGCAGCTTTTTAAATCACATTCATCGGCTTTTCCCTGAACTGCTTAATTAAACCTGCCCACCCACGCCTTTAAACTTCTCAACAAAAGCAGCGATTTTCTGGAACACGCTTTGTTTTTTGGTCAGGTATTGCGGATTAAGCGGGCTCATCTTGGGCAGAATGGCATTGAGCTCAGTGCCGTTGTCACTGGCAAATTCCCGTTTTAGAGAGGTTGCGATATATCGCCTGGCCGCCTCTGCATTCAGGCTCTCGGTGCTAATTAACTCTTGCGCCTCCCGCTGTTGTTCAGCTTGAGCAAAGGTGAAGAAGGCATCAATAACACTGGCTTTATCTCCAATCTGATCCAGGTCGGTTTGATTAATAAAATCAACCAGCAAGCTTTCTTTAGCGCGGTTGCCAAGACTCGCACGAATCACGCGGCGTACATCTTCAATCAGTACCGCTTTATCTTTAACTTTCTTATTATTTTCAAAAATCAGCTCCAGAATGTAGTCCAGATTAATCTCTTGTGACTTAAGCAGATCCACCTCAAAGACCACGTCATCCCAATCAATGGTGGAATTTTCTTTTTCAGCGGCAGATTTTTCCCGACGCAGCCAATCGCGAACGTCGTTATAGGTTGAGCGGTAGTCCTGAATTTTCCGTTCAGCCGGCATCTGAATCGCTTGCAGCGTTGCCAGGTCAGCATCGTTTAAATAATGCATGGCCTTAAATTCCTCAACCGCCTGCGGGTCACTCATATCAACGCTTTGCAAGGCTTTCAGGCTGGCGAATTCATCGTAGTTTTGCAGCACGTTCTCAACGCGCAAATATTCACCAAATAATTTCGCAAAGGCTTTTTTATCCGATTCTTTAACAATCTCCGCAGGGTTGGGGAAGCGCTGCTGCAATTCCGCAACCACATCCCTATAACCGCGTCGAGCTTCACCGGTGATCAGATCGGTAAAGCCTTCCATGTATTCCTTGTAGCTCTTCTCCAGCACCACGTTTTTGGTGTTTGTATCACCAAACAGGGTAATGGCATCGATCGTGGCTTGTTCCAAATCGCGGAAGGTGACGATATTGCCAAAGGTTTTAGTAGCATCGTAAATGCGGTTGGTGCGCGAATAGGCCTGCATCAAACCGTGGTAGCGCAGGTTTTTATCCACAAACAAGGTATTCAGGGTGGGTGCATCAAAGCCGGTCAGAAACATGCCCACCACAATCAGCA
This sequence comes from uncultured Gallionella sp., assembly GCA_964385275.1. Classification (GTDB taxonomy): domain Bacteria; phylum Pseudomonadota; class Gammaproteobacteria; order Burkholderiales; family Gallionellaceae; genus Gallionella. The sequence continues at coordinate 3,394 of CAYLOK010000053.1, read as the reverse complement.
AGTCGATCTCCTTGGCCTTTACTTGTTTAGCAAGATCTCGATAATAGTTCTGAAAGCCATTGCTATCCACGCTGAAACTGGTTTTAAACAGCGCGTTATAGTCACCGATGGCCGCGCTTAAAAACTCTTTGGCGCTGCTATTCATGGCGGAAACGTCAAAGCTTTCATCCAGAATATCGCCTACGGCATCCTGCTCTTCATTGGCTGCAAACGAGAAGATGGTGGCGACTTTCAGTGGCTTATCGCTACCTGCTTGTAATTTTTTCAACGACTCATAATACAACTTGGCGGCATCCACACTGCTCACAGCAAACATGGCATTAAAGCCTTTGGAAGCGGCTTGCAGACGATGAGTTTTTTGCCGGAAGTTATTCAAGATGTACTGCGAAATCTCTCGAATACGGTCAGGGTGCAACAAGGCTTGCTTGTTTTCTGCCGCACTGAGTTTTTTCTCGTCCTGCTCACTTTCAATGGCTTTGAACTGTGGGCGCACATCGTTGTAGTCCACCTTGAACTTCAACACCTTTTCATCACGAATCGCGTCGGTGATGACATAGGAATGCAACTCACGGCCAAACACGCTGGCGGTTGTCTCTGCGCCAAGGGCATTTCCTTTGCGGATTAATTTTCCGTTCACGATGTCATCGCCAAAGATCGGCGTACCGGTAAAACCAAACTGATAGAACTTCTTGAACTTCTTCTTCAGGTTTTTCTGTGCTTCGCCAAACTGGCTGCGGTGACATTCATCAAAAATGAAGACCACTTGCTTGCCGTAAACGGCTAAGTCGCTTTCACCTTTCATCAAGTTGTTGAGCTTCTGGATGGTGGTGACGATGATTTTGTTGTCGTCCTTATCCAGATTGCGCTTAAGCCCGGCGGTACTGTCAGAGCCATTCACGCTATCGGGTGAAAAGCGCTGGTATTCCTTCATGGTTTGATAATCCAGATCTTTACGATCCACCACAAAAAACACCTTGTCGATAAAATCCAGCTCAGTCGCCAACCTTGCCGCTTTAAAACTGGTCAGGGTCTTGCCCGAGCCGGTGGTGTGCCAAATAAAGCCGCCGCTTTCCGTATTGCTCCAGTTTTTGGCTTGATAGGCGCTGTTGATTTTCCACAAAATGCGCTCGGTGGCGGCGATCTGGTAGGGGCGCATCACCAGCAAGGTATCACTCACATCAAACACCGAATAATGCAGCAGCACATTGAGTAAGGTGTTTTTCTGGAAGAAAGTAGCGGTAAAGTCTTTGAGATCCTTAATCAGGCTGTTATCAGCCTTCGCCCAGTTCATGGTGAAGTCGAAGCTGTTCTTGTTGCGCTGGGTGGTGTTGGCAAAATAACGGCTATCCGTACCGTTGGTAATCACAAACAGCTGCAAATACTTGTACAGCGAATGCTCGCCATTAAAACTTTCCTTGCTGTAGCGGTGTACCTGGTTAAAAGCCTCACGAATCGCCACGCCGCGTTTCTTCAGCTCCACCTGCACCAGTGGCAAGCCATTCACCAAAATTGTTACATCGTAGCGATTGGCATGACTGCCGGTTTGCTCAAACTGTTTGATCACCTGCACCTTATTGCGCGCAAGGTTCTTTTTGTCTAACAGGTAGATGTTCTTAATGCGGCCATCATCAAACACAAAGTCGTGGATGTAGTCATCATGAATTTTGCGGGTTTTATCGACAATGTTATCGCTGGGCTTATCCAGCCAGACTTCCACAAAACGCAGCCACTCGCCGTCGGCAAACTGCATGTTGTTCAATGATTGCAAAGCCACGCGTACATTCGCCAGCAGTTTCTCGGGCGTGTTTAAATCGGGCAGATATTCATAGCCCTGATTCTGCAAATCCTGAATGAATTCCCGCTCCAAATCGTATTCGCTTTGGTAGCTTTCGTTGACTTGCCATTCTTTGGCGTATTTATCCAGAACGATGAAGTTATTCGATTCGGCGATGGTTTTATAGTCGTTCATGTGTTTGATTCCAGAAATCCATCTTCCGACAATTCATGCAGCTTCGCCTGAATCAGTTTTCTTCTCGTTCCCACGCTCCCGCGTGGGAATGCATACCCAGCTACCATGTTTCTTCTCGTTCCCACGCTCCCGCGTGGGAATGCATACCCAGCTACCATGTTGTACAAACCTCCAATAGCCCGGACGACCCAGCATAATCTCTAGCACTTGAGTATCGCCAATGCACGGCTTCATCGACATAACCGCGCTTCACCGGGTTTTGGTGAATATATTCAACTTTCTGACGCATCATCTCTTCGCCTTGAATCAGTTCCGGGTGAACACCTTCCTGCCAAAATTGATAAGCACGATCATCTTTGTGCGCTTTTTTATAGAACTCCAACTGCTCCAAAATTTGCCGGACATTGTGCTCAGCGAGATATTGAATCAGGCTTTTCGCCGTCCATGATTTGAATCGGGCAATGTCATGATCCAAAGCCTGACTCTGAAGAACAAAATGACAGTGATTTTCCAGCACGACCCACGCATACACTTGAAGACCATCCTTGCTTAAAAAGCGCAGGGAATCGAGCAGAATATTGACGGTGTCCGGGCGAGTGAATACCGGTATCCAGTGCAACACCGTCAAGGTGACGAAGTGTGGCTGTTTTGGTTCGGTTATTTTGTAGCGGCTTCTACCCATTATTCAGCATCCGTATGCATTCCCACGCGGGAGCGTGGGAACGAGGTGACGAGGTGAACTTGCGCATATTATTCCACCGCCGCCACATCTGGCGCGGGCTTGGGAAAGCTCAACAGTAAATCGCGGTAATACGCGTATTGCTTTTGGCGCAACTCAATTTCGCGGGGTAAGCCTTCGCTGAGGGTGTGGGTGAGGGCCTCGAACTTGTTCAGGATGGCGACGATACGGGCTTGTTCTTCCGGCGGAGGGACTGGGATACGGATCTTCGCAAATCCATTCATCAATAGGGTGTTGACTTTGGTGCGAGCCACATACTTCGCCTTCTCTGCGATGAATGAAGTTGTCTGCATACAATAAGAAACAAATGTTGGATTCATTGAATGGCGAAAGGCATAGCAATGGTCGTGGATCGCAACTTCATCGCCCCCAAGCCATGCCACTGGCTTGCCAACATCCTCAACCGTCTCTCCAACGTCGGTGATAACCACATCTCCATGCTTTGCATAGCGTAAGGTGCCGGTCATGTCAGATCGAACTTGCGTTTTCACATTTTTCGCTGTGGTTCCGTACTGCGTGTAGATATCACCGTAATGGATACAGTCGATGCCGTCCTCGACATAATCTGCTTTGGTGAAACGCCGCCCGCGAATGAACTCGCCTATTTCCCCCAAGGCCACCCAGCGAACATCGGACTGGTCGGCGAAGCCAAGTAGCGCGTCGCGATAGTAGTTGTATTGTTTTTT
>CAYLOK010000052.1:0-8020 GCA_964385275.1 uncultured Gallionella sp. | reverse complement strand
ACTGGGTTCCCGCCTACGCGGGAACGACAAAACCGAATAAATCAGCGCTTCCTTAATTCGTGTATTCAAGGATAAACAGTATATTTCCTTTAATATTTACTCCACATATTCAGAACAACCTGCTGGTTTACTGCAGGTCATGCCAAACTTTCCAGATAAGGGCGCATGACGTTGGCCACGCGGCATATTTTGGCGTAGTGCCAAATCTCGTCACTGCTCATGCGTTTGTCATGCCATGCCTCGCGCAGTGCTTCGAGAGCCACATCAAGTCCGATTTTATTGCGGTACTTGAAACAATCGGCCACCGTCTTGGCAACGCCGGTCACGCGTATGGTCACACCATCTACGATATGCTCCTCAACGCCATCGGTGAATGCCGCACCGGAGAATCGGACAATGCGCAGCGGGGGGTAGTTAAACTTTGGGGCAACGGCCTTATTCTCAATCGCCAGCCACACTTCAAATGGCGCCTGCGTCGTCAGTTCATGAAAACGCAGCGCCGACAGCAGACAAATAACGCCTTTCGGCACCCTGCATGCGACCTCCGCGAATGCTCCGTGAGCAGAGATGTTACGCCCGGGAAGCCCGTAGAGTCCGCGTCCGACGCGTTCCAGTTGTCCTTGCCGGACGGCACGCGTCAGGGAAACGCGTGGAATTTCCAGCGCTGCCAAACCGCAAGAGCGAATCAGCCCTTGGGATTGCGCAAAATCGATTAGCCTCTCGGCGGTGCTTTTCATCAGAGTTATGATGTTTCATAACGTCGGTACTTGTCAATATACTTTTGTTTATTGGAACAATGTGCTGCAGTTCTTGCTATTCGTTGATGAATATATGGATGTGGCAGGGGTGGTGGGAGATTTCCTCACACCAGCACTTCAAGACCGTGCTTTTCAACGACGTGTAACAACCTCAGCGCCATGCCGCTCGGCCTCTTCTGCCCCGTCTCCCATTTCTGCACAGTAGATTCACTGGTATTCAGGTAACGAGCAAATACAGGCTGGCTAACGTGAACGTGCTCGCGAATACGCTTAATATCCTGCGCATTGATTTCAGCAACCGCATCCAGGCATAAGTCGGCATACTCACGCATCGTTGTTTTGTTGATAACGCCGACTCTGTGCAAGCCTTGCGCAGCACTGTGAATGGCGGCAAAAGCATCGCTTTTAGGTTTTGCTGTGGCTGATCTAGTTGTCATGGCAAATCTCCAAACGGTTTTGAATACTCGATCAATCCCAACTGTGTTTTTCACAATAGGTTCAGGGAACATTAAAATTGTGGCTAATCGTAGCACTTGGTGCAATCAATGACAGCATCAAGTGTCACATCAAAGTGTCATCGGTACTTGGTTTTTGTAGTACAAACGGTGATATTCAAGGCATTGTCCCCATGTAAGAATCCGCCTATAGGTCATGCAGGCAAGCCGCTGAAATAGCCAGCTGCCGCGCGACTGGAAATAGTGTTGATGGCTGTTTGCCAAATACCCGTTAAGTGACTCAGATTGTTCGATGGGCACCCCCGTAGCCTGGCGGGGGGATGTGATGGATCGCAGGAGCGGGCAGATAGGGCGTATTCGCCATCTGATGTGGGGCGTGGTGGGCTCGGTGTTGCTGACAGTGGCGCTGGGCAGCCATTGGTTCATCGAGGCGCATGCACTATCGTTGCAGGCAGAATTGCTCAACGTGCAACACACGGCGCGCGAGCTGGGGCTGGATTCCGCCGATATGGCCGCCTTTGCGCGCCAGCACCAGGCACTGATGACGGACTATCACGCCGCACTCACCCTGTTCGACTCAAAAAATCCGCTCTCCCCCGTCTGGTGGATCGGCGTGTGCAAGGCCGCAACCAGCTATTGCGCGACAGTTTACGCCGGGATGAATACGGTCATGGCATGTAATACAAAGCAGTCGGAACACAAAAATAATCGCCCTCTTGTGCCATCCATAGATGGTGCAAGAGGGGATCGTATCAAACCGGAGGAGAGTGCCATGTTAAAAAATATAACGCTCAATCGCAAACTCATTGTGATGCAAAGTGTTTCCATCATCGTGCTGATTGGCGCACTGGCATTTTGTCTGTTCCAATTGGCCGATCTTTCCGACCGAAATAAAGCCGGAATTCTGAATGCGCATGACACACTTACGGTGATGATCAAGCTGGACAATATGAATATTGCGGTGATTAGAGAGGCGAAAGCTGCCAAAGATGTTTGGTTGCGTGGCAACGATCCAGACGAAAAATACAAAATGGAATTTACCGGCCAGGTCGATATTTTCAATTCGGGCGAGGAAACCAGCGCCGCAATATTGAACAAGCTATCCAATGAAGATTCTTCTTTTCGCCCCTTAATTGAAGAATTGAGCAAGGTTTCGGTCGAGCATAAAAAAATAAGCGAAAAATATTTGGCACAGATCATTGATCATCAAAGTGCAGCCGATTCCGATGCAAAGGTAAAAGGCATCGAAAGAGCATTGTTCAGACAGATTCAGGAATTACGTAGCGCCTTGGTCAAAATAGTCGAAGCAAAAGGTGCGCAGGAAGTAGTCCTGGCGGATGAGCGTTTCAATGCTTGCCGCAACACCCTTGCTGTGGTTGCGCTGCTTTCTGTCGCGCTGCTGTTTGCAATGTCCACTGTGGTGGTGCGCTCAGTCGCCAGGCAATTGGGGGGCGACCCACAAGACGTGCTGGAGATTATTGAAAAAATGGCTACCGGCGACCTATTGGTACACCTACACAAAAAACCGGCTGATGGCAGCGTGCTCGCCCATGTTTGCTCTATGCAGAGCAACATTCGCGACATGATTGTCAAAGTCACGGCGCAGGCTAACAACGTCGGCCACATGGCGCACAGTCTGACGAGTGCGGCACAGCAGATTGCCGAAAACACGTCAATCATGAGTCAGATGCGGTCTCCAGCATGGCGGCGGTAATTGAAGAGATGAGCGTAACCAGTGGTCATATCAGTGAACAGGGGGGGTATCGGATGCCGAGACGGCGCAAAGTTCAATTGCACTGCTCCAGCAATCATTTTCTGAAGTGGGCAGTGCCATCGACGAGATTTCCAATGCGCTCGCGGAACAAGATATAGCGGCTGCGAATTTGGCGCAAAGCACGGAACGCGTCGCCGCGATGTCCGAAGAAAATGCCAACGCGGCGCAAAGTCTGTTGAGTCTGGCGAAGGATATGGAAGGCGGTGCTCGCGAAGTCCGGCAGGCAGTGGATGTGTTCAGGGTGTAGTGGCGATTCATGAATCGCCACTACCTTAGGAGAAATAAATGTCAGAGCTGTTAAGAAACATCGACGCAAGAACCAAGTTGGCCGGCACGAACAAACTGGAAATCCTGATGTTTTCGCTGGGACGCGATATGCGTACAGACCGCGAGGAAACCTTCGGGATCAATGTATTCAAGGTGCGGGAAGTGATGCGTATTCCGCCACTTACACGTGCGCCGGAAATGCCACCATCGGTTGAAGGGATGGTCAGTTTGCGCGGCGCACTGGTGCCGGTGATCGATTTGGCGAAATACATCGGGCTGGTCACGGAAACCAAGCCGGAAATCATGATCGTCACCGAGTACAACGGTCACACCCAGGGTTTTCTGGTCAAGGAGGTGGATAACATTCTGCGTCTGGACTGGTCGGCCATGCGCGTGCCGCCTGCCATGCTGGTGGCGGAGTTGGGCGGTCTGGTGACCGCGATCACCGAACTCAAGGATAAGCGTCTGGTGATGATGATAGACGTGGAAAAGGTGCTGGCGGAGACCGGTCACTTCGGCACCGATGAGGTGATTTTTAATGCGGTCAAGCCGCTGGGGCGCGAAAATCGCACGGTATTTTTTGCTGACGATTCTTCGGTGGCGCGCAATCAGATCACACGCACGCTGGATGCGATGGGCGTGAAGCACATCTCGGCGATGAACGGTCGCCAGGCGTGGATAGAACTGAGCAAGATGGCGGCCTATGCCGATAACACCAATACACCACTGAGGGACATCATCCAAGTGATTCTGACCGATGTGGAAATGCCCGAGATGGACGGCTACATGCTGACGCGCAAGATCAAGGAAGACAAACGCTTTAACGGCATCCCGGTTTTGATGCATTCCTCATTGTCCAGTACTTCAAACCAGCAATTGGGTAAGACCGTCGGTGTGGATGAATATATACCGAAATTCGAGCCGCAAAAATTGTCACAGGCACTGGTGAGATTGTTGGCTTAGGAGAAATAAATGTCATATTCAGATGAAATGATGGACAACGATGAAGACGGCTTGCTCAATCATCTCGATGCCAGAACCAATCTGGCCGGGACGAACAAGATGGAGATATTGTTGTTCAGTCTAGGCAGCGACGAAAAGTTCGGTATCAATGTGTTCAAGGTCAAAGAAGTCAGGCAGGCCGGCAAGACTACCCGCACGCCCAATATGCCGCGTGGTGTGGATGGCATCGTGTCCTTGCGCGGCCATGTGATGCCGGTGCTGAACCTGGCCGAATTTATGGGCATGACGCCTGCCACAAAACATCAAACCATGATGGTGGCGGAATACAACACGTACATTTTGGGTTTTCTGGTGGAAGGCGTGGATCGAATTATCCGCGTGGATTGGGATAAGGTCAGGGCTGCCGAAGGCATGTTGTCCGATAAGGGGGCGCTGATTACGGCGATCACGGAATTGCCTGACGGCTCGCTGGTGTCCCTGCTGGATGTCGAGCAGATTTTATCAAACGCGTTCGGCGAGGCGATTGTCGGCAACGTGGAACGGTTGGAGTCGGGGCACGACTTATGTGTGTTTTTCGCCGACGATTCGATGGTGGCGCGCCGCAAAATAGCCGAGGTGCTGGATAAAATGGGCGTCAAACACATCCAGGCGAATAGTGGTCGCGAAGCCTGGGACAGGCTCAAGACGATGGCGGATGCCGCGCAAAGCACGGGCGTGCCCTTGCATGATCAGGTGCAGGTTATCCTCACCGATGCGGAAATGCCCGAGATGGACGGTTATGTGTTGACCCAGCATATCAAGGCGGACCATCGTTTCGACGGGATTCCGGTGGTGATGCATTCGTCGCTGTCCTCGGATGCCAATCGGGCGATGGGCAAGCGCGTAGGGGTTGATTATTACGTGCCGAAATTTGATTCAATGATCTTGTCAACGACGCTCAGGCCGTTGCTGACTTAGGAGCCGGATCGAGGATTCAGGAGTGAGGATCGAGGAGTGAGGGTTGAACTAAAAGCAGGTCAGAGGTATGTCCTCAATCCTTAATCCTTAATCCTGTATTTAGGAGATTGAAATGGGAATAGAAGATACACGTTTTTTGGTGGTGGATGATTTTTCGACGATGCGTCGCATCGTGCGAAATCTGCTCAAGGAGTTGGGATTTGTCCATATGCAAGAGGCTGAGGATGGCGCTGAGGCGTTGAGAAAGCTGCGTGCGGATACGTTTGACTTCGTGGTGACAGACTGGAATATGCCAAATATGTCGGGGATCGAGTTGCTGCGGGCGATTCGCGCGGATGCCAAGCTCCGTCATTTGCCGGTGTTGATGGTGACGGCTGAGGCGAAGCGGGAAAACATCATTGCGGCGGCGCAGGCGGGTGCTTCGGGCTACGTGGTCAAGCCGTTTACGGCGGCCACGCTGGATGAGAAGCTGAAAAAAATATTCCAGAATATGAATAAGTGAATACTGACATGACAACAAGAAATGAATCAAATGAAGATCTTGAGTTGCTTTTTGAAAGTATTCTTGCAAAGAACACCCCGGAGAAGTCGGCTGATGGTTCAGAAATAGTCGCTTGCAACATGGTAGGCAAGGAAATCGCAGACCAGGATCGCATGATAAATCAGCTGGGGAAAATAACGCGAACGTTGCACGACACCCTGCGCGAGTTGGGCTTAAATAAGCAGATTGAGCGGGTCACCTCTTCCATTCCCGATGCGCGTGACCGGTTGAATTATGTGGCGACGCTGACGCAGCAAGCCGCAGATCGGGTACTGAATGCGACAGAAGCTGCGCAGCCGCTGGTACAGAATTTGGAGATTGAAGCACTGCATTTGGATGCGCAGTGGCAAAAGATGTTTGCGGGTGAATTAAGTAGTGATGCTTTTAAATCATTGATCATGCGTAATAAGGTGTTTCTTCAGAATATACCCAACAAAACTACGATGGCGAATGGATATTTGATGGAAATCATGATGGCGCAGGATTTTCAGGATTTGACGGGCCAAATTATCAAAAAAATAATCGATCTGACACAAAATATGGAAAAGCAGTTGCTGGCGTTGTTGCTGGAACAAGCGCCAGTTGATGTGAAGGTTGAACTTGATGCTTGCTTGCTGAACGGGCCTGTTATCAACTCGAACGGACGGAATGTAGTGACTAGTCAGGATGAGGTTGATGACCTGTTGGGTAGTTTGGGATTTTAAAATAGTTAACAACTATTGACTCAGGGCTGAGGTTACAAAATGAGCGATTTTGCATGCGGTGTGGAACGGATATTTGATGATTTTAATGCTGCGATGGTTGCTCAGAATGTGGCGCGCAACAGTCTGGGTTCAGAGAACCGGTCTGACCAGACAAACGCCGTTCACGTACAGGAAGGCGTGAATTGGGAAGCGTTATTTACTGAGTTGACAGGTACAGACATCGTCGCGACGGTGGGTGCTACCCGTGATCCGGAACAAATCGCCGAGGCGTTGTCGGAAGAAGAATCGACCAGGAAGGTCTTTGGTCGTCGTACCAGCGATGTGCCGGGGGCGACGGTCGGACGTCGTGATGGCGATGTGATGGTCAATGAGGCGAAGGAAACTACCATTCGTGTCGATACCGAACGTCTGGATCAGGTGTTGAACCTGTCCGGCGAAATCGGCTTGACCAAGAACCGGCTCAATCATCTGCGTTCAGACATTTTGCAGGGGCGGCACGATGCGGATACCTTGCGCGAACTGGACCAATCCGTCACGCAGTTGGATATGCTGGTGGTGAATCTGCAAAATGCGGTGATGAAGACGCGCATGCAACCGATCGGGCGGCTGTTCAAGAAATACCCCCGACTGGCACGCGATCTGGCGCGTTCGCTGGGTAAGGATGTCGAACTGGTGTTGACCGGTGAAGAGACCGAGATGGACAAGACCATGATCGAGGATCTGAACGATCCGCTGGTCCACCTGGTGCGTAACGCGGTCGATCACGGTGTCGAAACTGTCGAAGGGCGCATCGCTGCGGGCAAGCCTGAGAAAAGCATGGTGGAATTGAGCGCGCGCCATGAGGGCGATCATATCCTGATTACCATCGCCGACGATGGTCGCGGCATGCGACCGGAGGTGATTCGCGGCAAAGCCCTCGAAAAGGGCTTGCTCACCTCCGAGGTGGCCAATACCCTGGATGAGAACCAATGTCTGGAATTGATCTTTCTGCCGGGCTTCTCCACCAAGGATGAAATTTCCAGTGTGTCCGGGCGCGGTGTGGGCATGGATGTGGTGAAGACCAATATCCAGAAACTCAACGGCTCGATCAATATTGACTCGATTCCAGGCAAAGGCAGCGTGTTCACGATTTCGCTGCCGCTGACCCTGGCGATCCTGCCGGTGTTGATTTTGCGTCTGGGCGACCAGTCTTTTGCCGTGCCGCTGTCCATGGTGCGCGAAATCCTCTCCGTGACACCGGGGCAACTACAACGAATCTCGGGCCGTGCCACCATGGTAGTGCGCGGCGAGGTGTTGCCGGTGTTGCCGCTGGCTCAACTGATCGGTTGGAATGCGTCCGACAAGGAGCCTGAAGTGGGTGTGCTGATGCAGTTCGGCAATGGCAGCTTTATCTTGTCAGCCGATGGTTTTGTCGGTCACGACGATGTGGTCATCAAGTCGCTGGATACCTTCCGCCCCAAAGGCGTGGCAGGGGTTACCATGTCCAGCGAAGGCGACATCGTGCTGATACTCGATATCAAGGAGCTGCTGAGAGACGTACGTGCGAGTTAGGGATGTGCTGATTTATTCGGTTTTGTCGTTCCCGCGTAGGCGGGAACCCA
>CAYLOK010000051.1:0-8369 GCA_964385275.1 uncultured Gallionella sp. | reverse complement strand
TCCGCGACTACTTCAACCCGGAAATCGGCGAAATCCTGATCGACACCGAAGATGTGTACCAGCAGGCACACGCCTTCATGAGCACGGTGATGCCGGACAACGTCAACCGCATCAAACTCTATGTTGATGACGTGCCGCTGTTCTCGCGCTTCCAGATCGAACACCAGATCGAATCCGCCCATGCGCGCGAAGTGCGCCTGCCCTCCGGCGGCGCGATCGTGATCGACCATACCGAAGCGCTGACCGCGATCGACATCAACTCGGCGCGCGCCACCAAGGGCTCGGATATCGAGGCCACCGCGTTCAACACCAATCTGGAAGCGGCGGAAGAAATCGCCCGCCAGATGCGGCTGCGCGACCTGGGCGGACTGATCGTGATCGACTTCATCGACATGGAAAACAGCAAGAACCAGCGCGACGTGGAAAATCGTTTGCGCGATTCGCTGCGCTTCGACCGCGCCCGCGTACAGACCGCCAAGATTTCACGCTTCGGCCTGCTGGAGCTTTCCCGTCAACGCCTGCAACCTTCTCTGGGTGAAAGCAACTACATCACCTGCCCGCGTTGCAGCGGTATCGGCCATATACGCGGCACCGAGTCTTCCGCCTTGCACATCCTGCGCATCATTCAGGAAGAGGCCATGAAAGACAGCAGCGCGGCAATTCATGCACAAGTGCCGGTGGACGTTGCCACCTTCCTGCTCAATGAGAAGCGCGGCGACCTGCACCGCATCGAATCGCGCCTGAGAGTGCCGATTACGCTGATTCCAAACCCGCATCTGGAAACGCCCAACTACACCATCAACCGTCTGCGCCAGGACGAATTGAGCGGCGACACCGCGCAGCCCAGCTACACACTGGTAGAAAAGCCGGAAGAAGGCAAGCAGGCGCAAGAGCCACAAAAAGGCGTGCGTTCAGTGGCTGCCGTCAAGGGCATCACACCGGCGGCCCCTGCACCGATGAAGGTTGAACAGCCCGTCGCAACGCCTACCCTGCTTGGTCAAATCAGCGGCTGGTTTAAGTCTCTGGTGGCCAGCGAGAAGCCTGCGGAAACACCCGTTGCCACTCAGCCGCGCAATAATCCGCGTCGCGAACGCACCGAACGCCCCGAGCGCAGTGAAGGCGGAAACCGCAAGCGTCGCGACCAGAAGCCGGAACGCGGCGCAGCACCAACGGTTGAAAAGCCACAGGACAGAATGGCTGAAAAGCCGCAGGAAAGAACTGCCGAAAAGCCTGCGGAAGCCAGGCAACCCAGACCGCCACGTCCGCCCAAAAAGCCCGTTGAATCACGTCTCGCGGAAGAAAAACCGCTCATCGAAACTCCGCTGGTTGTAGCCCAGGGCGAGATCGAAACCGAAGCGGAAAAAACCGAAAAGGGCGGCGCTCGTCGTCGCGGGCGCCGTGGCGGTCGTCGTGAACGCGAGAAACGCGAAGTCGTGCCGGGTACGGAAGCAAACGACACGGATACAGCGGAAATCACCGTAAAAATTACGGCAAATCCCGTCTCGGCCGAGGTCGTTGAACAACCGGCTCCCCGTGCCGCCAGGCCGACAGAGTACGTTGCGATGCCCACCAACCTGACTGTCGCAGCGGTTGAAAGCATCACCGACAACGCCACAGCGCCAGTAGCTGATACCGTTGAAACCGCAGCAGTAGCGGCTACTCCGGTTAAAACCGTTGCTCCGGTGGCAAGCGAAACTTTGCAGCAGATCGAAACGGCTCCGGCCAGGCTCGCGACGGTTTCCGATACGACTGCCGTCAGAGCACAGCCGGTCGTTCGCCGCCGCGCACGTCAACTCGAAGTGTATGTAGAGAATGAACCGCTGGTACAGATCGAAACGCAAAACCCTAAAGTTTAAGTTTCGCCTGCAATAAAAAAGCCTCACAGTTGTGAGGCTTTTTTATTGGCGCTTACCTTTCTGAAAGCCTATAAGTCATGCTGCCGGATATGCTGCAACAACACTTGCGCCGCATCCTCCACCAGATCCAGCACATGTTCAAAACCCTGCGCGCCGCCATAATAGGGATCAGGCACTTCGCGCTCACTGTAATGACGCGCATAGTCGAGAAACAACCCAACCTGCTTCTTGCAGCCGCGCGGCGCCAGATATTGCAGAATCGCCAGATTGGCCTTGTCCATCGCCAACACATAATCGAAACGCTCAAAATCCCGGCTTTCCACCTGCCGCCCGCGCAAACCGCCCATCTCATAGCCCCGCTGCTGCGCCGCCTGCTGAGAACGCAAATCCGGCGCATGACCGATGTGATAGTCATGCGTTCCTGCCGAATCGATCAGGATGGATTCAGCCAACCCCGCGCTCTCGACGTAATGCCGGAACACCGCCTCGGCTGTCGGAGAGCGACAGATATTGCCCATGCAAACAAATAATACGGCAACTTTCATCTCGCTCATTCATATCCATTCAAAACCAAAAAACCGGCGCATAGCCGGTTTTTCGTGTACAGGCTGTTAATTACAAACGGCCAATCTTCGGCAGTTCGCCTACCAGAGGTGCTACGTAATCAAGCCATGCCTGTGTCACATCATTACCCGCCGCGTTGATGTATTCGTCCTTCATCTCGGTGGCTTCGCGCGCCACGGAGGACAGCGGCGTGATGAAGCATTCGCTGGCATAAGGCACACTGGAAAGACGACGTATCGACACCGATCCGGGTTGCCCGGTGCCGGCCGCGTGATTCACGGCGAAATCGCCCACTTCGCGCGCTTCCCTGGCATCCACCTCGGAAATAATGGTCGGGAAGGAGCGTTGCAGATAGCCGAAGGTGTCGGCGCGCACGCGCACTTTTTGCCCCGGGAAGGCTTCTTTTACCAACGCCGCCAGGGTATCGCCCAATGCGCCGCTGCCGGACAACTGGATGTTGCCGTGCGAGTCGCGCTCGCCGCTGGTCGAGATCGGGTTGCCATCCTTGTCAGTGATGCCTTCGGAAACGGCGATCACGCAACGACCATATTTGGCCATCACATCGCGCACGTCCTGCTGGAATGACTCGACATTAAACACGCGTTCCGGCAAATAGATCAGGTGCGGGCCATCGCTCTCCGCCTGGCGCGCCAGAGCGGATGCGGCAGTCAGGAATCCGGCGCTACGCCCCATCACCACATTGACCTTGATGCCCTGCAATGCGTTGTTATCGCGGTCATCGCCCATGAAGGCCAGCGCCACGAAGCGCGCGGCGGAAGCGAAACCTGGGCAATGGTCGGTAACTTTCAGGTCGTTGTCGATGGTCTTGGGAATGTGCACGGTGCAGAAATCGTAATTCGCCTCTTTTGCCATCTCGGCGATGATATGCGCGGTCTCGGCTGAATCATTGCCGCCGATATAAAAGAAATAACGCACGTCATGCTTTTTGAATACCTCGAATACTTTTTCACATTCCGCGCGGCCGGGTTTGAGTCGCACCGACCCCAGTGCGGCCGCCGGCGTAGCAGCGACCAATTCAAGTTGTTCGAGGCTTTGCGTGGTCAGATCAATGAAGTCTTCTTTCATAATCCCGGCGATGCCGTGATGCGCGCCGAGAATGCCGGTGATATTGGCCTGCTTGCGTGCCGCCAGCACGGCGCCGACCAGCGACTGATTGATGACAGCGGTAGGACCGCCTGATTGACCGATGACCATCTTGCCGATAAGTTGCGTTGCCATATCACCATCTCCTTAAGTTAAGTGGCGACATTTTAACCGAATACTTCACCGCATCAGTGATTCGCATCGCTTATAATTACCTGCTTTTTTCATTCCAACCACCGACTAAGGAAACGCCATGAGCCTGTTGAATGTCCGCCCCGGAAACAAACTGCCCCACGAATGCAATGTCATCATCGAGATTCCCAAGCATGCCGACCCGGTTAAATACGAAGTGGACAAGGCATCCGGCGTACTGGTAGTCGATCGTTTTATCGGTTCGTTGATGCGTTATCCCTGTAACTACGGCTTCATTCCTGAAACGATTGCCGACGATGGCGATCCGGTGGATGTATTGGTCGTCACCCCCTTCCCTATCGTACACGGCGCAATCATCCCCTGCCGTCCGGTAGGTGTATTGATGATGAGCGACGAAGGCGGCGACGATGCCAAGATCATCGCCGTCCCTACCGACAAGCTCACCCCGTTGTATCACGAAGTTCAGACCTATGAAGATCTGCCCAAGATCACGCTGGAACAGGTCAAACACTTCTTCGAACTCTACAAGGCGCTGGAGCCGGGCAAATGGGTCAAGATCAGGGGCTGGGAAGGTGTCGAAGCGGCTCATGCTGAGATCATGAACGGTTTGGCAGCCTACAAAAAAGAAAACGAAGGCAAGTAATGACGGCACAAATCATTGACGGCAAGGCCATCGCCCAGGAGGTTCGCGCCGAATGGAAACTGCGCGCTGACGCCTTGATCGCGCGCGGCGTCACACCGGGCATGGCAGTCATCATCGTGGGCTCAGACCCCGCGTCAAAGGTGTATGTCGCCAACAAGGTAAAAGCCTGCGCGGAACTGGGCCTGTATTCGATACACGTTGAACTGCCCGGCGACACCACCGAAGCCGCATTGCTGGCCGAGGTTAACGCCCTGAACAACGACCCGAAAATACACGGCATTCTGGTGCAACTCCCGCTGCCGAAACATCTGGACGCGCACAAAGTCATCGAAGCCATCAACCCCGACAAGGACGTGGATGGCTTCCATGAAAAAAATGTCGGCGCACTGGTGACGGGCGAAACCCCCTTCCCTTCCTGCACGCCTTTTGGCGTGATGGTGATGCTGGAAAAGACCGGCATTGCCATTGAAGGCAAACACGCCGTAGTGGTGGGACGCAGCAACATCGTCGGTAAGCCGATGGCTTTGTTGCTGCTGCACAAGAACGCCACCGTGACCATCTGCACCTCAAAAACGGTGGATTTGGCCAAGCACACCCGGGATGCCGACATACTGGTCGCGGCAGTGGGTCGCGCCAACTTCATCACCGGCGACATGGTCAAGCCGGGTGCGGTGGTCATCGACGTCGGCATCAATCGCAACGCGGAAGGCAAGTTGGTCGGCGATGTGGACTTCGCCAGCGTTTCAGCAGTCGCGGGCTACCTCACCCCGGTTCCCGGCGGCGTAGGCCCGATGACCATCACCATGCTGGTCGCCAACACCGTGCGTGCGGCGGAGCGCTTGTCCGGCCCCGGAAAATAATGTTGAAATAAACCCGCATTACCCCTTGAAAAAGCAAGTATCCCCCGGCCAAACCGGGGGCTTTATTAGCCCCTGAAAGTAGCCGAAAACCGGCTGATTATGGTTGCTGCGCCGCTGTGGGCACTTGCGCACCTGGATACGGATGGCGACGGGATGGGTGGGAAAACGCAGCATGGCTATTTATTTATTCTCAATGTATTATTTAGGCCAACCTTGATGCTGTTTGGATTTGTGCTGGCGTCGGTGCTGGTTGAGATCATGGGCGGGCTGTGGACGAAGATGTTTGCGACGGCGATTTCGAGTGCGCAGGGCGATAGCATAACGGGTTTGTTTGCGGTCGTGGCTTTTGTGGGTATCTACATGATTACCTGCCTGTCGATCGTGAATACCGCCTTCTCTGCGATCCACGTTGTTCCTGACAATGTGCTGGGCTGGATCGGCGGGAATATGCAAAACGGCTTTGGTAGCTACACCGAAGATCAGGTGAACTCCAGAACCGGCAGTGTCGTCACCGCGATGGGCTCTCAGGTCAATCCGGGGGCAGGGGCGGCGAAGCTGAATGATCGGCACAATAAGGGCGGTCAGCCTTCTTCGAAGGGCGGGGAGAATACGCTTACAGATGGGAAGAAGAAGGCGGCTGCCCGCACAGTGTAGCAAGGGAAAGTAAGGATATTAAATGATTTGAGGAGACGGTATGGCGGATAATTGGGGTTCGGGGTTTGCGACAGGAATGGCGGTGGGCGGCGGAAAGGGCAAAACTCAGTATATCGAGGTCGAGGTGCCCGATCTCAACGCGGAGCGGCAAATGGTTGCGGAATATGCCAATCAGAAGGCGCAAAGGAAGGTGCGTTTAGCCGCATTGGGTGCGCTGGCGGAGGCGAACCCTAGCCATTCTCTTGTTGCCCCTGCCCAAGAAGGTAGTTCGCTTTCCCCTTCTGCCAAAAAGATTTGGGACGAGGAGTATGACCGCATCGACACCACCGGCCTCGCCACCGACCCCTATCTGCGCTCTATCTGCCCCGGACTGGTCAAGATTCACGACGCGGAACGCGCGGAAAAAGCTGAGGAGGCCGCCCGTGCGGAGACCGCCCGACTCAAGGCGGAGTATAAAGCCGCCAACCCCGGCTTCTTCGCCCGAATGCTCGGGGCGGGGGGTGGGAACGGCAATAACAAGGAGTGAGGAATGGCACGGTTGACAACTGGCACATCTGGTGAAATAACTAGAATTGTCGGCAAAAGGACGGAGCCCAGGCTTTGTTTCTATGCAAGTGGGGTTGAGCTAAAAAAATCCGCCCTGTTTAATGAGACCTTGCAGTCCGCTTTTCCCTATGGGCGGGTTATATGTTGCGCCAAGGGTGTTTATCGGTTTAAAACACAGGAAGAGGCCAACCAGCATCAAGAAAACTATATAGCCGATACTATGGTTCTTGTTAATGGATTTAACAAAGCCAAAAAGGAACGTATCGATGACCAAAACTGAACCGACTGAAGCACGTCCAGCAACATTAGACGATTTAAAAAAACTAATAATCTCGTTCAATGAGGCAGGAATTGATTATCTCTTGATTGGCGGCTATGCCTTGTTTGCGCATGGTTATCAACGTGCCACGACAGATATAGATTTTATTTTTCCGGCAACGGTGGAAACAGGGATTTTAGTTAGGGAAGCTCTCATGGGTTTACCAGAAGGTGTTGCTTCTGAAATTGATCCCGCGTGGTTTGTTGATGGCGAGACAATTCGAGTCGCGGACGAATTTATTGTTGATATTATGTTTAATGCTTGTGGTGAAACGTATGAAACATTGAGTAAATTCACAGAAACAACTGATATTGATGGTATTTCAGTAAAAACAGTCAGTCTTGAAGGTTTGCTGCTTACAAAACAAACCGTTCGGGGGAAAGACATTGCAGATCGAAATATCCTTGAAAGAGCAATTCTCTGCATGAAGAGCGATGGCCTGGATGGCGGCGGCAGCACCCCACCGGCTCCATGATGGGGCATAAGGAGCCGCCAACCCCGGCTTCTTCGCTCGACTCGGGGCGGGAGACGGGAACGGCAGCAAGGAATAAAGAAAGGCACGCCATGCGCCCCTCATTCATGCTTGATCTCAAGCGAAGCGCCATCCATGAAGCGGCGGGCCGTCATCGTGCAGCAAACCCGCGCATCTTCGGTTCAGTGCTCCACGGCACTGACCGGGACGGCAGCGACCTCGATCTGCTGGTCGATGCATTGCCTGGCGCCACGTTATTGGATTTGGGTGATTTGCAAGACGAACTGCAATCGCTGCCCGGTGTTCGTGTTGATTTGCTGACCCCGGGCGACCTGCCGCCGAAGTTCAGAGCCCGTGTGCTTGCGGAGGCACAGCCGGTATGAATGAGAACCGCCTCTCTGATTACATCGATCACATACAGCAGGCCGCAGCGGATGTGTGCAGCTTCGTGGAGGGGCTGTCCAAGGACGATTTCCTGACCGACAGGCGCACCCGAAAGTAGGCGTGCAAAAGGCGAGTTTTCCTATTGCAGCAAAGTTTGGGATTAACCAAGTAGAAGTGTTCGAAAGCTGGCTGCACACACTTACGCGGCAGCTTGATTGCTATTCTTATCTTCCAGACTCTCAAAATTGGAAATCTTCACGTTTCCGTCAGGAAATTTAGCGACTATTTCCAGCATTCCCCCCATCGCCTCAATGTGACTGCGCAAAGTGGAGATATACATGTCCGTTCGATGTTCCATTTTCGCAATAGATGGTTGCTGGACATTGAGAACTTTGGCTAACACGACTTGAGACAAGCCACGTGCTTGGCGTAACTCGTTGAGCGGCATCTCGGCCAGCATTACTTTGGCTTTAGCTTCCGCACGATCTCTTGATGCAGGTGACATTTTTGCGCGCAAATCAGTAAAATTTTTAGCCATTATTTAGTCCTTTCTAATTCCACCAGGTGATCTGCATAAAGATGATCGGCAATCGGCACAAATTCGTCATACCATCGATTATTCCCGGTTTTATCGCCACCAATTAAAAGGCTAGCTGTCCTTCTCGGGTCAAATGCGTAAAGCGTTCTATAGGGACGTCCTTCATGTTGCGTTCGCAATTCGCGCATGTGATCGTAACTTGATGTTGTAATACCGCTGCTATGTGCGTATTCCACGCAAACTGGACAGCCAGTCCACGGCAAAGTGGACAGTCGG
>CAYLOK010000050.1:0-10484 GCA_964385275.1 uncultured Gallionella sp. | reverse complement strand
GGGGGGGGGGCAAGCCCGGGCAAGGCAAGGTGACGATGCAGTGCAACCCTCTTCCCTTACGGCTTCACACTTCTCCGGGAAACAAATTTGTTTGCGCCCGTTCCTTTTCGCCTGATACATGGCCACATCCGCCCACCTGAGCAGATCGTTCTGGTTGGACTCATGGTCAAACAACACGCAACCAATACTCGCAGTGCAACGGTATTCGACCGTAGTCGCCTCATCATCCACTCCCTTCTTCAGCACATAAACCTCAGCCAAGGCAACGCTGATTTTTTCGGCAATATGGCGCGCCTCGGATGCAGACTCTTTCTCATCTTCGTCCAACTCGCTGAGCACCACCACAAACTCATCGCCACCGAAACGCGCGACCGTATCCACCTCGCGCACGCAACGACTGATGCGCTGCGCCACGTCAACCAGCAGCGCATCGCCCAGCGCGTGCCCATGCGTATCATTCAGCGGCTTGAAGTTATCGAGATCGAGGAAAATCACCGCACCGTAAGAACCGCTGCGTTTGCAAGCGGCCATCGCCTGACTCAGGCGGTCATTCAACAAACGGCGATTAGGCAATTGCGTCAAGGTATCGTGGAAAGCAAGGCTGCGAATATTATCCTCGGCCAGTTTGCGTTCGGTGATGTCGTGTGACACCACCACCACGCGCAACACCGCACCCCGTTCATCTTTAATAACTCCGCCTCTGGATTCCATCACGCGGATGCTGCCGTCCGGCAGTATGAAACGAAATTCCGTCCGCTGACCGAAACCGCTCGCTACCGTTTCCCGGAATACCTGTTTAATGCGTTCACGGTCATCGGGATGTATCTCGGCAAAGGAATCCGTGTGGCACAGGTTTGCAGCATCACCAAAAAGCCGGGTGTAGGAAGGGCTGTTGTATAGCCGCCGCCCTTGCAGATCAAGCACCGCAATGAAATCGTCAATATTTTCGGAAATCATGCGGAAAAATTCTTCCTGTTCGCGCAGCACTTCCTTGCCGCGCTTTTCGGCGCTGATAAATATCGCCAGCAACATCCCGACCGTAGACAGCGTAATGATATAGAGCCAGAAATGGGTCAAATGACTCATGGCGAGATCATTACCGAACAGGCCTACATGGTTATAGGCGCCCAGCAGCGCCTGGACTGCGATCATGAACAAAAGGACCAATACGCCGTGCCTGCCCAGGCGCACGGCAGCCCAGGTAATAAACATAAACATCCAGAATTCTTTTGCAAAAAGGCCAAGCGAGTCGGGCAACCAGCCAAGAAACAGCACTTGCCCTGCCAGGAACGCCAGACCAAACAACAGCCCAATCTCGGACATCCGCTTCAATCCCAACCAACTGGACGGGCACTGGCGCCAAACCAGAATCAAGGGCGCAACGAGAACGACACCCAGCACATCACCCATCCACCAGTGCAGCATCTGAATCAAATAATTGTCCGGAGTAAAAATACCCGCGATCAGCAATACCGTCGGACCGATTGAAGCGCCGATCAAGCCTGCGACGCAACCGCCCCAGATAGCCAGACTGATATAGTCATTCAGTGAGCGCAGCTTCATATCGAACTGTCTGACACGCGACAGCAGCCAGACTCCGCCCAGCGCTTCCAGCGTATTGCCCAAGGCAATCGGGACTGGCGTCCAGAGAGTGGGGTCTTCGATAACATGGGTCAGCAATGCGCCGAGAAACACGCCCCACGCATAGCGCTTGCCGCCCAGCAGCAAGACAGCCAGCGCAAGACCGCTGGACGGCCAGAGCACGCTGGCGATGGAATCGCTGAAATAGCCGTGAACGACACGGGCCAGCAACAGATAGACAGCCGCAACACCGAGCTGCGCCAACACCATGCGCCACGGATAACGAATGAGGGCTGAGCTTATCCGGGGATGCCCAGCTTCATTGCTCAGAGGTGTCACTGTAAATCCCCCACCGATCATAATTCGCGACACTCTACATGCTGTCACAGCGTTTTCATATAGACCAAAAGGCATAGGTTGTTTCGCGAGAAGCGCCCCCATTTTTTCCGTGATTACCGTGTAATCATTGACAGGTATGACAAAAAAAAACTACATTCTCGCCAATTCGCTCAACGCACCAAACATCAGGAGATCGCATGTCCAACATCCAGTCTGTAATGCACGAAAACCGTGTTTTCAACCCCTCCGCAGAATTTGTTGCGCAGGCCAATGTCTCCGGCATGGCGGCGTATCAGACACTTTGCCGTGAAGCGGAACAGGATTACACCGGTTTCTGGGGACGACTGGCGCGCGAGACCCTGCAATGGAAGAAGCCGTTCACTCAAGTTTTGGACGAGAGCAACGCGCCGTTCTACAAATGGTTTGAAGACGGCGAACTGAACGTCTCCTACAACTGTCTGGATATACACCTGGCCGCTCAAGGCGACAAGACCGCCATTATCTTCGAGGCGGATGACGGCAAAGTTACCAAAATCAGTTACCGCGATTTGCACGCCCGCGTCTGCCAGTTCGCCAACGGCCTGAAGTCGCGCGGCATCAACAAGGGCGACCGGGTCGTCATCTACATGCCGATGAGCATCGAGGCCGTGATTGCGATGCAAGGCTGCGCACGTATCGGCGCGATTCATTCGGTGGTGTTCGGCGGCTTTTCTTCCAAGAGCCTGCACGAGCGCATCACCGATGCGCAAGCCTGCGCCGTGATCACCGCCGATGCGCAGCTGCGCGGCGGCCGCGTGATGCCGCTGAAACCGGCAGTTGATGAAGCGCTGGCGTTGGGCGGATGCGAATTTGTACACAGCGTCATCGTCTATAGCAGAGCCGCATGCGATACCGCCTGGAATCCGGCGAACAACATCTGGTGGCATGATCTGATTGCCGGACAAGGCAACGACTGCGAACCTGAATGGGTAGGCGCGGAACACCCGCTGTTCATCCTCTATACCTCCGGCTCGACCGGCTCACCCAAGGGCGTGCAGCATTCCAGCGGCGGCTATCTGTTGGGCGTGAAGCTGTCGATGCAATGGGTATTCGACTACAAGGAGTCCGATATTTTCTGGTGTACCGCCGACGTGGGCTGGATTACCGGCCACAGCTACGTCGCCTACGGCCCGCTGGCGATGGGCGGCACACAAGTGATCTTTGAAGGCGTGCCTACCTACCCCGATGCCGGACGCTTCTGGAAAATGATTCAGGATCACAAGGTCACCACTTTTTATACCGCACCGACCGCGATCCGGTCGCTGATCAAACTGGGTGGCGAACTGCCGAAACAATACGATCTCTCCAGCCTGCGCCTGTTGGGTTCGGTGGGCGAGCCGATCAATCCCGAAGCCTGGATGTGGTATTACAACACCGTGGGCGGCGCACGCTGTCCGATTGTGGATACCTGGTGGCAGACCGAAACCGGCTGCCACATGATCGCCCCGCTGCCAGGCGCCATGCCGATCAAACCCGGCACCTGCACCCTGCCGCTGCCCGGCATCCAGGCGACCATCGTCAACGAAGCAGGCGACGAAGTATTCGACCAGCATGGCGGCTTCCTGGTCATCAAGCGCCCCTTCCCTTCGCAAATTCGCACCATCTGGGGCGACCCTGAGCGTTACAAAAAGAGCTACTTCCCGCAGGAAATGCACGGCGCCTATCTGGCCGGCGACTCGGCGCACCGCGATGGAGACGGCTATTTCTGGATTATGGGGCGTATCGACGATGTGCTGAATGTCTCCGGTCACCGTTTGGGCACCATGGAAATCGAATCCGCGCTGGCCGCCAATCCGCTGGTTGCAGAAGCCGCTGTGGTCGGTCGGCCCCACGAAATCAAGGGCGAAGCGGTAGTCGCCTTTGTCGTGCTCAAGGGCGCCCACCCCGGCACTCCTGAAAAAGCCCGTGAAATCGCAGAATTACTGCGCAACTGGGTAGGCAAAGAGATAGGCCCGATCGCCAAGCCGGATGAAATCCGCTTCGGCGAAAACCTGCCCAAGACGCGTTCGGGCAAGATCATGCGCCGCCTGTTGCGCGCCATCGCCCGTGGCGAGGAAATCACCCAGGACGTTTCCACTTTGGAAAACCCTGCGATTCTGGATCAATTGAAAAACGCAGTGAGATAAAGCAGGATTGACCCGACCTTAACAACTCGACTAACATTGGCGGGTTTTTCCGTCTACCTGGGCTCTACTTTTGCCATTGATTAAACTGATCTTTCCGATACTGCTCGCAATCGTATGCAGCACGGCACACGCTGAAGAACCACTCGAACTGAGCGCCTCTCTGGCGGGCTACGCCACAGCGCCCACCCTGACAAACGCGCGCAATGTCAAACTGCAACTCATCCCCGAGGGGGAACCGGAAAAGGGTGATCTTTGGCAACGCCTGCGCAGCGGCTTCGCCATGCAGGATCTGGACAGCCCGTTAATTGCCAAACATGAACAATGGTATGCCAGCCGCCCTGAATACGTTGCCCGCATGATGGATAGAGGAAGCCGTTACCTGTATTACATTACCGGCGAAGTGGAACGTCGCGGCATGCCCAGCGAAATCGCGCTGCTGCCGATGATAGAAAGCGCCTTCAATCCGGGCGCCTACTCGACCAGCAATGCCTCTGGCATATGGCAATTCATCCCGTCCACCGGCAGGAATTTCGGCTTACAACAAAACTGGTGGTATGACGGACGGCGCGACATCGTAAGTGCGACCACCGGCGCACTGGATTATCTGGAAAAATTGCACACCATGTTCGGTGACTGGGAGTTGGCACTCGCTGCCTATAACTGGGGTGAAGGCGCTGTGTCGCGCGCGCAGGAACGCAACCGCAAACAGGGTCTGCCCGTGGACTATGCCAGCCTGAAATTGCCCGATGAAACGCGTAATTACCTGCCCAAGCTATTGGCTATCAAAAATATCGTCGCCAATCCGGGCAGTTTTGGACTGGCTCTGCCGGACATTTCCAACCAACCCTATTTCGCTGCCGTATCCTCTGCGAAACATATTGACGTGGAACTGGCCGCACAACTGGCCGACATATCCAGAGAAGAATTCATTGCGCTGAATCCGGCACACAACCGTCCGGTAATTTTGCAGGACAACAGTGATTTTATTTTGCTGCCTGTCAATAAAATCGAGACCTACCAGGCCAATCTGGAAAACTATGACAAGCCGCTGGTAAGCTGGCAGGCTTATTACGCCAGGAAGGGGGAAAGGCTCGATCATCTGGCGCCCCGCTTCGGCCTCTCCGTGGAAAGATTGAAAAGTGTAAACGGCCTGTCCGCGCGGAGTAATTTAAGCGAAGGCGAGGCGCTGCTTGTGCCGCTCAACGGCGAACCCGGCGAGGAGAACGGCGAATTTGCAGTCTTCAACATGCACCTGCACCCCGTCAACAGGACGGCTCAACAGAACCATGCCCCCACCATCAAACACACCGTCCGTAAGGGTGAAACCCTGGCCAAACTGGCACGCCGCTACCATGTCAGCGTCGCCGACCTGAAACGCTGGAATGATCACACAAAACAGGTCAAGGCCGGGCAGATACTGACCATCGTTCAAGCCGGGTCAAAAACGCGTATTGCATCCGGTAAAACCACCCGGCGTCTGGCGCAATCCAAAACCCGTAAAGTCGCACAACGCAAAACCACCGGAAAACAGGCCGGCGCAGCGAAGGCCGGAAAAGTCAACCTCGCCTACCAGAACAAGTAAGGCGCAGCACGAATATTTTGCCGGCGCACCGGCAGGGATAATGACACGAACCTGTTACAGTCGCGATGCCATCTTTTTTGAGAAGTTGCTGACGTAGCGGTAGGCCTTCACGATTCGCCACACGCCTTTCACCAGTCCGGCCAGACCGTTTCGCCGCACCACGACCAGGCCGGCCAGACCGGCTACCAGTACAGGATGAACACGCAGGAAATTCACCGCAGCCACGGCCTGGTCGGCAAGGCGTAGCGCGGGTTGCCAGCGGGTTGCCAGTTCGGCCAGCTGGCCGCGCTGGTCGGATATTTTCGCCAGCAACGCCTGGCGACGTTGCATCACCTCGAATCTGCGCTTACCCATTACGGTCATCCAGCTGTTCCCTGTCCT
The DNA here is from genome assembly GCA_964385275.1 of uncultured Gallionella sp. Lineage (GTDB taxonomy): Bacteria > Pseudomonadota > Gammaproteobacteria > Burkholderiales > Gallionellaceae > Gallionella. The sequence goes on along the minus strand of CAYLOK010000050.1, from coordinate 4,436 downwards.
TGGCCAGTTCGCCAAGAGTAACGGAAAACAATTTGGATTTAGTATGTGCAAGCCTGCGCAGACTCTGCGCCAGTAGCAAACCGGACACGAGAAAAACTGCGCTCAGCCCCCCCAGCACGGCCAGACGGTAATCATCCCAAAACAGCACCACGATGAAAACGGTCAGCAGCATGATAGTCATGCCGACACAGAACAGCGCGGCAAAAAAATAAAGGAGCATCCGCTCCACGTGCAGACGCTCCTCATGCAACTCATTCGCCAGCAGCTCCAGGCGAGTCGATGCGACAGCAGCCAGCGTGGACAGCAACTGCCTGACCGAACCCATCAGACCGGAACCAGCTTCCGCCATGGCTTAACGCCCGCGCGAAATCAGCATGCCCACAACCAGACCCACTCCGGCTGCAATGCCGACAGCCCGCCAGGGATTATCGTGCACGTATTCGTCGGTCACCCTTGCAGCCTGCCGGGTCTTCTCCAGCATGGCTTCTTCAGCCTCGGCCAGACGCGCCTTGGCTGCGGCCAAACTGTCCTGTATGCGTTCGCGGGCGACACTCACTTTTTCACCCGCTTGACTGGCGGTCGCTCTCAGCAACTCTTCGGCATCCGACACCACCAGCTGCAAATCCTGCATCAGCTTTTCTTTGCTGACATCGCCTTGTACACCCGTTGAATTAGTACTCATGATGCTCTCCTCAAAATTGAAGTTAAAAAACACTACACCTGTCAAAAACAAAGGCATCGCCACCTTTTTATCGCAACCGCTGTGCCAGTTTTACTTTAATGGCAGCATCCCGTCAACCCGAATTAACGCTTTTTACCGGCAAATGACAATGCACCGCATGGGTTGGCGATATTTTTACCGCAAGCGGGTAACACTCCCGACAAATCGCCTCAACCTGATTGCAGCGTGGCGCGAAATGGCAGCCTTGCGGCGGATTGGCCGGTGAAGGCAAATCGCCTTCCAGCCGGATAAATTCGCGCTGTTGCCCGTCGATACGCGGCACGGCGGACAACAAGGCACGAGTGTAAGGATGACGCGGGGAGCGCAACACTTCCTCCGCCGTGCCGCGTTCAACGATGCGCCCCAGATACATCACGCACACCTCGTGCGCCAGGTATTCCACCACGGCGAGGTTATGCGTGATAAACAGATAGGAGAGATTCAATTCCTGCTGCAAGTCTTTGAGCAGATTGAGAATCTGCGCCTGCACCGACACATCCAGCGCACTGGTCGGCTCATCGCAGATCAACAACTGCGGCGATACCGCCAGCGCACGGGCAATCGCAATGCGTTGCCGCTGCCCGCCGGAAAACTCGTGCGGATAGCGCCACTTTGCGGTGCGCGCCAGTCCGACTTTATCCAGCAAACCGTCGATATACGCCTGACGCGCCGCGCCGTTGCCGCCGATATTCAGCGCACTCATACCCTCTTCGAGTATCTCCGCCACGCGCATCTTCGGGTTCAGCGACGCATACGGGTCCTGAAACACCATCTGCATCGAAGCGCGCCGACCGGCCTTAGTGCCGATCAATTCGCGCCCTTCGAACTGCACGCTACCCTCTGTCGGCGCTATCAATTGCAGCAAAGCCTTGCCCAGCGTGGTCTTGCCGCAGCCGGATTCCCCCACCAGCGCCAGCGTGCGCCCTTTAGCTATCTCCAGCGACACCCCATCCACCGCTTTCACCTGCCCGACCACACGCTGCAAAATACCCTTGCGGATCGGAAAGTGGACGCGCAAGTCGGAGACGTTCAAGAGTGAAGGGAGAAGTGGGAAGGGAGAAGGGACGATGCCGCTCCGAGGTTTTCCCCTTCCCTCTTCCCTCTTCTCCCTTCCCGCCAAACTCCCTTCCCACTTCCCCCTTCCCCCTTCACCGTATAGATGGCACCGCACCCCCTGACCATCCGCCACCACCGTCCATTCCGGCGTCTGTTCGCGGCACAATTCCCAGGCACGATCGCAGCGCGCCGCAAAGCGGCAACCCTGAGTGATACTACCCAGCGGAGGAACGGCACCGGGAATCGCGCTAAGCGGCTGATCGCGGCGACCGGCATGCGGCAAGGCGGCGAACAGCTTCTGCGTATAGGGATGCAAGGGCTGTGCAAACAAGTTCTCGCGGCTGGCCTGCTCGACGATCTGCCCGGCATACATCACGCCGACCCAGTGCGCAGTTTCCGCCACCACGCCCAAATCATGCGTAATCAGCAACATCGCCATACCTGTGCTGGCTTGCGTGTCGCGCAGCAATTGCAGCACCTGCGCCTGTATCGTCACATCCAGCGCCGTGGTCGGCTCGTCAGCGACCAATAATTTCGGGCTTCCAGCCAGCGCCATCGCAATCATCACGCGCTGCTTCATGCCGCCGGACAACTGGAACGGATATTCGTTTACCCGCCGCGCCGCATCGGGAATACCGACCTGATCCAGCAACTCGATGCAGCGCTTAACTCTCTCCCCCTTGCAGAGGGAGAGGGGGAGAGGGGGTAAAATCTTGGCGTCCGGCCGCCCCCCGTGCAATTCCAGCACCTCGGCGATCTGCTCGCCCACCGTCATCACCGGATTCAAGCTCAGCCCCGGCTCCTGAAAGATCATCGCCATCTGCCCGCCGCGTACCGCGCGCATCTCGCGCTCAGGCAAGCCGAACAACTGCACCTCCTCCAGCGCCACCGAACCCGCCTTGTTGCTCACCCCGTCCGGCAACAGCCGCATCAGCGACAGCGCCGTCATGGACTTGCCGCAACCGGATTCGCCGAGCAACGCAAAAGTTTCGCCCGCCGCAATTTCGAAAGAAATGCCATCCACGATGGCAACACCATTGCGCAGGCCGGTGACCAGATTGCTTACCTTGAGCAGACTCACTCAGCCACCCTCGTCTCGCCATTTTCCAGTACGTGAATCAATACTTCATACATGACAAACCCCTTTCAGCGAGGGATTGTACGGGGAAAGGTTGTATTTCCAAACCGCGACACTTAAAGGTTGGCGCAATGGCTGAAAAAAACGGAGGGGAATTTCATGGCAATTACCCGCCCCGGAAAGGATGGAACAAATTCGATATGCCGAATTGCCTATGCATTTCGGCATATTGTTTTGAAAGTAAATAGCGAATAGCGTAGCCGCACTTTTCGATTGTCGGCTAAGTCGAGAAGATGGGGCAAGTGAAACCGTGGTCTGTCCCCAATGCCCCCAGACCAGTGTGGTTACGGGCACTGTAGAGAATTAACCCAATTCCGTAAAAATCGCTTTGGAGAAATAACATGACTGAAAATACTGAAAAAACAACTGGTGCAACTGAGGAAAAACCAAACGACCAACTCGAAAAAGCGAAACAAGACACCCTTCTGCACTTGCTTGGTATGGTAAAAACATTTGCGGATACGGATATGGCAATCACTAAAGATTTGGAGCTGTTTTTAAGTGCTCTTGCGGATTATGCCAAAAAAAACCCGGAGGCTATCTTTTCAGGTGGTGGTGACGCTGACATTGGAACATTGGTCACTGCGTTAAAAAAAGCGGGTTCGGGATGCGGTAAATCTGACATCATAGGAAACGACATTGTCGGCGGTGCCCCTGACCTTGGCGACATCTTAAATAGGATTTTGGAGTTCATAGCCACAGAGAAAAAATTCGTCATTGCTATCCTCTTGTTGATTTTTTGCCCGTTAAAAGCATGCGATTGCTTATGCGAATACATTAAAAAATGAAAAAAGGCATTCTTCCTTCGGCACACTGATGTGTACGCCGAAGGATTCCTTGCCGACAAAGCCATATCTTAATAATGCAACATTGGACAAATATTGGATTCGGAGCAGGTGCTAGTCGATACCGTGTGCGATATATTTCCAAATTGCTGGCGGTTTTGTTGCCGTATCTTTTCGCCATTCACACTTGACAAGGCTAGAGTGTACATCTTCCCAATCAATCAGCTTGAACAACTTCTAGCATGCGTTCATGAAGCGTTTCCGCTAGAAGCTTCAGGTCTTCTGCTACAGCGAGAGCACAAACGATTTACAGTCTTATCTGTTGTTGGCACGTCGAGCGAGGGGAATACGCCGCTCTCGTTCCGAATTAGAAGCGCGGCTATAGATAAGATTGCAGAATCTCTAAGGGATTCTGACACGAAAATCTGCGGTTGCTTCCATTCGCATGTTTTGGGTGCCGCTCGCCCATCAAAGCGAGACACTGCTGCAACGAAAGAAGCTGGAGACTTATGGTTTATTTACTCTGTCAGATTTCAAGCTTTAAAACTTTACGGGTGGAATGGCAGGGCTTTTCAAAAAGAGCATTTTCGTATTGTTCAAAATCAATGACGTTGTGGAAGTCAGTGGGGAATAGTGTGCAAATTATAGAATTAAAGAGGGGCAGGTTCGCTTTAAATGTCTAACGAGTAAGGTTAGATCGTGATCGCGAAGCGAGCCGCGATCTGAACCGTTTGTT
>CAYLOK010000049.1:0-10698 GCA_964385275.1 uncultured Gallionella sp. | reverse complement strand
AGTTGCCTTCGCGCAGCACGGGATTGACGGCGCTGCCGAGCACCTTGCCGTAGCGGGCCTTGATGGCTTTTTCAGCGTCGTTTTGAGCCTCTTCAGGATAATCCGGGACTTTGTATCCCTGCGACTGCAATTCCCTGATGGCCGCTTTTAATTGCGGGGGTGTTGCGCTGACATTCGGCAGTTTGATGATGTTAGCTTCGGGTTGGAGCGCAAGCTGACCCAGTTCGGTCAGTTCATCGGCAATTTTCTGGCTAGAGGTCAGGTTTTCGGGAAAATTTGCGAGGATACGTCCTGCAAGCGAAATATTCCTCGTTTCGACGGTAACGCCCGCTGCCCTGGTGAAGGCTTGTATGATGGGCAGCAGGGAATAGGTGGCCAGTGCCGGTGCTTCATCAACCATCGTGTAAATAATTTTATGACTTGTCATATTTTTTCTCTTTAGTTGGTTCTCGTGGTGTCTTGGGGAAAGACGCCCGCGCTTTAACGCTCGGTCAGGTGGCAGACGCGGTAAAATGCCCGCTTAAAATAATCTGGAACTCAAATGGGACGCATTTTGCTGTTCAATAAACCGTTTGGCGTAATCTGCCAATTCAGTCGTGACGGCCTGCATCCGACGCTGGCGGATTATATTCCTCTTCCCGAATTTTATCCCGCCGGACGACTGGATACCGACAGCGAAGGCTTGCTGGTGTTGACTGACGACGGACAGTTGCAACATCGCATCACCGACCCGAAACACAAACTGCCCAAGACTTACTGGGTGCAGGTGGAAGGCATACCGGACCAGGTGGCGCTCGATAAGCTGCGCAGCGGGGTCAAGCTGGCTGATTTTACCACCCAGCCTGCCGGGGCGAGCCTGATGGATGAGCCTGCTAAACTTTGGCCGCGCAACCCGCCGGTACGTGAGCGAAAAGCCATTCCGACCAGCTGGCTGGAACTGACGATAAAGGAAGGCAAGAACCGTCAGGTGCGTCGCATGACTGCCGCAGTCGGCTTCCCCACCTTGCGCCTGATCCGTTACCGTATCGGCGAATGGACGCTGGACGATGTGGCGCAGGGCGAGTGGCGGTTGGTTTGATTTTGCCTGCCACTTGCCGTGGCGGTTCCGCCAGACAGGTGAATCCGTCATTCATGGGGAAATTACGAAAAACGCATGAACACTCCGATTATTGATGGTGCGAACACGGCATGAAATGGTTTAAACGCATACTGGTTGCGCTCGTGCTGCTGCTTGCGGTGGCGCTGCCGTTCTTCATCTCGCTCAACGATTACATTCCGCAGATCGAAAAAGCAGCCTCGGACAGGCTCAAAGAACCGGTATCGATAGAAAGCATCCGGTTCGCCGCATTGCCGTTGCCGCATGTCATGCTCAACGGTATTACGGTTGGAGCAACCAGTGATGTCAAACTCGGCAAGGTGCGGGTGATCCCCGATCTTTTTTCATTATTCCAGCCGACCCGGGTCATCAAGAGTATCGAGATTGATACGCTGATCCTGACGCAGCACGCGATCAACAAGATTCCGGTATGGGCGCATGCCGACAAATCGCCGCAACAGTCGGTCCGGGTGGAGAGCGTCCGTCTCAATAACGCGCAGGTCAATTTTGGCAAGGCAAGTTTTGGCCCCTTTGATGCGCGTGTAAGTCTTAACAGCAAGGGCGAGCCACAGGACGCATCCATTACCGCACAGGACGGTCAGCTCAAGGTGCTCATCAAGTTTGACGGGTCAAAGTATCAGCTCGATGCCAGCGCAAAATCATGGACATTGCCAACCGGGCCGACACTGGTGTTCGACGAGTTGCTTATCAAGGGGGTGGCGACGCTCAGCGAGCTCAACCTGAGTGCGGTGAGCGCCAGACTCTATGGCGGCATGGCCAATGGCAAAGCGACCCTCAGTTGGCAGAAAGGATGGCGGCTCAATGGCAATCTTGACATCAATCAGGTGGAGGTACAGAAAATCGCTTCCATGCTGTCATCCAGAACCCGTGTCAGCGGCAAGCTCAGTGCCAAACCGGTTTTCTCTGCGTCGGCGGCATCCGCCGATCAGCTTGTGAAGGTGTTGCGGCTGAAAACAACTTTTAGCGTTCAGAACGGCGTACTGCAAGGGGTTGACATCCGGGAAGCCGCCACCCAGCTGAGCGGGCAGGGAACGACAGGCGGAGAAACCCGTTTTGATGCGTTGTCCGGGTATCTCGTCATGGAACGCGGCGGCTACCATTTTACGCAACTCAAGATTGCCTCGGGTGCGTTGGCAGTCGATGGAAATGTGAGCATCTCGCCGAAAAAGGCGCTGTCTGGACGTATCAACGCTCAGGTTAAAATGATGGGCGCCCGCACCAGCGTGCCGCTCAATGTTGCGGGAACGGTTGAGGCTCCGTTACTCTATCCCACTGCCGGAACCATGACGGGTGCGGCGCTTGGCACAGTCCTGCTGGGACCGGGGATCGGTACTTCGGTGGGCGTAAAAGCGGGAGTCTGGGCCGAAGGCTTGTTCGGCAAGCGGGAAAAACCAAAAAAATAGGCGGGATCGTTGTATTCAAACGGAACGAGCCAAACGCGGCGCTCCCCAATATGTGTTCCTGGAAGGAAGCGCCTGTCACCGCCGGGTAATAAAATATCCAGTTAAATCAATAACTTGTAATCAAATAGCAATCAGCCTGTCAGACTGACCCCGTTCAGTGCTCAGCACTCGCTATTTGCCGCGTCGTGCCGCAGGTCTCGGTGAGAACAGTGCGGGTTGAGGCATAGCCTGATGACGCGCGGCTTCAGACAGCAGCGGCTGCGGCTTCGGGGTTGATTGCGGCGCGCGCGGCTTCTGTGGTGAGCGAGGCTGTCCGGCTGCTTGCGGTCCGCGAGATTGCGGATCGCGCGGCTGGCGAGGTCTTGCCGCATCAGGATTGCGCGGGGCCTGTCCTTCGCGTGGTGCGCGATTGCCTGCGGGCGCTTGACCTTCGCGCGGCGGACGATTGCCGGCGGTGGTGTTGCTGTGACGTTTCTGGCCGTGCTGCGGGCGTGGCGGACGAGGCGCTTCAGCCGGGATATGTGTCGGCGGCACGAAGCTGTCGATGGATACCCTTGGAATCTGCGTCTTGATCAGGCGCTCGATGTCTTTCAGGTGCTGCAACTCTTCGCTATCTACCAGTGAAATCGCCGCGCCATTGCTGCCTGCGCGCCCGGTCCGTCCGATGCGGTGTACGTAATCTTCCGGCACATTCGGTAACTCGAAGTTCACTACGTGCGGCAGCATGTCGATGTCCAGACCGCGTGCGGCGATGTCGGTCGCAACCAGTACCGGCATCGTGCCGTCCTTGAATTGAGACAAGGCCTTGGTGCGCGCGGACTGGCTCTTGTTGCCGTGAATCGCGGCAGCGGCAATGCCATCGGCATTCAATTTTTCAGCCAGACGATTCGCGCCGTGTTTGGTGCGCGTGAACACCAGCACCTGCTTCCAGTCATTGTGCTTGATCAGATGAGAGAGCAGATGGCTTTTGAGTTTTTGCGCAACCATATGCACCGTTTGCGAGACCAGCTCCGAGGTGGTGTTGCGGCGCGCGACTTCGACAAACCCCGGATTGTTTAGCAGACCGTCGGATAAGGTCTTGATTTCCTCCGAGAACGTCGCCGAAAACAGCAGGTTTTGACGCTTTTTAGGCAGCAGCGCGAGGATCTTCTTGATGTCGCGGATGAAGCCCATATCCAGCATGCGGTCGGCTTCGTCCAGAATCAGGATTTCCACGGCGGACAAGTCCAGCGTTTTTTGTCCGACGTGATCGAGCAGGCGACCCGGTGTGGCGACCAGAATGTCCACCTGCGAGCGCAATGATTTTATTTGCGGATTAATGTTCACCCCGCCGAACATCACCAGTGATTTAAGCGAGAGATATTTTCCGTAGGTTTGTACGGATTCTTCAACCTGGGCAGCGAGTTCGCGCGTCGGGGTCAGAATCAAACAGCGTGGACGGCCGGGGCGCGGGTTTGCGGCAGGCTTGCTGTTCAATAGATGCAAAACCGGCAGGGTAAAGCCGGCGGTCTTGCCGGTGCCGGTCTGTGCGCCGGCCAGCAAGTCGCCGCCCGCCAGCACCAGCGGGATCGCCTGCTTCTGGACGGGTGTGGGTTGCGTGTATCCGGCGTCGCTGATGGCGCGCATGATGGGTTCGGCCAGATTCAGACTGGCAAAGGTGATTTCATTGGCTAATGAGGTTGTGTTGTTTGGCAAAGCATGGCTCCTGCGACGGCCTGACGCTCTGCAAGAGCGGCACCAATCGGGGCAGACGAATTATGTGATCGAAGAGATCGGGAGTGAGTTCAGAGACCGCTGCGCTGATTGGTTTTACGCAGGGCGTGCGCATTATACACGCCCGGAGCCTGTTGAAGTGATGATGTTTAAGGCGCGGGTTTGCCGGGTGCGGATTAAATGCCCTTCAGGGATGCGCGGCAAGCGGTATCACTAATGTATAATGTGCGACTTTCAAAATTACTTTGCAGGAAGAAGTTATGCCTATCTACGCTTACGGTTGTTCCAGTTGCGGCTTGCAAAAAGACGTGATGCAGAAAATGAGCGATGAGCCGCTCAATACTTGCCCGGAATGCGGCAAAGCTACATTCGCCAAACAATTGACGGCGCCCGGTTTTCAGTTGAAGGGCAACGGCTACTATGCGACAGATTTTAAAGACAAGCCCAAGGCCGGATGCGCGCCTTGCGCCAGTGCAGGTTCCTGCCCTGTGGCGAGCGGCAATTCCTGAACGTGAAGAAATTTCTCGTTACCGGTCTGCTGGTCTGGGTTCCGCTTGGCATCACGATCTGGGTGCTGAACCTGACCATTACCACGATGGATCAGACCTTGCTGCTGTTGCCGGAGCACTGGCATCCAGACAGGTTGTTGGGCGTCCACATCCCCGGTCTGGGCATCATCCTCACCTTCGCGGTCGTGCTGGTGACCGGGTTGCTGATACGCAATGTGTTCGGTCAGCGGCTGTGGGATGCGTCCGAAAAGGGCATGTTGCACATTCCTTTTGTCGGCAGTATCTACAAGGGTGTCAAGCAGGTTAGCGATACCCTGCTGTCCGGCAGCGGCAATTCGTTCCGCAAGGTGTTGCTGGTACGCTATCCGCATCCGCAGGCGTGGTCGCTTGCCTTCCAGACTAATGTGCCGAATGAAGTGCTCGGCCAGTTTGAGGAAGGATATGTGGCCGTGTTTATTCCCACCACGCCCAGCCCGGTGAACGGCTTTTATTTTTTCGTGCGCAAGGTTGACACCATAGAGCTGGATATGACGGTGGATGTCGCTTTGCGTACCATTGTTTCGATGGGCGTCGTGTCCGATGTCGAATCAGGACATCGCCAGCCCTGATATACCCCATTTTCCCTAGAGATTACATTATGCGTACACATTATTGCGGCACACTCAATACCGACCAACTCGACCAGACCGTGAGCATTTGCGGCTGGGCGCATCGCCGCCGCGACCATGGCGGGGTGATTTTTATTGACCTGCGCGACCGCGAAGGCTTGGCGCAAGTGGTGTGCGACCCTGATCGCGCGGAGATGTTCAAGATCGCCGAATCGGTGCGCAATGAATTTGTGTTGCGCATTACCGGCAAGGTTCGCCGCCGTCCCGAGGGCACCACTAACGCCAATCTGACCAGCGGTCAGATCGAGATACTGTGTCACGAAATTGAGGTGCTGAATGCCGCCGTGACGCCGCCGTTCCAGCTGGATGACGAAAATCTGTCCGAGAACGTGCGCCTGACGCATCGCGTGATCGACTTGCGCCGTCCGCAGATGCAAAAGAACATGATGCTGCGCTACAAGGTGGCGATGGCGTTCCGCCGCTTCCTGGACAGTCGCGGCTTTATCGACATCGAAACGCCGATGCTGACCAAATCCACCCCGGAAGGCGCGCGCGATTATCTGGTTCCCTCGCGCGTGCATCCGGGCGAATTCTTCGCCTTGCCGCAATCTCCTCAATTATTCAAGCAGTTGCTGATGGTGGCGGGCTTTGACCGCTATTATCAGCTCACCAAATGCTTCCGCGACGAAGACTTGCGCGCCGACCGCCAGCCTGAATTCACCCAGGTGGATATCGAGACCTCCTTTCTGAATGAAACGCAGATCACTGCGCTGACCGAAGAATTGATCCGTACCGTGTTCAAGGAAACGATGGAGGTGGACTTGCCCAATCCTTTCCCGCGCATGGCTTATGCGGAGGCGATGGCGCGTTTCGGTTCGGACAAGCCGGACCTGCGCGTGACGCTGGAGCTGACCGAAGTCACCGACGCAGTGAAGGATGTGGCGTTCAAAGTGTTTGCCGGTGTGGCGAATTCGGCCAACGGTCGAGTGGCGGCGATGCGCGTGCCGGGCGGGGCTGCATTCACTCGTGGCGAGATCGACGAGTACACCAGGTTTGTCGGCATCTACGGCGCGCGTGGTCTGGCTTACATCAAGGTCAACGACGTTGCGCAACTCAATGAAACCGGCTTGCAGTCGCCTATCGTGAAGAACCTGCATCAAGCGGCGCTGAAAACCATTATCGAACGCACCGGCGCTGTGAACGGCGACATCATCTTCTTCGGTGCGGACAAGGCTAAGGTCGTCAACGATGCGCTGGGCGCATTGCGCAGCAAGATCGGCCATGAAAAGGGTCATCTCAACGGTAGCGCCTGGGAGCCATTGTGGGTGGTGGACTTTCCGATGTTCGAATACGACGAAGAGGGCAAGCGCTGGAATGCCTGCCACCATCCGTTCACTTCCCCGAAGGATGAACACCTTCAGTTTCTCGAAACCGATCCCGGTCGTTGTCTGGCCAAGGCCTACGATCTGGCCTTGAACGGCTGGGAACTGGGCGGCGGTTCGGTGCGTATCCACAAGGCAGAAGTGCAGAGCCAGGTGTTTCGCGCGCTCAACATCGGCGCGGAAGAAGCGCAACTCAAGTTCGGCTTCCTGCTCGACGCGCTGCAATACGGCGCGCCGCCGCATGGCGGGCTGGCCTTCGGTCTGGATCGCATCGTCACTATGATGACCGGTGCGGAATCAATACGCGACGTGATTGCCTTCCCCAAGACACAGCGCGCGCAATGCCTGTTGACGCAAGCGCCGAGCGCGGTGGACGAGCGCCAGTTGCGCGATTTGCACATCCGTTTGCGTCAGCAAGTAGTAACCACGACCGAAATTTCGTAATAAGGCCGAGGCGTGAGTGCTGCACGGCGTAGGGGGTAGCGCTGCACGCCAACCATTCTGTGCTCTTGATTTTTTATTGGAATCAATAGGATGAACATGTTACAGGGCTTGCGTGTCGTCTGTGCGGTGTTGCTGTTCTTGCTGGCGTCAGCATGCCAGCCGGAATCGGGAAACGCTGCATCTCACGGCGCGGTATCGCAGAGTCAATCGGACTCGCCTGCAAGTGGCTCAATGCCACTCATTGAATTTGCGCAATTGCCGCCCGAGGCGCATGACACCTTGAGTGCAATCAGGCAGGGCGGGCCGTTTGCCTATCAGCGCGACGGCGTGGTGTTCGGCAATTTTGAGCGCATCTTGCCAAAACGACCGCGCGGCTATTACCATGAATACACAGTGAAAACCCCCGGTGCGCGCAACCGGGGGGCACGCCGTATCGTCAGCGGCACGCCGGGTGAGTATTATTACAGCGCAGACCATTATCAAACCTTCAAACGCATACGGGAGTAGCCATGGACGCAGCGATACCACAATTGAACAATCTGGCAGCGGCGGCCTGCCACAAGCTGGACTGTCGTGTGGATGTGCTGTGCGAGGCGGTTGATGCCGCCGGATTTGCGCTGTTCGAGGCCGATCTGAAGGGGGTCAAGGGTAAGAAAAATCTGCTCAATGCGCTGGCTGCCGCCACCGGCTATCCCGACGAATTCGGCGCGAATTGGGATGCGCTGGTCGACGTGTTGTGCGACCTGTCATGGCGCGCCGCCCCCGGCTATGTACTGCTGTTGAAAAATGTCAGCCCCACGCTCGGTCTGTCTGCCAATGACCGGGAAATTGCGCAGGACATCTTTGACGATACGGTGGTGTACTGGCGGCAGCGCAACAAACCGTTCTGGGTCTTCTTTGCCTGAATATGTCAGCCGCAAAAAAACAGCCCGTTTCCGTACTGGTGGTGATCTATACCGCAGCCCCTTCGACGGAGCACGGGACAGGTTATGAAGTGTTGCTGCTGGAGCGTGCCGATCATCCGGGTTATTGGCAGTCCGTTACCGGCAGTCGTGAAGGCGACGAAGTTTTGCGCGCTACGGCGATACGCGAAGTGCGTGAAGAGACGGGACTGGATGCCAGTCAGTACGCGCTCACCGACTGGCAGGTGCAAAACAGCTACGAAATTTATCCGCACTGGCGGCATCGTTATCCGGCCGGCATCACGCAAAATACCGAACATGTATTTGGCTTGCAATTGCCGAACCGCGTCGCGGTAAAAATTGCAGCACGCGAACACTTGGACTTTCAGTGGTTGCCCTGGCAGGACGCGGCGGAAAAGGTTTTTTCGCCGAGTAACCGCGCGGCGATACTGGCGTTGCCATCCTGTTAGCGAACCAATATAAGCGAGATTGAACAGTATGGCTGAACATCCCATTTTCGTGGCCTATGACCATCCGGGTTATTCCGCAGCCTCTGCGTGGGCCAGGGCGGCGCGTGAGCCGAATCTGCAAGAGAAGACTGAACTGATTACGCGCATCAAACGCCTGTTGCGGGAGCAGGATGCCGTGCTGGTGGCGCATTATTATGTCCATCCCGACTTGCAGGACCTGGCCGAACAGACCGGTGGCATTGTCTCGGATTCGCTGGATATGGCTAACTTCGGTCACCGCCATCCGGCCAAAACCATCGTCGTGGCGGGCGTGCGTTTCATGGGCGAGACGGCGAAGATACTCAACCCCGAAAAACGCGTGCTGATGCCCGATCTGGAGGCGGAATGTTCGCTCGATCTGGGCTGTCCGGCGGATGAATTTGCAGCGTTTTGCGATGCGCACCCCGACCGCAGCGTGGTGGTCTATGCCAACACCAGTGCGGCTGTTAAGGCGCGCGCCGACTGGATGGTGACCAGTTCCATCGCCTTGCCGGTGGTCAAACATCTGCACGAACAAGGCAAAAAAATCCTCTGGGCGCCGGACCGCCATCTGGGCGCCTATGTGCAGGAGCAGACCGGTGCGGACATGCTGCTGTGGCAGGGCGCATGCGTGGTGCATGACGAATACAAGGCGCAGGAACTCGTCGCACTGAAGGCGCAGCATCCCGGTTGTATTGTACTGGTGCATCCCGAATCGCCGCGCGCGGTGATCAAGCTGGCGGACGTGGTCGGTTCCACCACGCAACTCATCAACGCCGCGCGCAACTCCGATGCCAGGGTATTTATCGTCGCCACCGACAACGGCATCCTGCACAAGATGCGCACGCTCTGCCCGGACAAACTGTTCCTCGAAGCGCCGACCGCAGGTAAAGGCGCGAATTGCACCAGTTGTAGCCATTGCCCGTGGATGGCGATGAACGGACTTATTAACCTGGCCCAAGTGCTGGAAACCGGCAGCAACGAGATACACGTTGATCCGTCCATCATTCCGCGCGCCGTGTTGCCGATACAGCGCATGCTGGATTTCGCCCGCCGGATCAGCCTGCCGACCAGCGGTATCGGCAATGCCTGACTTGGAGTGCGGCGACGCGTCGCCGCTTTCAACCCGATATGCGGCGACTCATCGCCTGATATTTTTGCGTAGTATGATGCGCCCGTTCCTTTCAATTTTCGGAGAATGTCAAATGCGAAAACAGCCCTTTTCCTACAGTATTATGTAGGGCTTCTATGTATTGATCCAAAGACTTAGGGATGTGCTGATTTATTCGGTTTTGTCGTTCCCGCGCAGGCGGGAACCCAATTAAATCAAGGCGCTGGATCCCCGCTTTCGCGGGGATGACGAATAAATCAGCGTTTCCTTAATTGTATTTTGTGCTTGTTCCATTCGATTTGTCAGCATAACGTGGAGCTAACCGGTACGCGCAGTTTTTGCGCGCGACCGGGTTGAGCGCAGAGTTAAACTGGGTGATACCTCTACAAGTCGACCAGTGACAAATTTGTGGAGCACGCTAGCCATCAGTGTTTGGTATGGAACGGCTTCTTCGGCGGCCTTTGCTTGAATGTCTTCGAGGTCTCGGGAAGAAATGCGAATGTTTACGCGTTTATTCTTGGTAAGTGATGCCGATGCCATGGCGGAGAAGCGCGCGATTTCTTCATTCAGATTGGGGGAGGATTGCCACTCACCTCTTTCAAAGGAGGCAAGAATTTCCTCTTCAAGTAAATTTTCTTTATCCATTTGAACTATCCTTAGTCAAATAATTACGGGTGGCCTTCCTGCTCGGAGTGATCGTTTTCAGGAAAACCTCGCTTTCAGTTTCCACAAACGGCACCAAATAGGCATAGCCGCGAATACGAACCACAAGAAGACGTTGATTCGGATACTGGTCTTTATTCGGGTGATCTCGAATATCAAGAAGGCCACCATGCGACATGGCTGATAGAACTTCTTCAAAGGAAACACCTCGTTCTGCCTTGAGGAGGATGTTTTTCTCTGTATTCCAATTCACGGGTTTCATGCCATTTATGATACACCTGTGTGCTTTATGGCATCAAGCCATCTAACGAAGCTGTAGAAAAAGTCTGTTCATGCTGCATCGTGCCGTGAACCAAAC
>CAYLOK010000048.1:0-10777 GCA_964385275.1 uncultured Gallionella sp. | reverse complement strand
GCCCGGCCTGTTGCGTCGCGCGCGCAGCAGAAAATACCGGGTCGTTAGTCTGCGCGCTGTGGAAGGTGTCCAGCAGGTCGGCAGCACTGACCATACTGGACACGCCCAACGCCAGCAACAGCGGCATCGTTTGTTTTTTAACCGACAGGATGCTAAACATGTTTATCACCTATTACTCCGTTTCGACAAAACGGTACATCGCATGACAAGCGATGCAATTGTTCATCGCTACACTTAACTTGCTGACAATGCGATTGCTGTCTTTATACTGCTCTGCATCAGCTGCAATCTCATCAAACTTCCCTCTGGTATCAAATCCAAGTTTCTTCATTTCCAGGGGAATCTTCCTGAATAACGAACCCTGTGTATCTGCCTCCGCGCCCATGCCCGACGCCTTGGCTGAACTGATTACCGCTGCAAAGTCTTTTTCGGATGCCGCAGCCAATATGCCTTGCGAGCTTTGCAGCCAGGTACGCATCTCCAGCAGCAAGGCGTTGCGCTCATCCTTGCTGAGCATGACGGCCTGACGACCGTCATCCGACGGCTGCACCTGGCCCACGGCAAACTTATAACCAAAGATGGCGACGATAATCAGCAATACCCCGACCAGACCCCAACTCAATTTACAATTTTTCACAATTTATACTTTCAAGTTTTAATTGACAGACAGCCGTCTTAATTGGCCGATTTTCCGTAAAAATGCTCCACGAACGCGGGGCGAAATGCCTGATGGCAAGCCAGACAGGACGATTGCAGTTTCTGGAAGGATGAAATCACCTTCTGGCCGTCCTTTGCCTGGGCAGCCATTGCCATCTCATGGGCAAATTCATGTGTTTGCCCGTCAAACGCCTTGAACTTTCCCATGCTGGCTCCCATAAAATTCATGATGCGCATCTTTTCGGTCACGGATGGCTGAGGATGCTCGCCTATCAGGTGAGAGGTATGTTCAACCAATAGCCAATCTTCGCGGGAAATTCCACCCGTCACTACTTGCATGTTTTTCCCCAGTTCTTTCATAACCTTTTGCAATTCAAGCGGCTCTGCCGCAGCTACATTCATCGCTGCAAAAAACAGGCTGGTGATAGCTGCGGACCCTATTGGGTATTTTTTCATTGCGATTCCTTATTTTGTTTTAAGTCAAAAATTAAACTGCGTCGTTACGTTTTTTAATGCCATGCAGATAAATGGGGAACGTCTTTTTGGCCTCATCCAGCAATGAACGCTTGCCGCCAAAAATTGACACCTGCATGAAGAGTCCCTGAATCATGCCGATATAGAGCACGGCGGCATTCTTGCTATCCAGATCGCGCGCAACCAGAGACTGCTCTTTCGCCGCGTCAAGAAGGCCCGCAATCTTGCCCTCATAACCCGAGATGATTTCCTGGATCAGGTCACGAAGTTTGCTGTTCTTCTTGTGCAACATCTCCGTGAACAGCAGGCGCGGAATCGCCGGATGTTTGCTGATGAAAGTGATGTGCGCATAGAACATCCGTTCAATCGCGTTGATCGGGTCGGTCGCCTCCGACGCGGCCTTTTCCAACACCGCCATCAGTCGCCCGCGTATCCAGTTGATAACGGCCAGCCAGATATCATCCTTGGTCGGAAAATGTTTGAAAACAGCACCCTGAGTGACATTCATCGCATCGGCCATATCCTGCGTAGTCACGCTGTCTATGCCTTTTTCGGCAGCCAGATGAATGGCGACACGAACAATTTCGCTCTGTCGCTCTTCTGTGGATAAACGGCGTTTAATCACTTCCTGATTCATTGCACTACTCCCAAAATAGTCCCCTCATGCATCCCGGCCCTCTCCCGCTTCCTCATAGGTGCGCCCATCACGAATGTGGTAAATGCGCTTGAATGTCGGGATGATTTTTTCATCGTGTGTAACCACAACAATGGCCGTTTGATATTGCTGCGCCATCTGATTCAAAATACGCACTACCGTTAATGCCCGTTCGCTATCTAGTGGTGCTGTTGGTTCATCGGCAAGAATGATGGGCGGGTGATTAGCCAGCGCACGTGCAATCGACACACGCTGCTGCTCACCGCCGGAAAGCTCGGAAACCTGGGCATGCGCCCGGTGGCCGACATCCAGCGCATCCAGCAATTCTTTGGCGCGGATTCGTGCCTGCACGTTCGACACGCCCGCCAGCATCGGCAATAGCGCAATATTGTCAGTCACATTCAGAAACGGGATCAGATAGGGCGCCTGAAAAACAAAGCCGATGCGGTCGCGCCTCAAGGTGCGCAGATCATCAATTTTCCACTCGCCTTCGAAAATCGTCTGACCGCCCAGTTGCATTTTCCCCGCTGTCGGTTCGATTACCGCACCCAGGCATTTCAGCAAGGTGCTTTTACCCGAACCGCTAGGCCCGACCAGTCCCACCACTTCACCCGGCCAGATGGTCATATCCACGCCTTTCAACGCATCAACGGCGGTATCGCCCTCACCATAACGCTTCATCAGGTTTTCGATATGAATTGCCGGAACTCCCATCGCGTTATCCTCCTATCGCAGTGGCGGGATCAATCCGCAACGCCGCGCGGATGGCGAAAATGCTGGCCAAAGAGCACATCAACATCACCAAGATGAGGCCGCGAATCGCATCGCCGGGAATCAGTAAAACATATTTCGGGAACAGCGGCGCCCACAGCGTTGCCGCTGTTTTTCCAACCACAAAACCGATCAAACCCAGACCAAGCGCCTGTTGCAATATCATGCCGCTGATCGTTTGATTGCCCGCCCCCACCAGCTTGAGCACCGCAATTTCCCGGATTTTATTCATCGTCATGGTGTAAATAATAAAAGCCACAATCGCAGCACTGACGATGGATAAAATCACCAGAAACATGAAAATCTGCCTGGCCGAAGTTGCAATCAATTTGGCGACCAGAATTTCCTCCATCTGCACCTTGGTGTAGGTCTGCAAATGTTTCCAGCGTTTTATCTGTTCGGCCACCCTCTGCTCGTCGTATCCGGTTTTGATACGCACCAGTACCGCGTTGACCATATGACTCGCGACCTGATTTGCCAGAACGGCATCCAGCACCCCCGGCGCACGATTAAAAGCGGGGTTCGCGACAGTCCTGGCACGGTCGCTCAGCAAGGCATCATTGTCCTTCAGGAACTGCACCTCCTGAGCATCCTTGAGCGGGACAAACACCATGGGATCGCCACTCGATGAAACCATGCGCCGCGTCAGTCCGACTACCGTGTATGGGTGGCGGCGAATCTGGACGCGTTCGCCCAGCGCCAGCCCGGTTTTGATGTCCGCCAGCGCTTCATAATGCCCACGGGTAATCGGACGGCCCGCCAGCAGATAGGCAGGTTCACCCGGCTTGCCCGGCTCGATGCCTACCAGCATGATGCGCACATCCTTGTCGGCTCGCTGGATTTGCATGGTCAGGTAGGCCACATTTCCCGCCTCCATGACCCCTTCCTGGCCGAGCAGGTCGCGTGCCACATCGTCGTGAATGCTGGAAGGTTCCGCATAAGGGCCCAGCGTGTCTTGCTGAACCACCCAAAGATCAGCACCAGCGTTCTCTATCATGGCACGGGCATCATCCACCATGCCGCGATATACGCCGGCCATGGTCAGCGTAACGCCAATCAGCAAACCCAGCCCCACGCCGGTAAAGACGAATTTGCCCCAACCATGCAGAATATCGCGACTTGCCAGATTGATCACAATCAGTTCCTCACGATTTCCGCAACGACCTTCAGCTTCAAATCTGCTTTTATCGCCCGCTGGCTATAGACAATCACTTCATCGTTATCACTGAGTCCGTCCAGTATTTGCGTGCGTCCCTCCAGCGTCGAAATGCCGGTTTTGACAGGCTTGAATTTGGCCCTATCATCTTGCAGCACCCAAACACCGTCTTGTTGATTGATCCTTTTGACCGCTGCCGCAGGTATGGAGCGTGCATTTTCCTGAACCGGCAGTTGAATGGTGACTTCGGCATACTCGCCCAGGCTGGCGCTGATCCCGGGAACCGAAACATTCACAATGCGCTCCTCGGTGACAGCGTCGCTGATCAAGTCAATACGCTCAACGGTTCCGGGCATGCTTGCCTGCGGATGTGAGCGCAGCACAATCTCCGCTTTTTGCCCTGCCCGAATCAAGCCTGATTGCTTCTGGTCAATGCGGGTCTTGATCCACAAATCACCGGGGACGACCAGTTGCAGAACAACTTGTCCGGGAACGACGGCAGCACCTTGCTCAAGCAATTTCACCGTAACGATTCCGTCTACCGGGCTCGCCAATAGGGTTTGATCCCGCAGATTGCCCATGCCAACCGCGTCAAACTGCGCCTTGGCATGGTCGCGTTTCGCCGTTGCCATTGTGGCCGCAGCCACATCCAGCGCGGCCAGCGCAGCCGTTTTTTCATTCAGCTTGGCATCCAGCATCTCCTGGCTGACAAAACCTTTCGCATGCAATTCGCCATATCTTTTATGCGCAGCAGACACGGTCCTGACCTGACTTTGCGCCTGCATCAACTGAGCTTCGGCCACCTTGATTGAATAAGCCGAGCGTTCCGCCATCAGACGACTGCCTGCCAACCTCTCGTCAAGATCAATCGGATCCAGTTCAGCCAAAACCTGCCCCCTGGTCACCCGATCCCCCTGCTCGACCCGGATATTTTTGATTCTGCCCGCCATGACGGAAGAGATGTTGTAGCCATGCCTGGCTTCAACAAGTCCGACACCAAACACCCCGGATGCCAGATTCCCCATTTGAACTTTCTCGCTGGTAACCTTGACCGGCGCTAACGGCCCCTGAGTAACGATCACCCAGCCAAAAACGGCAACCAGAAGGGCCGCCAACAAAATAATTTTCAATCCGGATTTCGACATGGCGATGACCAATAACGGCACAAGTAAGTAATTGATCGCTATCTTATAGGCCCGCTATCGGCCATGTCAAGCCTGATTTTATTACTGCGAATCAGTCATGAATGGCTGAAGTTCGGCGCAGATAATGCCATCGTGCTTTTCTGATGTGCGCAGTCTTTAAGGGATAGTCAGCCGCGCTTCCGTGCCGCCGCCATCGCGTGGCAACAATTCTATTTTCCAGCCGTTGATGTCCGCCAATTGGCGAGCAATCGCGAGTCCCAGACCGCTTCCGCCGGTGGCGCTGCTGCGCGATGATTCAAGCCGATAAAAAGGCCGAAATACGTTTTCCACCTGTTCGGAGGGAATACCGGGGCCACGGTCGAGCACCCGGATGACGGTAATTTTGTTTGCACAATCGCACTCGATTGCCACCGCCTTGTCCGCGCCGTAGCGCACCGCATTGCCAATCAGGTTGGCCAGCATGCGTCGCAAAGCCATCTGGCCGACAGGCCGCATGCAGGGCATTTGCGGCTGCCACGTTATTTCTGCGCCCCCGTTTCTGGCATTGTCAGCCAACTCCTGCAATATTTGATTGAGGTCGTTTTCCTGAGCAGCCTCCTTTTCCAAGCCGCGACTGAACGCAAGAAACTCACCGATAAGGCGATTCATTTCCTCCAGATCGTTTTGCAGTCGGGCGATTATTTTCGGGTTAGCGTTCTCCGGCAACATCTCCACTGCCAGGCGCATGCGTGCCAGCGGCGTGCGCAGATCATGGGAAATCCCAGCCAGCAAAGTGGTGCGGTTGGCGAGCAACTCCTGCACCTGCAGCGCCATCTGATTGAAGGCGCGCGCCAGACTGGCCAACTCCTCCGGGCCGCTTTCCGGCAACGCTTCCGGGACATTGCCCTGCCCGACGCGTTTTGCCGCCTCGGAAAGCCGTTCCAGTGGCCGGGTGATGCGCCGCGCCAGAATGACGGCCGTGATCAGCGTAAGCGCAACCGTCGCAGCCAACACCAGCAGCAGCGCCAGCGGCGGCTGCATGCCGAGTTGATCGCGAGGGAAACCGATACGGATCAATTTCCCGCCGGTGTGGATTTCCGTCCAGAACCAGGCCTGTTCCCATTCAGTGGTCTTGATACGGATATTTTCCCCGGTGCGCGCTTCAAGAGAATTTTCGAGTAGTGTCAAATAGGGCAGAGAACGCTCGTAACCCGGCAGTGCGGCGGTGTCGTCGAATAGCCAGAGGTGATGTTTTTTGGCCAGTTCCAGACCAAAATCTGCACGCGTCTGCGGAGGCAATTCCACCCAGGTCTGGGCCGACAGCACCATGAGGGCGGCAAGATCATCCGCTGAGCGTCTGGCCATCGGCAACATGATGAAATATGCGGTAACCGCGAGCGTGATGAGCTGAAAGACGATCAACGCGACCGCCACCGTGGTGGCTGTACTGCGGAACAGGGTGGGGCGCTTGTGATCGAGAAACATTATCCGGCCTTGCTTCCGGGAACAAACAGATAACCTTCTCCCCATACGGTGCGTACATACACCGGCGTGGATGGATCGCCTTCAATCTTGCGCCGCAATCGCGTCACCCTGACATCGATGCTGCGGTCAAACGGCGTGCGCTCATAACCCTTGAGTTTGTCCATGAGGCTATCGCGGCTCAATACCTGATTGGGATGCTCGACGAAAACCCGCAGCAAGTTGAATTCCCCTGCGGTCAGGACGATATTCACCTCCTCACGCGACAGGCTGCGCGAATGAACATCAAGACTAAAAGGGCCGAAACGAAACATATCCCGTGCCGGGCCTTCTGTTTTGGTGTCGCTGCCTTCCCTGCGCCGCAGCACGGCGCGAATGCGCGCCAGCAGTTCGCGCGGGTTGAACGGTTTGGCGAGGTAGTCATCCGCCCCGACCTCCAGGCCGATAATGCGGTCAACATCCTCACCGCGCGCCGACAACATGATAATCGGCTGGCTGCCCCGCATCCGCAATTTGCGCGCCAGCGTCAAGCCATCCTCCCCCGGCAGCATCAGATCGAGAATAATCAAATCCGCCGCCTGTTCCGCAAGGTAGCGCTCCATGGCGGAACCGTCTGCAACGGCATCGACGCGGTAGCCCTGCTCGGAGAGATACTGCTGCAGCAATTCGCGCAGACCGGCATCGTCATCCACCACCAGAATGTGTTTATTGTTCATGTTTTTTACTATACAGGAGAGTGCTTCCCGCTGTAACGGGTGACACGCCCCCGGTAACACATCGTAACAATTTGCAGCAATGCGGAAATCGTTACGTAACGCCTGTCCGTCATTATGGCCACATCAGTAACGCGACCTGATAGTGACAACACAACTTAAACCTACCCACAGGAGTCAATGATGAACACCAGAAACTTTTTTTACAACGCTGCACTTGTTTTCGGCCTTGCCGTTACTGGCCCGAGTTTTGCGGATGAGCCCGTCAATGCAGACCCGTCACGCATGACCCAGCAGGAGCGCGAAGCCTATCGCGCCGAAAGGCAATCCAGCATGACCCCGGAACAACGCGCTGAAAAACAGGAATCCCGAAGCCAGGGTAGCGGCGGCCAGGGGCAAGGCACCATGTCACGCGATGGTTCCGGATCGGGCGGGCAATATGGGCGTAACGGCGGCGGGCATGGCGGGGGCAGGGGCGGACGCTGATCCGGGGATAAGATTTATATTCGCAGCTGAAACAGCAGCAACCTAACCACTGAGCTGTTTCTCCTCGCAATGATTTCATAGCGAGGAGAAACAATCCTGAATTTACCTGCCGGATTAATGACCGCAGCTCGCATTGTAAATAATCGCGTGTGCTTAAAACACTTTTTTGAATTGAAGATGACAAACCGTATTTATATGAGTATTTCAACCCTTACCGCCCCGCTCATCCTCGGCCTGTCAATTGCCACGGCTGCGGCACAGGAATTTGCGGTTCCGGGCAGGGAACGCCTGCGGAGCATGAGTTATGAGGAATACGACATATACCGCGAACAGATGCGTGACCGAATGAATGGATTTAGTCCTGAAGAGCGAGACCAGATGCGCGAATCCGGCACCAATGGCCGTGAGCAAATGGAAAAACGGGGCACAGGCAGCAGCTATGGGCAAGGCTACTTCTCCCGCAATGGGCAAAATACCGTGCGCGGCGGATCGGGCATCAACGCAGGCAGTAAGCAAAGCGGCAGTTACGGCGGGGTCGGCGCACGCCGCCGCTGAAGCAAGAAACGATGGCGGTTAGTGAACGGGCATGCCGCCATGCCCGGTTGGCTTAAAAATCGTATCCCGGCGGCGGGATACAGCAACTTTACAGGGAGTATTGTTATGAGCGCAATCGGTGGTGTCGGAGGGTGTTCTTCGGCGGGAGGCATGAGCGGAATACAGCGGCCGGATTCGTCGAAAATGGTCGACAATTTATTTGCAAAGCTGGATACCAAAGGTCAGGGATATATCGAGAAAAGCGATTTTCAGGGCGCTTTTGATAAAGTCTCATCGAAAACCGCCAGCTTGGACGATGTCTTCAAGGCACTGGATGGCAATGATGACGGCAAAATTACCAAGCAGGAAATGTCCGACAGTGTCACAAAACTTGCCGACCAACTCGTCAGCCAACTGCAAAGTATGCGGATGAGCGGCAAGGGGGGTGGCATGGATGGTGCAGGTATGTCGAAGGATGACATCAATAGCATGTTGGACAGCGGCTCATCACAAAAACTGAACGACCTGGCCCAGAATTTTGATACGGCAGACACGAACCAAGATGGAATTGTTAGTGCGCAGGAATTAATGACTTACCAGGCATCAAACTCAACCACCTCGTCCACAAGCGATCCACAGAGCGGCGATGCCCAGGTAATGGCCCGAATCATGGATCTGATGGCAACGTATAGCACATCAGGCCAAGACGGACAAACCAGTGGCAGCACCCTTTCAACCGCAGCGTAAATCAACGGGGCGCAAAATTTGCGCCCCGTTGGTTGGCTACACGAAAATTATTTACCCGAGGATAACCTGACATGAAAAACACCCGCACCCTTATCATCAACTTTTTTACTGTTTCCTCCCTGCTCTGCGTCGTATCCGGCGCACGGGCGGACGAGCCACTCGCCTTGCAACAGGTCATGAGGGACCTGGGCAAAAACATGCAAATCATCACTGACGGCATTTCCCGTGGCGACTGGGAACAGGTGGAAAAAACCGCGCCGCTGATCGCCGACCACCCCCAGCCGCCCTTCTCCGAAAAGCTGCGCATCATCAGCTTCATGGGCACCAACATGAGCAAATTCAAGGCTCATGACGGCGAAACAAACAAGCAGGCGCAGGCGGTGGGCAAGGCAGCAAAGGCCAAAGACGGCCAGGGTGTGATTCTTGCCTTCCAGCAACTCCAGACCAGCTGTTACAGTTGCCACAGCGAATTCCGCAAACCCTTTATCGCGCATTTCTATGGCAAGAAAGACGCTGCTCTGTGATGCAATCCGATCACATCATTAACATTACAGGAGTCATTTCATGAATACACATACACAACAACGCGGGCTCGTTATATGGGCGATTTCCCTGATTGCAATCGGTTTCGGTCTGCTGACCGTCAAGGAAGGCGGCACAATCCTGTTTGGCGACGAGGCGGCGCGCGCTATGGCCGGCAACTATGTGCCGTTCGTGCTCTGGTTTAATTTTGTGGCGGGCTTCACCTATGTTGTCGCCGGCATCGGTCTGTGGCTACAGCAACGCTGGGCGGTTTGGCTGGCTGCCGCCATCGCCGCCACGACAGCGCTCACGTTTGCAGCTTTCGGTGTACACGTCTACTCCGGCGATATTTACGAGCAGCGCACGGTAATCGCCATGAGTCTGCGCACGCTGGTATGGGTGACAATCGCGGCTATCGCCTGGCGCCGGTTGGTGCGGCGCACGGCGTGATGCCATTCAAGCCTCCACTTGCGATGCATCTGACGACAAGGCATGGGCAGATCGCGTGGGCACTGGCGCTATTTTTACACCTCGCGCCTGCACAGGCCGCCAATGAAAATACCTCTGGCATCGAGGATTGCAAGACAGATGAGGTGGTCAGATTTCGCGGTGGTACCGCAAGACTGGAAAACGACCTTTTTGCCGGCACAGACCAGAACTACACGAACGGCGTGGCATTCACCGCTGTTTCGCACGACATCGCAGGCAAGCTTCGAGTCGAGTGTCTGCCCACACCGGTGCGACTGCATGCGGAACTCATCAAGTTTCTGAACCCCGATTTTTGGTACGATGAAGAAAACTCCGCACATACGCAAAACGTGGTGGTGAAGTTTGGCCAATCCATGTTCACACCGAAAGATCCTGCCAGGGCCGATCTGATCCAGGATGATCGGCCTTATGCAGGCTTACTGTACGTGGGCATGTCGTGGAACCGCCGGAAACATGAACCACAAGACAACTCGGAAATACTCGATACGCGCGAGATCACCCTGGGCGTCATCGGCCCGTTGTCTCTCGCGGAACAGTCACAAAACCTGGTTCACGATGTGATCGGTGTCAAGAAATTTCTCGGTTGGCAACATCAGTTGAAGAGTGAGCCCGCGCTGCAATTGGCCATGGACCAAAAATTCAAGGACTATCGCGGAACGGGCGCGATCACGCCGGGTTTTTCTGCCGATTCGATACGCTCGCTGGGCCTGCGACTGGGTAACATTGAAACCTCCGCCAGCCTGGGCATTGAGGGACGTATCGGCTGGAATCTACCGAACGATTTTGGCACCTACCCGATCAGACCGGGTGCAGAAAATCGCCCGCCATCCGCCTCCATTCACAGCGGCTCAGGAGATGCAGCGGTTGTCAGGCCGCAACCGGGTGTTCACCTGTTTGGGACGATGGAAACAAAACTCGTCGCGCATGATTTTTCACTCGACGGCAACCTCTTTCAATCAAGCCACAG
>CAYLOK010000047.1:0-12859 GCA_964385275.1 uncultured Gallionella sp. | reverse complement strand
GCGGCGCGGGGGTGAAAATCGTTTTGAAAAGGGGTTTTTCTACAGCGTCAACGTATCCGTATGGCCGATTACCGAAACATCGGGTGACGGACGGCGGCTCAATTCGGCCAGCACTTCCGGAATCAGCGCGACAGACTCGGGTGTCAGAACGGCGCCACCGGCAGCAAAATAAAGCAAAAATATCCTGGGTGGTATGGGCTGTGCCGCCATCGCATGGCCAAAATCCTTACCCAGACGCGTGTCGTCCACCGCAAAGGGTTTGACCGTTGAGCCGTCGAGTGCAGCGCCAAGCTGTGGCTGATCGAGGGTGGTCGTACCATGCTCGCCGGTCACCATCACCTTGCCGGTTGTGCCATCCGCGTTTTTCAACAGTACGATATAAGATTGCGGCGCACATCCTGAAACAGCAATCAAAATAAGCCAAAGTGCCGATTTACCGACAAACGCTTTACAAGGTCTGATCAGATTCATGGCTTAGTTCACTTTCAATACAAAATGGGTGCCGCGCACGCCGATGGTTCCGGTCGGAGTTCGCAGCGTAACGGCATCGGGTTTGAGTTTGGCAATCGCACCCGAAACATAGTTGAGCGTCCCGCCCGCAATCCTGCAGCCCAACTTGAGACTGCCTTTACCGGGTGCGAACAGGTAGTCTTCGATCGTGAATTCGGTCGATGGCCCAAAGGACAGAAGCGTATTGTCTTTTAACGTCATCCCCAGACTACCGTTTGCTGCCGTCTTGATGACACTTCCCAACTGTATTGAAGTACCGCTCACGGCATTGATGGATTTCCCGTCCGAGATGACGAAGGCATCACCGCTGACTGTTTTTACGTAACCTATTGATTCCGAAGCAAATACCGATTCACTTATCATTCCAAAAAAGCCACAAAAAATAATAATAAACAGCCTGTCCATGCTTCCCCCCAATATGAATAAATCAGCAACTAATTTTTAGCCCTCTGCTTCTTTCTTGCTAACCCCGAGCGACAAACCCCACCCTGCGTTCAGCTTGTTCAACTATTCCGCCGCGTTTGAGCATGGGAAGATGATGCCCGTCATCAAGCGAAGTAACCTTGTTTATGTAAGCAATTTTTTTCTCGATCGCCTCCTGATAGAAATTTTTTTCCACTCCAAACCAGTCCTTAAAATGCAACGATAGATTGACGTTAATTCCACAGAACTGTTCAAGAAGTCGCTGCTGCGTGCTTTCATAAAACACCTGCGTATTGCGCAACAGTTCGTGTATGGTCTGATAGTTGCCAATACGGGCTTCTTCGAACTCCAGATACAAATACAACAGTTTTTCCAGATAACACCGATCGGCCATTTGCCCGGTCAAGTCGGCTGTGCCAAGGATTTTCCCGAGCAGGCGTGTTCGCTCATCGGGGAACTGAATATCAGGGATGTTGATAGCCGGGTTGCTACAGAGAATGATTAACTCCATCGGTGCAGAGAATGACGCAGGGAAGTTTTTTTCAGCCAGGTATTGCCGCATGAATTCAATGCTGCGATTAACATGAGTTTGAGTGTATTGCGCCCCTGTGCCGCTTTCTTCGCCCTCGCGTTGTGCATAGCCGACATCGTGCATCAGGGCGGACATCATGATCATCGTTATTTCGTCGTCAGTCAGTCGGGAACCGGAAATATGTACGCCATGCATCAGCCGAACTGCGCATAAAAAAACATCCAGCGTATGGTGCAGATCATGGTACAGCGTCCCGATCGGGCAATAGCCAGGATACTCGCCACGAAACAGACGTATCACATCATCAAAAGCTTGCCGTGCAAGTCTGTTATCGTGTGAAGGACTCATGCGACAGATAATTTCCTCTGCCTGCTGCCAAACTTTTTCTGGCTTGATATTCACGAAAAGGCCATGAATTTCAGCGGGTGCGGGGGGATTCTTCATAATCGGAAAGAAATATTTATCAGCAATATCGCATCAGCAGGCATTGTGCCTGCATGACAGAAAATTTGTTTTCCCTCGGCAAATAAAACCTTTCCTGCGGCATATTTAGTTGCACCCCCCTTGAAAACCAGAAATTCAGCCCAATTTACCACGAGCATAAATTCTGGAGAACGATATGGAACAAAACCAAACTACGCCGCATGACGTTGATACCAACACCAAGACTACCGTTGACGCTGCAACCAACGATGTGATGCCTAATATGGAAGAGTTGCTGCAAGTGGCAGAACGCAAAGCTCAGGAGCACTACGACGCGTGGATGTACGCCAAGGCCGAGAGCGAAAACATTCGCCGTCGCGCCACTGAAGATGTCAGTAAAGCGCAAAAATTTGCCGTAGAGCGTTTCTCCAATGAGATGCTGGCGGTAAGAGACAGCCTGGAAGCCGGTCTGGCGGTAGAAACAGCGACAGTCGAAAGCTTCAAGAGCGGCATGGAATTGACTCTCAAACAACTCAGCAGCGTGTTTGAAAAATTTCATATTGTAGAAATCAACCCGGTTGGCGAAAAACTGGATCCGCATAAACATCAGGCGATCAGCATGGTGCCAAGCGAGCAACCTGCCAACACCGTGGTGAGCGTAATGCAAAAAGGCTACACCCTGAATGAACGCGTTCTGCGCCCGGCACTGGTGCTGGTATCGCAAGGACAGTAAGAAATTCAACTCTTGAAATAAAGAATACCCGCCCCATGTAGGGCAGCATCGTAATCAACAATTGAAAGGAATCAGCATTATGGGAAAAATTATCGGTATTGATCTGGGCACGACCAACTCTTGCGTCGCAGTGATGGAAAACGGCAAGACCAAGGTGATCGAGAACGCGGAAGGTACGCGCACCACGCCTTCCATCATCGCCTATATGGAAGATGGCGAAGTGCTGGTCGGTGCGGCCGCCAAGCGCCAGGCTGTCACCAACCCCAAGAACACGCTGTACGGCGTAAAACGCCTGATCGGTCGCCGCTTCGATGAGAAGATGGTACAGAAAGACATCGACATGGTGCCGTTTACCATCGTCAAGGCCAAGAATGGCGATGCATGGATCAAGGTACGCGACAAGGAATTCTCGGCGCCGGAAATCTCGGCACAAGTGCTGATGAAGATGAAGAAAACCGCCGAAGACTATTTGGGCGAATCCGTCAGCGAAGCGGTCATCACCGTACCTGCCTACTTCAACGATGCACAGCGCCAGGCCACCAAGGATGCAGGTCGCATCGCGGGTCTGGACGTCAAGCGCATCATCAACGAACCGACCGCAGCCGCATTGGCGTTCGGTATGGACAAGCAGGAAGGCGACCGCAAGATCGCGGTGTATGACCTGGGTGGCGGCACGTTCGATATTTCCATCATTGACATCGCCGAAATCGATGGCGAACACCAGTTCGAAGTGATGTCCACCAACGGCGACACCTTCCTGGGCGGCGAAGATTTCGACATGCGCGTCATCGAATTCCTGGTTGAAGAATTCAAAAAAGAATCCGGCATTGACCTGAAAAAGGACATGCTGGCCTTGCAACGCCTGAAAGACGCAGCAGAAAAAGCCAAGATCGAATTGTCGTCCGCTCAGCAAACCGAAGTGAACCTGCCCTACATCACCGCAGACGCGACCGGACCGAAACACCTGGCCGTGAAAATCACTCGCGCCAAACTGGAAAGTTTGGTGGAAGAACTGGTTGCACGCACCATTGAGCCGTGCAAAATCGCGATGAAAGATGCAGGCATCTCCATTTCCGATATTGCTGACGTGATTCTGGTCGGCGGCCAGACCCGTATGCCCATGGTCCAGGAAAAGGTCAAAGCCTTCTTCGGCCGCGAACCACGCAAGGACGTGAACCCTGACGAAGCCGTAGCCGTCGGCGCCTGCATTCAGGGCGGCGTACTGCAAGGCGAAGTAAAAGACGTGCTGTTGCTGGACGTAACACCTTTGTCGCTGGGAATTGAAACCATGGGCGGCGTGATGACCAAGCTGATCAAAAAGAACACCACCATTCCTACCAAGGCATCGCAGGTGTTTTCCACAGCCGACGACAACCAGTCCGCCGTGACCATCCACGTACTGCAAGGCGAGCGTGAAATCGCTTCAGGAAACAAGAGCCTGGGTCAGTTCAATCTGGCCGACATTCCACCGGCACCTCGCGGTATGCCGCAAATCGAAGTCACCTTCAACATCGACGCCAACGGCATTCTGCATGTAGCAGCCAAGGACAAGGCCACCAACAAGGAAGCCAATATCACCATCAAGGCCAGCTCCGGCTTGAGCGAAGCCGAGATCGAGAGCATGGTGGCGGATGCAGAAGCACACGCTGACGATGACAAGAAAACGCTGGAACTGGTGACTGCGCGCAACCAATTGGATGCGCTGATCCACTCAACCAACAAGTCGCTGAAGGAGTACGGCGAACAATTGGATGCTGATGAAAAATCTGCCATCGAAGCCGCCTTGAAGGAAGCAGAGGAAGTGGTGAAGAGCGACGACAAGGAAGCGATTGATGCGAAAGCTGAAACGCTAGCCACCGCCGCGCAAAAGTTGGGCGAGAAAATGTATGCCGCCGAACAGGCAAAAGCTCAAACTGCTGATTCAGCAACCTCATCCGAGACAGATGCCAGAAAAGATGAAGGCGATGTTGTGGATGCCGAGTTCACAGAAGTAAAGGACAAGAAGTAAGGAGCGAGGATTGAGTAAAATCAGCCGCACGCCTTAGAACCCCTGTACTTGTACACTAATCAGTTAGGAGCAAAGATAGAGGAGCATGGAAAGAGGACGCTAACACGCCACTCAATCCTCGCTCCTCAGTCCTTTTAAGCCATGAGCAAAAAAGACTACTACGAAGTTCTGGGCATCAACCGCGATGCCGCAGACGACGAAATTAAAAAGGCTTATCGCAAACTGGCGATGAAGCATCATCCTGACCGTAACCCGGACAACCCCAAAGCGGAAGAACACTTCAAGGAAGCCAAGGAAGCCTATGAAACACTGAGCGACGGACAAAAGCGTGCGGCCTACGACCAATACGGCCATGCCGCATTTGAAGCGGGCGGCATGGGCGGCGGCAGTCCGTTCGGCGCAGGCGGAGCTGGCGCGCAAGGTTTTGATTTTTCTGATATTTTTGGCGACATCTTCGGCGGCGGGCGAGGCGGCAACGGCGGACGCAGCAATGTCCAGCGCGGCGCCGATTTGCGCTACAACCTGGAAATCACGCTGGAACAGGCTGCGCGCGGCACGGAAACACAGATACGCGTTCCGACCATGGAAGAATGCGACACCTGTCACGGTTCGGGCGCCAAGCCCGGCACCAGCCCGACCACTTGTACCACCTGCGGCGGGCACGGTCAGGTGCGCATGCAGCAAGGCTTCTTCTCCATCCAGCAGACTTGCCCGCGCTGTCACGGCAACGGCAAGATGGTTTCCTCGCCCTGCAAGCCCTGTAGCGGTAGCGGACGCATCAAGCAGCACAAGACGCTGGCAGTAAAAATTCCTGCAGGCGTGGATAACGATGATCGCATCCGCTTATCCGGCGAAGGCGAACATGGTGTGAATGGCGGCCCGTCCGGCGACTTGTATGTGGTGATTCACATCAAGGCACATTCAGTATTCCAGCGCGACCACAACGACTTGCATTGTGAAATGCCCATCAGTTTCAGCACCGCCGCATTGGGTGGCGAAATTGAAATCCCGACTCTGGATGGCAAGGCACATATCAAGATTCCGTCCGAAACCCAAAGCGGGAAAATTTTCCGTTTACGCGGCAAGGGTATCAAGGGTATACGCAGTTCAACGCATGGCGACTTGCATTGCCACGTCATCGTTGAAACGCCGGTGAATCTGACCGAACGCCAAAGGGAATTGCTGCGCGAATTTGAAAACATCAACGATCAGAATAGCGGACACCATAATCCGCGAGCCAAATCCTGGATGGACAAGGTAAAGGACTTCTTCAGCCAATAGACCGGAAAGTCTTTTAACCTGAAAATCGCAGTTGTTAACGAAAAAACGGGCATCCTGCGGATGCCCGTTTTTATTTGCAGCCGCCTCTGATTAGAAGCTGTGTTGCATACCCAAGGAAACGACAGAAGGTGATGCGCCCACGCCGTTAATGCTGGTCGCAGTGGTTTGCGAGAAACCATAGCTGGCGGCACTCTGATTGCTGATGCGCGAGTAGATCGCATACAGCTTGGTGCGCTTGCTCAGACCGTGGTCGTAGCCCAGGCTGAACTGATTTGAACCGGAATTAGCCGTTGCGCCCAGTTGTCCGGCCTTGCCGTAGGCGAACTTGATGGCGTTCATGCCCATCTTGTAGTTAGCTGAGAGGTAGTAGGCATTGTGGCCGAAGCGATTCGCTGCGGTTACTGCGGTCAGGTTGTCGCTGCTCTTCTCATAGACGAAGCCCAGGCCGAGCGCGTCGATGTCATAACCCAAGCCGAGCTTCCATGCGGATTCCTTGGCACCGGCTGCATTGCCGACGACGTGTTCCAGCGTGTGTGTTTCGTAACCCAGCGAGCCATAAAATGCCTCTTGCTTGAACATACCAGCCAGACTCAAAGCACTGCCCTTGCCGGTTGCGGTTCCCGGAACGGCGGCGCCAGTGGCAGCTTCGTTAAGATTGACGTAAGCGATTGCGCCGGTGAAGCCGCTCAGTTCCGGGCTGATGTAGGCGATCACGTCAGGCTGACGGCCATCGAAAGAGGCGGTAGCGGACTTGCCGGATACGGCACCCAGCAGTGCGCGGTTATCGGCGATGCTGTCGCCGAATATATCCAGCTTGCGTGTAGCCAGCTTGTAAGGCGTATCGTGACGACCCATCAGCACGGTACCCATACTATCGCTCTTCAGACCGAGAAAGGTGTTGCGGGTGGCCAGGGTGCCGCCGGTGTTGTCCATATTGATCTGTTGCTCAATCTGCCAGACGGCAGACAAACCCTCGCCCAACCCTTCCGAACCTTTAAAACCCAGTCTGGATACGTTGCTCGACACGCTGTTCTTGCTCACACCGGCCGTGCCATTGGCAGCGCTTCCGGTATTGATCAAATCAAACGACAAGTCGGCTCTGCCGTATACGCTTACATTTGCAGTTTCGGCCAAGGCAGATGCCGAAAAGGCCGTTGTCGCCAGTGCAACAATAATGAGTTTCTTTTGTTTCGTGAATGCTTTTTGCATCGATAAATCTCCCGATAATTTGAAAGCCGCCCTAATGCGACTCCGGCAGTTTAAAGAGCAAATGTGATCGTTTGATTACGAAAATACGACAAACTTGTGACAATAGAACAATGGCCCGAAAAGAACCAAAAACCAGCGGCTAAGCCACCAGGTATCAGCGATGACCGCCCACGTTTTTTAGATAACACCCGCCTGCACGGAACTGCGCACATAAAATACTTCCATATTTTGCAGGCGCACCCGCTGCATCAACTGTTCTGCAAGTGCATCATTCAGGATGAACTCGACCTTCACCGCCAGTTCTCCGGCGAGTTCAAAAAAAGTATCTTCATGCAATCTGCCGTGCCGCCCGAATCCGGCGATGGCGCGGAACGCCGAACCGCCATGTACACCGAGCTCCCTAGCTTCTTCCAGCAGCCATTCGTACAACGGTTTGCCGGCATGATGTTGTTTTTCGCTGACGTAAAAACTAAGCCTGTTCATCATTGCGCTCCCTGTAACCATTTGAAAGTCTGAATACCCAGCACTGTCATCAACAGCGAACCGCCCAGATGAGCGACGATGACACCCGTTCCCCACACATACTGCCCACGCAACAGCAACGTAACGGTTTCTGCCGAGAAAGTGGAAAAAGTAGTGAGTCCGCCAAGAAAGCCAGTGATGATAAGCAAGCGCCATTCCGGCGACAGACCGGGGTGTTGCATAAAAAAAGCCATCGCCAGCCCGATCAGATAGCCACCGATCATGTTGGCAGCCAGCGTGCCGAGCGGCAATTCGGGCAGCGCAGGATTGAGCCACAGCCCCAGCCCCCAGCGCAACCAGGCGCCGCAAGCCGCACCGAGTCCGATTGCCAGAAATGAATAGATCAGCACAACCTGTTACCCGACCACCCGCACAGGCGCGAAGCCGCCGCCCGGCGTACGAAAATTGGTGGTTTGTCCCTGATACAGGCGCGCTGCGATAAGCTGAATTTTTCCATCGTAAACATAGCAGCGCACATCATATTTAAGCGACTCCTCATCGCTCACGCGACGCTCACCGGGAGCGGCCAGTTTTTGTGCCACATATCCCGATTGCAGGATTTCACCGAACACGCGGCGGGTCAGCTTGTCACCGCGATAGGCGCCTTTGCTGCCATAGCCAAAATAAGGCTTAAAAAACAATTGCTTGCGTTCAGACCACAAGTACTCCTCCAGCTCAGGCCGCACTACAAAAGTATGAGGAATACCGGCTTGCAGGGTAGCGATGTCGGTGTCAGGCACACCGAGTTTGCGTAGCCCATCCGCATCGGTCAGCCGGGCCAGATTGCGCTTGTCGGCATAACAGGCATAGTGTTCAGGGCTTGGCGTCAACACCACCTTGCCCGCAAGATGTGCATTCAGCAAGTCAGGATGCTGTTGCAGGGAAAAATCCGTCAGGCGGTTATAGACCAGCGCTATCTTCTGCTCTCCGACATATAAGCCGTCATCGCGCGTTTGTAGCACGGCGGGATCAACGACAACGGCTTTGATTCCGGCGCGCTCGAACAGACGTTGCGCCAGCAGAAATTCCGGGTACAGGTATTGTTGTCCCGGTTGTTCATCGACGATGGCAATACAGTCAGGCGGCACATCACCCGCTACCTGCCGCCACTCGTTACGAAACATGGCCAGAAACACCTGTTCAAGATCAGCTTCGGTCACCGCCTCGCCCGGCAAATTCATATCGCGTTGACTCTCCAGCAGCACGGCGTTGAGAAAGGCGCCTCCCGCATTGCTATTGATTTCGATGAGATGCACGCCATCGTTGTTCAGATGAAAGTCATAGCCGTAGAACACGCCCTTTGCTTCCCCCTTCCCCCTGAGCGTAGCGGTCGTAGCGCAAGCTACGGGAACCGCACGGCCCACCCCTTGCGGGTGTCCCCACTTCTCCATCTTTACTACTCGTTCCACCGCCTCAATCACACCGCGCATCTGCTGCAACTGCATGTAGCTGATAAAAACAGCCGCATCGGCAAACAGATGAGGGCAACGCTCCGCGACCAGGCCATACCAGACACTGCCTTGCGCCAGCAATGTTTGCTGCAAGGCAGTGCGGCTTAATCCGGCCGCGTGACCATCCGCATTGAGCCGGCCTGCTTCTGCCATCTATCGACCACCCAACAGTTTCAGCTTGAGACTTTTCTGAGCCGGCTGCTCGCCCAACCATATTTTCAGCAATGCGGTATTAAACGCTGCCTCCGGGGCCGTGCCCCGCAATACTCCGTTCAGCACAATTTGTGTACCCACATCGCGCTGGTAATCCAGCAGGATGGTATCGCCCCTTTTTAGCCTGCCCATCCGGTGAAAAACCATTTCAAACTCATGCAACGGCACCTTCATCGCCATCAACTCATCGTAACTGTTATTGTCCTCCATGGCTTTTCTAAAGGCATACAGCAAGCTTTCTCCACTGACATCGCGCAACAGATGCAAGGCCACGCGCTTCTCGCCCGCGTCGGCCAGCACCGCATCAGCGCTGGATTTCTTCGTGCCCAGATACAGCGCGGCAATATAAATATCGAAAATAAACTTGCTGCGCACCCCTGCACCGTTCAGCACCAAATTGCTTTTACCAAGATGTGCATTGTCATCCAGCTTGATTCCATCCAACTCAACAGCTTGCGCTGTCAAACTCAAACTCAAACACAGCAACAACATAAGCAATTTCTTCATAGTAACGCTCCCTCCCCGATCCTTGTTATATCCAAATCTGTTTATGTGTAACACGCTACAACACCTCAAACACCCCTGCCGCCCCCATGCCGGTGCCGATGCACATCGTCACCATACCGTATTTTTGCTTGCGGCGGCGCAAGCCGTGCAGCAGCGTCGCGGTGCGGATCGCCCCTGTCGCACCCAGCGGATGACCCAATGCAATCGCGCCGCCTAACGGGTTGACGATGGCAGGATCAAGGCCGACATCCCGGATCACCGCCAGCGTCTGTGCGGCGAAAGCTTCGTTAAGTTCGATCCAACCCATATCGTTAAGCGTTAAGCCGACTTGCTTCAATACGCGCGGTATCGCCTCTTTCGGACCTATCCCCATAATCTCGGGCGGCACCCCTGCTACAGAAAAGCCCAAAAACTTAGCCATAGGCGCGAGATTATAGCGTTTCAGCGCTGATTCCGAGCAAAGTAACACCGCACCCGCGCCATCCGACATCTGTGAACTGTTGCCCGCCGTCACCGAACCCTGCTGCGCGAACACCGTCCTCAACCTGCCCAGCGCCTCCAGCGAAGTATCCGCGCGCGGCCCCTCGTCCTGCGTCAGCTCGCGCATCTTGACCGTCACCTCGCGGCCGCCCATATCAGGCAGATGTTCGGTAAGCCGGTAGGGCGTAATCTCGTCCTCGAATTCGCCGTTATTAATCCCGGCCAATGCACGCAGATGGCTATGCAGCGCGAATTCATCCTGATCCTCGCGCGAAATTTTCCAGCGCCCGGCGACCCGCTCCGCCGTCAGCCCCATGCCGTAAGCGATGCCGTAATGCTCGTCGTGCTCGAAAATCGCCGGATTGAACGCCACCTTATTGCCCATCATCGGCACCATGCTCATACTCTCCACGCCCGCCGCGATCATCACATCGGCCTCGCCGAGCCGGATGCGATCGGCTGCCAGCGCCACCGCCTGCAAGCCGGAAGAACAAAAACGATTGACGGTAAAACCCGGCACGCTATCGGGCAACCCCGCCAGCAGCAACGCAATGCGCGCCACGTTCATCCCCTGCTCTGCCTCCGGCATCGCACAGCCGACAATCACATCGGCGATGCTGGAAGGATCGAGCGACGGGGTTTGCGCCAGTACGCTCTTCAACACATGCGCCAGCAGATCGTCGGGACGCGTGTTGCGGAACATCCCGCGCGGCGCACGACCCACCGGCGTGCGAGTGGCCGCGACGATATAGGCTTCCTGGACTTGCTTACTCATGGCATCCTCCTTGTTGATTCTGATAGCATGACTCGGTTCTATGCCTCGACGCCCCGTGCAATTAGCTTGAGCCGCTCGCTGAGCATCTGCACTCGTTCAGCGAGTGATTCATCAGGGAAGACCATCCCCTGCAAGGTATCCATAAAATTCGGTATCGCCAGCAATGCACTGCACCGATCTGCCAGGTAGTGCTGTAATTCAATTTGGCTCAAGGCAATTTCCCCCATGATTTCCGGCCTGCCATCCAGCACATTGATGATGTCCTCCAGATCATGACTCCCCAGCAAATCACCTTTACCGCGATCTGCAAACGCCTCAAACTTTGTCGCCAGAAAAACCGGTGCGGTAACAAGATTGATCGTTGCACCGCTCGGCAAAATAAGCTGTTGGGCAGTTTCGATAACCAGCGGATACCAACGATTGGCAAAACCCAACACTTTGGTATCCGCAGGCATCAAATCCACCTCCAGATGGCCCAGTCTCCAGCGACAGATAGGTGCATCCTTGGACATATCACGCTTGAAACCCAGTTCTACAAACTCTTCTTCCAATTTGTGATAGCCAGCCAGCGCGGCAACCTGCGCAACCAAGTCCACATCGTAAGTTACCCGTGAAGGTGCTGCCGCCGTATCGGTTAGCAACAAATCCACCGCACATCCACCCACGAACACCAGTCGCTCCCGCAAATCTCCGAGCGCATGCGCCACAAGCTCCACTTTCGCCACATTTGGATAGCGCGGCTTCATTGAAAAAACGCCTCCAATAATTTTTGCGCAGCGACACGCTCACGAGCCTGCCCGCTGCGTAGCGCATCAAACAGCGAAAGAATGGCGTATAGCCGTTCATCCTTGAGTACCGCCATTGGCACCGAAGGATACAAAGGAACCAGACTCAGTCCTCGAACTGCTCCCTTGGGATGCGACCACACAGGCACGGGGTCATCAGTGGGCGCGATCACTCCGTTCAATGGTGCCGCCGCATAGCCAGTCGGCACGCCTCGCGTTAGTGAACCCCACACCGGCGGGAAAGCATACTTGGCGCCATAAAGCAAAAATTCGCGCAACTGCGTCTTGAGTACCACCGGACGCCGATCATGAAACATCACAAGCTGCGCCACAGCCGCGCGCTTCAGCGCGCCATGCACCCCAGATACCGCCAAACCCGTCTGTTCCGCCAACTCGGGATAGCCGACACTACCCTCGCCACGGCTCAACAACGCCAGCAAGACATACATATCTTGTGGTTTGAGTGCAATCTGACGGTTGCTGATTTTAGGCATATTCTTTATTCTTGAAATGAGAATCAGTATCGCAATACTATATTAATAAAAGACTATCAGTCAATATTCTCATTTCAAGAATTGAGAATATTGAGTCATGCATCATCAAAATTGGCTGCGGAACCGCAATGCGCTCCGCCCTCCGCTAACCACTGTTTCATCTGGTACAACTCAACCAGCAAGGCCGGAACATCCGTCTGGATAATGCTCCACAACGTATCATTATCTACCCCCAAATACCCGTGAATCAGCTTGTTTCGCGTGGCAACCACCATCCGCCAGGGAATTTGCGGATACTGCCTGCGAACCTCGTCTGGAACATTACTCGCCGCCTCCCCGATCAATTCCAGATTGCGCACCGTGGCGTCGTAATTCAACCCGCTTGCCACAAAGCCCGCTTGCTCAAAACCATCGGTATAGGCAATAACCTTCTCTGCAAAGCCGATCATGTCATCAAGGTGCGTATTCCAGACCAACCTGGACAGTGATTCCAGCGCAAACTGGACACTGATT
>CAYLOK010000046.1:0-13955 GCA_964385275.1 uncultured Gallionella sp. | reverse complement strand
CGCTACGGCAAGGTGCTCGGCAGCGCCGTCAATCCCGTGCTGCGCGAAGGCAACTCCGACCGTCGTGCGGCGGGCGCAGTCAAGAAATTTGCAAAAAAAAATCCGCACAAAATGGGAGTCTGGAGTTCGGACTCGAAGACCCATGTGGCGCACATGAACGCCGACGATTTCTATGGCAGCGAAAAGTCAGTGACCGTTGCCGAAGCGGGCGCCGTGCGTATCGAGTTTGTCGGCGAAGATGGCAAAACCACGGTGCTGAAGGGAAAAACCGCTTTACAGGCGGGCGAAGTCATCGACGCTGCTGTGATGAGCCGCCGCGCGCTGCGCGCGTTCTATGCGGAACAGATGGAAGATGCGAAAAATCAGGGCGTGCTGTTGTCCTTGCATCTCAAGGCCACCATGATGAAAGTTTCCGACCCCATCATGTTCGGCCATGCCGTCACCGTTTATTTCAAGGATGTTTTCGACAAACACGCGGCGCTGTTCAAGGAATTGGGCGTCAACGTCAACAACGGTTTGGGGGATATTTACGCCAGGATCGCGAAGCTGCCGGACGCGCAACGCGCCGAAATCGAAGCTGACATTCAGAATACTTACAAGAACAGGCCTGAACTGGCGATGGTCAATTCCGACAAGGGCATCACCAATCTGCATGTACCCAGCGACATTATCGTCGATGCGTCGATGCCCGCCATGATTCGCGATTCGGGGCAAATGTGGGGAGCGGACGGCAAGTTGCACGATACCTGTGCAGTGATCCCTGACCGCTGCTATGCGCGCATTTATCAGGTGGTCATAGCAGACTGCAAAAAACAGGGCGCATTCGACCCCAAGACCATGGGCAGCGTGCCGAATGTCGGCCTGATGGCGCAGCAGGCCGAGGAATACGGCTCTCACGACAAGACCTTCCAGATGACCGGAAACGGCACGGTCCGCATCGTGGATACCTCGGGCGAAACGCTGCTGGAACAGCAGGTTGAAGA
This sequence comes from uncultured Gallionella sp., assembly GCA_964385275.1. Lineage (GTDB taxonomy): Bacteria > Pseudomonadota > Gammaproteobacteria > Burkholderiales > Gallionellaceae > Gallionella. The sequence continues at coordinate 12,972 of CAYLOK010000046.1, read as the reverse complement.
AGGCGACATCTTCCGCATGTGTCAGGCAAAAGATGCGCCCATTGGCGACTGGGTCAAGCTGGCTGTTGCACGCACTCGCATCACCGGCGCGCCTGCCGTGTTCTGGCTGGACAACAACCGCGCGCACGATGCGCAGCTCATTCAAAAAGTGCAGCGTTATCTGAAGGATCACGACACCAGCGGCATGGACATTCGTATCTTGGCACCCGAAGAGGCGATGCAATTCTCGATAGATCGCATCCGTGCGGGTCTGGATACGATTTCAGTCACCGGCAACGTGCTGCGCGACTATCTCACCGACCTGTTCCCGATTCTTGAGCTGGGCACCAGCGCAAAAATGCTCTCCATCGTACCGCTGATGAGTGGCGGAGGCCTGTTTGAAACCGGCGCTGGCGGCTCGGCGCCCAAACATGTCCAGCAGTTCCAGCAGGAAGGCTATCTGCGCTGGGATTCACTCGGAGAGTTTCTGGCGCTGGGCGCGTCGCTGGAGCATCTTGGCCAGAAATATAACAACGCAAAGGCTCAGGTACTGGCTGAAACGCTGGATCAAGCCAACGGCAGAATTCTGGAAAACAACAAATCCCCTGCCCGCAAGGTAGGTGAAATCGACAACCGGGGCAGCCATTTCTATCTCGCCCTGTATTGGGCAGAGGCGCTGGCCGCACAGACGAAAGATCTGGAAATCCAGGCGCGTTTCACCCGGCTTGCCAGAACGCTTTCGGATAACGAGGCAAAGATCAACGCCGAATTGATCGCAGCCCAGGGCAAGCCGGTGGATATGGGCGGCTATTACCATCCCGACTATGAGAAAACCTCACAGGCCATGCGGCCCAGCGCAACCCTGAATGCCGCGCTGGCCTCCATTGCCTAAACGGTGAGGCCATCGTCAAACAGCTGTAACAGAAATAAAAAAACCCGGCAAATGCCGGGTTTTTTCTCCAACTCAGGAACCGGTTAAGGAGCCTGGATATTGGATGCTTGCTTGCCCTTAGGGCCTTGCACTACTTCAAAGGTAACTTTCTGGCCTTCTTTGAGGGACTTGAAGCCGCTCATATTGATCGCGGAGAAGTGCGCAAAAAGGTCTTCGCTGCCATCATCAGGCGTAATGAAACCAAAACCTTTTGCATCGTTGAACCATTTAACTGTACCAGTTGCCATGTGAATGCTTCCTTACTAGAAAAATACGGGACCCCCCGCGAACTGTTTGAATCTAAGACCGCACACGGCAAAACCAGTACTGCAGACACTTTGAATCAAACGCCAGTTCGCTTTTTACTCTCACTTAACCGCATTTGTCAAACAGTTAATTTTATTTTTCAGAACAGGCTTGAAAAAGCATCGCTAATCGTTAAGCTTAACAACCCCATAAGTGTCAGAATGCCCACAGAAAATATGTCCAACAAACATGACAGCAGCACAGTACTCGCGCCGGAACGCGCCCGCACCAAGCCTCCCGGCATGTACAAGGTAATTTTGTTCAACGACGATTACACGACGATGGAATTTGTCATTGAGGTGTTGCAGCGGTTTTTTGCCATCAATAACGAACGCGCACAACAACTCATGCTGCAAATACACAACGAAGGATCGGCGACTTGCGGCATTTACACGCGCGATGTAGCCGAAACCAAGGTTGTCCAAGTGACAGAGTTTGCACAACAACACGGGCATCCGCTACGATGCGGCATGGAGGAAATTTGAAATGATTGCGCAAGATCTGGAAGTGAGTTTGCACCTGGCTTTTGTTGAAGCACGTCAGAAACGCCACGAGTACATTACTGTGGAACATTTGCTGCTCGCCATGCTTGACAATGCCTCCGCCGCACAAGTGCTGCGCGTCTGTCACGCAAATATAGAAGAGCTGCGTCAGGCCGTCACGGAATTCATTGATGCCAACACCCCGGTTGTTCCGGGCGCAGGCGATATGGATACACAGCCGACCTTGGGGTTTCAACGCGTCATCCAGCGGGCGATTTTGCACGCGCAATCCGCCAATAAGAAGGAAATATCCGGCGCGAACATTCTCGCCGCGATGTTTGGCGAAAAAGATTCTCATGCGGTACATTTCCTCACTCAACGCAATATCAACCGGCTCGACGTGGTGAACTACATCGTCCACGGCGCCAGCAAGGAAACTCAAACCAGCACCGCCCCGGCACAGGGCGAACCGGCAGCGGAACAAACGGCCAGTGATGAGGGAGCATTGAAAAGCTACACCGTGGATCTCAACGCGCAGGCTTTGGCCGGCCTGATAGACCCGCTGATTGGTCGTGAACCCGAGTTGGAGCGTGTCATACAAACGCTGTGCCGCCGCCGCAAAAACAATCCCCTGCTGGTCGGCGAGGCGGGTGTAGGCAAGACCGCGATTGCCGAAGGCCTGGCGCGCCGCATCGTCGAAGATAACGTGCCGGACATCCTCAAGAATGCGCACGTCTATGCGCTGGATATGGGCGCTTTGCTGGCCGGCACAAAATATCGGGGCGACTTCGAACAGCGCCTTAAAGCGGTGCTGAAAGAATTGAAAGACGCACCCCATGCTGTGTTATTCATAGATGAAATACACACACTGATCGGCGCGGGTGCGGCTTCCGGCGGCACGATGGACGCCTCCAATTTGCTCAAACCCGCGTTATCCAACGGCGCGTTGAAGTGCATAGGTGCGACCACCTATCAGGAATATCGCGGCATCTTCGAGAAGGATTCCGCCCTGTCGCGCCGCTTCCAGAAAGTTGATGTGCCCGAGCCCTCCGTGGAACAGACCATAGAGATTCTAAAGGGACTGAAGTCGCGCTTCGAGCAACATCACAGCATCAAATTCAGCGCGGCGGCGATCACCAGCGCCGCCGAGCTTTCCGCGCGTTTTATCAACGACCGCCACCTGCCGGACAAGGCGATAGACGTACTCGACGAGGCCGGTGCGGCACAACGCATCCTGCCCAAGTCCAAACAGAAGAAGGTCGTCGGCAAGCACGAAATTGAAGAGATTATTGCCAAAATCGCCCGCATCCCGACGCGCACCGTCTCGCACGATGACCGCAATACGCTGAAGACACTGGAACGCGACTTGAAAGCGGTGGTATTCGGCCAGAACAAGGCGATTGATGCGCTGGCGACCGCCATCAAAATGTCGCGCAGCGGCCTGGGCAATCCGCAAAAACCCATAGGCAGCTTCCTGTTCTCCGGCCCGACCGGCGTCGGCAAGACCGAAGTAGCGCGCCAGCTGGCCTATGCGATGGGCATGCCGCTGCACCGCTTCGACATGTCCGAATACATGGAACGCCATGCCGTATCACGCCTGATCGGCGCACCGCCCGGCTATGTCGGCTTCGATCAGGGCGGGCTGTTAACCGAAGCGATCAGCAAACAACCGCACTCCGTGCTGCTGCTGGACGAGATAGAAAAGGCGCACCCGGATATTTTCAACATCCTGCTGCAAGTGATGGATCACGGCACACTCACAGACAACAACGGACGCAAAGCCGACTTCCGCAATGTCGTCATTATCATGACTACCAACGCCGGTGCGGAAGCCCTGAACAAGACGCAAATCGGTTTCACCAAGACCGCGACAGCGGGTGACGAGCTGGCCGACATCAAGCGTATGTTCACACCCGAGTTCCGCAATCGTCTGGATGCCATCGTCTCCTTCGCATCGCTGGACAAGGAGGTCATCCTGCGCGTAGTGGACAAGTTCCTGATACAACTCGAACAACAACTGCACGAGAAGAAAGTCGACGCCCTGTTTACCGATGCGCTCAAGGCGCATCTGGCCGAACACGGCTTCGACCCGCTGATGGGCGCCCGCCCGATGGCGCGCCTGATTCAGGACACCATCCGTTCCGCGCTGGCCGACGAACTGCTGTTCGGTCGCCTGTCCAGCGGCGGCAAGGTCACCGTGGATGTAAAGGACGGCAAGGTGGTGCTGGAGTTTGAGGAAGAGGCGGTTCCTGCCTGATCCATGTTACAGGGGGCGATTCGCGCCCTCTCCCACCGGGCCGCTGCATTTCGGCTCGCTGGTCGCGGCAGTCGGCAGTTATCTGGACGCGAAACAGCATAACGGTATCTGGCTGGTGCGCATGGAAGATCTGGACACGCCGCGTTGCGTGCCGGGCGCAGCGGACGATATATTGCGCACGCTGGAGGCGTTTGGTCTCTACAGCGATGAGCCTGTCATCCGCCAAAGCCAGCGCACGGCGGCTTATGAAGCGGCATTGCACAAGTTGCAAGCCATCGGCGCGGCGTATCCCTGCTGCTGCACGCGCCGCGAGATCGCGGATTCGGCATTGCACGGCATAGACGGCCCGGTCTATCCGGGCACTTGCCGGAATGGCAAGAGTCACCCTCTCCCGGTGGGAGAGGGGACTACAGCAGCACGCACACCAGCCTGGCGGGTACGCACTGACCTCAACCCTTCCCTCTTCTCCCTTCCCTCTTCCCCGATTGAATTCGTCGATGCGCTGCAAGGCCGCATCGCCCAGCACCTGGAAAGCGAGATCGGCGACTTCGTAGTGAAACGTGCCGATGGTTTATTTGCCTACCAACTTGCGGTGGTGGTAGATGATGCGGCGCAGGGGATTACTCATGTAGTGCGCGGTGCGGACTTGCTATGCTCCACGCCGCGTCAAATTTATTTGCAGCGACTGCTGGGGTTGGCCACCCCGGCCTACCTGCACTTGCCCGTCGCAGTGAACGCTGCGGGCGAAAAGCTCAGTAAACAGACGCAGGCGAAAGCGGTCAAAACGGACAATCCCGCCGCCACGCTGTTTGACGCACTGACCTTTCTGTGCCAGCAGCCGCCCGCCGGATTGCGACATGTGGAACAACTGCTGGCCTGGGCGACGGAGAACTGGCGGCCTGAAGCGCTTTCCGGCACCAGGCAACCATTAAAATAAAATAGCCATTATTAATCAAATAGTTAAAACAACTACATTTCCGCCGAGCCAAACCGCTAGAGCGAAGCCAGATGACGCACCACATCCGCAATTTTCTGTGCAGATTGTTCGACCAACTGTTTATCTTCGCCTTCCACCATCACGCGCAACAGCGGTTCAGTGCCGGACGGACGCAACAGTACACGGCCACGGCCTGCAAGCGCCTGTTCCACCTCGGCAACAGCGGCCTTGACCTCGGCGTGCCCCAGGCAATCAACTCCCTTGGCAACCCGTACATTGACCAGTACTTGAGGATAAAGCTGTAAATCAGCCGATATTTCGGCAAGATTTTGCTTTTTCATCCGCAAGGCATGCAGAACTTCCAGCGCGGAAACGATACCATCCCCGGTGCTGTGTTTGTCCAGACAAATGATATGCCCTGAATTCTCGCCGCCCAGATACCAGTCTTGCTGCTGCAATAGCTCCATTACATAGCGGTCGCCGACTTTGGCGCGCATAAAGGGAATGCCGAGTTTCTGCATGGCGTGTTCAAACGCAAGATTGGTCATCAACGTACCCGCCACACCACCGCACAACCTGCCTTGCTCCTGGCGTTGCCGGGCGATCACATACAACAATTGGTCGCCGTCATAAAGTTGCCCGCTGCCGTCCGCCATGATCAGCCTGTCGCCGTCGCCGTCCAGCGCGATGCCGACATCCGCATGATGCGCAATCACGGCCTTTTGCAGATTGGCGGGTGAAGTAGCGCCATAACCATGGTTAATATTTTTACCATCCGGGTGTACGCCGATAGCCGTGACTTCTGCACCCAATTCGTGAAATACGTGCGATGCGATGTGGTAAGTTGCGCCATGCGCACAATCCACCACAATCTTCATGCCGCGCAAGTTCATCGAAGACGGAAAAGTGCTCTTGCAAAATTCGATATAGCGGCCAACTGCATCATCCAGACGTTTGGCCTTGCCCAGATGGTCGGAAGACTCGATTCTGATGGGTTCGTCCAACCCGGCTTCAATGGCATGCTCAACTTCGTCAGGCAATTTAGCCCCGCTGGCAGAGAAAAACTTGATGCCGTTATCTTCAAACGGATTATGTGAGGCGGAAATCACAATACCCGCCTGTAAACGCAAGGTGCGGGTCAGATAGGCCACAGCCGGAGTCGGAATCGGCCCGGCCAGATACACATCAACACCGGCGGCGATCAAACCGGCTTGCAAAGCCGATTCCAGCATATAACCCGAAATTCGCGTGTCCTTGCCGATCAATACCGCAGGGCGCTCACCAACCGTATGCTCGGCATTGGCCAGCACTTTTCCGGCTGCATAGCCCAGACTCATCACGAATTGCGGGGTAATCGGAAATTCACCTACCCGCCCGCGTATGCCATCGGTACCAAAATATTTTCTGCTCATTTTATTTCCCCGTTGATTGCATTCCAGATTTTCAACGCGTCCACCGTCGCCCGTACATCATGCACACGAACGATGTTTGCACCGCGCTGGACGGCGATCAATGCCGCCGCGACACTGGCGGGCATGCGCTGTTCTGCTTCCTGCCCCGTCAGCGCGCCCAGCATGGACTTGCGTGACAGGCCCGCCAATATTGGCACGCCGAGTGCGATAAGTTTTTGTAATTCACGCAACAGCGCAAGATTATGCCCCACGGTTTTGCCGAAGCCAAAACCCGGATCAATGACAATGCGCTGGCGTGCTATCCCGGCCGCTTCGGCTGCCGCGATGCGTGCGCGCAAGAATTCGCCGACCTCCCCTACCACATCCTGATAATAGGGCTGTACCTGCATGGTTTGCGGATTGCCCTGTTTGTGCATCAGACACACCGCCACTTTTCTGGCTGCAACAATCCTGATCGCCGCCTCGTCCTGTAACGCGTTAATGTCATTGACCATTTGCGCACCGGCAGCGATAGCCTCTCTCATCACCTCGGGCTTAAAGGTATCAATCGAAATGGCTACGCCACGCAACCCTTCGATGACAGGCAACACGCGGTCCAGTTCCTCCTGCACGCTGACCGGCTGTGCGCCGGGGCGAGTCGATTCGCCGCCGATGTCGATGATGTCCGCACCTTCCTCTATCAGTTGCCGCGCGTGGGCGATGGCAGCGTCACGCCGCCAGTGCAATCCGCCATCCGAAAAGGAATCGGGGGTGACATTGACAATACCCATCACGAGCGGGCGGGTGAGATCGAACTGGAATGAGCCGCAATCAAACATGAGAAGGGAGAAGGGAGAAGGGAGAAAAGCAGCGGGTCTCCCCTTCCCTCTTCCCCCTTTACCCTTCCTTGCTTTTCAGATTTCCTGAGCCGGCTCAGGCGGCGCTGCTGCCGGCGCGGTAGGCGCCTGATCTTTAGGCGGTTGCGGCGCTTGAGTCGCCTGACTTGGCTTGGGTGGACGCGGCGGATTGCCGTCCATGATGTCATTGATCTGGTCAGCGTCTATGGTTTCCCATTCCAGCAGCGCATGAGTCATTGCCTCGATTTTGTCGCGGTGCGTTTCGATCAGATTGCGTGCCAGTGCGTACTGCTGATCTATGATGCGGCGAATTTCGTCATCCACCTTCTGCATGGTCGCTTCGGAAATATTCTTGTGTGTCGTGACCGAGCGACCCAGAAAAACCTCGCCTTCGTTTTCGCCATAGACCATCGGGCCCAACGCGTCGGACATTCCCCATTGCGTGACCATCTTGCGCGCCATATCGGTGGCACGTTCAAAATCGTTCGAGGCGCCGGTCGTCATCTGGTTCATGAAAATCTCTTCGGCAATACGTCCGCCGAACAACACAGCGATGGTGGACAGGATGCGCTCCTTGTCCATGCTGTAGCGATCTTCGGACGGTAATTGCATCGTCAAACCCAATGCACGTCCGCGCGGGATGATCGTCACCTTATGCACCGGATCGGTTTTCGGTGACAACTTGGCCACCACGGCATGACCCGATTCGTGATAAGCCGTGTTGCGGCGCTCCTCTTCCGGCATCACCATCGAACGGCGCTCCGCACCCATGAATATTTTGTCTTTGGCTGCCTCAAAATCGTCCATTTCGACAAAACGCTTGGCACGGCGCGCAGCAAACAGCGCGGCCTCATTCACCAGATTGGCCAAATCCGCACCGGACATGCCGGGCGTTCCGCGCGCAATCACATTGGCATCCACATCCGGCGCACAGGGAACTTTGCGCATATGCACCTGTAAAATTTGTTCGCGGCCACGGATGTCCGGCAAGGGGACGACCACCTGACGATCGAAACGACCGGGACGCAACAAGGCCGCATCCAGCACGTCGGGCCGGTTGGTCGCGGCAATCACGATCACACCGGAGGCCCCTTCAAAACCATCCATCTCGACCAGCAGCGCGTTCAGCGTTTGTTCGCGTTCATCGTTGCCGCCGCCCAGTCCCGCGCCGCGCTGGCGACCCACCGCGTCGATTTCGTCGATGAAAATAATGCAGGGAGATTGTTTCTTGGCCTGTTCGAACATGTCGCGTACACGCGCCGCGCCCACACCGACGAACATTTCTACAAAATCGGAACCGGAGATCGAGAAGAACGGCACCTTGGCTTCACCGGCAATCGCCTTCGCCAACAGTGTCTTGCCGGTACCCGGGCTACCCACCATCAGCACGCCGCGCGGAATGCGCCCGCCCAGATTCTGGAATTTTCCCGGATCGCGCAAAAAGTCCACCAATTCCGACACTTCTTCCTTGGCCTCGTCGCAACCGGCCACATCGGCAAAAGTAAAACGCTCCTTGGCCTCATCCAGCATGCGCGCGCGCGATTTGCCAAAAGAAAATGCGCCGCCCTTGCCGCCGCCCTGCATCTGGCGCATGAAAAACACCCACACGCCGATCAGCAGAATCATCGGGAACCAGGAAACAAAGATATTCATCAGAAAGGATTGTTCTTCTTCCGGCTTGGCCTCAATGCTCACGCCATTCTTCAGCAGGTCGGAGACCATCCATAAATCGCTGGGGGCATAAGTGCTGACGCGCTTACCGTCGGTCGTCGTCGCATTCAGAGTGCGCCCCTCAATGACGACCTTGGAAATCTGACCATTTCTGACCTCATCAAGGAACTGCGAATAGTCCAGATGCGCCTGCGGCGTCTGTTGCTGGCGCGTATTGAACTGATTGAACACCGTCATCAACACCAATGCCACAACCATCCAGATTGCAATACTTTTAAAATTGTTCAAGATAATTCCTTATTACGCACATCAACACTACAGAAGTATGTCATTAGACTATGTATCAGCTGATTACTCAAGTTTTCCGGTCCCCAAAAGGTAGACCTCACTGCTGCGGTCACGGGAGGCCTTTGGTTTACGCGCCACCGCCCTGGTAAAGCGGCTGCGCAATAACTTGAAATACGCCTCAAACCCGGCACCCTGAAAGACTTTAACCAGAAAACTGCCGTCCTCGTTGAGATGCTCAACGGCAAATTCCATGGCCAGTTCCGCAAGATAGATGGATCTGTCCTGATCGACTGCACCGACCCCGCTGAAGTTGGGGGCCATATCGGAAATTACAAGCCCGACCGGTTTGCCTTGCAGGCTGGCCTCAAGTTGTTTCAGCACCTCTTCGTCCCGAAAATCGCCCTGTATAAATTCCACGCCGCGCAAAGGTTCCAGCGGCAACAAATCCAGAGCGATGATTTTACCGCCCGGCCCGATTTTGTTCGCCGCCACCTGACACCATCCGCCCGGTGTCGCGCCCAGATCAACCACCACCAGGCCCGGTTTGAACAAATGATCCCGTGCATCAATCTCCAGCAATTTATAGGCAGCCCGGGAACGGTAGCCCTCCTTCTGCGCCATTTGCACAAAAGGATCGTTAATATGCTCACGCATCCACTGTTTACTGGTTTTGGAAGGCTTCATCGTTTAGAATCCACGCCTTGGAAAATATTGAGAAAAATTATGCTAGCCCTGACCGTTACAGAACGCCTCACCCTGAAGGGTCGCGCGCACCAGTTAAAACCAACCGTGATGATAGGCAATGCGGGTTTGACTGAAGCCGTCTTGAAAGAGATCGCCGTCGCCTTAAAGCAGCACGAACTCATCAAGATTCGCGTCATGGCAGAACGTCCCGAACGTGAAGCCATCCTGACAGCGATATGCACGCAATTAAACGCAGCCGCTGTGCAGCATATCGGCAAAATCCTGGTGGTCTATCAGCCCAACCCGGATGCCAACAAGATCGAAATCCGTCAAATGCCGCGCCACAAAGGCAAAAAACCGCTGACCAAAAAACAGCTGGGCAATCGAGGCTAACCTTTAGGGAAGAGATAAGGGTAAAGGGAGAAGGGTGTAAACCTCACTTCCCTTGATCGAAGAAGTGGTTTTACCCTTCCCCCTCCCCTGCTAAATATACTGAACCTCAATCAATTCATATTCCCTGATACCGCCCGGGGTCTTCACCTCAGCCACATCACCGCCACTCTTTCCGATCAGTGCACGCGCAATCGGGGAACTGATCGAAATCTTGCGCTGCTTGATGTCCGCCTCATCGTCACCGACGATCTGATAAGTCACCACATCACCGCTGCTTGTTTCTTCCATGATAACGGTGGCGCCAAACACACAACGGCCACTGGCATTTAATGTTTTAGGATCAATGATCTGCGCGCTACCCAGCTTGCTTTCCAGTTCGATGATGCGACCTTCGACAAAACCCTGCCTGTCTTTAGCGGCTTCATATTCGGCATTCTCGGACAGATCGCCTTGCGCACGCGCTTCTGAAATTGCGTTGATGACCCAGGGACGCTCTACCGTCTTCAGCTTGTGCAACTCCTGACGCATTTTTTCAGCGCCAACCACCGTCAATGGAATCTTGATCATACTGGAACTCTCTAAAATTGGACGCCAGACGTTAGACGCTAGACGTTAGTTATAAAACTGCAAAGCAACAACATTAACTAGCGACTGCCGTCTAGCTGCTAACGACTGACTTTCTCCGATGTTGTGACTGCACGTCATAAACCTGCAAATCGGCCAGATGATGCATACCCACACAGGCAGCGCGCGCGCCGGCCAGCGTAGTGTAATACGTCACCCGTCCCTGCAAGGCGGCATGACGGATGGAATAGGAATCACGCATCGCAGCCGGTTTGCTGTCCACGGTATTGACGATCAGGCTGACTTCACCGTTCTTGATCATATCCACGATGTGCGGCCTGCCCTCTGCCACTTTGTTCACCACCGTGACAGCCACGCCCGCCGCAATGATTTCCGCCGCCGTACCGCGTGTTGCCAGAAGGGTGAAACCCAGTTCGACCAGTGAGCGCGCCACTTCCACCGCGCCCGGCTTGTCTGCTTCGCGCACGCTGATGAACACACGGCCGGATTTCGGCAGTTTGACACTGGCCGCCAGTTGCGATTTGACGAAAGCCTCGGCGAAGGTATCGCCCACGCCCATCACCTCGCCGGTGGATTTCATTTCCGGTCCGAGAATCACGTCCACACCGGGAAACTTGATGAACGGAAATACCGCTTCCTTCACAGAATAATAAGGCGGTACGATTTCGCCGGTCACGCCCTGCTGCGCCAGTGTCTGACCGGCCATGCAACGCGCGGCGATTTTCGCCAGCGGCACACCGGTCGCCTTGGAAACGAACGGCACGGTGCGCGAAGCGCGCGGATTCACTTCCAGCACATAGACCGTCTCGCCCTGAATTGCAAACTGTACGTTCATCAGCCCGACCACGTTCAGCGCGCGAGCCATTGCCACAGTCTGGCGGCGCAACTCGTCCTGCATCTCATTCGACAAACTAAATGGCGGCAAGGAACAGGCCGAATCGCCCGAATGCACGCCCGCTTCCTCGATGTGCTCCATGATGCCGCCGATAATGACTTGTTCGCCGTCAGACACGGCATCCACATCCACCTCAATCGCATCATTAAGGAAGCGATCCAGCAGAATAGGCAAGCGCTCGGGATAGGTCAACGACATCACTTCCGCATCGCGCATGTAACGTTCCAGATCGGCCTGCGCATGGATGATTTCCATCGCCCGACCGCCCAGCACGTTGGATGGCCGCATCACCAGGGGATAACCGATGGCTGCCGCACCGGCCAGACCTTCGGCCACGGTGCTCGCGGTACGATTGGGCGGCTGTTTCAGCCCCAGTTGCATCAGCATTTGCTTGAAGCGTTCGCGGTCTTCCGCGCAGTCGATCATATCCGGCGTGGTGCCGATAATCGGCACGCCATGCTTTGCCAACCCTTGCGCCAGCTTCAACGGCGTCTGGCCGCCGTATTGCACGATCACGCCGATGGGCTTCTCGACCTCCACCACTTCCAGCACATCTTCCAGCGTCAGCGGCTCGAAATACAGACGATCCGAGGTATCGTAATCAGTGGAAACAGTTTCGGGATTGCAGTTGACCATGATGGTCTCGTAGCCGTCTTCGCGCATCGCCAGCGCGGCATGCACGCAGCAATAATCGAACTCGATACCCTGCCCGATACGATTAGGCCCACCGCCCAACACCATGATTTTCTTGTTATTTGTCGGATTTGCTTCGCATTCTTCTTCATAGGAGGAATACATGTAAGCCGTATCGGTGGCAAATTCCGCCGCGCAGGTATCCACGCGTTTATAAACAGGACGCACGCCCAGCGCATGACGATAGGCGCGAATCGCGGCGGCATCGGTTTCCAGCAAATCCGCCAGACGCGCATCGGCGAAACCGCTGCGCTTCAGGGCGCGCATTTCTTCCGTCTGAATACTGTCCAGTTCACGACCGACCAGCGTTTGTTCCTGACGGATCAGATCGGCGATCTGCACCAAAAACCAGCGGTCTATCTTGCTGACATTAAAGACTTCTTCGACGCTCATGCCCAAACGGAAGGCATCCGACACAGCCCAGATACGATCAGGTCCCGGATTGCGCAACTCGGCAGTCACCGCATCCAGATTGCTGTATTTGGAATCGAGGCCATTCACGCCCACTTCCAGACCGCGCAAGGCTTTCTGGAACGACTCCTGGAAGGTGCGGCCAATCGCCATCACTTCGCCCACCGACTTCATCTGCGTGGTCAGGCGGTCGTTGGCTTGCGGGAATTTCT
>CAYLOK010000045.1:0-15755 GCA_964385275.1 uncultured Gallionella sp. | reverse complement strand
CCTGGCTGCCGGACTTTCACCGACATAGTTACGTGCCATGCCCGGCACACACGTTTGAGTTGAGCTGCTTGCCGAAGGCAAGTCGGCTCGAACGAAGAGTATTGGCAAAATCGTATTAAACAGCAGCTTCTCGAAGCACCTCCGGCCTGCGTTCGGCGATTGCAATGAGCGTTTTTGCGGCGCCACTGGGCGTTCTGCGGCCTTGCTCCCAATCTTGTAAGGTGCATATGAAAACACCGAGAAGTTTTGCAAAGGCAGACTGCGGCAATTGCGCGTATTCCCCGCCCCTGCCTTTACTGGTTGAATTCCAGACTCGCCGTGCGGTTCAGCAATGTGGCGACCATTTCGGCAACGGGAACATGGTCGTAAAGAACACGGTAGACGGCATCACTGATGGGCATATCCACGCCCAGGCGTTGCGCGAGCTGATGCACTTCGCTTGCGGCGTACACGCCTTCGGCAACGTGTCCGAGCTTTTGCAAAATTTCGTCCAGACTGTGCTGTTGCGCCAGCAACAGGCCTACCCGGCGGTTGCGGGACAAATCGCCGGTGCAGGTCAGGATCAAATCGCCCGCACCCGACAAGCCGCCCAGCGTTTCCGGGCGACCGCCCAGTTTCAAACCCAGCCGAGTGATTTCTGCCAGTCCACGGGTGATTAGCGCTGCCCGTGCGTTATTGCCCAGCTTCATGCCATCGCAGACCCCGGCGGCGATGGCCATCACGTTCTTGACCGCGCCGCCGACTTCCACGCCCACAACGTCATTGCTGGCATAGACGCGCAAACGTGCGTGATGTAACGCCTGCGCGGTGCGCTGGGCAAACGCGTCGTCATTGGATGCCAGCACCAGAGCGGTCGGCAGACCTGATGCCACTTCCTGCGCAAAGCTGGGGCCGGACAACACGCCGCACGGCAAACCCGGCGGCAATACCTGCCCGGCAACCTGATGAGGCATCAGCGAAGTGCCTGCTTCGAATCCCTTGCACAACCACACCACGCCGCATGCGGATGGGCAAAACCCGGATTGGACGATCAGTTGGAGTGTGCTGCGAAAAGCCGCCGTAGGCACGGCAACGACCAGCAAGTCGGCGCCCGACAGCGCGGTGGAAAAATCTGCATTCAGGAGCAGGTTGTCAGGCAGCGGCGCATCCGGGAGATAGCGCTGGTTGCAACGCGTGGCACGCATTGCGGCAATCTGTTCAGCATCGCGCGCCCACAAGGTGACGCGATGCTGCGCGGCAAAGCTGATGGCAAGCGCCGTTCCCCATGCCCCTGCACCAATGACGGTAATATTCATGTGTTCATTCTAAAAAACAGGAAGGAGAAGGGAGAAGGGAGAAGGGAGAAAACGATGCACCGTATTTTCCCTGATTCCTGATTTCCGTACCTACTCGCCCCAGACCTCGGTGCTACGCACGAAACCTGTTTCGCCGTCCTTGTGGCGTATTTTCATCCAGCCCGTGCCCGTAACTTCAAGCAGTTCCAGCACCACCTGCTGACGCACCTGAAACAGGCGCGACGCGCCAAAATCCGGCTCCGCGCGCACATCGAGCAGCGGGATTACCGCAAAAACATATTTCTTGTTACCCAAGACACGTTTTTCCAGCCAGTACAACGCGCCCGAACGATCTCGCACTTTGACCCACGCATCCAGGCTGACAACCTGCTCGAAAGGCATATAACGATTCACCACAAAAAGTTTGTTGGCCTTGAGCGAAGGAGCATCGTAGAGAATCGCGCTATTTTCCCCGACTGACACATAATCCACCGCATACGCCGCACCCGCGCAGCACAACGCCAGGCAAAGTGCGACAAGACGCGATGGGTTTAAGGGTTTCATCTGTCGGCGAATCTTAGTGAGTAGTCGCCTTGTCCGCCTCAGCCTGCTGTTGCAATTGTTGCTGATACAACACTTCGAAGTTGATCGGGTTCAGCATCACGGGCGCGAAGCCCGCGCGCACCGCCACATCGGAGACCACTTCGCGCAAGTAAGGGAACAAAATATTGGGGCACATCACCGCCAGCACAGGCTCCATTTCGTCGTCAGGCAAGTTGCGCAGGGTAAATATGCCCGCCTCCTTGGCCTCAATCAAAAACATAACCTTCTCGCCTATCTTGGCCGTAACGGTTGCAGTCACAGTCACTTCAAACACGCCCTCATCAATGGGCGCTGCCGAGGTATGCAATTGCACGTCTATTTGCGGATTTTCACGTTCCAGAAATATCTGGGGCGCGTGAGGGATTTCCAGCGAGAGATCCTTCACATAGATTTTGTCCATATTGAACATGGGTTGGGTATTTGCCGCGTCAGTCATGTTGTATCCTTCTTAAAGATTATTCAGCTAATAATGCATCTAGTTCACCGGCCTGATCCAATTCCGCCAGATCATCATAGCCGCCGATATGTTGTTCGTTGATATAAATTTGCGGCACCGTACGGCGCCCGGTTTTCTCGACCATGGCAATACGCAATTCAGGCTGCAAATCTACCCGTATTTTTTCGCTTATGCTGACCCCCTTGCGCTGCAATAACTGCTCGGCGCGAACGCAGTAAGGGCAGACTGCGGTGGTGTACATGACAATTTTAGCCATTATTTTTGTACCGGCAGATTGGCTTTCTGCCATGCCATCATGCCGCCGGTCAGGTTATAAGCCTGGGTAAAACCCTGTTTGGACAGGTTCACACAAGCCGAACCCGAGCGGTTGCTGCTCCGGCAAACGACTACGATGGGCTTATCCTTGTATTTTTCCAATTCACCGATGCGCTCGTTAAGCTTGCCGAGGGGAATCAGATGCGCGTTCAATAAATGCCCGGCCTTGTACTCGTCCGGCTCACGTACATCCAGCACAAAGGCGTTCTTGTGATTGATGAGTTGCAGGGCGGCATTGGCGTCAACGTCTTTGATGCCGCGAACACGATTGCCAAACACCGACCATACAAGCATCACACTGCTCATTAGCGCAATGGAAATGGGTAATAAATTTTCAATTATGAACTGCACGTAGATACTCCTGATCTTTCTGGAGGGCGAATTCTAGCAGAGCAGAAAAATGTTCGGGGTCTTTCTCGGCCAATTTGACTAACTGTTGATGTTTTTCTGCATTCCCCGGATACGACCAGACAGCCTGCTCCCATATCAATTGCGCCTCGGCCTGCTGACCGTTCTGCGCCAAAAGAAAGGCCTGCCGATAGGCCACCGAGGCAATCGGTATAAATCGCATCAGCCTGGAATTTGTGGCCAGCTTTTGTTCGAGACGAAATGTATTCACCTCGCCGGATGAATTCATGAACAACTCGGCATAGGGGGAGAGCAATGCACCGCGTTGCACCGCAAGCAATCCATCACGGCTGCGCTGAAGGGCTGACGCGACATTGCCGGAAGCCGTGCGAATGGCCAGCGCGTCTTTCAGTTGCTGATAGTCGTTGCGCAACTGTAGCAACGAGAACAAAGCCAACAACAACATTGCAACCATCGAAACACGCGCCGCACCGCGCCATTCCAGCCGGTAGCGTGTTTCGTCCAGCGCACCCAGCAAAATCGCCGCAACGGCAAGGAAGTAGGCATACCACAATGGATATTCGAGCAGACTATGAATGGTCAACACACCCAGAACGGCATAACCCCACCAGTGAGCAGCAGTCAACACCGCACAACGTAAACCGTTAAGCCATACACCCAGCGCAGCGAACAACACCAGCAATCCGGCGATACCGGCTTCCGCAGCCAATTGAAAAACCAGGTTATGCGCATTGTTGTACAAGCCGGTGATATGAGTCCGCTGCAACAACGGCCCCAACTGAAAATGCTGCCAGGCGAACTGCCCGAATCCTGTGCCCAGCCACGGCGACTGTTTAAATATCAGCCACGCCTCGTGCCACAGATACAGGCGAATGCCGCCGGATGTGGCATCACCGAACATGCGCTGCATGACATTGAAGTTGCTGCCTGCCCCTTTCATGAAAGGCAGTTGCACGACGCCATGCATTACCGCAAAACCCGCCAGCAATAGCAGGCAGTATCGCAACAGCGGGCGCAATTCAGGCCTGCCCCGTCCGCTCCACCATGCCAGCACGCTTATCACCACCAGATAAATCCAGCTGCTGCGCGAACCGCTCAGTGTCATCACCAGCAACAAGGGTGCGGCCAGCGCCGCCACATAGCCTGCGTGTAGTTTGCGCTGCTGGAATAGCAAGCCCAGCGAAATCAAGCCCAGCGCGGTGTAATTGGCAAAATGATTCGGCTGCGCCAGATTGCCGTACACACTGGAGGCAACCTTCGCCACCAGCACCTGATCCAGCGGCGAGTGCCAGCGATAGTGTTGCAACACACCGATCAAGGCGCCCAACTCCGCACCGACCAACAAAAAAATCGCCAGCACCATAGCGATTTTGTCGATACCAAGGCACTCCCGCAGTCGACCACCGAGCATAATCAACAAGGCGGCGAACAACAAATAGAGGATGTAGAGCAAGCCCTGTCCGGCATACGCCACCATGCCCAGCGCCATTTGCAGCAACACCACGACGATCAGGACAACCGGCAGTTGCACAATGCGCGGTATCTCTGCCTGCCGGTCGCGTGCTGCCAGCAAAACAAGCGCCAGCACGCCGAGCAACGCGCTCCACCATTCCTGATCAAATGTGGTCAGTGGATAGCGATGGCGATAATGCAAAAAAGGGAAAACCCACATCAGCCCGACCAGAGCCAGACTGATGTGGGCCAGCTTGATTCGTTGCAGCTTACTGCTTAGCAAGAACCGCCCTTGACGCCGAGCTTTGCGAGAATGCTATTCAACGGGCAGAAGTTGGTAAAACCGCTCTGAAACAAATTCAATCCCACAAAGGCGGTAAGCAGCAGGAAGTAATTGTTTACAAACAACGGGCTGGCGTCCACGCCCAGCGCAAGTGACAACAAGATAAAGCTACCGGCGACGATGTGTACGATACGATCTGCAGTCATAATTTAAAGCTCCTGATTATAAAATTTGATAAATTTACGGGTATTTTTTGTACAGAGTGGCGTAATAAAGAACCGGAATGACCACCAGCGTCAGCAAGGTGGAGACGAGAATACCAAAAATCAAGGATATCGCCAGACCATTGAAAATCGGGTCGTCCAGAATAAACAGCGCGCCCAGCATGGCCGCCAGACCGGTCAGCATGATCGGTTTAGCGCGAGCTCCAGCGGCGGCAATTACGGCCTGCTGCAAATCCACACCATCGCGCAGTTGCATATTGACGAAATCCACCAGCAATATCGAGTTGCGCACGATGATACCGGCCAGCGCAATCATGCCTATCATGGATGTCGCCGTAAATTGAGAACCGAACAGCGCATGCCCCGGCATCACGCCGATGAGGGTCAGTGGAATCGGGGCCATGATAATCAACGGCACCAGATAGGACTTGAACTGTGCCACGACCAGCAGGTAAATCAGAATCAGTCCGACACCATAGGCAATACCCATGTCGCGGAACGTCTCAAAGGTCACCTGCCATTCGCCGTCCCATTTCAACGCGTAACCCGCATAAGGATCGCCGGGCTGCCTGAAAAAATAACCTTGCAGCTCGCCGCCTTGTTCAAGGGCAACGCCATTGACCTTGCTGTTGATCCCGAACATGCCGTACAGCGGGCTATCCTCTTTGCCCGACATATCGCCAAACACGTATACCACCGGCAGCATATCCTTGTGATAAATCGGATAATCGCGTTGCACCGGTATCACCTGCACCAGCTCGGAAATCGGCACCAGCACGCCGTCGTGCGCGCGCACCTTGAGCTTCAGCACTTCCTCGATATTGCTGCGCCGTTCAGCAGGCAGACCAATGCGCAACGGTGGCGCGTATTTGGCATTCTCGTCGCGCAACGAGGCGACATCCTGCCCCGACAGCGCCACGCCGATCACATCCACAATGTCGCGCTGCGCGACGCCCATCAACGCCGCCTTGCTTTGCAACACGCGCAATTGCAACTTGGGAGCGGCTTCCGTCACTGTATCATCGATAGCCACGATATTTTCTGTTTTGCCGAATTGCTCTCGTACCCGGCTCGCCACCTTGCGTGAACCTTCATAATCCGGCCCATAGATTTCAGCAACAATGGGCGACATCACCGGCGGGCCGGGCGGCACTTCCACTATCTTTACTTTTGCCCCCCAGGTTTTGGCAATTTTCTGGATTGGTTCCAGCATGGCAGTGGCAATTTCATGGCTGCTGCGACTGCGATGATGCTTGTCGCGCAGATTGACCTGAATATCGCCCTGGTCAGCGCCACTGCGCATGTAGTATTGGCGCACCAGGCCATTGAAGTTGATCGGCGAAGCCGTGCCCGCATAGGCCTCGTAGTCGGTCACTTCAGGTACGGTTGCCAGATACGCGCCAATATCGTGCAGCACGGCATTGGTCTGTTCCAGCGCTGTACCGGTGGGCATATCCACCACTACCTGAAATTCGGACTTGTTGTCGAACGGCAGCATCTTCAGGATCACCAGTTTCACCACGCCAAGTCCTACCGCCAACATCAGGCCAACAAAAATCGCCAGCCACAACTTGCGGCGCGCCGGCTTGCCTTGCACACCATTCAGGAACGGGCTCAGGTGATTGCGAAAAAAGCGGCTGAGCATGGTATCGCCTTCGTCCTTCAACGCTTCATGATGGGCGCTGGAAAAACGCAACACCAGCCAGGGCGTGATAATGAAGGCCACCGCCAGCGAAATGAGCATGCCCATGCTGGCGTTGATCGGGATCGGACTCATGTACGGCCCCATCAGGCCGCTGACAAAGGCCATCGGCAACAATGCGGCAATCACCGTAAAGGTGGCCAGTATCGTCGGGCCGCCGACTTCATCCACAGCATCGGGAATGATTTCGGCCAATGACTGATTTGCTACCAGAGCGCGGCGGCGGTGAATGTTCTCGACCACCACAATCGCATCGTCCACCAAAATGCCGATGGAGAAAATCAGCGCAAACAACGACACGCGATTCAGTGTAAAGCCCCATGCCCAGGAGGCGAACAATGTCGCCGCCAACGTCAGCAATACGGCGACCCCCACCACCAGCGCTTCGCGCCGCCCCATCGCAAGCCACACCAGCGCAACCACCGCCAGCGTTGCGAACAGCAACTTCTTGATCAGTTTAATGGCCTTGTCGTTGGCCGTCTCGCCGTAGTTGCGCGTTGTGCTGACATGCACATCGGCGGGAATCACGCTGCCCTTGAGTTCGGATACGCGCGCCAGCAATTTGTCGGCAACTTCCACCGCATTTTCACCCGGCTTTTTCGATACCGTCACCGTAACGGCGGTAAATTCACCGCTGGCCGTGATCTGCTTGTCCATCGCTGCGGGGCCCGTGCCAAACCAGACATAACTACCGGGCTGATCTGCGCCGTCCTGCACATCAGCGATGTCGCGCAGAAACACCGGCTTGCCATCCGAAATGCCCACGACCAATTGCTTCACTTCGCTGGCATCGCTCAAATAACCGCCGGTCTGAACCAGCACTTCACGATTGCCCTGCACCAGATGTCCCGAATTTTGCGAAACATTGGCGGATTGCAAGGCCGCGCGCACATCCTGCATGGACAACTGAAATGCATTCAAACTTTCAGGATTGAGCAGCACCCTTACCATACGCTGCGTGCCGCCCAGCGTGGAGACTTCACGCGTGCCCGGCACACGCTTCAATTCCGCCTCGATGGCGTGTGCCACCTGGGTAAGTTCGATGCCACCGCCAACCGTCTGCTCGCGCCACAGCGTCAGCGCAACAATCGGAACATCATCAATCCCCTTGGCTTTAATGATGGGCTGAGCCACGCCCAGAGTCGGCGGCAACCAGTCCGAATGGGAATGCACCACGTCGTACAACTTGACCAGCGACGGAACATGCTCTTCACCCACCTTGAACTGTACGGTGATGACAGCCATCCCCGGCTGCGACACCGAATACACATGATCTACGCCGGCAATTTGTGACAGCACCTGTTCGGCGGGCGTGGCTACGGTCTGCGCCACATCTTGCGCAGAAGCGCCGGGATAAGCGATCAGCACATTTGCCATGGTGACGTTAATCTGCGGCTCTTCTTCACGCGGCGTTACCGCCACGGCAAACAAGCCGAGCAAAACGGCAACCAGCGCCAGCAAAGGCGTCATCTGCGAATGCAGAAAATGTTTAGCAATACGTCCCGAAATACCCATCCTGATTTTTCCCAAAGTTTTGTGTTACTTCTGCGCCGTCCTCTGACATTTAAACAAGAACCGAGGACTCAATCCTCAGTCCCTGTTTTTCTGCTTCATTCCTGCCCTGACCGGATCCAAAGCCACTTTTTCGCCCGGATTCAGCCCGGCCAGCACCTCCGTTACCCCCTCCGCGCTTGCGGCTCCGAGGCGCACCTGGCGCAATTTCGCCGCTCCCTTGCCGTCCACCACATAGACCGCCACGACCTCGCTGCGACGCAATACTGCGCTGGCGGGAATAACCAGCTTCCTGACTTTGCCGACCACAAAATGGGCGCGCACGAACATGCCAGGATAAAGCCCGGCTTCATTGGCAGGCAGATACACGCGCACTTGCGTACTGTGGGTGCGGGCATCGGCAATCGGTTGCACTTTGGTTGACGCCGCCTTGATCCAGCGATTCAGAGAAGAAATCTCTACCATGACTTCCGGCATTGCGCCGATGTCCGACATTTTGTACTGCGGCACGTTGACCACCACACGCATCTCGGAAGGATCAAAACCTATCATCAATGGCTTACCCGGCATAACCATCTCGCCTAACTCTACCAGTCGCGCCGACACGACCCCGCCGTATGGCGCAATCACTGCCGTGTAGCCGTGCGCAAGACTGGCCTGACCGGCGCCGGCTTCGCTGGCTGCCGCCTGAGCCAATGCCACTTTGTAATCCACCTGAGCCTTGTCGAGAGCTGCCTGACTGATGAATTTTTGCGCAAACAACTGCCTGGAACGGTCAAAAGTCGATTTGGCGTTCTGCACATTGGCCTGTGCCTGCAAAACCTGCGCCTGACTGCCCGCCAGGGCCTGCACTGCTTCTTTTTCGTCAATACGCAAAATCACCTGGCCTTTATTGACCTGATCGCCCACATCAAAGTTGACTTCTTTAACCCGCCCGGCGATTTGCGCCGAGACAGTCGATTGCCGCGTAGCCTCAACCAAACCCTCGGCACTATAGGTCTGCGCCACCTCGCGATATTGCACGGACGCAACGGCCAACGGCTCGGTCGCCTGCGCGCTTGCAGCCATCATTAGCAAACCCACCATACCCAGTTTTTTCACTGCGATTACCTCGTCTGTTTTTTCAACTCAATATATAATTATATTCTAATATACCATTAGAATCAACGCCTACACCGAGCAAAAAACTTCCCTCATCATGCTCACCAGCTTGAGCGTACGCAAATCGCCGACACGATAAAAAACCCTGTTCGCATCCTTGCGCGTGGCCAGAACGCCTTTATCTCTCAGAATCGCCAAATGCTGGGAAATATTGCTCTGCGACGTGCCGACCTGCTCTACAATGTCCTGCACGCTGACTTCCTGATCACCCAACACACACAGAATCTTCAAGCGTAATGGATGCGCAATCGCCTTGATGGCTTGAGACGCTTGCAGAATATCTGCTTCCTTATCTATTAATCTGTTTGTCATGCTTTTTCCTTATAACACTCAACAAAGCCAATTCGGTTAAAATACGCCCACCGTTAAATTAACAACCGCTTATATCTTACATCAATGAATGCTACTCCTGTCTTGCTGCTTATTATGGACGGCTTCGGCTACCGTGAAGAAACCGATTCCAATGCCATTTCGGCGGCACACAAACCCAACTGGGACGCGCTGTGGCGCGACTATCCGCACACCCTGATTAACGCCTCGGAAAAATTCGTCGGCCTGCCGACCAATCAGATGGGCAACTCCGAAGTGGGACACCTCAACATCGGAGCCGGGCGCGTGGTTTACCAGGATTTGAGCCGGGTCGATGTCGCCATCGAGGATGGCAGTTTTTTTAACAATCCGGCCTTGCGCGACTCAATCGAAATAGCCAAACAGAATGGCAGCGCCCTGCACATCATGGGGCTGCTCTCTGCCGGCGGCGTACATAGCCACGAGAACCACATCTTCGCCATGCTGGAAATGGCTGCGCTTAACGGCTTGAAGAAGGTTTATCTGCATGCTTTTCTCGATGGCCGTGACACGCCACCAAAGAGTGCCGCACAGTCACTGACCGCTTTGCAGGCAAAATGTACCGCATTGGGCGTGGGAGAAATTGCCAGCCTGGTCGGTCGTTTTTATGCCATGGATCGCGACAATCGCTGGGAACGAGTACAGCCTGCTTACGAGCTGCTGACGCAGGGAACGGCTGAATATTCCGCAAACGATGCCTTGACCGCTCTGGATGCTGCTTACGCGCGCGGCGAATCCGATGAATTCGTCAGGCCCACCAGTATTAGATCAGGAGATGAACCCGCCATCGCAATGCAGGACGGCGATGTCGTGGTATTTATGAATTTCCGTGCCGACCGCGCCCGCGAGATTACCCGCGCACTAACCGACGAGACATTCAGCGAATTCAACCGCGCATACCGACCCAAATTCGCCAGCTACGTCACTCTCAGCAACTACGGAGCCGAATTTACTTTGCCCTGCGCCTATTCGCCTGTAGCCATACACAACGACATTGGCGAGTACCTCTCCGGCCTGGGTTTGAAGCAGCTGCGCATCGCTGAAACAGAAAAATACGCGCATGTCACTTACTTCTTCAGCGGCGGCAAGGAACAGCCCTACCCCGGCGAAGACCGCATTCTGGTGCCATCGCCGAAAGTCGCCACCTATGACCTGCAACCGGAAATGAGCGCATTCACCGTAACCGATAAACTGGAGGCCGCCATTCTGTCCCGGAAATACGCCGCCATTATCTGCAATTACGCCAACGGCGATATGGTAGGCCACAGCGGCAATATGGCAGCGGCCATAAAAGCCATCGAAACATTGGATATATGCATCGGTCGTGTGGTCAAGGTGATGCAATCCATAGGCGGCGAAGTCATCCTCACTGCCGATCATGGCAATGCCGAGCAGATGCAGGATAACGTCACACAGCAGGCACATACCGCGCACACGCTCAATCCGGTGCCCTTCCTCTATGTTGGACGCCCCGCCCAACTAGCCGATACCGGTTCATTGCGTGACATTGCGCCCAGCTTGCTGTGCATGATGGGCCTGCCACAACCCGATGAAATGACCGGTCACAGCCTGATACATTTACAGTGAGCTTTATCGCCCGTTTTCTGTTGCCGGCCCTGTGTAGCCTATCCATGGCTGGCGCTGCGCTGGCCAGTCAGCAGCAGGAGCTGGAGAACCTGCGCCGTCATATCTCCGCAATGCAAAACGAAATTGCCAAAACCCGCGAATCCAAATCCGAAGCGGCAGATGCGTTGAGCGCATCCGAACGGGCTATTAGCGACAGCAATCGCAAACTCGCCGAACTGGCAGCACAGCAACAAGACGCGGATTTCAGGCTGCACGCGCTTCAGACGCAACAACAGCAATTAAGTCAAAATTTATCCCGTCAACAGGCATTGCTGGAAAAATTGCTATACCAGCAATATCTGGGCGGCAAGCACGAGTATCTTAAACTCATGCTGGATAACCAGGATCCGAATAAGGTTGCACGCGATTTGCAGTACTTTCAATATATCGCCCGTAATCGCGCGGCCTGGCTTGAAAATTTACGCAGCAATCTCAACGAGCTGAACAGCGTCAGCCTGGAAGTGCAGTCGCAAAACACCACACTGGAAAAATTGCATGCCGAGCAGGCCGCGCAAAGGAAAAAGCTGCAACAGGACCAGCGTGAGCGCAAACAGGTTTTAGGCCAGATTTCCAAGCAATTAGCGCAGCAGCGACACGAAATCAATCGCCTGCAACGTGACGAAACCAGACTCGTAAGACTGGTCGAAAAAATTGCCGAAATGCTCGCACAACCAAAAAGAAAATCCTTGTTTCGCAATGAAAATCTGCCCGACAACCGTTTTGATGGCAAGCCGTTTGCGCAACTTCAAGGCAAGCTGACCTTGCCGGTAAAAGGCGACATCACGAATCAATTTGGTGCAAAACGCCCTGACAGCACGGTACTCTGGAAAGGCTTATTCATCAGGACGGCCAGTGGACAGACTGTCAAAACCGTCGCCGCCGGACGGGTGGTATTCGCAGACTGGCTGCGCGGGTTTGGCAACCTGCTCATCGTCGATCACGGCAATGCCTATATGAGTTTATACGGCAATAATGAAACGCTATACAAGCAGGTCGGCGACGAGCTTCGCGGCGGTGACACTGTCGCCAGCGTCGGCAACAGCGGCGGCAATGTTGATTCCGGTTTATACTTTGAACTGCGCCACGAGAGCCGTCCGCTCGACCCACTGAAGTGGCTGGCTAAAAAATAACTAGGGGTAATTATGCGTCGTCTGGAAAAAGCAGGTCTGGTAGGTTTGGGTTTAGTGGCCGGCGTTTCGCTCAGCCTGCATTTTTCAGCATTGGCCGACAAAGAAACGCTTGTTACGCCTTTGCCGGTTGAAGAGTTGCGCGCTTTCACAGAAGTGTTCGGTCATATCAAGAGCAACTATGTTGAACCTGTCACCGATAAAAAGCTCTTTACCGAAGCCATAAACGGCATGCTGAATGGCCTTGACCCCCATTCTTCCTATCTTGACGCCGACGCATTCAAAGACCTTCAAGTCGGCACTCAAGGCGAATTTGGCGGATTGGGCATCGAAGTCGGCATGGAAGATGGCCTGGTAAAAGTCATTTCACCGATTGAGGATACGCCTGCCTATCAGGCGGGCATCAAGAGCGGCGACCTGATTCTGAAACTGGACGACTCGCTGGTAAAAGGCATGACCCTGAATGATGCGGTCAAGCGTATGCGCGGCAAGCCCGGCAGCAAAATCGTTTTAACCATTCTGCGTAAGAATGAAAACAAGCCGCTCATCATTACTGTGGTGCGTGCCGTGATCAAAGTACAGAGCGTAAAATCAAAACTGGTTGAGCCTGGCTATGGTTTTGTCCGCATTACACAATTTCAGGAGCATACCGGCGAAAACCTGGCAACAGCACTCGAAAAGCTGGTCAAGGATAATAAAGGCGATTTAAAGGGCATGGTTCTCGACCTGCGCAATGACCCGGGCGGCTTACTGGACGGAGCAGTCGCCGTGTCTGCCGCTTTCCTGGCCAGAGATGCACTCGTTGTCTACACCGAAGGCCGTACCGAAGAGGCGAAAATGCGTCTGACTGCCGCACCGGAATATTATCTGCGCGGAAATATCAAGAGTGACTATATTCAGAACATTCCCGCTTCGATCAAGAGCGTTCCCCTGGTGGTACTGGTAAATGGCGGCTCAGCCTCGGCTTCCGAGATTGTTGCCGGCGCCCTGCAAGATCACAAGCGCGCGGTCATAATGGGCACACAGACTTTCGGCAAGGGATCGGTACAAACCGTGCTGCCCCTCGGCAACAGCACCGCCATCAAACTGACTACAGCGCGTTATTACACCCCCGGCGGACGCTCAATTCAGGCCAAGGGTATCGTGCCGGACATCTTGGTTGAAGATCCCTCCACTGCGGGAGCGGACAGCCTGTTTCGCCTGCGCGAAGCCGACCTTGAGAAACACTTGGTCAACGACAAACAACCGGAAGATAAAGCTGATTCTGCGGGCAAGCCCGAAGCCGCACCCAAGAGTAAAAATGAAGCGGAGAAGTTACCGCCTGTCGAGTTTGGCGCAAAGAATGACTATCAACTTAATCAAGCACTTAACCTGCTTAAAGGCATGCAAATATTACACGGCAAGTAAACTTTAGTGCATCCAGGAGAATGACATGATCAATCCCTTCGATTTGGAAAAGCGGCGCGAACTGCTGTTTGCGACAGAACCTGCCGGTCAGGTTGCTCGCGCATTGGAAATATTGAATGGACTCCCCAACTTATTGGCTGTTCGCACGGTTAAAGATAGCGCAATGGAGATCCGCTACAACCTGCGAGACTACACGCTAGAAGATTTGGAGCGCGCACTCGAACAAGAAGGATTCCATCTTGACCACAGCTTTTTGCACAACGTGGGACGCAATGTCATTTATTACTGCGAAGATACGACTCGCCACAATATGGAAATTCCAGATCATGTGACAAAAAAAAATGAAAAGGGGGTTTTTGTTGAAAAGCACGGCCAGCATCTGCATAAAGAGCACGTCGGCATCCCGCCTG
This sequence comes from uncultured Gallionella sp., assembly GCA_964385275.1. GTDB lineage: Bacteria > Pseudomonadota > Gammaproteobacteria > Burkholderiales > Gallionellaceae > Gallionella. The sequence goes on along the minus strand of CAYLOK010000045.1, from coordinate 1,485 downwards.
ATTCACGTGAATACGAATAATCAGGCGCTTAAATATTTCGCATGAACGACTCGCAACTCCAGCGCTACGGTCGGCATATTCTGCTTAATGAAATTGGCATCGAAGGACAGCAACGTTTACTGGACGCCAAAGCATTAATAATTGGTCTGGGTGGTCTGGGTTCACCTGCCGCGCTCTACTTGGCGGCCAGCGGCGTAGGACGCCTGACGCTGTGCGATCATGACCGCGTAGATTTAAGCAACCTGCAACGCCAAATTGCGCATCGCTCTTCCACAATTGGGCAGCCCAAGGTAGATTCAGCCAAGACATCACTGACAGACATCAACCCCGAAGTAAATTGTATCGCCATACCCTGGCGGGCAGACCCAGCACGGCTTGACGAACTGGTTGCAGATGCCGATGTAGTACTCGATTGCAGCGACAATTTTTCCACGCGCTACGCCATCAACCGCGCCTGCCTGGCGCACCATAAACCGCTGGTATCCGGTGCGGCAATACTCTTCTCAGGACAGGCCAGCGTATTTGACTTCCGGCAGGCAGATTCTGCCTGCTACAACTGCCTGTTCCCCGAGGATAGTGAATCAGAGGAACTGCGTTGTGCCACCACGGGCATCTTTGCCCCGTTAACGGGCATCATCGGGGCTATACAGGCAGCGGAAACACTCAAGTTGCTATCAGGCATCCACAAGGGATTGCGCGGCAAACTGTTAACCATCGACGCGCTCGATATGGTCATCAAACAGAGCGCCTTTCAAAAGGATCCGGATTGCCCGGTCTGCTCAGGCAGACAAAGCTGAATCCAGTTCGTCACTTCAGCCTGGGAAAAGCCGTTGTCCACGCCTGCTGCCAACTGTCAGGAAACCCTCGCCCGCCTGCCATGCCGGGGGCGTCATACTCAGAAATAAAATCTCTACTTAAGTGCGATAACACACGGAGCCTGTCGGGCAAAATCGCTATCCTGAAGAATAGCAGCTAAATCAGGCTGCGCGTCCATGCATTTTTCCCAGCGGCGTAAGTCCGGGCAGAAGGCCGAAAGCCACCATCCCGGAAGTTTTCGTGGGGTATTCATCGTTCAATAAAGGTCGGCGCCAACGGATCGAAGGAAGGTCATTTTGAAGCCCACACATAAAATTTTTGCGGCACTTATCTGCATGCTACTGCGGATAGCGCTCACCGCGACCGCATCGATCTGGACGTTCAATCTGATGAAAGAAGCGTCCGAGGCGCGTAAGCACGACTCCTTTATCCTGTTGAATAATGTGAAAAAATTTTTATCCGCGCGCAAAGATGCAGAAACAGGTCAGCGCGGTTTTTTAACCAACTCTACTTCTGACCCCAACTAAAAATGGGGGAATTACCCTGCGTTCAAGTAGGTCGGCCATTTGGCCGCAGCAAATAAAAAAGCCCAACACAAGGCTGGGCTTTTTTATTTGTAAGGAGTCTGACGATGACCTACTTTCACATGGGTAATCCACACTATCATTG
>CAYLOK010000044.1:0-16066 GCA_964385275.1 uncultured Gallionella sp. | reverse complement strand
GGGAAGCGCAGTTCGGCGATTTTGCCAATGGCGCGCAAGTGGTGATCGACCAGTTTATCGCCTCAGGCGAAGTGAAATGGGGGCGGTTTTGCGGACTGGTGATGTTGCTGCCGCACGGCTACGAAGGGCAGGGCGCGGAGCACTCGTCGGGGCGCATCGAGCGTTATTTGCAACTGTGCGCAGACTACAACATTCAGGTGTGCATTCCCTCGACTCCGGCGCAGATGTTCCATTTGCTGCGTCGCCAGATGTTGCGCCCGACACGCCGCCCGCTGATCGTGTTTACCCCCAAGAGTCTGCTGCGCAGCAAGGACGCCGCATCGCCGCTGAGCGACTTTACCGACGGCAGTTTCCGCGCGGTGATACCGGAGGTTGAAGCTTTGAATGCCGACAAGGTGCGCCGCATCATCGCGTGCAGCGGCAAGGTCTATTACGATCTGGTCAACGGGCGACGCGCCAGGGAAATCGACGATATGGCGATCATCCGCATCGAGCAGATTTATCCCTTCCCGCATGAAGATTTCGCGGCTCAGGTGGCGGCCTATCCGAATGCGACCGAGCTGGTATGGTGTCAGGAAGAGCCGGGCAATCAGGGCGCGTGGCACCGCATTCAGCATTATTTGTCGCGCCATTTGCGTCGTGGCATGCGTCTGGAATATGCGCTGCGCCCTTCATCAGCCGCGCCTGCCGCCGGTTATCTGGCGGTGCATAACGAACAACAGAAGGCGGTAATCGACGCCGCTTTCCGTCCCGATCTCGATGTAAAGAACAATCCAGGAGCGCGATGAGTAAGCTGGATGTAAATATATTTAATGGGCTAAGACTATGTTGATTACTAAATTGAAACTCAAGAATTGGCGGAATTTCAGAAAAGTAGAAGCTAATTTTCGTGAGCGTGTTTATGTAATTGGTCCCAATGCTTCAGGAAAATCCAATTTGCTTGATGCATTGAGATTTTTACGTGATGTTGCCAAGCCGGAAGGCGGGGGGTTGCAGCGAGCGGTAAAAGATCGTGGTGGATTGACCAAGTTGCGTTGCCTGCTTGCGAGAAAAGATACTGAGGTGTTGATTGAAATTGAGTTAGCAGAGAAAGTTGATGCGGACGCGATTTGGCGTTACACCCTTGGTTTTCGCAGCGAGGGAACGGGTGCGCAACGCGTGGTTGTTAGCCAGGAGAAAGTAGAGAACCTTCGAACCCATACTGTTGAAGTCGAGCGTCCAGACGATCACGATAAAGCTGATCGTGAGCAATTGACGCAGACATATCTTGAGCAAATTACAGCCAATAAGGAATTCAGGGAGATTGCCGAGTTTTTTGGGGCATTGACCTATTCTCATCTGGTTCCGCAGTTGCTGAAACACGCGGATCAGCTGGGGGGTTATCGGCTGGAAAACGATCCGTTTGGGCAGTCCTTCCTGGAACGTATTGCTAAGACTCAGGAACGGACGCAAATTTCACGTCTGAAAAAAATCGAAGAAGCGCTTCGTACCTGTGTTCCAAACATGCGAAATTTGAAGTTTGAGCGTGACGAAATAACGGGAAAGCCACATCTTCTGGCCTTATACGAGCATTGGCGTCCAGATGCTGGATGGCAACGGGAAGACCAATTTTCCGATGGAACGTTAAGATTGTTGGGCATCATGTGGAGTTTGCTGGATGGGGATTCCTTGTTGCTCTTGGAGGAGCCTGAATTGTCATTAAACGAGGATATTGTGCGCAAGATACATCCCTTGATATGGCAAATACAGCGCCAGGCAAAATACAAGCGTCAGGTGTTTATTACCACCCATAGCGAGGCACTCTTACAGGATAAAAGTATTGATCCACGGGAAGTTATTCGGCTTGAGCCGACACAGGATGGAACCAGAATCATGGAGGCTTCCGAGCAAGATAAAGCATTAGTAAAATCGGGGTATTCAGTTGCGGAAACGATGCTTCCAAAAGTGAAGCCGGCCAACATCGATCAATTCCCCTTGTTCTGATAAACCCCATGCAACGAGAAATTCAGTTGGTGGTTGAAGATGAGTTGAGTGGAGTTGTTCTACGCAAGCTTGTTGAACAATCTGGCAAAGGGCTATCTGTTTATAGAGTGCTTCCAATGCGAGGTTTTGGGAATATAAAGAGTGGGATTCAGCGGTTTATGAATGCGAGTAAAGTAATCCCACATATCGTCCTGACCGACTTGGATCAGCGTGATTGCGCTCCCAGTTTGATGAAAGATTGGGGCGTAGATAAAGATGCACAAAATTTACTATTTAGAGTTGCTGTGCGTGAAGTGGAAGCTTGGTTGCTGGCGGATCGTGAGGGTGTGGCCATGTATCTGAATCTTCCCTTAGCCAAAATACCGCTGTACCCGGAGCAGGAGAAGGATCCAAAGCAAACATTTTTAAACCTGGTACGAAAATGCAAAAAGCGGAGATTGGTTGATGAGCTTGTGCCAGCAACAGGTTCGAGTGCGTCGATTGGGCCGCTATACAACGCAAGAATGGGGGATTTTGTTCGTGACTGCTGGAGTATAGAGCGTGCAGTAACAAATTCGGACAGTCTTTACCGAGCGGTTAAGAGAATTTCTAACTTTTGAACAAATTGAGCTATTTATTAAGGAATAAGACACCATGAGTCTCATTGAAGTCAAAGTACCGCAACTTTCTGAATCCGTCTCCGAGGCGACCCTGATAACCTGGCACAAGCAGGTCGGGGATGCGGTGACTGAGGGTGAAAATCTGATCGACGTCGAAACGGACAAGGTGGTGATGGAATTGCCCGCCTCGAAGAGCGGCGTGCTGAGCAAAATCCTCAAGGGTGATGGCGAAAAAGTGGCTAGCGAAGAACTGATCGCGCTGATCGACACCGATGCGGTCGTGGCGCAGGCCGCTCCGGCACACGCAGAACTGTCGCATGCCGTGCCGCCCTCGGTGCGTAAACTGGCGCACGAGCTGGATGTGGATACCGATGCCTTGCAAGGCAGCGGTCGTGCGGGGCGGGTCACCAGGGAAGATGTTTTGCATGCGATGGAGCAGGTTGCCGTTGCGCCGCAGGCTGTTCCTGCCATTGCGCCATCCGGCAATCGCCCCGAACAGCGTGTGCCGATGACGCGCATTCGCCAGCGCATCGCCGAACGATTGCTGCAATCGCAACAGAACGCCGCGATTCTGACCACGTTCAATGAAGTGAACATGCAGCCGGTGATCGACTTGCGCAACAAATACAAGGATTCCTTCGAGAAGAAGCACGGCATCAAGTTGGGCTTCTCCTGTTTCTTCGTCAAGGCTGCGGTACATGCCTTGCAGAAATTTCCCATCGTCAATGCCTCGGTCGATGGCACCGACATCATCTATCACGGCTATTTCGACATCGGCGTGGCCATCGGCAGCGAGCGCGGCCTGGTCGTGCCCATCATCCGCGATGCCGATAAGCTCTCGTTTGCCGACATTGAAAAGCAGATTGCCGATTTCGGTGCGCGCGCCAAGGTGGGCAAGTTGACTTTGGCAGAATTGACTGGAGGAACCTTCTCTATTTCCAACGGCGGTACCTTCGGTTCGATGCTCTCCACGCCGATCATCAACCCGCCGCAGGCTGCGATTCTCGGCATCCATGCCACTAAAGACCGCGCGGTAGTCGAAAACGGTCAGATCGTGATTCGCCCGATCAATTATCTGGCTGTCTCCTACGACCACCGCATCATCGACGGTCGCGAAGCCGTGCAGTTTTTGGGGGCGATCAAGGAAGCGCTGGAGTTTCCGGGACGCATACTGCTGGATTTATAAGGGATGAACCAGGATATACAGAAAACACTGTGGGCCGCCGCCGACAAACTGCGTAGCAATATGGATGCCGCCGAGTACAAGCACGTTGTGCTCGGCCTGATATTTCTCAAGTACATTTCCGATTCATTCGATGAGCGGCGAGTAGAACTCAAGGCCGCATTCGCCGACCCGCAGCATGAACTCTACATTGGCGACGAAAGCGTTTATGCCGAACTGCTGGAAGACCGCGACTACTACACGATGGCAAACGTGTTCTGGGTTCCGCAATCTGCCCGTTGGGAATCCATCCGTAACCAAGCCAAACAACCCGACATCGGCAAGCGTATCGACGATGCGCTGATTGCCATCGAACTGGACAACCCGCGCCTCAAAGGCATTCTTGATAAACGCTTTGCACGCAGCCAGCTTGAGCCCGGACGCTTGGGCGAACTCATCGACCTGATTTCTTCTATCGGCTTTGGCGCGAAAGACAAGGCCAAAGACGTGCTCGGCCAAATTTACGAATACTTCCTCGGTCAGTTTGCCAATGCTGAAGGCAAGAAAGGCGGACAGTTCTACACGCCTGCTTCAGTGGTCAAGGTGCTGGTGGAAGTGCTCTCGCCGCACAAGGGCAAAGTGTATGACCCCTGCTGTGGCTCGGGCGGCATGTTTGTACAGTCAGAGAAATTCGTCGAATCGCACGGCGGCAAGTTTGGCGACATCTCTATCTACGGACAGGAAGCCAACCCCACCACATGGCGGCTGGTGGCGATGAACCTCGCCTTGCGCGGCATGGACTTCAACCTCGGCAAAGAACCTGCCGACACCTTCCACCGTAACCAGCACCCGGACTTGCGCGCTGATTACGTGCTCGCCAATCCCCCGTTCAATATCTCGGATTGGGGCGGCGACAAACTGGCAAGCGACCCGCGCTGGGTGTATGGCACACCGCCGACAGGTAACGCCAACTATGGGTGGCTGCAACACATCTTGTGGTACTTGAAACCGACTGGCACGGCGGGTGTGGTGCTGGCGAATGGCTCCATGTCGTCCAACACCAACAACGAAGGCGCGATTCGCAAAGCGATGGTCGATGCCGATGTGGTGGAAATTATGGTCGCCCTGCCGCCTCAATTGTTTTTCAATACCCAGATTCCGGCTTGCCTGTGGTTTCTGACCAAAGACAAAAGCAAGAACGGGCGCAACCGCAAGGGCGAGTTCCTGTTCATTGATGCCCGCAAGCTGGGGCGCATGGAAACCCGCGTCAATCGCGCATTCGACGATGCAGACATCGAGAAAATCGCCAAAGCAGTTCATGCGTGGCGACACGATGGCGAAACCAACACTGCCTATGCCGACGAGCCGGGCTTCTGTGCCTCGGTGAAGTTAAGCACAATTGCTGAACACGGTTACGTGCTTACTCCCGGTCGCTATGTCGGTGCGGAAGAAGTCGAGGATGACGATGAGCTGTTCGCCGACAAGATGGCGATGCTGACCGCCAAACTTTCCGGGCAGATGGCGAAAGGAACCGAACTCGATCAGTTGATCCGGCACAAGCTGGGAGGGCTGGGATATGAGTTCTGAAATGGAAAATTGGAAAGTAACGGGGGAAAACTAAAAATGCTTTATTTGAACGTTGATCACCTGCGCCGCTGCATGCAAACATTGGCCTCTTCGCTGATGCTTTATCAGAAGGCAGAATCGGGCAGTATTGACCAAGAAGTTTTCCGCAATGCCATTATAAAAAGTTACGAACTCACCCAAGAAACCGCTTTTAAGCTGCTCAAAAAAGCCCTTAAAGTTTACGGTCATGGCGGTAAAAAACTCGAATCTACGCCTGTAAAAGACTTGCTGCGTATTGCAGCCGTGCACGACTTAATGACACTCGCGGAAACGGAACGATGGTTTCGCTACCGGGATAATCGCAACAACACCGCGCACGATTACGGCGAACAATTCGCAATCGAAACATTGGTGCTTATTCCCGCTTTCTTACAAGATATTGCGACGCTATCCGATACACTGGAACGCAAGCTAGGTAAAGAGAGCGAATATGTCGGTAACTGAATTTCCGCTATTAACGCTGCCTGACCGTTACTTGCAAATCGTGCAGGATGTTTTAAGCGCGCACATTCCAGATGCTGAGGTATGGGCGTATGGCAGCCGCGTTAACGGTGATTGTTTCGAGGCCAGCGATCTGGATCTCGTTGTGCGCCAACCGGATGATTTGCGGCGTAGGCAGAGCAATCTCTACGAGGTAAAAGAAGCATTTACTGAAAGTAATCTACCCATCATCGTGCAACTGGTCGATTGGGCGAGCATCCCTGCTGAATTCCATACTGAAATTGCCGCGAAATATGTCGTTATACAAGCTGCCGCGCCGCAGATTGATACGCAAGAGGCTGGGAGGGTTGGGGTATGAGTTCTGATCTGCTGCGCGAATCCGAAACCCTCGAACTCAAAAAAAGCCTATCCGAACTCAAAGAAGGCTTGATCTCCATCGCTGCCATGCTCAACAAACACGGCGCGGGTGAGCTCTGGTTCGGCATTGCCCCCAGCGGCAAAGCGGTGGGGATGGAGGTGACTGACAAAACCTTGCGCGACCTCTCGCAAGCCATTGCGGCTCACATCGAGCCCAAAATTTACCCGCAAGTTGATACACAAGCCGTGTCGGGCAAAGCCTGCATCCGCATTCGTTTTGAAGGCCAAAATGCGCCCTACTTTGCCCACGGCAGAGCCTACATGCGTGTGGCCGATGAAGACCGCCAGCTCAGTGCGGCAGAGCTGGAGCAAATCATCGTTGAGAAAAACCAAAATGTACTGCGTTGGGACAGCCGAGCGCTGGACAAACCTTGGCCGCAGCTCCAAACCAGCAAGGTCAAAAACTTTGCTAAACGCGCCGGCATGGACTGGGGAAGCTTGGGCGATGACGATGAACAACGCCTCCAGGCCACACTGGGCAAGCTGGAGCTGTTGCACAAAGGCGAGCTATGCAATGCCGCACGGCTCTTTTTTGCCAACCAGCCTATCCAGTTGCGCTGTGCCGTGTTTGCCACCACCGACACCGTCACCATCATCGACAGGCACGACTTTGACGGCGACATCCTGGAGCTGATCGAAGAGGCGCAAAAATACATTCTCAAAAACGTCCACATCGGCATGCGACTGGAAGGGCTGTACCGCGTGGACGTGCCCGAAATTTCGATGGACGCGCTGCGCGAAGCCATCATCAACGCCTTTTGTCACCGCGACTGGCGCGACCCGGACTATGTGCAGGTGGCCATCTTCAAAAATCGCGTCGAAGTGCGCAACCCAGGCAAGCTGTATGGCGGTCTGACGTTGGCTGAGATGCGCAAAGGCAATGTCTCGCGTCGCCGCAACCCACTGATTGCTGACCTGTTTCGCCGCATAGAAATGGTCGAAGGTTGGGGGCGGGGTATGCCCTTAATCTTGGAAAACGCCCCCAGCGTGGAATTTAGACAGGTGGCCGGATTGTTTATCGCCAGCTTTACGCGGCCTTCGTTTGCCGAAGGGGAGACTGATGAGCACCATAAAACACCACACAACCACCTTGAAAACAACCAAGAAACGATAGGTGCAACCGAAAACACCAAAGAAACACCAAAGAAACACCAGAGAAACACCAAGGAAAACATGTTGCACCTGCTCCAGAATAAACCCGAGCTAACCGTTAAAGCTCTGGCTGAGCTAACAGGCAATACAGATTCCAGTATTCGCCACCACCTGCGAACGCTTCAAGCCGCAGGCCGCATCCAACACGTTGGACCAACCAAGGGAGGGCGCTGGGAAGTACTTGAACCGACACAACAAGGGGACGAGGTATGAGTGAAGCTGGGCGAGCAAATGGCGAAAGGAACCGAACTCGATCAGCCTCCGTAGGTCGGGTTAGCCCGCCAGGGCGTAACCCGACAAACAGTGTTCAGGCGCGCAAAGATGTCGGGTTACGCTGCGCTAACCCGACCTACAGGGCTGGGGTATGAGTTCTGAGTGGCCAATAGTGCGTTTACGTGATCACGTTGATGCTTGTCTTGGCAAAATGCTGGATGCCAAGAAGAACAAAGGAACCTTTCAGCCATACTTGGGAAACAGCAATGTTCGCTGGGGAGTCTTTGACCTAGATGACTTGGCTGAAATGAGGTTCGAGCCTCACGAGGAAGAACGCTACGGAGTAGCGCCGGGCGACCTAGTTGTATGTGAAGGAGGGGAACCCGGGCGTTATGCAATCTGGACTTCTACAGTACCCGGTATGAAGATTCAAAAGGCCCTGCATAGAATCAGGCCGAAAGAGACTCTCAACAATTACTATCTCTACTACTGGTTCTGCCACTCATCAAATGTAGGACTTCTTGATCCGTATTTCACCGGCACAACTACCAAGCATCTCACAGGGAAGGCGATCGCAGCACTGCAGGTTCCGCTTCCGCCGGTCGAGGCGCAGACTGCAATGGTCGATGTCCTTAAAAGCCTCGACGACCGCATCGCTCTACTGCGCGAAACCAACGCCACACTGGAAGCTATCGCACAAGCTCTGTTCAAATCGTGGTTCGTGAACTTCGACCCGGTGCGTGCTAAAGCCGAAGGTCGCGAACCCGAAGGCATCCCACCTGAAATCGCCACCCTGTTCCCGCGTGAGTTTGTGGATTCAGTGTTGGGCGAAATTCCGAAGGGGTGGCAAGTAATGCCTTTAGCAGATGCCTGCGAAATCAATCCAACTCGCCGCTTAACTAAAGGGAAGCAAGCTCCTTATCTGGAAATGTCCGCGCTTCCAACTCAGGGACATTGTACCGACACACCGATAGCTCGTGCGTTTAGCTCTGGCACAAAGTTCATTAACGGCGATACTTTATTGGCGAGAATTACTCCCTGCCTAGAAAATGGAAAGACAGCCTTTGTTGATTGCCTGCTTGAAGATGAAGTGGGCTGGGGGTCAACTGAATACATTGTTCTTCGCCCCAAGGCTCCGCTGCCAAACTATTGGGCATATCTGTTGTCCCGCCATGAGCATTTTCGCCAGTACGCGATTCAAGCAATGGTTGGAACAAGTGGGCGGCAGCGTGTGGATGTGTCGCGGCTTGCTCAATATCTGGTCGCCATTCCTGATGCACAGGTAAGTGTAGCGTTTGCAGAATTGGTTGAGCCATTACAGCGCAGCATTGCCGCCAATGACGATGCTGCAAAATCACTTGCCGCACTGCGCGACACCCTGCTTCCCCGCCTGATGTCCGGCAAGCTGCGCCTGCCGCAAGCCGAGAAAAATTATGTGTAGGTCGGGCTTCAGCCCGACTTGTCGGGTTAAAACCCGACCTACGAAAAACGTATGAGCGGGCGTGTATCGTTTCTGCCGTTTTCTAACCACGTCGCGGATGATGTGGATATGAATGCCGACTTTCTTTGTGTATTTTCTGCGGTGAATGAATGATGACCTTCGACCGTTCTAAGCCTTTTAATGATCTCCCCTTGCTTCCGCCTGCCGGTGATTTGGAAAGCAAGGCCGTTTTGAAGCAGACCATTGCGGCACGTGCGGCTTTGGCCGACTTGAAAGGCGCGGCTCATCGCTTGCCAAATCAGGGTGTGTTGATTCAGGCGCTCGGTTTGCAGGAAGCTAAGTTGTCTTCCGAGATTGAAAATATCGTGACGACCAACGATGCTTTGTTTCGCGGTTTTGCCAATGACGGCGCAGGTTCAGACCCGATGACCAAGGAGGTGCTGCATTACAAGGATGCACTGTGGTCTGGTTTTTCATCGGTTAAAGAGGGGATGCCGCTGACGATGCGCTTGTTTGAGAATTTGTATCGCGCTGTGAAGCAGGCGGATGACGGTGTGCGCCGTTTGCCCGGTACGCGTTTATCCAACCCGCTGGGTGAAACGATCTATACGCCGCCGGAAGGTGAAACGATCATTCGCGACAAGCTGGCGAATCTGGAGCGATTTATCAATGAGCCTTCCGACCTTGATCCGCTGGTGCGCTTGGCGGTGATGCACTATCAGTTTGAGGCGATTCACCCTTTTCCCGATGGCAATGGCCGCGTGGGGCGGATTCTGAATATTCTGTATTTGCTGTCTGAGCGGTTGCTGGATGTACCTATTTTGTATTTGTCGCGCCACATCATCGAGAATAAATCGGATTATTACCGTGGGCTGGCTGGAGTGACTGAGCGCGGCGAGTGGGAGGCGTGGGTAATGTATATGCTGCGAGCCGTGGAGAGCACGGCCAATACGACACGCGATCGGATTTTGGCGATTGTGGCTTTGATGGAAGAAACGACGACCAAGGCAGAAACGGTACTCCCCAAGGTGCAGGTTCCCGCCATTTTGGCGGTGGTGTTCCGCCACCCGTATTGCAAAGTGAGCTTTTTGGAAGAGGCGGGGCTGGGTTCGCGGCCTACTTGCACCAAGCATTTAAAAGCATTATCCAGTATCGGGCTGCTGCGGGTGCAGACGGTGTGGCGCGAGAACTACTACATCAATGATGCCTTCTTCAATATTTTGGTCAAATAACGGGATGGGTCATGTTAAGTATTTTTACATGACCATCGTTTCATGTAAAAAATAGGCTATTTTTTTTGCATGATGAGTGTGTCATGTAAAAGATTAGTTAATGAGGAAGTTGATCAACAGGTGTGTAAAAGCACTTAAGTGCAAGCCTGTGTTTGCAATGACTTACTTGAATAGATTAATTTAATCAATATACTAAGTTATGGCGTGCCAGCCATGCGCTACGTGATAAGGATGAAAAGGATTGGGCTGAAAGGTGTTTCCATGAGGCACAAAAACAAAAGCCACCGACTATCGCCGAGGGTCTTTGCCGACCCGAACAAGCCAAACATCGGTATCTTGACCGAAGAATTCTTGGATGACGTGCGGAATATGGAACACCGCAATCTGGCGGTGGAGCTGCTGGAACGATTGCTCAAAGATGACATCAAGAGCCGCTTTGCCACCAACGTGGTGCAGGGGCAGAAATTCTCCGAGCTGCTGCAAGCATCGCTGACCCGCTACCGCAACCGTTCCATTGAAACCGCTCAGGTCATCGAAGAACTCATCGCAATGGCGAAGTCGTTCAACGAGGCCGCGCAGCGTGGTAACGAGTTGGGGCTTTCAGCTGATGAGTTGTCTTTCTACGATGCACTGGAGACCAACGAATCATCGGTGCGGGAGTTGGGGGATTCGGTGCTGAAAGAAATCGCCCGACAGCTCACCAACTTCCTGCGCAACAATCTCTCAGTCGATTGGTCAGTGCGTGAAACCGTGCGCGCCAAGATGCGGGCGCAAATCAAACTCATCCTGAAGCGGCACAAATATCCGCCGGACAGGGAAGCGCGTGCGGTTGATCTGGTTTTGAAACAGGCCGAAGCATTGAGTGAGGCTTGGATGTGATGACAGAATATTTTCGCGCCTACCGCATTTTTGAGGAAAACGGGTCATCCGCCGGGCGGTTTGTCGAGCTTCGGCTTTCTGATCTCGATCCCGGCGAGGTGGTTATCAAGTCGCATTACTCTAGTGTCAATTACAAGGATGCACTGGCCGCCACTGGCGAGGGAAAAGTGATACGCCGCTTCCCCTGTGTCGGCGGGGTGGACGTGTCGGGTGTGGTGGAAAGTTCGACAGACGTGCGCTTCAAACCGGGCGATGAAGTGCTGGTCACCGGTTACGGCATGGGCGTGTCGCATGACGGCGGCTTTGCCGAATACGTGCGGGTTCCGGCGGATTGGGTCGTGCCACGGCCGGCAGGCTTGACGCTGTTTGACACGATGGCGTTGGGCACGGCGGGATTTGCCGCAGCGCTGTCGATACACCGGCTGGAACAAAACGAGTTGCGTCCCGAGAACGGCAAAATCATCGTCACCGGGGCGACCGGCGGGGTGGCGAGTCTGGCGATACAAATGCTGGCGCAGCGCGGCTACCATGTTGTCGCATTGACGGGTAAAGACAGCGAGCACGATTATCTGAAGTCGCTGGGGGCTGCCGAAATCCTCTCGCGCCATGATTTGCTTATGGGCACGCGCCCGCTGGAAAAGGCGCAATGGGCCGGTGCGCTGGATGCGGTGGGCGGCGAGACGCTGGCGTGGCTGACGCGCAGCATGCAGCAGAACGGGGTGATCGCCAGTTTCGGCAATGCGGGCGGTATCGAACTGCACACCACCGTGATGCCCTTTATTCTGCGCGGGGTGCGCCTGATCGGTATTGATTCAGCCGCGACCGCCATGCCGCTACGCCGCGAAATATGGCAGCGCCTGAGCACGGAGCTGTATCCCAGGCTATTGGCGCAAGTGGTGCATGGTGTGCCATTCGAGCAATTGCCGGAAATATGTTCTCAAATGGTGCACGGCAAGTCGCGCGGACGCACGGTTATCCAGTTCGCACGATGATTTTTAATATGCCTAGATTTTTTCCAGCAATTCGTTAAGAAATGAGCTGGTTTCTTCCGCTTGGGCCAGCATCGCACCGCTGATCCAGAATACATCTTCGGCACGGCTGCCCAAGGTGTTGATTTTGGCGCGGTGCAGGCGGATGTCGTGTTTGTCGAGAATTTGTGCGATGCGCGCCAGCAGTCCCGGGCGATCACCGGCGATTAGCGACAGGACATACATGCCGTGGCGGTCCCTTTCAATATTGACTTTGGTATTGATCGGGAAGTGTTTGAGTTGACGGCTCACCCGCCCGGTCGCAACAGATCCGACCGGCCTGGCCAGTACGATTTTCTGGGTAAGTTCAAATTCGATGTAATTCATCAGGTCGCGGTAGGCCATTTCGCTGCGCGTGATTTCCATAACCTGAAAGCTGTTCAGCGCATAGCCATGTTGTGTGGTGTGTATCCGGGCCTCGACGATGGTGTATTGCATGCGCGAGAAAAACTCACAAATACAGGCGAACAGCCAGCGTTGATCAGGGCAATAAACCATCACCTGCAAGCCGGCATCGGCGCGGCTCAAGCGGGTCTTTACGATGGCTGTGGCGGTATTGACCCTGAAAGCCAGCAAGCGGGTGTGCCAGGCGATTTCCTGCGCTTCGTGATCCAGAAAATAGCTGTCATCGAGTTGCGCCCAAAGTAGCCGGTAGGATTCGGGCGTGATGGCATACAAATTCAGCGTGGCGGCGGCTTGTTCGCGTATTTCATCGAGGCGGTTGGCGGCCACACCTTCTTTCATATAGCGGCGAGTCAGCTGGAACAGGTCTTCCATCAGCTTGGCCTTCCAGGCATTCCACACCTTGGGGCTGGTGCCTTGCACATCGGCCACGGTTAATAAATACAGCGCGACCAGATAGCGGTCATTTTTGATTTTGTCTGCGAAGGCGGCGATGACTTCCGTGTCGGCCAAATCCTGCTTTTGTGCTGTAGCGGACAGGGTGAGATGCTGTTCGACCAGCCAGACGACCAGATCGCTGTCGTCCCGGCTAAGCTTATGCTGCGTGCAAAACAGCCGGGCATCTTTTTTGCCCAGTTGCGCATGATCGCCGCCGCGCCCCTTGGCGATGTCGTGGAACAGCCCGGCGATATACAGCACCTCATGACGGGCAAATTCACCCATCAGTTTGTTACACAGCGGAAGTTCGTGCGCGTGTTTCGCCAACGCGAAACGGCGCAAGTTGCGTACCACCATCAGGATGTGCTTATCCACTGTGTATACGTGAAACAAGTCGTGCTGCAACTGGCCGATAATCCTTCCGAAAGCCGGAATATAGCGGCCCAGAATGCCGTATTGACGCATGCGGCGCAGCGCGTGGGTGACGCCCTGCGGTTGACGCAGGATTTCCATGAAGCGCGCCCGGTGCTGCGGATTGCGGCGAAAGGCTGCGTCGATATGCAGTTGCGCACGCCACAAGGCTCGCAAGGTTTTAGCGGTGAGATCCGTCAGTTCAGCGTGTTGTTGCAGAATTAGGAAAAGCTCGAATATCGCTTCCGGCGTGCGCTCGAACAGTTGCTCATCGCGTATTTCCAGCAAGCTGCCGATGATGCGGAATCGCTCGTTCAGCGCATGCTGCGGGGGTTGCTCGCTGAACAGATAGTCATGCAGATTTTGCAGCAGGATGGTGTTGAACTGGCGCACCGCGAGTTTGGTGCGGTAATAGCGCTGCATCAGGTGTTCGCTGGCGCGGCGATTGGCGGAGGCGGCGTTGCCCATTTGTTCGGCGAGCGTAGTTTGAAAGTCGAACAGCAGACGGTCTTCGCGACGATGGGCGAGGTAATGCAAGCGTGTGCGCAGTGTTTGCAGCAGGCTATCGTGGCGTGCGATCTGGCGCGCCTCGCTTGCCGTGATCAACCCGGCTTTAGCCAGCTCAGTCCAGCGAGTGCCCAGCCCCGCCGCACGGCTGATCCAGGTAATGGTTTGCAGATCGCGCAAGCCGCCCGGACTCTCCTTGAGATTCGGTTCCAGATTGAAATCTGCATCGTCAAAGCGCGCGTGACGTTGCTGTTGCTCGTGCAATTTGGCGAGAAAAAAATCGCGCGGATTCAGCTGCTGGCGTATGGCGAACCCCAGTTCGTTAAAAAGCGGCGTATTGCCGCACAACAAACGTGCTTCCAGCAAATTGGTCTGTACCGTGATGTCGCCGGCTTCGTCCAAACATTCCGCTACGGTGCGGATGCTGTGGCCGACTTCCATGCCGATGTCCCACAGCAGGGCAATCAATTCGTGCAACTTGTGTTGCAAGGCATCATCCGGCGGGTGCCCGGTCAAGAGCTTTTCGGATCCGCCACTGAGTAAGATAAGCAAATCAATATCCGATTTTGGATACAATTCACCGCGCCCGTAGCCCCCAACCGCGACCAGCGCGGTGTCTTCGGGCAACGCAAGTTGTTGCCAGATACGGCGTAAATAGTGGTCTATCAGTTTGCTGTGCGCGCTGAGCAAGCGTGCCGCCTTGCCATGTTGCAGGAACTTTTGCTCCAATGCCAGCCGGTCGCGGCGCAATGACTCGCGCAGTGCGGCGACATTATTGGCAGAACTGTCCGATGTTGTTGAGCCTGCCATGATTTAAACCAGTGTTACAACGGGGTCGGGGCAGGGCAGCCTGCGGATACGGTCAATACTTCAAAGCCGCTCTCGGTGACTAACAGGGTGTGTTCATATTGCGCGGACAGGCTGTGGTCGCGGGTCACGACAGTCCAGCCATCACCCAGTTGCTTGATGTCTTTTTTCCCGGCATTGATCATCGGTTCGATGGTGAAGACCATGCCTGCTTCCAGCCTCAAACCGGTTTTAGGCCGACCGTAATGCAGCACTTGCGGCTCTTCATGGAATTTTGCACCGATGCCGTGACCGCAGAATTCCCGCACCACGCTGTAGCCCAACGGTTCGACGAAACTCTGTATGGCATGACCGATATCGCCCAGATAGGCGCCCGGTTTGACTGCACGGATGGCGCGCCACATCGACTGATAGGTAGTCTCGCACAAACGCTTTGCCTGAATGGAAGGCTCGCCCACGTAAAACATGCGACTGCTGTCGCCGTGATAGCCGTCCTTGATTACCGTAATGTCCAGATTGACAATGTCGCCGTTTTTTAACACTTTATCGCTCGGCACGCCGTGGCAGATTTGATGGTTGATCGAGGTGCAGATGGATTTTGGATAGGGCTTGTGGCCGCCGGGGGCGTAGTTGAGCGGGGCGGGGATGGCCTGTTGCACGCTAACGATGAGGTCGTGACACAGCTTGTCCAGTTCGTTGGTGGTGACACCGGCTTTGACGAAAGGGGCGATGTAATCGAGCACTTCGCTGGTCAGGCGACCGGCGACGCGCATTTTCTCTATTTCTTGAGGGGTCTTGATGGAAACGGACATGACAGTTGGATTGTTTGGAGGTGTCTGAGAATAGCATGATAGAAAGATTACCGACAAATACGATTAGGAACTAAACTCGCGCGGCAGCTGACTAAGCGGTGCAGTAAAACGGAATAATTCACTTAATCAGGAGACAATATGAAAAAAACCTTGGCAATCGCTTTGTTACTTTCAGCTACCACGAGTGCCTATGCGGTGGATGGCGGCGCGGTGCTCGGCGGTGCATTGGGCGGTGCAGCCGGCGCAGCGGTGGGGCATAGCATGGGCGGGCAGAGTGGCGCGATACTGGGTGCTGCCATCGGCGGAGGAACCGGTGCCGCTATCGGCAGCAGTTCGAATACCCCACAAGTGCAGCCCGCTCCGGTGAGGGCAAGCGCACTCGCTGTCAAACGTCATCACGGCGACAAGAAAGATCATCACGATCATGACCGCAAACATGGTCACGATAAGGATCACGATGATTAGGGAAACGCTGATTTATTCGTCATCCCCGCGAAAGCGGGGATCCAGCGCCTT
>CAYLOK010000043.1:0-16882 GCA_964385275.1 uncultured Gallionella sp. | reverse complement strand
GCGGCGCGGGGGTGAAAATCGTTTTGAAAAGGGGTTTTTCTACAGCGTCAACGTAATGTTGACACCGAAATCGGTGTATATCCTGCGCCGATAAAGAGTAGAATTCGGCTGGTTTTCAGTTTTAACTCCCTGTTTGTTTTGGACTACTGCACATAATAAGGCGATGTTATGAACACTGAAATCACACCTCAAGCCACTCCGCCGAAACTGCTCGATCAAGTCCGCGACAAGATCAGGGTGAAACACTACAGCATTCGCACAGAAACGCAATATGTGCAGTGGATCAAGCGTTTCATCCTGTTTCACGGCAAGCATCATCCGAGGGAGCTGGGCGCGGTGGAGGTGGAGGCGTTTTTAACGAATTTGGCGGTGGAGGGAAATGTGGCGGCTTCAACGCAAAATCAGGCTTTGTCCGCGTTGTTGTTTTTGTACCGTGAGGTGTTGGGGGTGGATTTGCCTTGGCTGGATAACGTGGTGCGCGCGAAGAAGCCGCAACGTTTGCCGACGGTACTGAATCGCGCCGAAGTGGCGCAGGTGCTGGAACGGATGGACGGCGTTTACAGCTTGATGGCGCGGCTGTTGTATGGCACGGGGATGCGGCTGATGGAATGCTGCCGCTTGCGGGTGAAAGATATTGATTTTGGTCAGCGCGAGATTTTGATCCGCGATGGCAAGGGCGGCAAGGATAGGGTGACGATGTTGCCGGATACGCTGGTTCAGACCTTGCAGGCGTATCTGGCGAAACGTCGCCTGTTGTATCAGGATGATCTGGCTAAAGGCATGGCTGAAGTGTTTTTGCCGGACGCGCTGGCGCGTAAATATCCCAACGCTGCGACGGAGTGGGCCTGGCAATATGTGTTTCCATCAGGGAGTTATTCGCTTGATCCGCGCAGTGGGCGCGAGCGCCGTCACCATATAGATGAAAAATTGTTGCAGCGCGCCGTGAAAAAAGCGGTGGGCTTATCAGGCATCACCAAGCTGGCCACGCCGCACACCTTTCGCCATTCCTTTGCCACACACTTGCTGGAGAGTGGTTACGACATCAGAACCGTGCAAGAACTACTCGGCCATTCGGATGTTTCCACGACGATGATCTATACCCATGTGCTCAACAAAGGTGGGAAAGGCGTGAAGAGCCCATTGGACAGAATCGGTTAGCATGTTCAAAATGCAAAATTTTGGCGTGCAATCGGCAGTCATAAAGATGCGGTCACCAACGACGGTAATGTTTCTTCAGCGGTGCATGATGAATGACCCGTTTCGGAGAATGAAAATTGAGGACGTACACGCATCATGAACACGCTCACTATTGCCACCTACAATATCCACAAGGGTTTTTCGCATTTTAACCGGCGGGTGGTGGTGCATGAGTTGCGCGAGCGGCTGCGCGAGTTGAATGCGGACATCGTATTCTTGCAGGAGGTGCAGGGTGAGCATGCGCATCATGGGCAACGTTTTACCAATTATCCTGAAGGCGCGCAGCACGAATTTATCGCGGAACAGCTATGGCCGCATTCCGCTTACGGCAAAAATTCCGTGTACGAGGCCGGGCATCATGGCAATGCAATCCTGAGCCGTTTTCCGATTGTGCAGACACTTAACACGGATATATCCGCACATCGTTTTGAGAGCCGTGGCCTGTTGCATTGCGAAATCGAGTTGGCTGCGGGGCTGCGCGTGCATGGTTTGTGCGCGCATTTCGGCCTGTTCGCCAAGGGGCGGCGCGCACAAACAGCCGCCCTGATCGAATATGTACAGAATGAAATTCCGCCCGATGCGCCGGTGATTATCGCGGGGGATTTCAATGACTGGCGCAATCAGATGAGTCATGCCATTGCCACAGAGCTGGGTATGCACGATGTGTTTCATTTGCAGGGCGGGCGTGTGGCGCGCAGTTTCCCGGCCAGACTGCCGATGTTTCGTCTGGACCGTATTTACGTGCGCGGTTTTGCCGTGCAGCACAGTGAAGTGCATGTGGGCGGGGCCTGGCAACGTCTGTCCGATCATGCTGCGCTGTCGGCCAGGCTGAAGCGAAATGCCTGACGGTAAAGCCTGATATGCCCGCTTTTCTCTCTCCTGCCCTGGATGGTGCTGCTGATCTCGCTCAGGGGTGCGAGCGTGATCCTGTTTCGCTGCGCGAGTCCGGTGTTAAGGTACACCAGGTAGACGGCAACCGGCTCACGCTGCTGC
This sequence comes from uncultured Gallionella sp., assembly GCA_964385275.1. Taxonomy (GTDB): domain Bacteria; phylum Pseudomonadota; class Gammaproteobacteria; order Burkholderiales; family Gallionellaceae; genus Gallionella. Next base: position 14,692 of record CAYLOK010000043.1, on the reverse strand, counting down.
AAAATGGCGCGGCGTATTTCCCGCAACTCTGCGCGGATATTGCCGCCGCACAGAGTTTTATTTATCTGGAAACCTATATCTTTGCCGTCGATGAGACAGGTCACTGGGTGTCGCAGGCCTTGCAGAAAGCCGCGCGGCGTGGCGTGGTGGTGCGCGTGCTGATGGATGGTTTCGGTTCGGCCAAATTCCCGCAACACTGGCTGGATGAATGGCGAGTTGCAGGGGTCGAGGTGCAATGGTTCAGGCGCAAAATCTCCCCGCTTACGCTACAGCGCAATCGTTTGCGCCGTTTGCATCGCAAGCTGGTAGTGCTGGACGGCGAGGTGGCCTTTATTGGCGGCATCAATATTATTGATGATTTAACGGGCAATAAGGATGCCGGTGCGCCGCGTTTCGATTTTGCGGTGCGCGTGCAGGGCAGCGTGGCGGGCGAAATTCATACCGCTATGCGCCGTATGTGGAGTGCGGTGTCATGGGCCAGCCAGCATTTGCGCGGAAAGCGGATTGAGCGATTCATCCTGGATGCGGAGCGGAGCGCCGCACAGTCCAATATCAGCGTTTTGTTGCGCGATAATTTGCGTCATCGCCGTGATATCGAGCGCGCCTATCTGAAGGCGATTGCCGGAGCGCAGCGTGAGGTGGTGATTGCCAACGCCTATTTTTTGCCCGGACGGATTTTTCGCCGTGCCCTGATGCAGAGCGCGCAGCGCGGGGTGCGCGTCGTTCTGTTGCTGCAGGGCAAGCGGGAACACCGCCTGCAACACTATGCGACGCACGCGCTTTACGAGCAACTGCTGGCGGCGGGTATTGAAATTTATGAATATCGGGCCAGTTACCTGCATGCCAAGGTCGCCGTAGTGGATGGGCAATGGGCTACGGTCGGCTCCTCCAATATTGACCCGTTCAGTTTGTTGCTGGCTCGCGAGGCCAATCTGGTCGTGTTCGATACCGGTTTCGCCGCAGAATTGCGCGACAACCTGTTCGCGGCCATTTCAAGAGATACCGTGCGCATCGAGTTGAAACACTGGCGTCAGTCCAATCTTTTTTCGCGTGTTTTGATGCGCCTGAGTTATAGCGTGGTTCGCCTGCTGGTGGGGCTGTTGAGCCGACAAAAGCACTAGTTGTTAATCCCGCATTGTTGTAAGCTGCCCGGCGCGGCGGGAGAGGCCCATAAAATAGCCTGACTGACACTGTCATGACGGGAAATGAACAATCGCCGGGGGCAGGTTGTCATTCACAATAAAATTATAACGAGCGTGGCAGGGTAGGTACGGTGAAAAATTTTTTAAAAAATATCAGACAGCTCACATTGGGCAGGTTGTTGATCATGCTTTCGGCGGTTTCGCTGCTCGTTGCTTTTTTGTTGATATTTTTTGTGTCAGATATTGTGCGTGACCGTGCGGTGCATGAACTGGCGCGTGATGATGCGAAACAAAACTCGAAGCTGGTATTTCAAAGTCTTTATTCGGCGATGCGCAAGGGGTGGAACAAGCAGGAAATTGCCGAAAATATGGCCAAATTGAATGAGAGTTTTCCTGATCTGAAGATAAAAGTCTATCGTGGCGACATCGTGGCGCGCCAGTTTGGCGGCATGACGGGTGAGGATGCGGTTGTTGCAAAAGATCGCGCGTTGCAGCAGGCGCTGAAGGACGGACAGGAAGTACTGCTTTTCCCGGACAAGGATAGTATCCGCTACCTCTACCCGGTGGTTGCCAAACAGGAGTGTTTGGCCTGCCATACCCAATCGCACATCGGCGCGGTGCACGGGGTGATTGACATCACTTATCCGATCGAAAACCTGAAGGTGTCTTTCAGTGCCGTAATCAATACCATTGTTGCCTATACGCTGCTTGTCATCGGGATCGTTTTTTCCATCCTTTATTTGCAATTGCGTTATTTGATTGCATTGCCAATTGCCAATTTGGTGGATGTGATGCGCAGAGTGACGGTGGACATGGATCTGAACCATCGTGTCCAAAGTTCCACATGGCTGCTGGAATTAAGGCATCTGGCCGAATATTTCAATCAGTTGCTCAAGACGGTGCATGATTACAACGCGAAACTGGAAGAATTGTCTGTCAGAGATCCGCTAACGGGGTTGTATAACCGGCGCAAGTTCGAAGAGTTCATGAAATATGAAATTATCCGAACCAATCGTTCCGGGAACAGCTTCTCGGTAATCATGATTGACCTGGATAACTTCAAATACATCAACGACACCTTCGGACATCCAATAGGCGATATGGTGCTTAAAGAGTTAAGCGCCATGCTGGGTAATTGTCTGCGCCGGGGCGACGTGCTGGCACGCCTGGGAGGAGACGAGTTTGCCATCATTCTGCCCGAGACTGAACCAGGCAAAGGCTTGCAGCTTGCCAATAAATTGCATCAGACACTGGCAAGCAAGGACTTTGAATTGCCGGTCGGGAAAATACGCAGCAGCGCCAGTTTCAGTATGGTCAGTTTCCCGGAAGACGGTAATAGTGAGGCGGAAATTTGTTCGGCCATGGATGTGGTGCTATACAAGGCCAAGGCACAAGGCAAAAATCAGGTCATGACGGCGGACTCGGTGGAAGATCGCAGCATGATGACGATTTTCAAACAAGGCGATTTTCTGCGCAATGCCTTACGCGAAGACCGCATCGAGGCATTTTTGCAGCCTATCGTCAATGTACAAAACAATGAGGCGGTGGCTTTTGAGGTGCTGGTGCGGATACGCGATGGCGAGGTCATCGTTCCTGCCGGTGAATTTATCGAGGTTGCCGAGGAGTTGGGTATGGCCAAGGAACTTGATCGTGAGGTGTTTCGCAAAGGACTGGCGCACTATGCCAGGGTTAGTGCAATTCATCCACAGGCAAAATTATTCTTTAACCTGTTTCCACGCAGTTTCAATGATCTTGCCTGGGTGCAGGGAATACCGGAATTGGCGCGTAGTGCGGGTGTGCCGTGCGAAAAGCTGGTGCTGGAAATTACCGAACGCGAAGCTTTGCCCAACCTGACTCAGGTGAGGGCCGCGCTTGAAAATTTGCGCGCGAGTAAAATCGCCGTAGCTCTGGATGATTTCGGCAGCGGATTTTCATCATTCCTTTACCTGAAATATCTTTCGGTTGACTATGTAAAAATCGAGGGCAGCTTCGTGCGGAACATGGTTGCCGATGAGCGCGACCGCATTATTGTTGAGCAAATCAACAGCATGGCGCACCGCTTCGGTCTCAAGACTGTCGCCGAATTTGTCGAAGATGAAGCCACGGCGATAATGCTGGCAGAAATTGGTGTGGACTATGCCCAGGGTTATTACTATGGTCGTCCTGCCCTGCCGGAATAAGTGCCATGCTGCCGGAACGCCTTTGGCTTCCGACCTACCTATTTGATTTTGTAGAAGCGTTTTTTCACCGTTTGGCCGTTGAGATTATCGAAGCGGCTGTCCATTGCATCGCCGAGTTTCGCCAGGCGTTCATCGGGATGCGGGTGGGTCTTGAATAGCAGGGCTACGCTGCTGTCGTCTGCCGAGGTATGGCCGATTTCCTGCAATACGCCGGGCAGCCCGTAGGCGTCGTAACCTGCGCGTGCTGCCAGCACGACACCGATGCGGTCAGCCTCGAATTCGGCGCCCTTGTCGAGTGAGCGGGAGACGACTTCGGCGCCGCTGCCGATTAAATTGCGGATATTGTCGTTACCGCCGACCTGCTTGCCCAGCAGCTTGCTGCCTAAATCCAGCATTTTGCTTTGTTGCAAAATTTTCAGGTGGTGCTTTTTGATGACGTGGCCGATTTCGTGCGCCAGCACACCGGCCAGTTCCGCTTCACTGGACAGTTTTTTGTACAAGCCGCGAGTAACGAAAATGTAACCGCCGGGCGCGGCGAAGGCGTTGATGTCGTTCGAGTCGATCACGCCGAAATGCCAGGCCAGATCGGGGCGCTCACTCTGGTTTGCGACCCAGCGACCGACGTTGTTGACGTATTTTTGCAGCTTCCTGTTTTGCACCAGCGGCGCAGCACCGAGCAGGTTGCCCGCGATCTGTCGGCCGATGGCGACTTCTTCCGCTTCGGAATAACCGCCCAGAGTGGAGGATGAGCCGGGTTTTTGTAAATCACGCGCGGCATTCCTCAACTCCTGTCCCAGGTCAAAGGCCTGAGCGGTGGACAGACACAATGCCAGGCCAATAAAAGCCCCTCCTTTGCTAAACAAATTATTCATCGCGTGGCTCCGGTGGAAGATTCAGGCAGGTAATCCAGTTGCTGTGCATTCAGTTTGGCTTGGGCGGCGAACTTTTGCGCGTCCGCCCGGCTGGTGAGGTAGGATTCCGCGAGATTCACCTCCTTCTCGTCGAATTTGGCGGCCTTGAGTTCTTCTTCGTTCAGGCCGCGTATGCCAGTGGTGGAGACGATTTTGCCGGTTCCAGAACGCCCCGAAGCCAGACCCGCCAAACCGGATAGCTGGTTGCCAGCCGTTTTCGCGTCACTGCGACGAATGCTGAGCATGCGCATCCAGCCGCCGCCCTGGGCGCTATTGACCTGATACCAGCCACCGTCTTTCTTCAGGATGTCCACCTTGCTGCCGGATGCCAGCGTGGCGATGATTTTGGCATCGGAAAAAGGCGCAGCTTTCAATGTGTCGGACTTGATGGTCGTGCCGTTTTCGCCTGCCTGAACAGTGCATGAAACTAGCAGTAGCGTAATTGTAACTATTTGATTAAATTTCATATTGACCCCATGATTTATTCACCCTTTCACTCAGAAACAGGAGCTTCAGCTCCGTAGTTTCGTGGGAATGCCCTTGCGGCATCACTTTTCACTTTTCTTTGATGCCACTCCAGCAGTGTTTCGGCAAAGAGTGTACGCCAACTTTCGCGGGCTTCTTCGCCGCCTGCGATGCGTCCCTCAAAGACGAAGCTGGATACGTCATTATCCACAGTTGCACAGTACTTGTGCAACAGCGGGGTTATCGCCTGTTCCAGTGCCTGAATGTCGCGGGCGATGCTCAGCCGATTTTCCTCGTCTGCTGCATCGCGTAACCAGGAAATAGCCAGTGTGTTCTCAAACAAATCCCACAGGCCTTGCTGGTCGCCTTTGATAATTTCGACGCTCTTGTTGTTGCTGCCGACTTTTTCCATGCCCAGCCTGATCTTCTCGCGCACGGCATCGTTCAGCACGTGTCCGCCCAGATGGATCAGCATCAGCGCACCGTGCAGTTCGCCGCTGCGTTGTTGCGCTGCACGCACCGTGTTTTGTTCCAGCTCCTTGCTGGTGGCGTAGTCATACAGCCGGGCGAGGGTAAAGTAGGCCAGCCCCAGCGTGACCGGGCCGGTGAGGTTGATGTAGGTGTTGGTGAAGTTGATGCTGGCATAGGAAATGCCGAGCAGAATGAATTGCGAAGCGCCGAACAGCCGGTCTATCTTGTCGCGCCCGGTGTTGCGGTAAAAGCCCCAGGCGGTTGCCCAGATGACGGACAGTGTCAGCAGCAGATAGGCGATGCGTGCATCCGGGAAGCGCAGAAAATCGCCGTGCTTGAAGTTGTCGATTGCGGTGGCGAGTATTTCCACGCCGGGATGCGTGCGGGAGAGCGGCGTCGGTTTGATGTCGAACAGGCTGGGCGCGGTCGAGCCGATGATCACGATCTTGCCGGTGAACTCATCCTGAGCGCGGGTTTTTTTCTGACTGGAAAAGTCCGTGAACACATCGCTGAAGCTGGCGGACTGGTAGGTAAAGGGCGGGCCGCGCCAGTTGAGCAACACACGCGCAGCTTCGGGTTGGCTGTAGCCCTGCTGTTTTGCGATAGTCAGCGGCAGAGACGGAATCGTCCAGCCGTAGTCGTTGCGGTAAACCGGATACTGGCGAACGATGCCGTCGGCATCAGGGTAGATGTTGTGCAGTCCCATCCTGCCGCTCGCCAATACCGAGTTAAAGGCGGGCAGTACCATCGCCACCGTGGCATCGGGATTGGCCGCAGCAACGGGCAGTACACCCGGAATCATGCCGGGCTTGATCCGGCTCAACGCGTCATCCGCCGGGTCGAGTCGCAGCATCGGGAAATAGGTGTTGTTGGTCGCCGCAATCGCCGCATCGAAATAGGCATCGCTGTCCGGGTTATAGACATCCGCATCGCTAAACAGGATGTCGAATACCACCGCCCTGGGATGCTGCTTTTCGATCTGTTCGACGAATTCGCCCAGCACCTGGCGCGGCCACGGCCAGCGACCGTATTCCTTCGCCATCGCCGCCAGACTGGCCTCGTTGATGTCCACGATGACGATGTCCCTGTCCGCTTCCGGCACGACCAGACGGTACTTCACCATCATGTCGAAAGCGCCCTGCTTCATGTTGGCGCTGAGGTGCAGGAAAGCCGTATCGGCTACGATCAGCACGCTGAACAGTCCGGCCAGATAGAGGTAAAAACCGGTTTTCCACTTGCGCGCCAGCAGGCTGGAAAGCATGTTTTTCCAGAGTCTGAGGCGGTAAGAGAGGGCGGCGATCGGGTTCATGGCATGGCACAAAGCTGAGGATGTCATATTATCCTGGAAAAAGCCTTTGTTCGCAGATTGAACTGCCGTTTTAAGGATTATGCAACACGGCAGCGGCTATAATCAGCGCTTGTTATTTTGCCTACAGACCATGCAATCTCATTCCACCACCTCTCCCGAACACGATACGCGCGGCGGCTGGCAGACACTTCGTTCGCTGATTCCCTACCTGATGGAATTCAAAGGCAGGGTGATACTGGCGATGAGTCTGTTGATATTCGCCAAGCTCGCCAATGTTGGCGTTCCACTGGTGCTCAAACAGATCATTGATGCGCTGGATAAGTCGCATGCGGTATTGATGGTTCCTGTATTCCTGATTCTGGGCTATGGTTTGTTGCGCTTGTTCAGCACGCTGCTTGGCGAATTGCGCGATGCGGTATTTGCCAAGGTGACGCAGCGCGCGATACGGCGTGTGGCCTTGCAGGTATTCGAGCATTTGCACAATTTGAGTCTGCGCTTTCATCTGGACCGGCAAACCGGCGGGGTGGCGCGCGACATCGAACGTGGTACACGCGGCATCGGCTTTCTGTTGAATTTTATGCTGTTCAATATCCTGCCGACCTTGCTGGAAATCGGCCTGGTGGCGGCGATCCTGCTCAGTAAATACAGCGCCTGGTTCGCGGTGATTACCTTTGTCACGCTGATCGTTTACATCGGTTTTACCTTGTTTGTCACCGAGTGGCGCATGGTGGTGCGGCGCACCATGAACGATCTGGATTCCAAGGCGAACAGCCGCGCGATTGACAGCCTGTTGAATTATGAGACGGTGAAATATTTCGGCAACGAACAATACGAAGCGCGCCGTTACGACCAGAATATGCAGCAATGGGAAACGGCCGCCGTACGTAACCAGACTTCGCTGGCTTTTCTGAACGCCGGACAAAGTGTCATCATCGCCATCGGCATCACGGCGCTGATGTGGCTGGCTGCGGATGAGGTGGTCAAAGGCACGATGACGCTGGGCGACCTCGTGCTGATCAACGTGTTTATGTTGCAGTTGTACATGCCGTTGCATTTTCTCGGTTTTGTGTATCGCGAGATTCGCCATGCTCTGGCCGATATGGAGAAAATGTTTGGCTTGTTGCATGAGCACCGTGAAATCGCCGATGCGCCCGGTGCGCAAGTCTTGTCGCCCGGCAAGGCTGAGGTGCAGTTCGAGCATGTCGGCTTTGGCTATGATGCCGACCGGCAAATCCTGTTCGATGTGAATTTTACGGTTCCGGCCGGGCATACCGTGGCCGTGGTCGGTGCGAGCGGGGCGGGCAAGTCCACCTTGTCGCGTCTGCTGTTTCGTTTTTACGATGTGAAGGAAGGATGCATACGCATTGACGGGCAGGATATACGCGAAGTGACGCAAAACAGCCTGCGCGCGGCGATCGGCATCGTGCCGCAAGATACCGTGTTGTTTAACGATACGATTTATTACAACATCGCCTACGGACGGCCGGAAACGAGCCGCGAAGCCGTCATTGCGGCGGCACAGGCCGCGCATATACACGAATTTATCGAATCGCTGCCGCAAGGCTATGAAACCAGAGTGGGTGAGCGCGGTTTGAAATTATCGGGTGGAGAGAAGCAGCGTGTGGCCATCGCGCGCGCGATTTTGAAAAACCCGGAGATACTGATTTTTGACGAAGCGACTTCGGCGCTGGACTCGAAATCGGAGAAGGCAATCCAGGCGGAATTGCACTCCATCGCACAAAACCGCACCACGTTGATTATCGCGCATCGCTTGTCTACCGTGGTGGATGCCAATCAGATTCTGGTGATGGATAAAGGGGGCATAGTCGAACGAGGCACGCACCGTGAACTGCTGACGCTCGACGGCTTGTACGCGCAAATGTGGAATCTTCAGAAACGTGTAGAGCAGAAGCCCATTGCCTATTGATTTATATTGGTTTTGGGGTATCCTTTCGGACTTGTGGATGGATGGGAGCGGGAAATGAAAAAAAGATTACTGATATGTTTCTTGGCCGGGCACGCTTTGGCCGCACAGGCTGATGAGTATAATCCCAGTCGTATTTCGGCAAAATTTGATCGAGAACTCTCCACTACGTCATTTCAACCTGCTTCAAGCCCCAAGTTGAATTCAACTATCGCGTTGATTTATGACGAACAATCACAGCGTCCGCTATATACCAAAAATCCTGATGCGATTGCGCCGATTGCTTCCATTACCAAGCTGATGACGGCGATGGTGGTGCTGGATGCGAAACCCGATTTGAATGAAGAGCTCAGTGTGGATGTGGCGGATCTGGACAGTTTGAAGGGTACGCATTCCCGTCTGCGTATAGGCGCGACCTTTACCCGCAACGAAATGCTCAGGCTGGCGCTGATGTCTTCGGAAAATCGCGCGGCATCGGCGCTGGCGCGCAGTTATCCGGGCGGAATGCCAGCGGCTGTGGCGGCGATGAATGCCAAGGCGCGTAAGCTGGGCATGCTGGATACCACTTTTCGCGACCCGACAGGTCTGAACAGCGAAAACGTATCAACAGCCCGCGATCTGGTCAAAATGGTCGCAGCTGCACGTAACTATAAATTGATCCACCAGTACACCACGACGGCCACGCATTCAGTGGAAGGGGTGCGCGGGCGCGAGTTGCGCTTTAATAATACCAACCCGCTGGTAAAAAATGCCTCGTGGGACATTGGTGTGAGCAAGACCGGCTATATCAACGAGGCGGGGCGCTGTCTGGTTATGCAGGCCCAGATTCGCCAGCGTTCAGTCATTATTGTGTTGCTGGATTCAGCGGGTAAGAACACTCGCATCGGCGATGCGAATCGCGTCAAGAAGTGGATAGAAAGTTCCAATACGCACGCTCCTCGTGTCATGCGCCGGGGTTAAGTATTGCGTAAGGGGGGATTGTCCCCCCTTTTTTATTTTTTAAAAATGTTCGAAGCCTTTCTAATCGCCGTGCTTGTCGTATTGGTTGTCCTGGCGATGCGCGGCGGGAAACCTGTTGTACTCGATAATCCGCTTGTTATTCAGCGTCCCGGGCAATATCACATCACGCTTGCACCGCAACTCGGCTATGCGCAAAATTTTCTTGAACATATTGTCGGCCGGTTTGCTGAGTCAGGCGTCGATACGGGCGATATCGCCACGCAGTATTTCGAAGTGCGTGATCCCGGGGCGGCGGATGAAGGGCACTATTTGCTGGCAGTCGGGTTTCGCTCAGGGATGCTGTACTTTCAGGCGATCAACCCCTTGCCCTTGTTGAAAGATGCAGACAGCCACCCTAAAATGCTGCGCCGGTTCTCTGAACAGGTGATGGTGCATCATCCGCTGGTCTCATCAGCAGGAGCGCGGGAAGAGGCGAGCTTGCGCGCGGCGGTTGATGAGGCGGCGGGACAACTGAAAATTGCTTGCGATAGTCTGCAAGAAGCCGATTGATGGACGAGCACTATGCGCGTTGAAAATAAACTGGAACTGGTTTTATGTCGAAAAGATTATCCAAGTTGAAAGTGCTGGTCGTTGAAGACAGCAAAGTGGCGCTCAAGGCGATTTCCGGTTACATCGAAGATATGGGTGTTCATCCGCTGCTGGCCCAGAACGGCAGGGAGGCGATCGAGCTGTACAGCAATGAACGCCCCGATATTATTCTGCTGGATATTATTTTGCCCGATACCAATGGCTATGAGGTTGCAAAAGAAATACGCAGACTGCAAGGCAAGGACGACTGGACGGCGATTATCTTCCTGAGCGTGATGTCCAAGGACGAAGATCTGGCGCGCGGCATCGAAGTGGGCGGCGATGACTACATCATGAAGCCGGTCGGCAGCGTAGTGGTTCAAGCCAAGGTGCGCGCGATGTATCGTCTGGTGCAAATGCAGCGCGCGCTGGTCAAACTGGCCGGGCAGTTGCATGAAGCGAATCAGGAATTGCAACGGCTCTCCATGACGGACGGGCTGACGGGCATTGCCAACCGCCGCATGTTCGATGTCTCGCTGGCGCGTGAATGGCGACGGTGTTTGCGGCTCAAGAAGCCGATGTCTGTCGTGATGCTGGATGTAGATAATTTTAAAAAATACAACGACAGGTACGGACATCAGGAAGGCGACGACTGTCTCAGGGCGGTGGCGCAGGAAGTGGTGCGTGCAGCGCCGCGCGCCGGTGATCTGGTGGCGCGTTATGGCGGTGAAGAGTTTGTCATGATACTGGGTGACACCGATGAAGATGGCGCGCACTGGGTGGCCAACCGCATTCGTCAGCACGTGGCCGAATTGAAGCTGCCACACGAGGATTCGTCGTATGGTCATGTGACCGTGAGTTGCGGCGTGTCCAGCGTTCTGCCCAGCCCTGATTTATCCGTTGATATGCTGGTCAAATCGGCAGATAACGCGCTCTACCTGTCCAAAAATCAGGGACGCAATACCGTAACCTTTTTGAATTACGGGCAGCTTTGAGGACTGCGGGCGGAGGACTGAGGTTCCTACAGTACTACCAGATTGTGGCTCAGGCTCTAAATGCTAGTTGTTTCGCCGAAACCTCGTCTTATTTATAATAAAACGAGGTTGTCCCGGTGGATGATTTCCGTATCGCCGCCATAACCGAGCAGGGAAACGATTTTTTGGCTGGCATGACCCGCGATGAGGCGGGCTTCGTCGCTGTTATAGTTGACCAGGCCGCGCGCGATGTCGGCGCCCTGTTCGCTGGTGCAGGCCACGACAGAGCCGCGCTGAAATTCGCCGAACACATTCTTTACGCCGATCGGTAGCAGGCTTTTACCCTCATTGCGCAGCGCTTTGATTGCACCCTCATCCAGCACCAGTTTCCCCGTGACTTGCAGGTGGCCTGCCAGCCATTGTTTGCGAGCGGCAAGGGTCAGGGTGGGGGCCGTGAGCAGCGTGCCGATAGATTCGCCCTGAAACAGGCGCAACAGCACGTCCGGCTCGTGTCCCGAGGCGATGACGGTATGCGCGCCGCTGTGCGCTGCACGGCGGGCTGCGAGGATTTTGGTCAGCATACCGCCGCGACCGATCGCGCTGCCAGCGCCGCCCGCCATGCCCTCCAGTTGTGCATCACCGGCGCGGCCTTCACTGACCAGCGTGGCTTGAGGATCCTTGCGCGGGTCGGCGGTGTACAGGCCGCTCTGGTCGGTGAGAATCACCAGCGCATCGGCATCGATCAGATTGGTGACCAGCGCGCCCAGCGTATCGTTGTCGCCGAACTTGATTTCATCCGTCACCACCGTGTCGTTTTCGTTGATGATGGGAATCACGCGCAGGGCAAGCAGGGTGGTTAGCGTGGCGCGTGCATTCAGGTAACGCTCGCGGTCTGCCAGATCGGCATGGGTCAGCAGCACCTGCGCGGCGTGCAGATCGTGTTTGCGGAAGCAGGACTCATAAGCTTGTACCAGACCCATCTGGCCGACCGCTGCTGCGGCTTGCAGTTCGTGGATGGAAGTGGGGCGGGTATGCCACCCTAGGCGTTGCATGCCTTCGGCAATCGCGCCGGAAGAGACCAGCACCACTTCATAGCCTTTGCCGTTAAGCGCGGCGATCTGCCTGGCCCAGTTGCCCAGCGCGTCGAGGTCAAGGCCCGCTCCCTGATTGGTCACCAGGCTGCTACCCACTTTGACGACGATGCGGCGGCAGTCGGTTAGTACGGTTTTATTTGTTGAGGTCATTTTCATCAAACCTTGAAAAGCTTTTGTCCGCAGATTACACAGATTAACGCCGATTAAATGCCAGAAAAAACTAAGCCGATTCAAGGGTTTTAATCTGTGCAAATCTGCGTAATCTGCGGAGAAAGTTGTTAGTTATTACAGCGTGCTGGCGTCCGTTTCCTGCGCGCTTTCGGTAGCGGCCTGCTGTTCTTTCTCTTTCACTTCCAGCAAATGTTCCATGATGGCAAAGGTCAGTTCGCGGCAACCCTCGCCGCTGATCGCGGAAATGACGAAAACCCGGTCGAAGTCGGAAAATTCCTTGAGAAAATTGGCAACGGTGGCGTCGCGGTCTTCCAGCAAATCGACCTTGTTCAGCAACAGCCAGCGCGGTTTTTCATACAAGGCCTGGTCGTATTTCTTCAGCTCATTGAGAATGGCGCGTGCTTCTCCGACCGGGCTGGTTCCTTCGTACATCGGCGCGACATCCACCAGATGCAGCAGCAAACTGGTGCGTGCCAGGTGACGCAGGAACTGGTGACCCAGACCCGCACCTTCGGCAGCACCTTCGATCAGTCCCGGAATATCGGCGATGACGAAGCTCTTCTCGTGCGATACGCGTACCACGCCCAGATTCGGATGCAGTGTGGTGAACGGATAATCCGCCACTTTGGGGCGTGCGGCAGACACCGAGCGGATAAAGGTGGATTTGCCGGCATTGGGCATGCCGAGCAGACCCACATCGGCCAGTACCTTGAGTTCGAGTTGCAATTCGCGCGTCTCGCCTTCCGTGCCGGGGGTACATTGCCGGGGTGCGCGGTTAGTGCTTGATTTGAAATGAATATTTCCAAGTCCGCCTTTGCCGCCTTCGGCCAGTATGACGCGTTCGCCGTCGTGGGTGAGGTCGGCGATCACTTCGCCGCTGTTGATGTCGGTAATGACGGTGCCAACCGGCATGTGCAGAATCACGTCATCTGCGCCTTTGCCGTAGCAGTCGGAGCCGCGACCCGATTCGCCGTTACGGGCTTTGTGGGTGCGTGCAAAGCGAAAATCCACCAGCGTGTTGATGTTGCGATCCGCCTGTACGAATACGCTGCCGCCGCGTCCGCCGTCTCCGCCGTCCGGCCCGCCTTTTTCGATATATTTTTCGCGGCGGAAGCTGGCGATGCCGTTGCCGCCATTGCCCGCAAAGACTTCGATTTTGGATTCGTCAATAAATTTCATGTTGCACCACCAATAAAAAAAGCCCTACCTTGCGATAGGGCTGATTTGCACCAAACGGAACAGCTTACGCTGCAACGATGGAAACTGTTCTACGCTGTTGCGCGCCCTTGATGGCGAATACGACATGGCCGGTCACTTTGGCGAACAGGGTATGATCCTTGCCCATGCCGACGTTTTCGCCGCGATGAAACTCAGTACCGCGTTGGCGAATGATGATGCTGCCCGCATTGATCAGTTCGCCGCCGTAACGCTTGACCCCCAGTCGTTTTGAGTGTGAGTCGCGTCCGTTACTGGTACTGCCGCCGCCTTTTTTTGATGCCATGTTATCTGCTCCTTAACTGATATTACGCGGAAATGCCGTCGATGCGGATTTCGGTGTAGTTTTGACGATGACCTTGATTCTTTTGGTAATGCTTACGACGGCGCATTTTAAAGATGCGGACCTTGTCGCCACGACCGTGAGAAACGATGGTTGCTGCAACGGTGGCGCCGAGCAACAATGGCTTGCCGACTGACAGCTTTTCGCCATCGGAGACCAGCAATACCTTGTCCAGCACAATGGCTGAGCCAATGTCGCCGGTAATGATTTCAACTTTTAAAGTTTCGCCGGTGATGACGCGATATTGCTTACCACCGGTTTTAATGACTGCGTACATAACAACCTCGTTTGATTGCGGTTTTGCGAAAGCGAGGATTATACAGAAAAATCCGGCCCCGTCAAAAACCTTTTGTTTAAAAGACTAATTACACAACCTAAAAAGCATTTGTCCGCAGATTACGCAGATTAGCCAGGATTAAAAGCCTTGGAAAATCAAGCTTGATTGCCTGTGCCAACAAAAAATGAGTTGTATCGAATCTGCGTAAATCTGTGCAATCTGATGGAACTACTCAATTCTTACTAAGAGCGATGCTCTTGTAATCATTGATGCGGATAAAAAATATTTTAAAGGTTAGCGGCGCATGGAGTCGAAGAATTCGGCGTTATTTTTGGTCGCCTTGATCTTGCCCAGCAGGAATTCCATGGATTCCAGTTCGTCCATCGGGTAGAGCAGTTTGCGCAGCAGCCAGATTCTTTGCAGAACATCCGGTTTGAGCAGCAATTCTTCCTTGCGGGTGCCGGAACGGTTGATGTTGATCGCCGGATAGATGCGCTTTTCAGCCATGCGTCTGTCCAGGTGGATTTCCATATTGCCGGTGCCCTTGAATTCTTCGTAAATCACATCGTCCATGCGCGAGCCGGTATCCACCAGCGCGGTTGCGATAATGGTCAACGAGCCGCCTTCTTCGATGTTGCGCGCCGCGCCGAAGAAGCGTTTCGGGCGATGCAGCGCATTGGCATCCACAC
>CAYLOK010000042.1:0-17167 GCA_964385275.1 uncultured Gallionella sp. | reverse complement strand
CGGACTGGTCGGCGAAGCCAAGTAGCGCGTCGCGATAGTAGTTGTATTGTTTTTTGCGGGCGGTAAGCTCGGCGGTAAGCTCGGCGGTAAGCTCGGCGGTAAGCTCGGCGAAGGCATCCAAAATGCGGACGATTTCGGCTTGGATTTCAAGCGATTTTTCTGGGTTTTCAGGGCATGGGATGGGGATTGAAATTTTTGCCATATCACTGGCGGAGACATCAATTACTTTTGTCCCTTTTGAGTATTTTCTTTTTTCGCCTGAAAATATATCTGTTTGAGTGAAGTAAGCAAAATATTTACCTAGAATAGTTCCGCTTGGCTTGAATATGGTTGCATGGCCGCCTGTAACGGCTTGGCGCTCACCTAGATAAACCACTGCTTTACCAACGTCTTCTAGGTTTTCACTTGTATTTGTAATTACAACATCCCCCTTGTTGACCTTTTTTAATTTCTCAGCAGTCTCAGGCGAAACAAAAGATTTTGTCGATGTGGTTGATAGTCCGTAGTAAGTATAAATTTGTCCGTAGTGAATAGCTGGAATGCCCGATTCTGTAAAGTCGGTTTTCGGCAGGCCATTTCCACGAACTAATTCACCCATCTCCCCCAACGGCTTCCATTGAACCTCAACACCATCCAGCAGCTTTTCCATAAAACGCATATCACTCATGGCTGCCGCCTTTTGTTTCTATTGCTTTGATCGCTTTGTCAAAATCGCTTTCCAGTTGCTGCATCTCCAGCGCGCGGTAGGTTTCAAATTCTTTTTCGGCTTTTTCAATGGCTTGTTTGTTTGAAATACTTCCTTTGTGCGTCAGCAATTCACGGCGGTTGCCTTGTAGCTGACGATCCAGTTCAGCAATCCATTGCGCCATCGTCATGGTGTGTTCTTCCAAGGCTTGCAGTTCGGCGAAGTCGAGAAATTGCGCAACGAGCAGGTTCAGTACGGTCAGTTCTTTTTCGCTTAAATAGTTTTTAGCGATGCTTACATCGCTTTTGGTGAGGTAGTCGCCTTTGAAATTGGTCATACCAACCAGCGGTTTGGTGCTATCTACGCGCCCATAAATCACTTCGGCGGCGGTGTGTTTGTGCGCGGCATAGTGCAGCTTGTTTTGCACCGTGGCGAAAAATTCCCGCGTCATGCTGGATTTGGAATCGTAATCAATCGCGGTGGCGTAAATGTCTGTCACTTGCTGATAAAGATTGCGTTCGCTCGAACGAATGTCGCGAATGCGTTGCAATAATTCACGAAAATATCGCCCGCCCCCGTTTTTCAAGCGTTCGTCATCAAGGGTAAATCCCTTGCGGATATATTCGTTGAGTCGTTGGGTCGCCCATAGTCTGAATTGCGTACCACGCAGGGATTTAACGCGGTAGCCGACCGAGATAATCACATCGAGGTTATAAAAATCAATTTGTCTTTCGACTTGGCGCGAACCTTCTGCTTGAACTGTTGCAAAATTTGCAACAGTTGCAGATTGCTCCAGTTCGTTTTCAGCGAACACATTTTTTATATGGCGAGAAATTGTGGATTTATCTCGGTCAAACAGTTCTGCCATCTGGTCAAGCGATAACCATGCAGTTTCGGCATCAAAGTGCGCATTGACGGCTATTTTTCCATCACCGGTTTTGAAAATGACGATCTGTGGTCTGGATCGATTCATGGCGTTTCGCCTTCGATCTCCGCCACAATGGCATCAATTTCAGTACGCAGCTTGTCGATCTTGGCGACCGTGATTTTCAGTTCGGCATTGAGCTTCGCAATTTCCACCACTTCGCGATTGTCTTTGGCTTCGACATAGCTGCTCACCGAGAGGTTGTAGTTGTTAGCAGCGATGGCCTCAACACTCACCGATTTGGCAAAGTGTTCAACATTGGTTTTGCTGTCGAACGCCTGCATGATGTGTTCGATATGGGCATCGGTCAGGGTGTTGTTATTGGTTTCTTTTTTAAACAGCCCGCTGGCATCAATAAACTGGATGGTGGTGTCGGTTTTGTGTTTGGACAGCACCAGAATACTCACGGCAATGGTGGTGCCGAAAAACAGGTTGGGTGCGAGTGAAATGACGGTTTCGACATAGTTGTTATCCACCAAATATTGGCGGATTTTCTGCTCGGCTCCACCACGGTAAAAAATACCGGGGAAGCAGACAATGGCGGCGCGGCCTTTGCTGGACAGGTAACTCAACGCATGCAGCACAAAGGCAAAGTCTGCTTTGGATTTGGGGGCTAATACGCCAGCCGGGGCAAAGCGGTCATCGTTAATCAGGGTTGGGTCGTCTGCACCTATCCACTTCACCGAATAAGGCGGGTTGGAGACGATGGCGTCGAAGGGTTTATCATCACCAAAATGCGGATTTCGCAGCGTATCGCCCAGCTGGATATTGAACTTGTCGTAGTTGATGTTGTGTAAGAACATGTTCATCCGCGCCAGGTTGTAGGTGGTGTGGTTGAGTTCCTGACCAAAAAAACCGTCTTCAATAATGTGGGCGTCAAAGTGCTTTTTGGCTTGCAGTAGCAGCGAGCCGGAACCACACGCAGGGTCATAAATTTTATTGACGCTGGTTTGCTTGTGCATGGCCAGTTGCGCAATCAGCTTGGAGACGTGTTGCGGGGTGAAAAACTCGCCACCGGATTTGCCGGCGTTGGCGGCGTAGTTAGAGATGAGAAACTCGTAGGCATCGCCAAACAGGTCGATGTGGCTGCCGTCAAAATCACCAAATTCCAGCCCGGCTACCCCTTTGAGCACGGCGGCCAAGCGGGTATTTTTGTCGACCACGGTGTTGCCGAGACGGTTGCTAGTAGTATCGAAATCGGCAAACAAGCCTTTGATATCGCGCTCCGATGGATAGCCGTTGGCGGAGCTTTCAATGGCAGCAAAGATGGCGGCCAGATCGGTATTCAGGCTTTCGTTGGTGTTGGCGCTGGCGACGATGCTGGCAAACAACTGGCTCGGGTAGATAAAGTAGCCCTTGGTTTTAATGGCATCGTCTTTGATTTCCGGGGTGATGACCTCATCGCCGAGCTGCGCATAGTGGATGCTGTCATCACCGCCTTCGATGTAGCTGGCAAAGTTTTCACTGATAAAGCGATAAAACAGCGTACCCAAGACATACTGCTTAAAATCCCAGCCATCCACTGCGCCGCGTACATCATTGGCGATTTGCCAGATTTGGCGTTGCAGTGCGGCGCGTTGTTGGGCACTTGTCATTCTGTCATTCCTGTTTTGATGTGTTATTACAAGCGGGGGTGAGCTTTATACTTTTTTAGTATTATTGAAAATTCCGGGCCAACTATTTCAGTGAATGCATAACAGTTGATTAGGCCGAATCGGAATTTTTTGACATAGCAATATTTTGGCAACGAACACCAGTAGATTTTTCAAGGTCTTTCAGAGAAATCTCCATCGGCAATACCCTCACACCTGCACTCAAATCAGATTGTGACACATCACGAACGAACGCTGTCCAGCAGTCAAAGATTTTTTAATCTGAAGCTCATCCACAAACAAGATATCGGTGATACACACGGGTTTGTGAGCGCCACAGGCGCGAATGCTTGATGAGCCCGTTCAGGGCGATTGCTTTACCGGGGGAGCCGACAACGTGAAAAATGATGCGGTAGCGTCATTTTTAGTGAGCCCAAGCGAACGATAGTTGTTGGGGCTGGAAGCCCGCACTTCCCCCAAGCCGTTTTGTGGCGCAGGCGGGCAAAGGATTTTTAGATACGCCCCACGTGCCCGACAGGGTGGAGCTATGATTGCCAGAGGCAAGAATACCAACTTGCCGCCGGAATCACAGGGGGATCAACCCTGTCTCAGCGTTCTCTGCGCAGCTTTTCCAGTTTGTTTTTCAATTCGGGCAGGATGGCGGCAACGGCTTTTTCACCTTCCAGTATGGCGAGATGCCTATCGTCCAGGCTGCCTTGAGCAATCGCTCTGGTGACAGGGCGAATCACCACGTCCGCGTTCAACAATTCGTAACGATTGATGGTCTGGCTCATGATGTCAAAGGTCTGCATCAGCACGTCCACCGTAGTTTCCGTTTTGTTGTTCTGCGGCAAATTGGAGATATTCACGGCAATCACGAAATCAGCGCCAAGCGCGCGCGCCTCGCCGGCCGGCACGGGTCTGACCAGGCCGCCGTCCACATAGCTTCGACCATTGATAACGACAGGCTGAAATACGCCGGGCACCGCACAGGAAGCGCTGACAGCTATGCCTGTGTTGCCGGTGCGGAAGATAATTTTTTCACCGCTGGCTAAATCAGTAGCGACTACCGCAAAGGTGCGGCGCAGCTTCTCCAGCGGCGCATTCTTTACGGCCTGATTGATGAAAGTCTCCAGCGGTTTGCCGGTGAACAGACCGCGATTGGGCATTGACCAGGCCAGCACCCGTTCTTCCTTCATCGGGATAGACATCTCCTGCAACTGGAAACCGGTATAACCTGCGGCATACAGCGCGCCTATCGCCGACCCGACGCTGGTGCCGACGATAATATCCGGGACTATACCCTGCACCTCCAGCGCCTTGATCACGCCGACATGGGCAAAGCCGCGCGTCCCGCCACCGCCCAATACCAGCGCAATTTTCGGCGCCGGGCGCACCAATACTGCGGGCTTGTCCGGCGTGACGGGCTTGGGTACGGTGTTGCAGGCGCTCAGCAGTACGGCAGCGAGGGGGACAAACAGCCGGTGGCCGAACTGTTTCAGGTTATTCTGCAAGGAGGCGCGCAATTATCAATCTTCTGCATCGGATTGGACGGCTTTCCGGCGCACGAATAACGCCGGAATCTGATTGCCGGGTTTACTTGCCCTGACTGCGGGCGGCTCGTTCACCCTCGTGCTGACGGAAGGCTCATAAGGCTTGTTGAACCACGCATCATGGACAGGCGTTTTCGTTGCGCTGACATGCGGCGCACGAATGCGCACATGATGTTCGGCGCGATGTTCGGCCTGCGGCGCGCGCCCGGCAGGCGCTGGTGATCGTGTCGGCAGCGGCGCTTCCCGTTGAATGGTGGTTTTAATCAGTTTTTCAATTTCAACCAGATATTTTTCTTCTTCCGGCGAAACCAGCGAAACCGCCATGCCGGATGCCCCGGCGCGACCGGTGCGGCCTATGCGGTGCACATAATCCTCCGGGGCACTGGGTATTTCGTAATTGATCACCAGAGGCAGATGATCGATATCCAGGCCACGGGCAGCCACATCGGTCGCAATCAGCACGGCAGTTTTGCCTTGCTTGAAGGCATCCAGCGCCTGTATGCGCTCCAGTTGGCTCTTGTCGCCATGAATCGCATCGGCAGCGAAGCCCTCACGGTGCAACTGACGTGCCAGACGACTGGCGGTCAACTTGGTTTTGGTAAACACCAGCGCCTGGGTCGCATCACTACCGCGCAGCAACTGTGCCAGCAAATCATGC
Organism: uncultured Gallionella sp.; assembly: GCA_964385275.1. Taxonomy (GTDB): domain Bacteria; phylum Pseudomonadota; class Gammaproteobacteria; order Burkholderiales; family Gallionellaceae; genus Gallionella. The sequence goes on along the minus strand of CAYLOK010000042.1, from coordinate 11,754 downwards.
TTTTCCGCATGTCCGACCAGATAAACCTTTTGCGTGATATTTTCCGAGGTGGCATTGCTGCGCGCGACTTCAATGAGCTTGGGATTCACCAGAAAGTCTTCCGACAATTTTTTGATTTCACTGGAAAATGTTGCGGAGAACATCAAGGTTTGTCGCTGCTTGGGCAACAGGGCGAGAATGCGCTTCAAGTCGGGCATAAAGCCCATATCCAGCATGCGATCCGCCTCATCCAGCACCAGCATTTGCACCTGATTCAACTGCACCGTTTTCTGCTCGATGTGATCCAGCAGACGGCCGGGCGTCGCCACCAGTATTTCCACCCCGGTGCGCAGATGCGGCGTTTGCGTCTTGATATCGACCCCGCCGAACACCACCAGCGAACGCAAATGACTGTGTTTTGCATAGCCCTTCACACTGGCTTCCACCTGAATCGCCAGTTCGCGTGTCGGAACCAATATCAGCGCACGCACCGGATGGCGCGCAGGAGAAGGACTGGGCGTAGCCAGGGGCAGCAACTTTTGCAGCATCGGTAAGGCGAACGCGGCTGTCTTGCCGGTTCCGGTCTGCGCCCCGGCCATCAAATCGCATCCTTCCAGCACCATGGGAATCGCTTGCGCCTGAATGGGCGTAGGCGTGGCATAGCCCGATTCAGTGAGCGCCCTGAGCAGTTCAGGAGCCAGATTCAAGTCTGAAAAACTTATATTATTCAATGGGTTATTCTCTTTACGATAGTCGGGCTGAATCAGCTAAAACCGCTGCATTATACGCCCAATGCTTGAATCACAACAAAACCAGGTGAAGTATTGGCTTTGATGAGGTGTCACCTTAGGTCCAGAGAGTTATTCGCCGCACATATTGCGGGATTAGGAGCATGTAATCCAGTATTAACGCGAACAGGCCGCTGCTAAAACTGACGCTAATTCAATTCCCGAATAGCCAATCGCTGGCGCACTGCTTCAAACAGACAAATCGCCGTGGCCGCAGCCGCGTTCAGAGACTCCACCCGGCCCGGCATGGAAATGATGACGGGATGGCTGGCAAGTGCGAGCAGTGCTTCAGACAATCCGGCTCCTTCATTGCCTATCATGAACGCGACGCTGCCGCTAAGATCGCATTGGTACAGGCTGCGGCCAGCCTGTAAGCTGGTCGCCAGCCGCATACCGGAAAATCCCCCGGCCACCTTTAACAAATCCTGCTGTTCGTGGATGCTCAGACAAAAATGCCCGCCCATCGCCGCACGCAGCACTTTCGGCGACCAGGCATCGGCGCAACCGGGCGACAGAAACACCGCATCGCAACCCGCAGCCCCGGCCGAACGCAACATCGACCCCAGATTGCCGGGGTCTTGTATGTCTTCCAGCAACAAGGCAAAACGGCTGGTCGCCGCAGATACGTCCGGCTGCGGCAGGTCTATCAAAGCGAGGAGGCCGGTTGGCGTTTTCAGTTCGCTGAGCTGAGCGTACAGTTTGTCATCCAGTTGCGTGACGGGCACCTCGTTGATCCGCGCCCGCAAACCGGCGATTTCGCCATCCTGCAAGGCAGCCGCATTCAGTAAGATGTGGCGCGGCCGATGGCCTGCGTCGAGATACGCCGCCAGCAAATGCGCGCCGTCAAGCAGGGTCTGCCCGGCCCGGCTTCGGTTACGTGCCGAGCCGCTCAGTTTGACAAGCTCCTTGAAGAAGGGATTGTCGCGTGACTGGATGAGTTTCATGTTGCCGGTTGAGATTCTGCTATCCGTTTCACGATATGTGCCAGCGCCTCATCAACCTGGTCAATCAGAATCAGACACAGGTCTCCCGCCTCCAGGCGCGACAAGGCGGCATCAATGGCCAGGAACTCACCGGTGATTTCATCTATCCGGGTTGCACGGGTGGTCTTTTCCAGGCCTTGCCTGAGCAGCGCCAGCACTTCGCCTTCCTCGCGACCGCGCTGACACTGATCCTGATATAGGATTACCTCGTCAAACACATTGCCCAGCATCTCGGTTTGCCGGCGTATATCCTCATCGCGCCGGTCTCCCGCGCCGCTGATCACGACCAGACGCCTGTTCGCCGCTATGCTCTCAATGGCCGGAATCAGCGCGAGTATCGCATCGGGATTGTGACCGTAATCGGCGATGACGGAAGCACCGCGATAATCGAAGAAATTGAAACGACCGGGAGCGGTCTGCGCATCGTTCACGAAGCCGGCCAGTCCGCTGCGTATCGTGTCCCAATCCACATTCAGCGCCCAGACGGCGGCTATTGCGGCCATGGCATTTTCGATCTGAAAACCTATCGTGCCGTTGCGCGTAATGGGAATCAGGCCCAACTCGACGCGCTGCTCAGCCTTGTTTTCGCACGCCACGATCTGACCGCCATCGACGTACACCACGCGCCGACCTTGCGCACGGTGCGCCGCCATCACCGGATGGTAGCGATCCCTGGCAAAAAACGTGACCGAGCCCGGACAGGCAGCCGCCATGCCGGCTGACATGGGGTCGGCCGCATTGAGTACGGCTACGCCGTCCGCAGCGACATTCTGTACCACGACCCGTTTCACCACGCTCAAGTCTTCCACCGTGCTGATGTAATTCAGGCCGAGATGGTCGCCCATGCCGATGTTGGTGACGACGGCCACATTGCAGCGATCAAACGCCAGTCCCTCGCGCAACACGCCGCCGCGCGCCGTCTCGAATACCGCAGCGTCCACATCGGGATGCATCAACACATTGCGCGCGCTCTTGGGCCCGCTGCAATCGCCGGTGTCGATGCGCCGTCCCTGAATATAGACGCCATCCGAGTTGGTCATACCTACCCGTAACCCCTGGCAACCCAAAATATGCGCGATCAGGCGCACCGTGGTGGTCTTGCCGTTGGTGCCCGCCACGGCCACCAGCGGGATACGCCCGTTTTCGCCTGCGGCAAACATCGAGGCGACAATCGCCTCGCCCACATTCCGCCCCTTGCCGAACGAAGGCTGCAAATGCATGCGCAAGCCGGGCGCCGCATTGACCTCGACGATACCGCCGCCCTGCTCTTCCATAGGACGCAGCACACTGTCACACACCACGTCCACGCCGCAAATATCCAGGCCTATCATTTGCGCGGCCGCGACCGCGCTGGCCGCCAGCTCGGGATGTACATCCTCGGTGACATCCGTCGCCGTACCGCCCGTGCTGAGATTGGCATTATTGCGCAACACCACGTATTTGCCCTTGTCCGGGATCGAGTCAGCCGTGTAACCCTGCACTTCCAGTCTGGTCAGTGCAATGCTGTCGATACGCATTTTGGTCAACGAGGTAGCATGCCCGTCGCCGCGTCTCGGATCGCTGTTTACCTGTTCGACCAGCTCGCGCACGGAATGCACGCCGTCACCGATCACCATGGGCGGTTCGCGGCGGGCGGCCGCCACCAGTTGATTGCCCACCACCAGCATACGAAAATCGCTGCCGGGAATAAATCGTTCGACCAACACCTCCGAACTGATTTCAGCGGCGGCCGCATAGGCCATGTTCAAATGATCACGTGTGTCAATGTTGACCGTCACGCCCTTACCCTGATTGCCGTCCATGGGTTTGACGACCACCGGGGCGCCTATCTCGCACATCGCAAGCCATGCATCGTCTGCATCGGACACCGGTCTGCCCTGCGGCACCGGCACCCCCGCTGCATCGAGCAGCTTCTTGGTCAATTCCTTGTCCTGTGCAATGGCCTCGGCAATGGCGCCGCTGCGATCCGTCTCGGCTGCCTGGATACGACGCTGTTTGCTGCCCCAGCCGAATTGCACCAGACTTCCCCGTGTCAGACGACGATAAGGGAAGCCGCGCCGAACCGCCGCCCGGACGATGGAATCGGTACTGGGGCCCAAACGAACGTCTTCGTCCAGCTCGCGCAACTGCGCAAGAGCCGCCGCAAGATCAAAAGGCAAGTCTTCGATGGCCGCACGGCATAATATTTGTGCAAATTTAAAAGCCAGCCGACCGACTTCTTCCTCGCCGTATTCAAATACCACCTGATACACGCCGGGTTGCTGCGTCGGCGTCGTGCGGCTGAAGGAAACCGTACATCCGGCCTGCGCTTGCAAGCCCAGTGCGGCCACCTCCAGAACATGCGCCATCGCAATGGCTTCGGTGTGCCCCGGCACTTGCAACAAGCCGATTTCCGGGAAATGCACGCGTAAACGCGCTTCAAAACCATGGATTTGAGCGATGCTGCACTCCGCATCCGAACAAGACACGATCGCTTCGATGGCGGTATGCCGACTCCACAAATTAGGGCCGCGCAGCGCGCGGATACGTGACACTTCCATCAGGGGAATTTCCTTGTATTAGCGGACTCGCTCCGCGAGTTTTATTTCAAAAAATCAGCACATTCCACTTCGAATGTTGCAATGCCTGCACGAATAAGATCGACGGGAATACCCAGCGCCCACGCCGCCGCGATAGCCGCCAGCACATTATCGAGTTGCTGATGTTCAGATTCGGCATCCGGCATGGATACCGCCGCCAGCTTGAGCACCACGGTTTCCTGCGCGCCCGCGCTCAGTACAATGACACCCTCCCGGACCAACACGGCACGCCCCGCTTTTTCCAAATGCGCCGCAACGACAGGCAACGCAGCGTTACTGGAAAAGAAAATCACTTCACCATCGCAATATTCGGCCAACCCCGCTACCAGCGAATCGGACGCATTGAGCACGGCCACACCGTTTGAAAGCACGACATCGACCTGGGTACGCAGCGCATTGCATACCTGTTCAGCGGTCTCAATGTAATACTCGCCAAAATGACTGGCCGGATCAATGTTGGTAACGATGCCTATCTGGCAACGGTCATAGCCCAGCCCCTCGGATAAAATCGTCGCGATACTGTTTTCAATCACCGCTGCCTCTACCGAACGGTTCAGCAATACTTTTTGCGCTGCCGCCCAGGTCGCGCAATCACGCTTGTCCACGACGCGTTTATCAAAACAGAGCCCCTCGCTACTGGCCAGTCCGACATACTTGCCTGCCAGTTTCAGCAATCTTGCCACGATGCGCGCAACCTGCGTTTTGCCGTGCGTACCGCAAATACCGATCACGGGAATGCGGCCGTTTGCAGCGTCAGGAAACAGACTTTCGACGATGGCGGCACCCACCGGCTGCGCCTTGCCGGACGCGGGCTTGAGGTGCATCAGCAGGCCGGGGCCCGCGTTGATTTCAACGATGGCGCCACCTTGTTCCGCCAGCGGGCGCGAAATATCCTCCACCACCAGATCAACTCCGGCAATGTCGAGGCCGACGATACGCGCAGCGAGCGAGACCGTTGCCGCCACCTCGGGATGCACCAGCTCGGTCACATCAAACGCCACATTACCGTTACGCTGGACCAGTACCTGCGTGCCGTCCGGCGGGATTGTATCTGTCGCATAACCCTGCCGGGCAATTTCAAACCTGACTGCCGCATCGTCTTCCAGGCGGATTACGTTCAGCGGGCAGTCTTCGCTGCTGCCCCGGCGCGGATCAGTATTAATCTGGGCATCTATCAGTTCGGCAATGGTCGAACGACCATTGCCCGACACAAAGGCTGATTCACCTCTCGCAGCTGCTGCCAGACGCCCGCCTATCACCAGCAGACGATGTTCGTTGCCGCGCACAAAGCGTTCGACGATGACCTCGCTGCCTTCCTCATCGGCCAGCCTGAATGCGGCCTCGACTTCCTCGCGTGTCATCAGTTCGGTGGACACACCGCGCCCGTGATTGCCGTCGGACGGTTTGACGACCACCGGCAAACCGATGTCCTCTGCGGCCTCCCATGCATCTGCCGGGTTATCCACGATGCGGCCTTCGGGCACGGGTACGCCGCACGCCTGCAACAAAGTTTTAGTCAGGTCCTTGTCTCTGGAAATCCCCTCGGCAATGGCGCTGGTCTGGTCAGTTTCTGCGGTCCAGATGCGATGCTGACGCGCGCCATAGCCCAGTTGCACCAGATTACCTTCACTTAGGCGGATAGACGGGATGCCACGTCCGGTCGCCGCATCCACGATGCAAGCCGTACTCGGCCCCAGACAGAGCGAGTCCACCATCTCGTGCAGCCGTGCGACTGCCGCAGGAGTGTCAAAGGGCCGGTCCTGCATCGCCGCCAGAATCAGGTCGCGCCCCTCATGCAGTGCGGCGCGGCTCACCTGTTCGTTGCGCGAGCGCACCACGACTTTATATATCCCGCGCACCGAGGTGCTGCGCGCCTTGCCGAAACCGCTCTGCATGCCGGCCAGATTTTGCAGCTCAATGGTGACGTGTTCCAGAATATGACCCGGCCAGGTGCCCTCGCGCAAGCGCAGCAGAAAACCGCCGCGTTCGCCTATACCGCAGCGGTGCTCGACCAGAGTCGGCAACCAGGCCGTGAGTCGTTCGTAAAATCCGGGGATCGTGTTGGACGGCGAATCTTCCAGCGCACCGATGTCCAGCCACACCTCCAGCACGGGGCGATAAGTCCAGATATTCGGGCCGCGCAGAGGCAGTATTTTGAGGAACTCCATCAGCACTTTCAGATAAATTAAAGGGGGGATGCCCGTGCGTGAACGCCGACCGCAGCTTTTTGGTTTACCGCAGTCTCCAAGTGTACCAGAGCATCCCGTAAAATCGCTTGTCAGAGCCTTGTATTGTAGTAATATCGCCGCCCGTGAACACCCTAACATTTCCCAGAACCGCTCTCCCGGACGCATGGCGCGCCAGCGTACAGTCACAACTGGCCGACAGGGAAGAAATTCAGGCATGGCTGGAGATCAACCTCGATATCCGCCTCAATTTTACCCATAACTTGCTGCTGATTACCGACCGGCGGCTGCTGGGTTTTGCCAACCCGCAAGCAACCACTCCGCAAGCAGAAACTTGCGAGTATCGCTATCGCGACGGGCTGCGCATTCAGCGGCACGATCATGGCGGTGTGGGACGTATCGAGCTGTTTGAGGGTGAAGTGCGGCTGAACTGCTGGTTTTACACACTCGCCCATGATGTGCAGGCAACCCGCTTCGTCAAGCAGTTCGAACAGCAACTCGCAGGTTTTCTCACCGGCATCGCCGTGCAGCGCATCGCGCCGGAGTGCTGCCCGGATTGCCTGACGCCTTACCCGGATGACAGGCAGGAATGTCCGCACTGTAGCGGCACGATCAATGCACCGCCCTCGACCTGGACGCTGTTCCGCTTGTGGCGTTTTGCCCGGCCTTACCGCTGGCAGTTGCTGAGCGGTTTTCTGCTGATGCTGGGCTCCACGGCCGCCACGCTGGTGCCGCCCTACCTCACCATCCCGCTGATGGACCGTGTGCTGATTCCTTATCAGAACGGCGTGCCGATTGATTTCGGCCTGGTGGCCTGGCTGCTGGCCGGGTTGTTCGGTTCGGCGCTGCTGGCCTGGGGCTTGGGCTGGGCGAAGACCTATATTCTCGCGCTGGTCAGCGAACGGATAGGCGCCGATCTGCGCACCATCACCTATGAGCATCTGCTGCGCCTCTCGCTGGAATATTTCGGCGGCAAGCGCACCGGCGATCTGATGTCGCGCATTGGCTCGGAATCGGATCGCATCTGCGTCTTTTTGTCACTGCATCTGCTTGATTTTGCGACGGATGTGCTGATGATTGCGATGACGGCAGCGATCCTTTTTTCCATCAACCCCTGGCTGGCGCTGGCCACCCTGCTGCCGCTGCCCTTCATCGCCTGGATGATCCACAACGTGCGCGACCGCCTGCGCACCGGCTTTGAAAAAATTGATCGAGTCTGGTCGGAAGTGAGCAACGTACTGGCCGACACTATCCCCGGCATCCGCGTGGTCAAGGCGTTCGCCCAGGAAGGGCGCGAAGCGGAACGCTTCCGCACCGCCAACCAGCACAACCTGCAAGTCAATGACCGCATCAACAAAATCTGGTCGCTGTTCTCGCCCAGCGTCTCGCTGCTGACCGAAATCGGGCTGCTGGTGGTGTGGGCGTTCGGCATCTGGCTGGTGTCGCACAATGAAATTACCGTCGGCGTGCTGCTCGCGTTTCTGGCCTACATCAGCCGTTTCTATGCGCGCCTCGATTCCATGAGCCGCATCGTTTCCGTCACGCAAAAGTCGGCGGCAGCGGCCAAGCGTATCTTCGACATACTCGATCATGTCTCCAGCGTGCCCGAGCCTGTTAACCCTGTTCATCTGGACAAAGTATCAGGACGGATCGAAATACGCGACGCCGGATTCCGCTACGGCAATCGCGCCGTGATCAAGGGCTTGAATCTGGACATCGCGCCCGGCGAAATGATCGGCCTGGTCGGCCACAGCGGTTCGGGCAAAAGCACGCTGGTCAACCTGATGTGCCGTTTCTACGATGTCAGCGAAGGTTCGATCAACGTGGATGGTGTCAACATCCGCGCCCTGCCCGTCGCGGCATATCGCCGCCACATCGGTCTGGTGTTGCAGGAACCGTTCCTGTTCTTCGGCAGCATCGCCGAGAACATCGCCTATGGCAAACCGGATGCGACACGTATGGAAATTGTCGCCGCCGCCCGCGCCGCCCATGCCCATGAATTCATCCTGCGCCTGCCGCACGGCTACGACTCGCTGGTCGGCGAACGCGGACAAGGTCTGTCGGGCGGCGAACGCCAGCGCATCTCCATCGCACGCGCGCTACTGATAGACCCGCGCATCCTGATACTCGACGAAGCAACCGCTTCGGTGGATACGGAAACGGAAAAGGAAATCCAGAAAGCGCTGGACAACCTGGTGCAGGGCCGCACCACCATCGCCATCGCCCACCGCCTGTCCACGTTGCACAAGGCCAACCGCCTGGTGGTCATGGACAAGGGCGAAATCGTCGAGATAGGCAATCACGACGAGTTAATGGCAAAAGAAAGTCATTATTACCGCCTGTATCAGGCACAGGCGCGCAATGTGGACACGGACCTGAGCGACGCGGCCATCAGCATTCCGCCTGACAACAAGGTAAGCACATGAATCCTTTGACGTTACTGCGCAACGCCGCCGGCGGACTGACATTCACTGTCGGCACAGGCGAGGTACACGAAGGCGTCGTCCCGGTGCGCGCCTTTCCCATCGGTGCGCCTGACGAAGGCATTTCATTAACGGGCAGTGACGGGCATGAACTGGCATGGATAGAAAATCTCGCCGACTTGCCTGAAGCAGTTCGCATCCTGCTCAGGGAGGAACTGGCAATCCGCGAGTTCACGCCCGAGATCAGCCGCATCAGCCATGTGTCCAGCTACGCCACGCCCAGCACATGGCAAGTGACAACGGACAGAGGCGATGCCGAACTGCTGCTCAAGGCTGAGGATCATATCCGCCGTTTGTCACACGCCTCTTTGCTTATCACCGACGCGCACGGCGTATCCTTTCTGCTGCGGGACATAGAAAAACTGGATGCCCACAGCCGCAAACTGCTGGATAGATTCCTGTAATCAAGCGTTGCGCGGTCGGGCCGGAAATTTGCCGTAAAAAAGAAAAAATTTGCCGTAAAAAAGAAAAAAGCCGTCGATTTCTCAACGGCTTTTTAATGTTGGCGGAGTGGACGGGACTCGAACCCGCGACCCCCGGCGTGACAGGCCGGTATTCTAACCAACTGAACTACCACTCCAAAACTTCTGCTGCTCATCACCGGCTGCTCGCTAGGAGCTACCAGCTTTGTTTGGTGGGTGCTGACGGGTTCGAACCGCCGACATTCGCCTTGTAAGGGCGACGCTCTACCAACTGAGCTAAGCACCCGTATTCTTACAACCTGCAACTACTCAAACCGAACCTGCTAAGGTTTTTCGGTAGCCGTTTCAGGCAAATTCAATTTAATCTCAGACTTCAGCTTGGCATCCGCCAGATAGGCCTGAAATAGCTCATCACCTGTCATCTGGCGCAATTGTTGCGCATAACGGGCAAATTTCACGTCATCAGGCTTTTCGCCCTCTTTAACACCCTCAACGCGCACCAAAACGAAACCTCCCTGCGGGGATTCCGCACCGACATACTGAGGTAGTTTGGAAGTGTTCGCTTGAAATATCTGGCGCACCATCGCTACATCCAGCGCACCATATTGAGCATGGGTAATCGTCTGAGCAACCGACCAATCCAGCGCAGCCTTGTTGCCCTGCTGCAATTGAACGAGCAGCATTTTACCTTGTTTAACCGCCATGTCCAGTGCTTTTTGACGTATTAATTTTTCTTTGATCACATTCTGCACTTCGGTCAGAGCGCGTGCGGTCGCCGGCTTGTGTTCCAGTATGCGCGCGGCAAGCATCGTGTTCTCGGCGACTTCAATCGCAGCGGTATTGCGCTTGTTTTTGATGGCATCATCGCTAAACACTGCCTGCCTCATTTTAGCAGTCCAGATATCGCCGGAAGCGCCGCCTTTTACCAGCCAGGCACTTTGCTCAATCTGCGCGCCCAACAACTGTGCTGCCGGCTTTAAGGTGTCACTTTGCTCATAGACAGTATTGCTGAATTTCTCGGCCAATTCTGCAAACGAATCAGCCGCTTTCTGCTGGCGCAGCTTGGTCAGAATAGTTTCTTGAACCTCATTAAACGGCGTGGCATGCGATGCCTTGATCGCCGTCAACTTGATGATGTGATAGCCGAAGTCGGACTTGACCAGCCCGCTGATTTCGCCCGGCTTGAGCGAAAATACTGCATCGTCGAATGGCTTTACCATCATGCCGCGACCAAACAACCCCAGATCTCCCCCGTTTGTTGCAGAACCGGGATCCTGTGAATTCAGCTTGGCCAGTTCAGCGAACTGCGCCGGATTTTGTTTGACCTGCTTCAGCAACTGCTCGGCTTTACTCTTCACAGCCGCCTGCTCCGCGTCGGGCGCCGTAGCCGCAACGGTCAATAAAATATGGGCGGCCTGCCGCTGTTCAGGCGTGGAAAAATCAGGCTGGTGCTCATCGTAGTATTTACGGACATCTTCACTCTTGACATCGGTTTTGGCCATCAAGTCATTGATTGAAAGCTTCACATACTCAACTCTGGCCTGTTCCGAAACCTGAAATTCCTTTTGATTCTGATCGTAATAAGCCTTGATGGCAGCCTCGTCAATAACGGCTTGCGCAATAAAAGCCTGCAATGAAACTTGCGCCACGCTCACCATACGTTGCTGTTCGTTGATCGCGATAATGTTGTCCGCGACAGTCTTGGCGGCATAACCATTTTGCACATAAGCTTCACGCAACTGCTGCCCGACCAGATCATCCCTTACGCGAGCTTCGAACATCAGCGGCGACATATTCTGATTCGCCAGCGCACTGGTATAGCGCGCCTGGTCAAATTTTCCGCCCTCCTTGAAGGCATCAATGCCGCCGATAACCTCTGCCACCTGCTCGTCCGTCACCTTCAATCCGACAGACTTGGCACGATCGATCAATAAGCGTTGCGCAATCAAATTATCCAGAACAGCGCGCTTTATTTCAGTCGTTTCAAACATCGCTGGGTCAAAATTCGCCCCCAGCATCTGGCGCATTCTGTCTTGCTGTTGACGCAAAGCCGTTTCAAATTCCTGCTGGGTAATTTCCGTTCCATTCACACTGGCAGGCGCTTTGCCCTCGCCCGACTGACGATATGAGTCCACACCAAAAAACGCAAATGGCAAAATAATCAACACCAGGACTATTTGCACCAATCTTCTTTTTTCATGAACGAAATCAAACATAGCGACCCCAGCTTAAATTTATAAACGACAGATATGAAAAAAGGCGAACTTTCGTTCGCCTCAATTTGGCGGAGTGGACGGGACTCGAACCCGCGACCCCCGGCGTGACAGGCCGGTA
>CAYLOK010000041.1:0-19846 GCA_964385275.1 uncultured Gallionella sp. | reverse complement strand
TCCGACTGTCCACTTTGCCGTGGACTGGCTGTCCAGTTTGCGTGGAATACGCACACAAAGCCATTTCGTTACAGCGCCATTTATTTTCGTTAAATTTCCAAAGGTGGGGGGTTCAATGCGTTACCGACTACATTTATTTTTTCTATCTTGCTTGGGTGGAGCGTGTCTAATCTTGTTATCGGGATGTGCCAACTCTACTATTGGCGGTGTTCGAGGGATGGGGTTTGATCATCAATTCACTTTTGTCGCACCAGAGAATTACCAGTTGGTTTATCGAAAAATTCTTGATCAAACGAACAAGTGTTATCCACCTTCTTATCAGTTGGTTGTCGAGAGAGATATATTCACTGACACGAAGTCAGGCACGATTTCAGCCAGATTCCAAGGCCCAGCAAGCGCGGCCGTGATGTGGGTTATTGATTTGTCGGCACTCGACGACCAACAAACAAAAGTGGTTGGTTATTTTTCCTACGGTTCACCAGATAAAAAAGGTCAAATACTCAAGGAGTTGGTTTTGGAGAATTCAAAAGAAAAGTGTTTCTGATGGGTTTTGAATTCTGGTAGATTCGGATGCAGCGATAGTGGATCCGGGGCATATGCCTCCTCCCTGGATTACACGGCGTTTCATTCTGGCTTACTTGTTTGATTGTGACGAGTTACTGCGTTATTGAGTCGGCAATTAATAGTTAATTTGTCATTCCCGCGCAGGCGGGAATCCAGCAGAAAAAATCCGCGCAGCGGTTCAAAACCCAAGCTTTGTCCTGCTTCGCGGGTATCTTTAAATTATCTGGATTCCCGCCTGCGCGGGAATGACGCAGCCTCTTTAAATTTGTTTAAAGGCCTAATCTATAGCTTGCGTAGTGCCGTGTGAAATCCATCTTCAATTATCCCGCCAGCAACGCCTTAACTGCCGCAATATCCGCATGGGTCTCCGGGTGACGGCTGCCGCTGTGGCGGGCGTTTTCGGGTAGCACGATGATGTGTATCTGGGTGCCTGATTCAGTTGTGAGGGTGTAGCTCGGCACGATCTCTTCATGCCCGCCCAGTCTCACTCGCCATTCTCCGTCTTCAAATTCGAGCTTGTTTTTGAGCAGGAACAACAGCACGGCTTTGGCATCGTCGGAAAACAGCATCAGGTTGATGTCCGAGTTTTCACCCGCTGCGCCACTCAACACCGAGCCTGTCAGATAGGGGTTGAATGCTGAAAGCGGCTGCATCGCGGCCAGCGCTTCGGCGCGTAACTGATACAGAGTATCCGGATGGCTGTCGTGCTGATACAAGGATCGGTAACTGTGCAAAGCAGTTCCGATTTCACTGTTGCTGGGCAGGTGTTGCGTGTCCGACGCGCCGAGTTGACGGGCCGCCTTACGCTTGGCAGAGGCGAAGTCGGCAATGCCGGTTTCCGCAATCAACTTGGCGGCGAGATGCGCTAATTGCTCGCGCATCAGGTCGCGTCCGGCTTGTTTGCTCATTCGAATATCAGAGCAGCTGATCTTTGATGGTCTCTGCGGGTTTGCCTGCCTCAACGGGCGCCGGAGCGTCATGCTCGGCGGGAATATTTTCATTATAGAAATATTCAACCCGTGTGCCGTTTTCGTCGCGATGCCCGCTTTCATTGATCCGTGCGGCGACCATGTTGTCCGGTACGCTGTACTCGACTTGAGGGACGTTTTTGAGGACTTTTTCCATATAACTCATCCAGATTGGCAGGGCGGCGCCTCCGCCTGTTTCCTTGTCACCCAGACTGCGTGGCTGATCGAAGCCCATCCAGGCAATGCCGGTCACCGTGGGTTGGAAGCCGCAAAACCACGCGTCAATCGAGTCGCTGGTGGTGCCGGTTTTGCCTGCCAGATCCTGGCGTCCGAGTTGCATTGCGTGAATGGCAGTGCCATGTTTAACCACGTCCTGCATCATGCTGACCATGGTGTAAGCATTGCGCACATCAATGACCTGTTCCGCACCTGCATTCGCCACGACCGGGATGGCTTTGCGGAGAATGTTGCCTTGTGCATCCTCAATGCGCTGGATGAAATAAGGAGTGGTGCGGAAACCGCCATTGGCGAATACCGAATAACCGGTCAGCATCTGTAGCGGCGTCACCGAACCGGCTCCCAGCGCCATGGTCAGATAAGGCGGATGTTTGTCTGCATCCAGACCAAATTTGGTGATGTAATCCTGAGCATATTGCGGTGTGATGGATTGCAGTATGCGTATCGAAACCATGTTTTTCGATTTGGTGAGCGCCTGGCGCATGCGCATCGGCCCCTCAAATTTGCCATCATAGTTTTTCGGCTGCCAGGGTTCGCTGCCGGTTTGATCGGCGCCGAACATCAGCGGTGCGTCATTGATGAGGGTGGCCGGTGTGAAGCCCTTCTCCAGAGCGGCAGAATAAATAAAGGGCTTGACGCTGGAGCCGGGTTGACGCCATGCCTGCGTGATGTGGTTGAACTGGTTGTGGTTAAAGTCAAAGCCGCCGACCAGAGAATAGATGGCGCCATCGAGCGGGTTCCCCGATACAAAAGCCGCTTCAACTTGCGGCAGCTGGCTGATTTGCCAGACGCCCAGCTCATTTTTTTGTATGCGTATGATGGAGCCAATGACAATACGTTGATTTAACGCAACTTTGTCGCTTAAGGCGCGCTGGGCAAAACGCAGAGCATCGCCGCTGAGGGTGATCCGCTCGCCGCCCTTGCTGTAGGCATGAATCTGGCTGGCTGACACAGCCAGTACTACGGCGGGCAGCAAATCGTCGTTGTCAGAAGAGTCCTGTAGCGCTTCTTCCAGATATTCTTCGCTACTGTCCTGCCGCAAATCGATGAAGCCCTCCGGTCCGCGATAGCCGTGACGGCGATCATATTCGAGCACCCCTTTACGTACCGCCTGATAAGCGGCCAATTGGTCTTGCTGACGGATGGTGGTGTAAACCTTGAATCCCTGGGTGTAGGTGTCATCCTGGTACTTTGCATAAATTACTTGCCGTACCATTTCTGTCAAATAGTTTGAGTTGACAGAAAATTCCTGACTGCTGTGCTTGGTGACAACGGGTTGGCTTTGGGCCAGATTGTATTGATCGTCGGTGATGAAGTGCAGTTTATGCATGCGCCGCAGGACGTAAAGCTGACGCAGTTTTGCACGTTTTGGATTGACGACGGGATTGAAGCTTGAGGGCGCTTTGGGCAAACCGGCGAGCATGGCGGCTTCAGCGATGGAAATCTGACCCAGCGGCTTACCGAAATAAATCTGAGAGGCTGATGCGAAGCCGTAGGAACGCTGGCCGAGGTAAATCTGGTTGATGTAAAGCTGGAATATTTCATCTTTACTGAGATAGTGCTCGATCTTGAAGGCAAGCAACATCTCGTTAAATTTGCGCGTGAAGGTTTTTTCCTTGGAGAGAAAGAAATTTCGTGCGACTTGCATGGTGATGGTGCTGGCGCCTTGTCTCGTCCCGCCAGCCGTAAAGTTGGAGATCGCGGCGCGCATCACGCCCATATAATCGACGCCGCCATGTTGATAAAAGCGATCATCTTCAGCGGCGAGGATGGCGTTCTTCATGACATCGGGGACATCGGTGATTTTGACCAGAGCGCGGCGCTCTTCACCGAATTCGCCAAGCAATGTACCCTCTGCGCTATAGATGCGCAGCGGAACCTTGGGGTGATAATCGGTGAGCACCTCCAAAGAGGGCAGGGTCGGGTACGTCAGTATCGCCGCCATGCCGAGCAATAATACAGGCAGCAAAATAAGCGTCAGTACGATGATAACGGGGAGTAGCCAGCGGCGTGTAAACATTGAATAGTTGTTCAAAAATAATGAAAAATGGTATCGTTCAACGGACGCACGGATTATACGAGATAAACCGCCCTCCTAAAAACGTCTTTACAGTGCTGACAGTTGTTGCTAGGATTTCAACCACTTTGTACGGAAAAGCTCCGAACGGCCTATGCCTAAAGTAAATTTTGATATTTTGCTGGATTTTATCCAGACCAAAACGCCACCCTTGATCGGGGTGGACATCAGTTCATCCTCGGTTAAGTTGGTTGAGTTAAGTCAAGAGCCAAAAAATGCGGGTTACATTATCGAGCGCTACGCCATAGAAGCGCTGCCGAAAGATGCGGTCAGCGATGGCAATATCAATAATCTGGATGCGCTCGCAGAAACGCTGCAACGTGCCTGGAAACGTCTGGGGACACGAATCAAGAATGTCAGTGTCGCGCTGCCTGCTGCGGCAGTCATTACCAAAAAAATTCTGTTGCCTGCCGGTATGCGCGACGAAGACCTGGAATATCAAGTCGAATCCGAGGCGAACCAATATATTCCTTTTGCCTTGGACGAGGTGAATCTGGATTTCCAGGTGTTGGGCCCGGCGCCCGGCAATGCGGATGAAATAGAGGTGTTGCTGGCCGCTTCACGCAAGGCGAATGTTGAAGACAGGGTGGCTGCGGCTCAGGCGGCGGATCTTAAAGTCGTCGTCGTGGACGTTGAACCCTATGCGGCTGAAACGGCATTTTCACAAATACGGGCACAGTTGCCGGATGGTGCGGAAGATAAATGTGTGGCGCTGGTTGACATCGGTGCTTCCGTGATGAATGTAAACGTGTTGCGAAATGGTCAGTCGATCTACACGCGCGATCAGCAAATCGGCGGTGAGCAATTAACCCAGCAAATTCAAAACATGTTCGGGCTCTCTGCCGAGCAGGCTGAATCGGCCAAGCGGAATGGCGGTTTGCCGGATAATTACGAGAGCGATGTATTGTCGCCATTCCGTGAAAATCTGGTCATGGAAATCGCGCGCGCACTCCAGTTCTTTTTCACTTCTTCGCAATACAACGAAGTTGATTACATCGTTCTGGCAGGCGGCAGCGCCGTATTGCCGGGATTGGATGACGCAGTGGCTACGCGCACTCAGGTAAGCACTATGGTGGCAAACCCGTTTGCATTGATGACTCTGTCCAGTCGAATCAAGCCCCGCCAGTTGCAGGCGGATGCCCCGGCGTTGATTATTGCCTGCGGGCTGGCAATGCGGAGGTTTGACCCATCATGATACGCATCAACTTATTGCCGCACCGTGAGGAAAGGCGGCGCGCCAAACAAATTCAATTCTTTACCCTGAGCACTATTTCCCTGCTGCTGGGAGCGTTGGTCTGGGGGCTGGTGCATGTGGCGATCAGCACGCAGATCTATTATCAGGAGCGCCGCAATGAGTATCTGCAACAGGAAACAGTAATACTGGACAAGCAGATTTCGGAAATCAGGAAATTGCGCGAGCAGACGAAGTCTTTGCTGGAACGCAAGGATGCGGTTGAGAAATTGCAAAGCGATCGTTCACAAGTGGTGCATTTGCTGGATCAGATGTTGCGTATTTTGCCTGAGGGCGTTTACATCAAGACGCTCAAGCAAAACGGGGATGTCATCAATCTGGTCGGCTACGCGCAATCGAATGCGCGAGTTTCTACCTTGATGAGGGCGATCGAAGATTCCCCCTGGCTGGAGGCGCCTGCTTTGGTGGAGATACACGCGGCTACCGCGAGTGATGTACGACTCAGTGAATTCACCCTGATTTTCAATCTGACCAAGTCGCAGGGTGACGATGCCACCAAGCCTGACGGTGGAAGGAATTAGCTATCATGATGACTTTAGATGATCTGAAAAATCTCAACCCGAAAACTCCGGGCGTTTGGCCGTGGCCGGCAAAACTAATGGCCTTCGCGGTGATATTTATCGGTGTGGTGGTAATGGGTGCGCTGCTGGACTGGCAGGGGCAATGGGAAAACCTGAATAGCGCTAAAGAACAAGAGGCTAGCCTGAAGGAAACTTTCCTGTCCAAGAAACGGATGGCGGTCAATCTGGATTTGATGAAGAAACAGTTGCTCGAAACGCAGGAGTCATTCGGCGCGCTGCTCAAACAATTGCCGAACAAATCGGAAATGGATGCCTTGCTGACCGACATCAATCAGGCAGGGTTGGGGCGCGGCTTGCAGTTCGAATTGTTTCGTCCGGGTGAAGAAAATATACAAGGGTCGTTTGCCGAGCAACCGATTACGATCAAAGTCACGGGAAATTACGACGATTTGGGGAAGTTTTCCAGCGATATTTCCATGTTGCCACGGATTGTGACGCTGAATGAAATTGCTATTACGCCTGCTGGAGGGGTTTTGACCATGGAAGCGGTCGCGAAGACGTTCCGGTATCTGGATGACGAAGAGCTTGCGGCGCAAAAGAGTGCAGCCAAGGCAGCGGGGGCAAGCAAATGAGGGCCGTCTATCTTGCGCTTGTTGCGATATTGTTAACGGCTTGCGGTGGCGAGGAGTTTCAGGATTTGCGTGACTTTGTCAAAAATTCCGGCGCGGATATGCGCGGTCAAATCCCGCCGCCACCCAATGTTCAGCTGTATGAGCCATTTGCCTACGCCAACGACACGAATCTGGCTGACCCGTTCAAGCCGCGCAAGCCGGAATCTGGCCCCAGCGGAAAGCGCGGGGAAAATGAACCGGATATGGACAGGCCAAAGGAGGCGCTGGAAGATTTTCCTCTGGAAAACCTCAAGATGGTCGGCTATGTGTCCAAGGGCAAGGTCGGCCACGCCGTGGTGCGCGCACCTGACGGAAAGCTGTATCAAGTCAAGGCGGGCAATTATATGGGCATGAATTTCGGTTTGATAAAGAAGTTAACCGATACGGAAATCGTGATTAAGGAAGTGGTGCAAGACAGCACCGGGGACTGGTCTGAGCGCAGCAACAGTCTGCAATTGGTTGAATGATTAGGGAGTAACGCAATGGGACCGTTTAAAGATATGACTTCAACTCCACTATTGCCAGCATCCGCAACGCGGATTGCCTGCTTGAACTATTTTGGACAAACCGCAGCGCAGCGCGCCCATTCGTTGCGCGGCAGCGCGCAAATCTTGAGCAATCTGCTCAATAGTGCGGTTAAAGCGGCGGTACGATTGTTTGGCTTGCTGATGGTTTTCGCCATGGTGCAGGCGCATGCCGAGACGCAGAATAAAATTACCGCATTAAGCGTCACCGATAGCGGTGCGGGTGTGACTGTCGTCAAGGTAGAGCTGGCCCAACCGCTGGCCAATCCGCCAGCCGGTTTTACCATCAATACCCCGCCCCGTATTGCCCTGGATTTTCCGGATACGGCAAATGCTCTGGGTAAATCGGTGCAGGATTTTGCTGTGGGGGGGCTGCGTAGCGCCAATATCGTTCAGGCCGGGACGCGCACGCGGCTGGTTATCAACCTCAATCAGATGTTGTCCTACGACACCCGGCTGGAGGGCAATAATGTCCTGATCACCTTGCAAGGCAAGGTCGCGGAGGTTGCTGCGACGACTTCACGTTTTGCCGAAGCCAGACAGGGAACACAAAAGCATACCTTGAGCGATCTGGATTTCCATCGCGGCAAGAATGGTGAAGCGCGTATTCAGGTTGATCTGTCCGACTCGGGGGTTGGCATTGATATTCATCGGCAGGGCACCAAGCTGGTCGTGGATTTTCTGAAAACCAATTTGCCGGGTAAATTGCAACGCAAGCTGGATGTGGTCGATTTTGCGACACCGGTACAAACAGTGAACACCTTTGCGCAGGGCGATAACATCCGCATGGAAATTGAGCCCAAGGGTAACTGGGAACATGCGGCGTATCAAACTGACAATAAATTCATTATCGAAGTCAAACAGGTTGTAGAAGATCCGAACAAGCTGGTCAAGGGCGGGCAGGCCGGTTATGCCGGTGAAAAGCTGACGCTCAACTTCCAGGATATTTCCGTGCGTGAAGCGCTGAATGTGATCGCCGACTTTACCGAGCTGAACATGGTTATCAGCGATAGCGTGTCGGGTAATCTGACGCTGCGTTTGAAGGATGTGCCGTGGGATCAGGCGCTGGATATCATTCTGCAAAGTCGTGATCTGGAACAGCGCAAGAATGGCAATGTAATACGGGTAGCGCCGCGCGAAGAGCTGGCCAAATCAGAGAAGACGGGTTTGACCTCGCGCCAGGAAATTTCCGAGCTTGAAGAATTGCACACGGAAAGCTTTCAGCTGGGCTATCAAACGGCCTCTGCTGTCGCCGATATTCTGATGGGTAAAGGTTCGGCAGGTCAGGCAGCCAGTGCATCGGCCAGCCCTGCGCCGACTCCAGGGAACGCCGCTACAGCGCGAATTCTGTCCAATCGTGGCAGCGCAATGGCGGATGCCCGCACCAATACCCTGTTCGTAAAAGACACTTCGTCGCGCCTGGAAGAGGTGCGCAAAATCATCAGGCAGGTTGATGTGCCGGCCAGACAAGTGTTGATCGAGGCGCGGGTGGTCGAGGCGCGTGACGGGTTTGCCAGAAATCTGGGTGTAAGGCTGGGGGTTCGTGCGCCATCCTCGCTGGTTACGCCGGGCACGGGTAACGTGAATCTGCCAACGCTGGGCGGCACGGGGACATCCAATTTCACCCTGTTTGGCGTGGCGGCGACCAAGGTGCTCAATGTTGAGTTGACAGCGATGGAGTCGGACTCACAAGGCAAGATTATCTCCAGTCCGCGCGTGGTCAGCGCAGATAAAGATACGGAATGGGCGATTATTGAGCAGGGTGAAGAAATCCCTTACGCGGTGGATTCGGTTGTGGGTGGTGTATTGACACGTACAATTTCCTTTAAGAAGGCGGTGTTGAGGCTGGGCGTAAAGACCAAAATCACCCCGGATAACAACATTGACATGACGGTTGAAGTAAACAAGGATTCGCGAGGCGATTTAATTGCGAATGCCGGGGTTGCCATTAACACCAACAAGGTATTGACCAAGGTGCTGGTTGAGAACGGCGGAACCGTGGTGATCGGCGGCGTCTATAAGCAGAACGACCAGACGGTTGTAAACAAGGTGCCTTTGCTGGGAGACATTCCTGTGCTCGGCAATCTGTTCAAGAGCAAGGCTACTTCGGTTACGAAGGACGAATTGCTGGTTTTCCTGTCGCCGAAAATCATGCAGGATGCACTGAATTTGCGTTAATCAGGCATCTGCCAATAAAGATGCAGTATCCAGGCCCGGCTTAGTCCGGGCCTTTGATTTAATCGTTTACAATCCGCACTATGCAAAACAATACGTTAAGCAGTACACGCAAATACCTGTCGGGCAACCTGATTCTGGTCGGCATGATGGGGTCGGGTAAAACCACCATGGGGCGTATCCTGGCGAAGCATCTGGATAAGGTGTTCGTGGATAGCGATGAAGAAATCCAGTTGCGTACCGGGGTGACGATACCGCACATATTCGATGTGGAAGGTGAGCCCGGTTTTCGTCAGCGTGAAACGGCCGCGCTGGAGGCGCTGGTGCAACGTGATAATCTGGTGTTGGCCACGGGAGGCGGTGCAGTTCTGGCCGCAGAAAATCGAGCCTTGATGCAACAAAACGGCGTGGTTATTTATCTGAAAGCCAGTGTTCATGATCTTTGGTTGCGCACGCGCAACGATAAAAATCGCCCCTTGCTGCAAACGGGCAATGTGCATGCCAAACTCGTCGAGTTGCTGCATCAGCGCGATGCGCTTTATCAGCAGGTGGCCGATATTGTGATGCCTACGGGCAGGCAAAGCGTGCATGGACTGATGCTGAGGCTGGCTGGTGAAATCGACGCTTATCGAAAAAACAATCAATAGAATCAATCATTATGCAAACATTGACAGTAGGGCTGGCGGAACGCAGTTATCCGATACATATAGGCACCGGGTTGCTGGGTAACGCGGAGTTGCTGAAGGCGCATTTGCCCAAAAAACGTGTGGCTATCGTGACGAATACCACAGTCGCACCGCTGTATCTGGAAAAGCTACAGCAAACCTTGCAGGAAATCGACGTCAAGAGTGTGGCGATCATCCTGCCGGACGGAGAAGTTTACAAGACTTTCGCGACGCTCAATCTGATCTACGACGCGCTGCTGACCCATCGTTGCGAACGCAGTACTCCGCTCATCGCACTCGGCGGCGGGGTGATCGGCGATATGACAGGTTATGCTGCGGCGACCTATTTGCGCGGCGTTCCCTTTATCCAGATACCGACCACGCTGTTGTCGCAGGTGGATTCATCGGTGGGCGGCAAGACCGGTATCAACCATCCTCTCGGCAAAAACATGATAGGCGCGTTTTATCAGCCGCAATTGGTGCTGGCCGACATTGCTACGCTGGATACGCTGCCGGACAACGAGTTGTCGGCAGGGCTGGCCGAGGTCATCAAATATGGTCTGATCCGTGATTTGACTTTTCTCGAATGGCTGGAGCAGAACATGGACAAGCTGCTGGCGCGCGACACGGATGCGCTGCAGTATGCGGTATTGCGTAGTTGCCGTCACAAGGCTGAGGTGGTGGCGGCGGACGAACGCGAGAGCGGTGAGCGCGCCTTGCTGAATCTGGGCCATACCTTCGGTCATGCGATTGAATCGGGCATGGGTTACGGTAACTGGTTGCATGGAGAAGGCGTGGCGGCGGGGACGGTGATGGCGGCAGACTTGTCGCAGCGCATGGGGTGGATCAGCGAACAGGATGTGACACGTATTCGTACCCTGTTTCAGCGCGCCAACCTGCCGGTGGTCGCGCCCGATCTGGGTGTGGCAAGCTATCTGGAGTATATGGGGCACGATAAAAAGGTTGAAGGCGGCAAGCTGCGCTTTGTGCTGCTCAAGCAAGTGGGACAGGCAGAGCTGGTGAGCAATGTGCCATCCGCCTTGCTACAACAAACGCTTGAGGCGTGTGTATGACAGAACTCGCGCCTTATGCGGTGTCCGAGGCCAATTCTCGCGGCCGCAGGTTTCCTGAAACTTCGCCGCAAGGACGCAGCGAATTTCAGCGCGACCGTGATCGTATCGTGCATTCCGGCGCATTTCGCCGTCTCGAATACAAAACGCAGGTGTTCGTGAATCATGAGGGCGATCTGTTTCGTACCCGCCTGACCCACAGCATCGAAGTGGCGCAAATTGCCCGCTCGATTGCGCGCAGCCTGCATTTGAACGAAGACTTGGCCGAGGCGATTTCGCTGGCGCATGACCTGGGGCATACGCCATTCGGTCATGCGGGGCAGGAGGCGTTGAATGATTGCATGAAGGCTTACGGTGGCTTTGAGCATAATTTGCAATCCGTACGGGTGGTGGACGTGCTGGAAGAGCGCTATGCAACGTTCGACGGGCTGAATCTGTGTTTCGAGACGCGCGAAGGGATACTCAAGCACTGTCGGCTGGAACAGGCTGCACTTCTCGGTGAATTGGGCGAACGCTTCCTGAATAATCGCCGCCCTTCGCTGGAGGGGCAAATCGCCAATCTGGCCGATGAAATTGCCTACAACAATCACGATGTGGATGATGGTCTGCGTTCCGGTTTAATTACGCTGGAACAGTTGTCCGTCGTGCCACTGGTGGCGGAACACCTGCAACAAGTGCGCGCGGCTTATCCGAATTTGCCCGAGCGGCGCGTGGTACACGAAACCGTGCGGCGCATGATCAACACGCTGGTGACGGATTTGATTCATCAGAGTGCGGCCAATATTGCCGCGCAAAACCTCAAGACGCTGGAAGAGGTGCGCAATGCCCCCGCGCTGATCGCCTTTAGTGCCGAACTGAATGCGAAGCAACGCGCACTTAAAAAATTCCTGCACAGCCATTTGTACCGTCATTACCGCGTGATGCGCATGAGCGCCAAGGCGCAGCGCATCATACGCGACCTGTTTGGCGCATTCATGGACGATGGACGTTTGCTGCCGACCCAATTTCAATCAGGTGAAATTCAGGAGGAATCCGGCCGTGCAAGAGTGGTTGCTGATTACATCGCCGGCATGACCGATCGTTATGCGATACGCGAACATAAACGGCTCTTTGCCGTGGAAGAAGGCTCGGCCTAGCGTGTTTCAGGAAACGGCGGCGTGTCCGCGCGCACCTGTAAGCGCCGGTTTGCGACGTTTTTAACGGAGTTTTCAGTTGCGGTTAAACCGGTTCGGTTGCTGATAGTCCTGATTAAAGGTAAGATTCCAGCCCTTTCGCTTTTGTATTTGAGCATGGGTAGTAGGTATGGCGACTTGTGTCGTCATTTTTTTGCTTTAACGGGGCGTTTAAAACGTAGCGAACGAAAATGAAACAAGGCGCGAAAACGTGAAACCGCAGAGCCGGTAAAACGCGCTTTCTGAATTCTTGAACGGTTCTGTTTTGCTTGCGCTGTAGTTCTAAATGCCCAGTTTGATTTGATTGAGGAATGCCGTGGTTAACTCTTCTTTACCGATGCAACAAGGTTTGTATGACCCGCGCCAGGAGCGCGATGCCTGTGGAGTGGGTTTTGTTGCCCATATCAAGGGTAAAAAAAGCCATGACAGGGTGAGTCAAGGTTTGCAGATACTGGAAAACCTGACTCATCGTGGTGCGACGGGCGCGGACCCGCTGGCCGGTGACGGCGCCGGTATTCTGTTGCAGATTCCCGATGCGTTCTTTCGTATGCAATGCGCGACGCTGGGCCTGGTTTTGCCGGAAGCCGGTCGTTACGGCGTGGGTATGTTGTTTCTGCCATCTGACGCGGTCGCGCGCGCCGCTTGCGAACAAATTATCGCCGACAGGATTGCAGCCGAAGGTCAGACTTTGCTGGGCTGGCGCGATGTGCCGGTGGACAGTTCCATCCTGGGCGAGAGCGTCAAGCTGGTCGAACCGACGGTGCGTCAGGTGTTTATCGGTTGCGGTGAAAATTGCGCTGACACGGATGCCTTTGAACGCAAGCTGTTTGTGATCCGCAAGACGGCTGAACATGCCGTGAACGGACTGTCCGATGCGCAGGGCAAGGGTTTTTATATTCCTTCCCTGTCGGCGCGCACGGTGGTTTATAAAGGCATGCTGCTGGCCGATCAGGTCGGCAAGTATTACCCCGATTTGCAGGACAGCACGGTGATCAGCGCGCTGGCGCTGGTGCATCAACGTTTCTCAACCAATACTTTCCCGAGCTGGGATCTGGCGCATCCGTTCCGCATGATTGCGCATAACGGCGAAATCAATACGGTGCGCGGCAACGTGAACTGGATGGCGGCGCGCCATGCGGCGATGTCCTCCAATTTGCTGGGCGAAGATCTGGAAAAACTCTGGCCGCTGATCGTCGATGGTCAGTCCGACTCGGCCTGTTTCGACAATGCGCTGGAGTTGCTGGTGGCAGGTGGTTATTCGTTGCCGCATGCGATGATGCTGCTGATCCCTGAGGCGTGGGCAGGCAATCCGCTGATGGACGAAGAGCGCCGCGCCTTCTATGAATACCATGCCGCGCTGATGGAGCCGTGGGACGGTCCCGCTGCCGTAGCTTTTACCGATGGCAAGATGATCGGCGCGACGCTGGACCGTAACGGTTTGCGTCCTGCGCGTTACCTGATTACCGATGACGACGTGGTGTTGCTGGCCTCCGAAATGGGCGTGCTGAATATTCCTCAGCACAAGGTCGTCAAGAAGTGGCGTTTACAGCCGGGCCGTATGTTCCTGATCGACATGGAAGCGGGCCGCATCATCGACGATAGCGAGTTGAAAACTCAGTTGGCCACGGCCAAGCCTTACCGCAAGTGGATCGAAGAATCGCGTTTCTTCCTCGGTGACATGCCGGCGGCTGTCAGCGAAAACAAGTTGAACGCGTCCTTGCTGGATACCCAGCAGGCGTTCGGCTATTCGCAGGAAGACATCAAATTCATCCTGACACCGATGATTAACGCGGGTGAAGAACCGACCGGTTCGATGGGTACGGATGCGGCGCTTGCTGTGTTGTCCAATAAAAACCGCTCGTTTTACGATTATTTCCAGCAGTTGTTTGCGCAGGTGACCAATCCGCCGATTGATCCGATCCGCGAAGAAATCGTTATGTCGCTGACTTCGTTCATCGGCCCCAAGCCCAATCTGCTCGGTATTGATGAAACCAATCCGTCGCTGCGTCTGGAAGTGCATCAGCCGGTGTTGTCGAATGACGACATGGGGCGCCTGCGCAACATTGATCAGCTCACCGGGGGACGTTACCGCTCGCAGGTTCTGGATATGACCTATCCGGCAAGTGAAGGCGCGGCAGGCTGCGAAGCGGCGGCCAATGCCTTGTGTGCCGCTGCGGATAAGGCCGTGGCCGATGGCTACAACGTGCTGATCCTGTCTGATCGCGCGATGTCGGCTGAACGCGTTGCCATCCCTGCGCTGGTGGCGTGTTCCCGCGCCCATCAGCATCTGGTTCGCGCAGGTCTGCGCACCAGCACAGGACTGGTGGTTGATACCGGCTCGGCACGTGAAGTGCATCATTTTGCACTGCTGGCGGGTTATGGCGCTGAAGCCGTTTGTCCCTGGTTGGCTTTTGAGACGATTGTTGCAATGCCGCAGTCCGTGGATGCGAAGGAAGCCAAGAAGCGTTTCATTAAGGCGATCAATAAGGGGCTGATGAAGGTCATGTCCAAAATGGGCATTTCCACCTATCAGTCCTATTGCGGCGCGCAGATTTTCGAGGCGATTGGTCTGAATGCAGAGTTTGTTGCCCGGTATTTTACCGGTACGGCGACCCAGATCGAAGGTATCGGTCTGACTGAAGTGGCTGAAGAAGCGTTGCGTACCCATAAAGATGCATTCGGCAATGACCCCGTGCTGGCCAATGCGCTGGAGGCTGGCGGCGAATATGCTTACCGCGTGCGCGGCGAAGAACACATGTGGACGCCGGATTCCATCGCCAAGCTGCAAATGGCCACGCGTACCAACAATGCCGCGACTTACAAGGAATACGCCAAGCTCATCAACGAGCAAAGCACCAAGTTGAAGACCTTGCGCGGGCTGTTCGAAATCAAACCGGCAGGTGTTGCCGTGCCGCTGGATGAGGTTGAATCCGCGAAAGAAATCGTCAAGCGCTTTGTCACCGGCGCGATGTCGCTGGGTTCCATCTCGACCGAAGCGCACACCACGCTGGCCATCGCGATGAACCGCATCGGCGGCAAGTCCAACACCGGCGAAGGCGGCGAAGATGCGGCGCGCTTCAAGATTTTCAAGGGCGGAGAGATGCTCTCCGACATCATCGGCAAGAACCGCATTGAGGCGGATCGCGAACTGAAAGCCGGCGATTCCCTGCGTTCGAAGATCAAGCAGGTCGCCTCCGGTCGTTTCGGCGTGACCGCCGAATATCTGGCCAGTGCGGATCAGATTCAGATCAAGATGGCGCAGGGTGCGAAGCCGGGCGAAGGCGGTCAGTTGCCGGGGCACAAGGTGTCCGAGTACATCGCCAAGCTGCGCTTCTCTGTTCCTGGTGTGGGCTTGATTTCACCGCCGCCGCACCATGACATTTATTCCATCGAAGATCTGGCGCAACTCATTCACGATCTGAAGAACTCCAATCCGTCCGCCTCAATTTCGGTGAAGCTGGTATCCGAAGTCGGCGTCGGTACAGTGGCTGCAGGTGTCTCCAAGGCCAAGGCCGATCACATCGTCGTGTCCGGTTTCGACGGTGGCACGGGCGCGTCGCCGCTGTCTTCCATCAAGCATGCCGGTACGCCGTGGGAACTGGGGCTGGCGGAAGCGCAGCAGACGCTGGTGCTCAACCAGTTGCGCGGACGTATCGCGCTGCAGGTAGATGGTCAGTTGAAAACAGGTCGCGACGTGCTGATCGGCGCGTTGCTCGGTGCGGATGAATTCGGTTTCGCCACCGCGCCGCTGGTGGTCGAAGGCTGCATCATGATGCGCAAGTGTCACCTCAACACCTGCCCGGTCGGCGTTGCCACGCAAGATCCTGAGTTGCGCCGCAAATTCACCGGACAGCCGGAGCATGTGGTCAACTATTTCTTCTTCGTTGCCGAAGAGGTGCGCGAACTGATGGCGCAGATGGGTATCCGCAAGTTTGACGACTTGATAGGCCGCAGCGATTTGCTGGATGTCAAACACAGCATCGCCCACTGGAAGTCGCAAGGTCTGGACTTTTCCAAAGTCTTCCATCAGGTCGCTGTCCCCGCTTCGGTGGCGCGCCGCCATGCTGAGGAACAGGATCACGAACTGGACAAGGCGCTGGACAATACGCTGATCTCGGCTGCGAAAAATAGCATTAATAATCAAATACCTGTAGTTATTGATAGCCCGATTCGCAATGTCAACCGCACGGTCGGCACCATGTTGTCGCACGAAGTCGCCAGACGTTACGGTAATGCCGGCTTGCCGACTGACACCATCCGTGTCAATTTTAAAGGGACGGCAGGGCAGAGCTTTGGCGCTTTCCTGTCGCACGGCATCTCGTTCGAGTTGCGCGGCGAAGGCAACGATTATGTGGGCAAGGGCTTGTGCGGCGGTCGTATCGCCATTATTCCGCCTGCTGATGCCAAGCTGGTTGCGGCTGACAATATCATTGTCGGCAACACCGTGTTGTACGGCGCGACTTCCGGCGAATGCTACTTCAACGGCGTGGCAGGCGAACGTTTCGCCGTGCGCAATTCCGGCGCGATCGCGGTCGTCGAAGGCTTGGGCGATCACGGTTGTGAATACATGACCGGCGGCATGGTGGTGGTGCTGGGGCAAACCGGGCGCAATTTTGCGGCGGGTATGTCAGGCGGTGTGGCTTACGTGCTGGATGAGACGGGCGACTTTGAAAAGCGCTGCAATCTGACCATGGTTGCGCTGGAACCGGTGCTCGAAGAACTGGCTGCGCTGGATAACACCGAAGAAGTGCCGGAAAGCCATGGCCGCGTGCATTTC
This sequence comes from uncultured Gallionella sp., assembly GCA_964385275.1. Lineage (GTDB taxonomy): Bacteria > Pseudomonadota > Gammaproteobacteria > Burkholderiales > Gallionellaceae > Gallionella. The sequence goes on along the minus strand of CAYLOK010000041.1, from coordinate 3,173 downwards.
AATCATTTGAACCTCGCCGATGAGCATGCTTTGCGTGAACAGATCGAAAAGCATCTGCTCTACACCGGCAGCGAACGCGCCAGGTTGATTCTGGAGAACTGGGCAACTTATCTGCCCAAGTTCACCAAGGTCATGCCGACCGACTATCGCCGCGCCTTGCAGGAACAAGCGGCGCAGAATGTTAAAAATGGGGAGGCTGCATAATGGGTAAGCCAACTGGATTTATGGAATTCGAGCGTCTGTCCGAGGCAAGTTTGCCGGTCGCAGAACGCCTGAAAGACTACAAAGAGTTTGTGTTGCATCTGAGCGACGATCAGGCCAAGACGCAGGGCGCGCGTTGCATGGATTGCGGCGTACCGTTCTGCACCTCCGGTTGCCCGGTCAACAACATCATTCCAGACTGGAATGATCTGGTGTTTCGCGGTAACTGGAAGCAGGCGCTGGACGTGCTGCATTCCACCAATAACTTCCCGGAATTCACCGGACGCTTGTGTCCCGCGCCTTGCGAAGCGGCGTGTACGCTGAACATCAACAACGATGCGGTCGGTATCAAGTCCATCGAGCACGCGATTATCGACAAGGGATGGGAGCAGGGCTGGGTCGTGCCGCAAATTGCTGAGAAGAAAACCGGCAAAAAAGTCGCGATTGTGGGTTCAGGTCCAGCCGGTATGGCCTGTGCCCAGCAATTGGCGCGTGCCGGTCACGACGTGACGCTGTTCGAGAAAAACAGTCGCATCGGTGGCCTGATGCGTTACGGTATTCCTGATTTTAAAATGGAAAAGTCGCATATTGACCGCCGCGTCGAGCAGATGCAGACCGAAGGGGTGACCTTCAGAACTTCGGTTTTTATCGGCAATGAGTGCGAATCTGGTGTCAATAACATGGCCCTTGAGACTATCTCACCGGAAGCGTTGCTGGCGCAATTCGACGCAGTGGTGTTGTCCGGCGGCGCTGAAACGCCGCGCGACTTGCCGGTTCCCGGTCGTGAGTTGAGCGGCATTTACAACGCCATGCAATTCCTGCCGCAACAAAACCGTGTTAATGCGGGGGATGAATTGCCCGGGCAGTTGCGCGCGACAGGCAAACATGTAGTGGTGATCGGCGGCGGTGATACCGGCTCCGATTGCGTCGGCACTTCGAATCGTCACGGTGCATTGTCGGTTACCCAGATCGAAGTGATGCCGCGTGCGCCGGAGCAGGAAAACAAGCCGCTGACCTGGCCTAACTGGCCGATGAAGCTGCGTACTTCGAGTTCGCATGAAGAAGGTTGCAGCCGTGACTGGGCGATTGCCACCAAGGAATTCGTCGGCAGCAACGGCAAGCTGGAAAAAATCCGTGCAATTCGCGTCGAATGGGTCGCTGGCAAGATGGTGGAAATTGCGGGCAGCGAGTTCGAGCTGAAGGCCGATCTGGTATTTTTGGCGATGGGTTTTGTCAGTCCGGTGCAAAAAGTGCTGGAGGCGTTTGGTGTAGAAAAAGATGCGCGCGGCAATATCCGCGCCAATACGGATGACTACCGTACCAGTGTCGATCGCGTTTTCACTGCGGGCGATATGCGCAGAGGTCAGTCGCTGATCGTCTGGGCCATTCGCGAAGGCCGTCAGTGCGCTCGCTCGGTTGACGAGTTTCTGATGGGATCATCCGTTTTACCGCGTTAATATAATCAAGAATACGAACTAAAGGCCTCCAATGAACTTCAAGCTAAAGAACGACACCTTCCTGCGCGCCCTGTTGCGCCAGCCTACCGAATACACCCCGCTGTGGATGATGCGTCAGGCTGGTCGTTTCCTGCCTGAATATCGTGCAACGCGCGCCCGCGCAGGCAGTTTTCTGGGTCTTTGCAAAAATCCTGACTTTGCCACCGAAGTCACTATGCAACCACTGGATCGCTACCCGCTGGATGCGGCGATTTTGTTCTCTGATATTCTCACTGTGCCGGATGCAATGGGCTTGGGTCTGTATTTCGCCGATGGCGAAGGCCCGAAGTTTGAACGCCCGTTGCGCGACGAAGCCGCCATCATGGCGTTGCAGGTTCCCGACATCGACAAGACTTTGCGCTACGTGACCGATGCCGTATCGCAAATTCGCAAGACGCTCGATGGTCGTGTGCCGCTGATCGGTTTCTCAGGCAGCCCGTTCACGCTGTCCTGCTACATGGTCGAAGGCGGCGGCAGCGACGATTACGCCCGCGTGAAGACGCTGATGTACAACGAACCCAAGCTGATGCATCACATTCTGGAAGTGACCACTCAGGCGGTGATCGCTTATCTGAATGCGCAGATCGAAGCAGGCGCTCAGGCCGTGATGATTTTCGATTCATGGGGCGGCGTGTTGTCGCATTCGGCTTATCACGAATTCTCGCTACCTTATACGCAGCGCATCGTCGAGGGATTGATCAAGGAAAAAGACGGCGTGCGCATTCCGAATGTCGTGTTTACCAAGGGCGGCGGCTTGTGGATAGACAGCATTGCAGCGACGGGATGCGATGCGATCGGGTTGGACTGGACCATGGACATCGGCATTGCGCGCCAGAAGGTGGGGCACAAGGTCGCGTTGCAGGGCAATCTCGATCCCGCAGTGTTGTTTGCCAATCCCGATGCGATTCGCAATGAAGTGGAAAAAGTGCTGAGCAGCTACGGCTATGGCAGCGGGCATGTATTCAACTTGGGACACGGCATCTCGCAGCACACCAACCCGGAAAATGTCGCAGCGATGGTAGCGGCGGTGCATGAGTTGAGCCGAAAATACCACTAAGTTTCGATTTTGATTTAACAAAAAAACCGCAGGGGTTGCCTGCGGTTTTTTTGTGCCTGTGCTTGCTTGGGAAAATAATGCTGTACGTAATCAACACTACTCTGCTTTGAACGGATGGTCTGAAGGTGTGGCAAATGTCAGGGCTGAATATTCTGCCTGCACTCTGTTACAGCAATATTTCCGAAAGGTGTTGACGCCGGGGTTTTAATCTCTATAATGCGCACCTCTTCGCCGGAACGGGGGCGGAAACGAAGTGGTTGTGTTGGATAAAACTGCTTAATAATCAGATAAATGATTGCGTTTCTTAACCGTGTTCTGCAAGAAAAAACGAAGTGCAAAATTAAAGTTGACAACGAGTTTCAAGTCACTATAATGCGCACCTCTTCGCTGCTCCGGCAGCTGTTCTTTAAAAAACTAAT
>CAYLOK010000040.1:0-20655 GCA_964385275.1 uncultured Gallionella sp. | reverse complement strand
AAACCCCGTTGGAATCACGCACCCTGCCCAGACTCAAACCCCATTGGACAATGCTATCAATAGACATGCCGGTGCTTTGGTGCGACACTCTGACGAATCTTCATCAGGTGCGTTTTTACGGTAAATAATGACCAGCACGTCTCACTACAGCGCACACCAATCAGCTTATTTTGCACACCAGCTAACGCTTCGAGCTGCATCCGACTCTATGGATAGCATGGCTGGCGCACTGCCGTTTTTACGGATGGAAACCCTCAAAGTGGAGCAGGTATGAAAAAACGAATGTTGAAACTGTTGATCACGGCGCTCTTTGCCGCCTCTCCGGCGATGGCGGCGGAGGCTGTTTCTTCCGGGCAGACACTGTATCTGCCGGTCTATTCTCACATTTGGCACGGTGACCGGAAGGGAAGCGACAAGTCTCCGTCCAAAAGTCTGGTATCCGTATTGGTCAGCATACGCAACACCAGCCTCAAGACGCCTGTTCGCGTATTCTCGGCGCGCTATTACAGCACGGAGGGAAAACTGCTCAAGGAATATCTGGAAAAACCGTTATCAATCGGCGCGATGGGAACGCATGAGCTGTTTGTGGAACGCCGGGATTCAGAGGGCGGATCGGGAGCCAATTTCATCATTCAATGGGATTCAGCCATCCCAACCAACGCTCCTGTGGTTGAAGCGCTTCATGCTGACATCAGGAGCGGGAATCATGCGCTGACCTTTATGACAACCGCACATCCTGTTTTGGCTGATAAGTAAGGAATTTGAGGTGGTCGAATGACTGACTGGCATCATCTTTCGGTACGGCAAGTGCTGGATGCTTTGGCTTCCGGCACGCGGGGGCTGGGTCATGCCGAGGCAGCGCGTCGGCAGCTTCAATATGGTTCAAATCGCCTGACTCCGCACTTGAAACGCGGTCCCTTGACCCGGTTTCTGCTGCAATTTCACAACCTGCTCATCTATGTACTGCTGGCTTCGGCGGGCGTCACCGCTTTGCTCGCGCATTGGGTGGACACCAGCGTGATCGTCGGCGTGGTGGTGATCAATGCCATCATCGGTTTCATTCAGGAAGGCAAGGCCGAGAAGGCAATGGATGCGATACGGCGCATGTTGTCGCCCGAGGCGACCGTGCTGCGTGAAGGCCGTCGCGAGGTGATTGCGGCGGAGGCGCTGGTGCCCGGCGACATCGTGTTGCTGCAATCCGGCGATAAAGTGCCTGCCGATCTGCGCTTGCTGAGTGTAAAGAATTTGCGCATCGAAGAAGCCGCGCTGACCGGCGAATCCACTGCCGTGGAAAAAAATGTTGCGCAAGTAGCGGCTCAGACCGTGCTGGGCGACCGCTACTGCATGGCGTATTCGAGCACGCTGGTCGTGTATGGGCAGGGCACGGGCGTGGTCGTCGCCACGGCCGACGATACCGAGATCGGGCGCATCAGTGCCTTGCTGGACGAGGTGCAGATGTTGACTACCCCGTTGTTGCGGCAGATGGAGGTGTTCGGGCGCTGGCTGACTATCGTGATCATGGCGCTGGCCGTAGTCACCTTTTTGTTCGGCTGGCGGGTGTATCAATTCGACATCGGCGATATGTTCCTGGCCGCCGTGAGTATGGCGGTGGCGGCAATCCCGGAAGGGCTGCCCGCCGTGCTGACCATCACGCTGGCACTCGGTGTGCAGCGCATGGCGAAACGCAGCGCCATCATCCGGCGTTTGCCTGCGGTCGAAGCGCTGGGTTCGGTGACGGTGATTTGTACCGATAAGACCGGCACGCTGACGCGTAACGAAATGACGGTACAGCGCGTATTGACCGCCGACCGGGTGTTCGAGGTCAGCGGGGCGGGCTATGCGCCGCACGGGGGGTTTTCCCTCGATGGTAACGAGATGGCCATCACCGAACATGCCGAAGCGTTCGATCTGTTGCGCGCAGGATTGCTGTGCAACGATGCCGCGCTACGCGAGACGGCAGGCACGTGGCACATCGCGGGCGACCCGACCGAAGGCGCGCTGATCGCGCTGGCGATGAAGGCCGGGCTCGATCCCGTGTTTGAACAGGAATCATTGCCGCGCACCGATCTAATCCCGTTTGAATCGGAACATCGTTTCATGGCGACCCTGCATCACGATCACGCCGGACATGCTTTTATCTTTGTAAAAGGGGCGGTGGAGCAGGTGCTGGCGATGTGTAACCAGCAGCGCGCTCTGGGCGAGGACGCGCCGCTCAACCTGGCACAGTGGCACAGCAAGATGGCCCATACCGGGGCGCTCGGCCAGCGTGTGCTGGCACTGGCGATGAAAGCCGTCGGGGGCGAGCAGCGCGAGTTGACTTTTTCTGACATGCAGGGCGAATTCACTCTGCTCGGCATGGTTGGCATCACCGATCCGCCGCGCGAGGAGGCCATCGCTGCCGTGCGCGACTGTCGTGCGGCAGGTATCCGCGTTGTGATGATTACCGGCGACCACGCTGAAACAGCCCGTGCCATTGCCGCACAGCTGGGTATCGGCAATGGTCGCGCGCTGACGGGTAGAGAGCTGGATGCGCTGGACGAGGCGGCATTGCGTCAGGCCGTGCGGGATGTGGATGTGTTCGCACGCGCCAGCCCGGAGCACAAGCTGCGCCTGGTTGCGGCATTGCAGGCCAATGGCGAGATCGTTGCCATGACGGGCGATGGTGTGAACGATGCGCCCGCCTTGAAGCGAGCAGACATCGGTGTGGCGATGGGCATGAAAGGGACGGAAGTCGCCAAGGAAGCGGCCGAAATGGTGCTGGCCGATGACAATTTCGCCACCATCGCACACGCGGTGGAAGAGGGGCGCACCGTCTATGACAACATCAAAAAAGCTATTATATTCATCATGCCGACCAATGGCGGCGAAGCGGGAATGGTGCTGTTCGCCATTCTGTTCGGCATGACGCTGCCGATCACGCCGGTGCAGATTCTATGGGTGAACATGGTCACGGCCGTTACCCTGGCACTGGCATTGTCGTTTGAAAAGTCTGAACCCGGGGTGATGCAGCGCCCGCCCCATCCGGGCAATGAAGCGATCCTGTCCGGCTTCATGATCTGGCGCATTGTTTTCGTTTCCCTGTTGCTTACCGGAGGGTCCGTCGCCCTGTTTTTGTGGGAAAGTGCGCGCGGCGCGGGCATCGAAGCCAGTCGCGCCGTCGCGGTCAACGCGCTGGTGGCGGGTGAGATGGCCTATTTATTCAACTGCCGCTACCTGCTCGCGCCGATGCGCAGCTGGCAGGATTTCACCGGCAATTTTTACCTGCTGCTTGCCATTGCCGTTTTGTCGGTAATCCAGCTGATTTTTACCTACCTACCCTTCATGCAAAGCCTGTTTGGGGTGGCGGCCATCGACGCGTCAGCCTGGGGGCGCATTATCGGTTTTGTCGTGTTTTTGTTCGTTGTGGTTGAGATCGAGAAGAAACTGGTTCAGCGCATTCGGGGAAAACAATGATGAAAACCGTCGCATGTCTTGTTGCACGCAGCCTGCTAAGGAAGGGCTGATTTATTCGGTTTTGTCATTCCCGCGCAGACGGGAATCCAGTTAAATCAAGGCGCTGGATCTCCGCTTTCGCGGAGATGACGAATAAATCAGCGTTACCCTAAGTTTCGGCTGAACCCAGCGAAGTCGTATTGAAGCCGCCGTCCACGTAAGTGATTTCGCCGGTGATGCCGCTGGCCAGGTCGCTGCACAGGAAGGCGGCGGTGTTGCCCACTTCTTCGATAGTCACATTGCGTTTCAGCGGGGAATGTTTTTCGTTGTAACCCAGCAATTTGCTGAAGTCGGCGATGCCGGCTGCGGCCAGTGTCTTGATCGGGCCGGCGGATATGCCGTTGGCGCGGATACCTTTGCCGCCCAGTTGCATGGCCAGATAACGCACGCTGGCTTCCAGGCTGGCTTTGGCCATGCCCATCACGTTGTAATGAGGCATGGTGCGCACCGCACCCAGATAGCTCAGGGTCAGGATCGCCGCATTGCGGCCTTCCATCATCGGCAGCGCGGCCTTGGCCATCGCCGGGAAGCTGTAGGCGCTGATGTCGTGCGCGACGCGAAAGGCTTCGCGGCTGAAGCCATCGAGAAATTCGCCTTCCAGCGCTTCGCGCGGGGCAAAAGCGATGGCATGCACAAAGCCGTCAAAACCATCCCAATGCCGGTTCAGGCTGATAAACAGTTCGTTGATTTCGTCATCGCTGGCAACATCACACTGGAATACCAGCTCACTGTTGAATTCCTTGGCTAAACCCAGTACGCGTTCGCGCACGCGTTCGCCCTGATAGGTGAAGGCCAGTTCCGCGCCTTCGCGGTGCATGGCTTGTGCGACACCGTAGGCAATCGAGCGGGTGCTGATCATGCCGGTAATCAAAATACGTTTGTTGGCCAGAAATCCCATATATGTGTCCTTCAGGAGTGGTTGGTCAAAAGTGCGCGGATTATAAAGCAAATGAATGGCGCGCAATCGGCAGATGCAATCGTATATAATCCTGCGCTGTCCAATTTCAGGTCTTTCTTCATGCTGGAAGTCAGCAATCTTGCGTGCAGTCGCGGCGATCATCGTTTGTTTTCCGGGTTGAGCTTTGCGCTGCATCCGGGACAAATCATGCAAATTCAGGGCGCGAACGGCAGCGGCAAGACCAGTTTGTTGCGTACCCTGTGCGGTTTCATCATTCCTGACGAGGGGGTGATTTCCTGGGATGGCGAGGATGTTCGCGAGCTGGATGAGGCCTATTTCGCCGAGATGATGTATCTGGGACATCACAATGCCATCAAGGATGAATTGAGCGGCCTGGAAAACTTGCGTATTTCTGCGGGCTTGTCGGGCGTGGAGCTGAGTGAGAAGGAGGCTGTTGCCGCCTTGCGCCGCATGGGCTTGAAGGGCCGCGAGCGCTTACCGACCAAAGTACTGTCGCAGGGGCAGCGCCGCCGCGTCGCACTGGCGCGCCTGTTGGTGAGCGATGCCAAACTGTGGATACTGGATGAACCTTTGACGGCGCTGGATGTCGGAGCGGTGGCTCTGATACAGGAATTGCTCGCGGAGCACTTGATGCGACAAGGCATGGTGATTTTTACTACCCATCAACCGCTGGCTGTGGCGGGCATGGAAATGCGCAGCTTGTCGCTGTCATAAGGTTATGAAAAAACTTTCCCTGTTTGCCCTGTTGATATTGGTGGTGCGCCGCGATCTGGTGCTGGCGATGCGTCGCCGTGCCGATGTGTTGACTACGCTGATTTTTTTCGTGATGGTGGTGAGTCTGTTTCCGCTTGGCGTCGGGCCGGAAATGGATATGTTGCGCAAGATGGCGCCCGGCGTGTTGTGGGTTGCGGCCTTACTCGCATCAATGTTGTCGTTGGGCAGGTTGTTCTCGGCAGACTATTTGGATGGTACGCTAGAGCAAATGCTGCTGGCGCCGCAATCGTTGTCGGTATTGGTGCTGGGCAAGATGGTTTCGCACTGGATGGTGTCGGGATTGCCGCTGGTATTGATGACGCCGGTGCTGGGTTTGCAATTTGATATGTCGGTACAGGCGATAGCCGTATTGATACTGGGTCTGTTGCTGGGTACGCCGATACTCAGCATGGTCGGTGCGATCGGTGCGGCGCTGACTCTGGGGCTGCGCGGTGGCGGGGTGCTGTTGTCCCTGCTGGTGTTGCCCTTGTGCATACCGGTGTTAATTTTTGGTACCGGTGCGGTAGAGGCGGTGACCAGCGGCTTGAGCGTGTCGTCTCATCTGTCATTGATGGGCGCGTTGTTGGTGTTGGCCCTGGCATTTACCCCCTGGGTGACGGCGCAGGCTTTACGAATTTCGATGGAGTGATTTGTGGCAATAAACTGGTTTAAATATTCTGCACCGACTACCTTTTACGGTCTGGCGGGTAAGTTGATTCCGTGGTTTGCCATTTCGGCAGCCGTTTTGTGCATAGTTGGTTTGTATATCGGCTTTGTCGTGGCGCCTGCCGATGCGCAGCAGGGCGAATTTTACCGCATCATTTTCATTCATGTTCCGTCCTCCATTCTGTCCATGTTTTTGTATCTGATCATGGCAGCCTATGCGGCGATGGGGCTGATTTTCAACACCCGTTTGTCTTCGATGATGGCGAGTGCGATTGCGCCGACCGGCGCCTTGTTTGCCTTTATTTCGCTCTGGACCGGCGCGTTGTGGGGCAAGCCGATGTGGGGCGCATGGTGGGTATGGGATGCGCGCCTGACGTCTGAATTGATATTGTTGTTTCTCTATCTCGGCTTTATTTCCCTGCATGCTTCGATAGATGATCCGCGTCGTGCCGATCGTGCGGCGGCGCTGCTGGCGATTGTCGGTTCGGTGAATGTTCCTATCATTTATTTCTCGGTGCAGTGGTGGAATACCCTGCATCAGGGATCGACCATCAAGTTCACCGGGACATCGATGCACATTGCCATGCAGCAGGCGATGTTCACCATGCTGGTGGCCTGTTGGCTCTACGCCATTACGGTCACATTGATGCGTGTGCGCAGCATCATTCTGGAACGTGAACGCCATACCAAATGGATTACTGAGTTAGCGGAGGTAAAGTCATGAGTTTGGATATCTGGATGAGAGAAAATCCGCTTAGCTATATCTGGATCGGCTCCTACGCCGTTGCGTTTTTGATTTTTGCAATTGAAATCGCGATGGTCGTGCATAAAAGAAAAATCACCTTGCAGCAGGTGCGCCTGATGCGTGAAGCAGAAGAATCGGAAGGGACATAAATAATGAAACCACGTCAAAAAAGATTCGTATATATCGTTGTTGCCCTTGTTGCTGTTGGCCTTGCGGTGGCGCTGGTGTTGAACGCGCTCAAGGAAAACGTCAGCCTGTATTTCACGCCGACCCAGGTTTACAACAAGGAAGCGCCGGAAGGCCGCAGTTTTCGTATCGGTGGCCTGGTCGAAGAAGGCAGTGTCAAACGTGAAAATGACGGCTTGACGGTAAATTTCGTGATTACCGATTTGCATAAAAGTTTGCCGGTGGTCTACAAGGGCATCCTGCCGGATTTGTTCAAGGAAGGTAAGGGTGTGGTCGCACAAGGAAAGATGGCAGCCGACGGATTGATGCATGCCGAAGAGGTTTTGGCCAAGCACGATGAAAACTACATGGCACCGGAAGCTGCCGATGCCCTGAAAAAAGCTGAAGTGGCCAATGCGGCTGCTGCGAGCGCACCTGTCGCAGAATAATCAAGAAAGTTCTTACATGATTCCAGAGTTAGGTCATTTTTCCTTAATCGTCGCGTTGTTTCTGGCGATCATCCTTGGCGTGCTGCCGATTTTGGGTGCTGCACGCAACAACCCGGTATTCATGGGAGTTGCACGTCCACTGGCTTACGGGCAGATGGTATTCATCGGTTTGGCGTTCGTTGCGCTGGCCTATGCCTTCCTGGCCAATGATTTTTCTGTGCTGTATGTCGCACAGCATTCCAATTCTCAGTTGCCCGGTGAGTATCGCTTTGCGGCGGTCTGGGGCGGGCACGAAGGTTCGCTGTTGTTGTGGGCCTTTATTCTGTCTGTCTGGACTGCCGCAGTCGCTGCATTCAGCAAGCATTTGCCGGATGAAATGGTGGCGCGCGTGCTGGGTGTGATGGGGCTGATTTCGGTTGGTTTCCTGATGTTTATGTTGTTCACCTCCAGCCCGTTCGAGCGTCTGTTGCCGGCGGCTACCGATGGTCGCGATCTGAATCCGCTGTTGCAGGATCCGGGTCTGGTGATCCATCCGCCGATGTTGTACATGGGCTATGTCGGTTTTTCAGTGGCGTTCGCTTTCGCCATTGCCGCCTTGCTGGGCGGCAGACTGGATGCGACCTGGGCGCGTTGGTCGCGCCCCTGGACTACGGTAGCCTGGGTGTTCATGACCCTCGGTATCGCGCTGGGCAGCGGCTGGGCATATTATGAATTGGGCTGGGGTGGCTGGTGGTTCTGGGATCCGGTCGAGAACGCCTCGTTCATGCCCTGGCTGGTCGGTACGGCGCTGATTCATTCGCTGGCTGTGACCGAAAAGCGCGGCGCATTCAAGAGCTGGACCGTGTTACTGGCCATTGCGGCCTTCTCGCTCAGCTTGCTGGGCACTTTTCTGGTGCGTTCCGGCGTGCTGACTTCCGTGCATTCGTTTGCTTCCGATCCGAAGCGCGGGATTTTTATTCTGAGTTTTTTGGTGCTGGTCATTGGCGCTTCGTTGCTGCTGTTCGCCTGGCGCGCCCCGAAAATCGGTCTGGGCGGCAAATTCGATATGTTGTCGCGCGAATCGCTGCTGCTGGCGAACAATGTGCTGCTGTCGGTGGCTGCCGCTTCCGTGTTTATCGGCACCTTGTATCCCCTGTTCATGGATGCATTGGGTTACGGCAAATTATCGGTCGGCCCGCCGTATTTTGAGGCCGTGTTCGTACCCTTGATGATGCCGATGATATTTTTGATGGGCCTGGGGCCGCTGGCACGCTGGAAAAAAATGGCCGTGCCCGATCTGGCCAAACGCGTGCGCTGGGGTTTCGCCAGCGCGCTGATACTGGCCTTGCTGCTGCCCCTGGTGATGGGCAGGTTCCTGTCGCTGGAATCAGATAAATGGTCGGTCATGATCGTGCTGGGTTTACTGATGGCCTTCTGGATCATTGCCACGCTGGTGGTCAGCTTGCGACAACGCTGGTCGGGGCAGGGGGCACTCATGCAACGCGTGCGCCAGCAGAGTCTGAGTTATTACGGTATGCAATTTGCGCATCTGGGCGTGGCGCTGTTCATCATCGGCGTAGCGCTGGTGAAGGGTTATGAAACCGAGCGCGATGTGCGCATGAATGTCGGTGATACGGTTAATGCCGGCGGATTTGAGTTTCGCTTCGACGGCGTAACCGAGAAGCAGGGGCCGAATTATGTGGCTGGCGTAGGGCATATCACGGTGAGCAAAAACGGCAAGGTGGTCAGTGAGTTGAGCCCTGAAAAGCGCCAGTACATCGTCTCGGGCATGCCGCTGACCGAAGCCGCCATTGAAACCGGGGTGTTCCGTGATTTGTACGTGTCACTGGGTGAGCCGATTCCGGATTCTGACGGGGCATGGGCCGTGCGCGTTTACATCAAACCATTTATCGACTGGATTTGGGCAGGCTGTCTGTTCATGGCTATAGGCGGTTTGCTGGCGGTCAGTGACAGGCGTTATCGCATTCATAAAAAGGCGGGTGCAAAGATGCAAATGGACGCTGTTGAAGTACAGCCGGTTCCGCACCCCGCACTCCGCAATCCGCAATCAGAAGGACAAACATCATGATGCGTTTCATACTTCCGTTAGTGATTTTTCTGATATTGGCGGGCTTTTTGTATAAGGGGTTAGGGCGCGATACGCGCGAAGTGCCTTCGCCGCTGGTGGGCAAGGCCGCGCCCGCCTTTGTGTTGCCGACGCTGCATGATGCGAACAGGAAATTTTCGCCGCAGGATATGCGTGGACAGGTGTGGCTGCTGAATGTGTGGGCCTCCTGGTGCGGCACCTGCAAGGACGAACATCCTTTGTTAATGGATTTGTCGCGGCAAAATATCGTGCCGATTGTCGGCCTGGACTACAAGGACAAGCGCGAGGATGGCGAGGCCACACTGCGCAAAGCGGGCGACCCCTATACGCTGGTTATCGCGGATGCCGACGGAAAAGTGGGCTTTGATTACGGTGTTTACGGTGTTCCTGAAACCTATGTTATTGATAAACAAGGTGTTATTAGCTATAAGCTGATCGGTGCCCTGACTGCGCAAAATTTACGTGAAAAGATTCTTCCCCTTGTTGCGGAGTTGCAGGCCAAATGAAATATCTGTTGATGATTGCACTGCTGTTGCCCGCCTTTGCTTTTTCCGGAGAGGCGAAAGACATCGCAGATGATCCGGTGATGGAAAGACGCATGATGCATCTGGCTGAAAAAGTGCGCTGTCTGGTTTGCCAGAGCGAACCGGTATCCAACTCGCATTCCGACTGGTCGAATGACGTGCGTCAGATCATGCGCGAGAAGATGAAGGCGGGCGCGACCGATCAGGAAATACTCGATATTCTGGTTGAGCGTTTTGGCAAATCGGTATTGTTTGATCCGCCCGTAGACAAGGAAACGATGCCGTTGTGGTCGGCGCCTTTTGTCCTGCTGTTGCTGGGTGGCGGGGTACTGGTTTATCAGCTGAAGAAACGCCGTGGGCTGATTGTTGAAGCCGAATTGTCTGCGCAAGACGAACAGCGCGCTGCTTCACTTTTGAATGAATCCTCCGCAGCACAGAAGGAACCTAAAGCATGACCTTATTCTGGATACTGTCTGCCGTGCTGCTGATGGTGGCATTGCCTTTTGTGGTGTGGCCGCTGTGGCGCAAATCGGTGGAAAACAGCGATGTTTTACGCGATGCCGCCAACCTTGAAATTCTGCGTGATCAGGCGACTGAACTCGAAGCGGACTTGCAGAACAGCCTGTTGACTCAAGAGGCTTTTGAGCAAGGCAGGCGCGAATTGCAAGTGCGCCTGCTGGATGAGGTAAAAACGACTGACGCACCCGCAACTCAGCCACGCAACCCGGCCAGGATTCTGGCGTTGATATTGCTTGTGCTGATTCCGCTTTCCAGCGTGTCGCTCTACCTTGCCATCGGTAATCGCAAAGCGATGCTGCCGACGGAACAACAAAGCGATGCTGCCGACGGTTTTGGTGTGATTCGCTCGGACGTCGCGTTGCAGGAACTGGAAGCCAGGCTGGTGAAGCTGCCGGAGAACCCGGACGGCTGGATGACGCTGGCGCGTTCCTACACCGAGTTGCAACGCTTCGATGATGCGGTGCGCGCTTACGGGGAGTTGGTCAAGCTGGTGCCGAATGAAGCGCAAGTCTGGGCCAATTATGCCGATGTAATGGCGATGAGAAACGGACAGTCGCTGCTGGGTGAACCGAGCAAATTCCTCAACAAGGCGCTGGCGCTGGATCCTGAAAACACTTCGGCTCTGGCGCTGGCCGGATCGGCGGGTATGGAACGCGGGGATTATGTTGCGACCATCACGCATTGGCAAAAACTGCTCAGCCTGCTGCCGCCTGATTATCCCGATGTACAGATGATCAGTGATGGTATCAATCAGGCGCGCGAATTCCTGGCCGTGCAAAAGGGCGGCCGTGAAAAGCTGGCGAAATTGCCCTCGCTGAATGCGCCCGAAAAGGTTGCGGCTAATCCGGCTACGGCAATTACCGGTAAGGTATCGTTAAGCCCGGCACTGCTGGCAAAAGCTTCACCCGACGATTTTGTCTTTATTCTGGCGCGCGCTGCCGAAGGGCCGAAAATGCCGCTGGCGGCGATACGCAAGCGGGTCAAGGACTTGCCTGTGGAATTTACGCTCGATGACAGCATGGCGATGCAGCCGGAAATGAAACTGTCCGGCTTCGACCGGGTAGTCGTGCTGGCACGCGTGTCCAGGTCCGGCACGCCGATGTCCAGTCCGGGTGATCTGGAAGGTTCGGCGGGTATCGTCAAGCCGGGCAGCAAGGGGCTGAACATTACGATAGATACGGTCGTCAAATAGCACCGATTTGTTGTACAAAACGGCATTCATTGTGAAATGGATGCCGTTTTGTATTTTGGTCTGTATTTATATTCGGGTTCAACTGTTTGCTATCATGGCGACCCTCGCCTCACATCCAATTAGCTCTGAACCATGTTAAGCAAACTCAATCCCGTGCAGCGCGAAGCGGCAATGTATCTCGACGGCCCGCTGCTGGTGCTGGCGGGGGCGGGCAGCGGCAAGACGCGCGTGATTACCCACAAGATTGCCTATCTGGTGGAGGAATGCGGTTATGCGGCGCGCAACATTGCGGCGATCACTTTTACCAACAAGGCCGCCAACGAAATGCGCGAACGCGTAGGCTCCCTGTTGCAAGGTAAAAATGCCAAGGGTCTGGTGGTCAGCACCTTTCATTCGCTGGGCATGAATATATTGCGCGCCGAGGCCAAATTGCTGGGCTACAAACCGCAGTTTTCGATCTTCGATTCCAGCGACACGTTCAAAATTATCGGCGAGCTGAGCAATTCCGGCGACAAGCAGGAAGTCAGGGATGTACAGACGCAGTTATCGAACTGGAAGTCGGCTTTTATCTCGCCGGAACAGGCGGTGGTCAATGCAGATAGTGTGGAGTTGGAAGCGTATGCGCGTCTTTATATGCGCTATCAGGAAACGCTGCGCGCCTATCAGGCGGTGGATTTCGATGACCTGATCCACTTGCCGGTGGTGCTGTTCAATGAGCACCCGGAGGCGCTGTTGCGCTGGCAGCAGCGGCTGCGCTATTTGCTGATAGACGAATATCAGGACACCAACGATTGCCAGTATCAGCTGACCCGGTTGCTGGCGGGCCGTCGCGCCGCGTTTACCGCCGTGGGCGATGACGATCAGGCGATTTATGCCTGGCGGGGAGCGAGTGTCGAGAATCTGCACAATCTGCGCACCGACTACAGTAATCTGCGCGTCATCAAGCTGGAGCAGAATTACCGCTCGTCGCAGCGCATTCTTAAGGTGGCGAACCATCTGATCAATCAAAATACCAAGGTGTTTGAAAAAAATCTGTGGAGCGATCACGGCATCGGCGACCCGATACGCATCTATGCCGCGCGGGATGACGAGCACGAGGCTGAGAGCGTGGTGATGAAACTGATGACGCACAAATTCGAACATCGAACCAATTTTTCGGATTACGCGATCCTGTATCGCAGTAATTACCTGTCGCGCGCCTTCGAGGAGCAGTTGCGCGCACAGCGCGTGCCCTACACGGTCAGCGGCGGCACTTCGTTTTTCGACAAGCCTGAGATCAAGGACATCACTGCGTATTTGCGGCTGATCGCCAACCCGGACGATGATCCTGCCTTCATCCGCGCCATCACCAGCCCCAAGCGCGGCATCGGCAATACCACGCTGGAGAAGCTGGGCAGTTATGCGGGAACGCGCCATATCAGCCTGTTCGAGGCGGCATTCGAGGCGCAGATGGAGCAGTTGCTGCCGCCGCGCCAGTACGAAGATCTGATGTTGTTTTGTCGTTTCATCAATCGTCTTGAGGACAGGGCCGATGCCGACCCCTGCGCCGAATTGCTCGATGAATTGTTGCGCGCCATTAATTACGAAGCCTGGTTGTACGATTCGCACGAATCGCGTCAGGCCGAGGTCAAGTGGAAGAACGTCGATGATTTTATCGGCTGGCTCAAACGTAAAGCGGAAGCCGACGAAAAATCGCTGCTGGACATGGTGCAGACCATCGCGCTGATCAATATGCTGGAAGGCAAGAATCAGGAACCGGATGCCGTCTCGCTGTCCACGCTGCATGCGGCCAAGGGACTGGAGTTTCCGCATGTGTTTATTATCGGTGTGGAAGAAGATATTCTGCCGTTTCGCGACAGCGATGAAAAAGGCATAGAGGAGGAGCGTCGCCTGATGTATGTCGGCATCACCCGCGCCGAACGCAGCCTGCAAATCAGTTATTGCAGCCGTCGTCGGCGCGGCAAGGACTGGGCGCTGTGCGAACCCAGCCGTTTTCTGGAAGAAATGCCGCAGAGCGAGTTGATCTATGCCGGCGGTCACGCAGACGCTGCACCGACGGTCACCAGGGACGAAGGCATGGATAAGCTGGCCCGACTGAAGGCGATGCTGAATAAGGCGGAATGATGAACAGTCAACAAACAGAATTAAGACAGGCGGCGCTGTTCTGGCTTGCCGAGCGTGATGCCGTCCGCAAGGCGGAGGGGGTGCGGCGGCTGGCGAAAAGCTGGCGGGCAGGGCAGATCGAGCTGGATAGCCAGGCGGATATAGCCTGCCCGCAGCCTATCCCGGGGCATCCCGACAAACCCGAGCTGGTGTCGCCGCTGCTCGTCAAACGCCGGGGGATGAATACGCCGGAGGGCCGCGCTGCATTGATCCACGCGCTGGTGCATATCGAATTCAACGCCATCAATCTGGCGCTGGATGCGATCTGGCGCTTCGCCGGAATGCCGCGCGAGTACTATGCCGACTGGTTGCAAGTCGCGGCCGAAGAGGCCGTGCATTTTTCCTTGCTGGCCGAACATCTGCAAGGGCTGGGTTACGTTTATGGCGACTTCCCCGGACACAGCAGTTTATGGGAGATGGCCGATAAAACCCGGCGCGATGTTCTGGCACGCATGGCGCTGGTGCCGAGGACGATGGAGGCCAGAGGACTGGATGCCGTGCCATCCGTGCGCGCCAAGCTGGCGCAGGTGGGAGACAGTGCGGCAGCCGGGATTCTGGACGTCATTCTGACGGATGAAATAGGTCATGTTGCTATCGGCAACCGCTGGTACGGTTATCTGTGTGAACAGCGCGGCCTGGAACCTGTAGCCACTTATGCCGCCCTGGCGGCGGAATATGCCGCACCCGTGCTGCGCGGCCCGTTCAATTTACCCGCCCGGCGTGCGGCGGGATTTAGTGAGCTGGAGTTGGCTGAACTGGTCAAATAGGCCGAAATATATAGGCCATTTGGCCTATATTCATTTGTTTGATCCGCTTATAGAATGGGAACGTGGCGAATAAGGTTATTTTAAATAGTTTATTGAAATCAGTTGCTTGCCGAATTTATTTGACGCGTGGCCATGGATTTTTCACCGGGGGGTGTTATGACTAAAATTTCTCGTACAAGCGGTAAGCCATTTTTCCCTGCTCTGTCTTCCAATCGTAATTGTCCTGTTTGCAAAGCGCCGCACGTCGATCGTGTGAAACGTCGCGTGGTTGACCGGCTGATCAGTCCGCTTATCTCGATCAGGCGCTATCACTGTCAGGTATGCAACTGGGAAGGTAATATGAAAGTTGACCGTGAGTAAAACGGAGCGAAGCGCACGGTTGTGCATCATCCCTTTGTAACATTGGCCGCAGCGCATCGCGGGTCACATGCCTATATTGCCTTCTTCGCAGAAAAGCTGATTTTTCAGGTTTGTTAAGCCAGCGCGGGCGTGGCACAATCGCGGCCTGCACAAATTCCCAATACCCATTCATGCTGAGCTACCGCCATGCCTTTCACGCCGGCAATCATGCCGATGTGCTGAAACACTTCATCGAGGTTCAGCTGCTGCGCCACCTGGCGCAGAAGGACAAACCGTTCTGGTATATCGACACCCATGCCGGTGCGGGTTGTTATGAGCTGGACAGCGGCTATGCCGCGCAAAATGCCGAGTATGAAAGCGGCATTGCGCGCCTGTGGGAACGCGATGATTTGCCTGCGCCCCTGGCCGACTACGTGTCGCTGGTAAAGCGCATCAACCCGGACGGGCAGATGAAGCTGTATCCCGGATCTCCCCTGGTCGCGCTGGAGTTGTTGCGTGAGCAGGACAAGATGCGACTGTTCGAGTTGCATCCGACCGACAGCGAAATTTTGCAAGAGAATTTTGCCGGGTACGGCACGCAAGTATTGATGCAAACCGCCGACGGCTTCGGTGCGTTGAAAGCCTTGTTGCCGCCGCCGCCGCGCCGTGCGCTGGTGTTGATGGACCCTCCCTATGAAGAAAAACAGGATTACCAGCGCGTGGTGACGGCGTTGCGAGAGGGCTTGAAACGCTTCGCCAGCGGCGTTTATGCGGTATGGTATCCGCAGTTGCAGCGCGCCGAGGCACGGCAGTTGCCAACGCTGCTGAAACAACTGCCGGTGAAGGGTTGGCTGCATGTTGCGCTGACTGTGCAGGGGGAGAGTGAAGAAGGATTCGGCATGCATGGCAGCGGCATGTTTGTGCTCAATCCGCCCTGGAATCTGCATGGCGTTTTGCAGCAAGTGATGCCGTATTTGCTTCTGCATCTTGGACAGGATGCAGAAGCGACCTTTACGCTGGAGCATCAGGAACAGTAGTATTTTTGCATCATATTGATTAATAAAAGATTTTATAAAGGCGGTTTTTATGGAAACTCAACATACCTGGAATTTCTTTCGCGCAGGCGGTTTCGATCAGGTGCAACTGGATACCGGTGCGGATCTGCTGGCGCTGAAGGAGCTGGATCAAAAATTGTGGGTGGCGCTGAGTTGCCCGACGCGCGGCATCGAGTTCGATATCCGGACGCTGGATATGATAGACAGCGATGCGGACGGGCGTGTGCGCGCCAATGAGGTGCTGGCGGCCATCGCCTGGGCGGGCGGGCTGCTGAAAAATCCTGACTTGCTGGTCAAGGGGGGCGATTACCTGGCGCTGGCGGATATCGACGACAGCAGCGAAGAAGGCAAACAGGTGTATGCCTCCGCATCGCATATCCTTAAGAGCCTCGGCAAGCCTGATGCGACCGGAATTTCGCTGTCGGACATGGCCGACATCGAGAAATTTGTGGCGAATCAGGAATTCAACGGCGACGGCGTGATAAGCGCGAGGCAGTCTGGCGATGCCGGGTTGAGCGCGTTGATTGAGGTCATTATCAAATGCAGCGGTTCTCATCCTGACATGAGCGGGGAAGTCGGCATCAACCAGGAGATCGCGGAAAGGTTCTTTGCCGGGGTGCAAGCCTATACGGACTGGTATTCCCGGGGCGAAGACGACGCAGCGACCCTGTTTTTGGGCGACAAGACACAGGCGGCGGCCGACGCTTTTTATGCTGTCAGGGACAAGGTTGACGACTATTTCACGCGCAGTCGGCTGGCCGCTTACGATGCACGTGCCGCCGTGCCATTGAGCCGTTCTGCCGAGGACTACCAGCAGCTCGCCGCGCAAAGTTTGTCGGCGCAAAGTCAGGAGGTGGCGAATTTTCCGCTGGCGACGGTTGAGGCGAACAAGTCGCTGCCTCTGGTTTCCGGCATTAACCCGGCCTGGCAGGCGAAAGTCGATGACTTGCGCGAGCAGTTGATTGTGCCGTTGTTCGGCGAAAAAACCGCCTTGAGCGCGGCTGAATGGACGACGCTGCGCGAAAAATTTGCGGCGTTTGATGCATGGCAGCTCGCCAAGCCTGTGACCGGCGTGGAACAACTCGGCATTGCGCAGCTGCGGGAGATGCTTGCCGGCCAATATCAGGCGACCATTGCAGATCTGATTGCGCAGGACATGATGGTCGAGGCTGAGGTCAGGGCGATTCATGCGGTGGAAAGATTGCTGCGCTACAACCGCGACTTATTCAAACTGGTGAACAACTTCGTTTCGTTCCGCAACTTCTATACCGGCAGGGAAAAGGCAATCTTCCAGGTGGGTACGCTGTATCTGGACGGGCGTAGTTGCGAGATGTGCGTCAAGGTCGAAGACGTAGCTAAACATGCCGCTTTCGCCACCTCAAGCGGCGTGTGCCTGGTGTATTGCGACTGCGCGCGCGATGGCGGTAAGGAAAAGATGAGTCTGGCCGTCGCGTTCACGGCAGGCGATTCGGATTATCTGATGGTTGGTCGCAACGGTGTTTTTTACGACCGTCAGGGCCGGGACTGGGATGCGACCATCGTGCGCATCATCGAACATCCGATCAGCATCCGTCAGGCGTTCTGGATGCCTTACAAAAAGCTCGCCAGGATGATCAGCGAGGGACTGCAAAAACTGGCGGCATCCAAGGCCAGTCTGGCAGAAGGCAACATGATCAAGACGGTGGAAGATGGCGGCAGAGCGGTAGCCGGTACGCCGGCCGCACCGCCAAAACCGTTTGATGTCGGCAAATTCGCCGGTATCTTTGCGGCGATCGGTCTGGCGATCGGCGCCATCGGCGGCATACTCGCGTCCATTGTAAGCGGATTGATCGGTTTGAAATTCTGGCAAATTCCGTTGGCGATAATCGGGATGATGTTGCTGTTTTCCGGCCCCGCGATGGTGCTGGCCTGGTTTAAACTGAAGAAACGCAACCTTGCGCCGATACTGGATGCCAACGGTTGGGCGATCAACGCGCGGGCGCGCATCAATATTCCTTTTGGCACGTCACTGACCAGCCTGGCAAACTTGCCGAAAGGGGCGAACCGCTCGATGTTCGACCCATTTGCCGATAAAAAACCGGTGTGGCCGTACTATGTGCTGATTGTGGCAGTGATCTGTTCGCTGCTTGGCTTGTGGTATGCGGGCTTTTTCAGGGCTCACTAAATGATGCCGTCAGGTGCGGCGGTAAAGGCTTCGGATAATTTGGACGCTGAGAAATTCGATCCAAGGCCTGTCCTGGAGAGTTTGCCGTTGCTGCCTGGCGTTTACCGTTATTACGACAGCCGTGGCGCGGTGCTGTATGTCGGCAAAGCCAATCAGCTCAAGAAGCGCGTCTCGTCCTATTTTCAGAAGACCAACATCTCGCCGCGCATCCGCTTGATGGTGTCGCATATCGCACGCATCGAAACGACTGTGACGCGCTCTGAAGCCGAGGCCTTGCTGCTTGAAAACAACCTGATAAAATCCTTAAAACCCCGCTATAACATATTGTTTAGAGACGATAAGTCTTACCCGTATATCGTGCTGACCGGGGAGAAATTCCCTCGCCTGACTTATTATCGCGGCGCACCCAATCGCCAGCATCAGTATTTCGGCCCCTATCCCAATTCGTCTGCCGCCAGGGAAAGCATCCAGTTGCTGCAAAGGATTTTTCGCATCCGAACCTGTGAAGACAGTGTGTATAACAATCGCACGCGTCCCTGTTTGTTGCATCAGATCAATCGCTGTACCGCGCCCTGCGTCAATCTGATTTCTGCCGATGATTATCAGACCGATATTCGCTGCGCCGTGCTGTTGCTGCAAGGCAAACATCAGGAAGTCGAGCGCACGCTGGGTGCGGCGATGGAGCAGGCGGCGGAGCGGCAGCACTATGAACAGGCCGCCGTCCTGCGCGATCAGTTGCGCGCGCTGCATATCGTGCAGCAAAAGCAGTTTGTCGAATCCACCGGCGGCGCAACGGATGCCGATATTATCGCGCTGGCGTTAATGGACGGGCTGGCCTGCGTGAATCTTGCGATGGTGCGCGGCGGCAGGCATCTGGGCGACAAAAGTTTCTTCCCTGAACATGCCGAGGGGCTGTCGGCGGATGAAATTGTTCAGGCCTTTATCGCGCAGCACTACCTTAACCGCAGTGTGCCGCCCCGGCTGGTGCTGGCGGCGGAATGCAGGGAGGAAACGCTGGCGCAGTTACTCAGCGAGCAGGCCGGGCATCCGGTGCGGATCAGTACAGCTGCGAGCGGGGAGCGCAAACAATGGCTGGAAATGGCGCAACGCAATGCGCAACTGGCCTTGCAGCAACGCGCAATGCAGCAGGGCGGGCAGTCTGTTCGCCTGGATCGCCTGCGCGCCTGGCTGGATATGCCTCAATTGCAGCGCATCGAATGTTTTGACATCAGCCATACCATGGGCGAGGCGACGGTGGCTTCCTGCGTGGTGTATGAAAATCTGGATATGCGCCCGGCGCAATACCGCCGCTATAACATTCCCGTTTTGAGCGCTGTCGGAGGAAACGGCATCACGCCGGGAGACGACTATGCGGCGATGCGTCAGGCGCTGACACGCCGTTATCAGAGGCTGGCAGACGCCCCTGAATCCATCGGAAACACTCAGGGCGGGTCAGGGTCGGGGAGAGAGGCTGCGCGGCCTGATTTGGTGCTGATAGACGGCGGGCTGGGGCAATTGCACGTTGCGATGGAGGTCATGCAGGAATTAGGCCTGGATCTGGTTCTGCTGGGCGTGTCCAAGGGAGAAGAGCGCAAGGCCGGACTGGAGCAACTGATTTTCCCCGATGGCAGCGCGAGGCGCCTGCCCGCCGACGATCCCGCATTACACCTGATTCAGCAGATACGCGACGAGGCGCACCGCTTCGCCATTACCGGGCACAGAGCCCGTCGTGCCAAGGCGCGCACGGCTTCCAGCCTTGAGGAGATAAGCGGGGTAGGGGACAAGCGGCGGCGCAGCCTGCTGACCCACTTCGGCGGCTTGCGTGAAGTGACGCAAGCCAGTGTCGAACAGCTTAGTCAGGTAGAAGGCATCAGCAAATCGCTTGCCGAAGCGATTTACCGGCAACTGCATTAGAGACTTGTAAATGACTTGCTGAAGCGGTTCACCAGCAACTACGTCAGAAATCAGCAAATGACTTGCTGAACGTATTTATCAACAGCTACACTGACGGGCATGAATCTAAATATCCCAAATCTGCTTACCTGGTTAAGAATTCTGCTTATTCCGGTGTTCGTCACGGCCTTTTACGTATCCGACAGCACGCTTAGCCCGTATTTGAAAAACCTGATTGCGACCTGTGTATTCATACTGGCCGCAGTGACCGACTGGCTGGACGGCTATCTGGCACGCAAATTGAACCAATCTTCAGCCTTCGGCGCATTCCTCGATCCGGTTGCAGACAAGTTGATGGTGGCTGCCGCATTGATTTTACTGGTCAAATTGGGCCGTGCGGATGCGATTATCGCTTTCATTATCATCGGTCGTGAGATCACCATTTCGGCGCTGCGGGAATGGATGGCCAAAGTCGGCGAAAGCCGGAGCATCGCCGTCTCGATGCTGGGGAAAATAAAAACGACTTTTCAGATGATTGCGATCACGCTGCTGCTTTATCACGGACAGTTGCTGGGCGTGGATTGCCAGGCAATCGGTTCATTGCTGCTCTACATGGCGGCACTGCTTACTTTGTGGTCGATGGGCTACTATCTGATGATGGCGATGCAACGATTGAAAGAAATATAAAAACGGCATTGCTTTATCCGGTTGCGTCTGTATAATGCGCAGCCTTCGGGGTGTAGCGTAGCCTGGTAGCGCGCCTG
>CAYLOK010000039.1:0-22302 GCA_964385275.1 uncultured Gallionella sp. | reverse complement strand
ATTGTACCGACGTTGACGTGGGGTTTTGTGCGTTCAAATTTGCTCTTTGCCATGACTTTTCCTTATCAATGTCAAACGTTAACAATAATTACTTTATTGGTGCCCATGGCGAGAATCGGACTCGCGACCTCTCCCTTACCAAGGGAGTGCTCTACCACTGAGCCACATGGGCAAAAATCCAAACTGGAGCGGGTGAAGGGAATCGAACCCTCGTCGTAAGTTTGGAAAACTTCTGCTCTACCATTGAGCTACACCCGCAAGTATTCCTATCAAACAACGCCGTCAAATCTGCAACTGAAGATCAGATTTAAACTTAATTCTGGTGGAGGGGGAAGGATTCGAACCTTCGTACTCTGAGAGGGCAGATTTACAGTCTGCTGCCTTTAACCACTCGGCCACCCCTCCAAAACTGGAGCGGCATTCTGCCAATCCCAGTCTGACTTGTCAATATATATTTAACTTATTTGCGTTCGGTACAGCGCGGATTGCGCGTGCGCTTGCAACCCCTCACCAAAAGCCAGGGTTGCTGCAATTGCCCCCAACGTCTGGGCGCCCTGTTCGGACACCTGAATCAGGCTGCTGCGTTTCTGAAAATCGTACACACCCAAAGGCGAGGAAAAACGTGCCGTACCGGAGGTAGGCAGCACGTGATTAGGCCCGGCGCAGTAGTCGCCCAGCGATTCAGAGGTATAGCGCCCCATAAAAATAGCACCGGCGTGCTTTAATTTTGGCAACCAGGCTTGCGGGTCCGCAACCGACATTTCCAGGTGCTCAGGTGCGATGCGGTTGCTGATGACGCAAGCCTCGTCCAGGCTGGCGACATGAATCAACGCACCGCGATTTTCCAGCGCTGTTTTGATAATTTCGCGGCGCGGCATCTGCTCCAGCAAGCGGTCAGCGCTTGCTGCCACCGCCTTGATAAAATCAGCATCGGGAGACAACAAAATGGCCTGCGCCAGTTCGTCATGTTCGGCTTGCGAAAACAGATCCATCGCAATCCAGTCAGGATGGGTCAAACCGTCGCAAATCACCAGTATCTCCGATGGCCCCGCAATCATGTCTATGCCGCAAATACCAAATACCCGACGCTTTGCAGCAGCCACATAGGCATTGCCCGGCCCCACAATCTTGTCCACCTTCGGAATGGTCACAGTACCGTAAGCCAGCGCACCGACCGCCTGCGCGCCGCCGATGGTAAACACGCGATCCACGCCGGACAGATAAGCCGCCGCCAGCACCAACTGGTTTTTCACGCCATCAGGGGTCGGCACCACCATGATCAATTCGGCCACGCCCGCCACCTTGGCAGGCAAGGCGTTCATCAGCACCGACGACGGGTAAGCCGCCTTGCCGCCCGGCACATACAACCCCACCCGGTCCAGCGGCGTGACCTGCTGACCCAGCAAAGTGCCATCTGCATCGGTATAGTTCCACGAGTGCTGAACTTGCTTCTGATGGTAGTCGGTGACACGCTGCGCAGCCGCTTCCAATGCAACACGCTGCTCGATTGGAAGGCCTTCAAATGCAGCGCGCAATTCCTCACGCGGCAATTCCATCTCGGCGGCACCGGCTATCGCTAAACGGTCAAACCTGGCGGTATATTCCAACACCGCCGCATCGCCACGGACACGCACGTCAGCCAGAATAGCGGCAACGGTCGCCTCCAACTTTTCATCCGCCGTCGCTTCATAGGCCAGCAAGGCGTCCAGCTCTTCACTAAAATTTGATGAGCTGCTTGATAATTGTCTGATTTTCATTTTGTTAACCTTGATTGTCTGTGCGGTGCTAATCGTCTAAATCGAAGCGCAGGGCAGCCTCATAATCCTGACCGCCGTAATAGATGCCCATGATGGAGACCATCTCTGCATCCACCGCAATGTGTGACGATGGCGTTAGTATAGCATTCGGCAATTTCAGGCGTTGCTGCGGCCGCAATGTAACGATAGAGTGCGACTAGCTGATCTTGCGCCTCTGGCGTAAAAATAACGGTGTATTGCATTACGCATTAACGGTGGTTTTCTTATGTTCGCCAGCCAATGCCGCTCGCACCTGCTTAACGGTAACAGCTCTCGCAGGATCAGCCTTCAAAGCATCATAGGCTGGCCCCACTTCTTGCGATAGCCAGTCTTCCACAACACGGTCACGAGCCATCAATACGCACAAGCCATCCCTGATCACTTCGCTTTCGGTGGCATATTCGCCGGCAGCAACCTTTGTTTTTACGATACCCGCCATCTCATTTGGCATGGGTGATACTAAATTGTTGGGTTGTGCGCATGATCAGCCTCCATTAATTCAACATGATTTAACCCTATTCTTTTGGGTTCATCACGTAAAGAAACCACACCAACCTTTCGACCCGGGCAACATGCAGCAGAGGCCCGCCGTTCAAAGCAAATACCAAAACCTTTTGTCCACAAAAAACACAAAAAATATACCTGCTCAAAACTTACAGCCGCACAGCCTTGCTTGTACAATTTAATTCAAGCTAACTGTTGCCTGAACAGAGTCATATAGCGTTCTAATGCCCTGAGCATCCCGTTCAATTAATCCAACTGCAGCAAGCGCCTCCACGTCGGTATGAACTCTTTTGTAATCACGATTAAGTACGCGAGCCAAAGTAGCCACATTTTTTCCTGGTGACGATGCAGGTGCTTCAGTATCTCCAGGCGCTTTTGCGACAAGGTTGCCATCATGGCATCCAGACTGAAAAAAGACAGGTGGCGTTCTTCCACTTGCTGACCATTTTCCAATCGTTTCCAGGCGTCGATGAAACGCTTACCCATGTCATCAATATCACCGACATGCAATTTAACCTCGCTCATGCTTTGCTCCTTTCCCTGGAAACATCACTCAGAAAATCTGCGACCAGTTGTTCGACGGTCGTAAACAAATAGCTTCTCATTATGCGTGACCAAAAATCGCGTTGCGCACATGCGTTTTGTCGCGAGTTAATGGCAGTTCTCCAGCAACCACGCCTCGCACTCTCCGCGCCTGATGAAGCGACTGATGAAGCGACTGATAAAACCACTGGTAAAACCACTGGTAAAACAACCCATTCGACTAAGCAACAACCGCTATACCGCAAGGGCATTCCCACAAAACTACGGAGCATTGCTCCTGTTTCTGAGTGAACGTCGCTGGTTATCCGCATGAGACTGTTTTTTATAGCATCAAACAGATAATTCTTTAATTAAATCAGGGTGTTTGTCCAGCAGGCGGAACAAATTCACCACAGCGGCAACCGGTTTGGCTTGCCCGCGCTCGTAGCGGGAAAAGGCATTTTTTCCGCCGCCCGCCAGTTTGGCCGCTTCCAACTGAGTGAGCTTCAATCGACGGCGAATCATCATCAGGTCATAGCCAAGATTCTTGGCATGTTGCTCACGGACATAAGCGCGAAATTCCTGCATCTGCGCATCGGTCGCCATCAGGTCATCACCGTTGATGATGCCCTCCTCGCAATGATTGCACCAAAATCCGGGCTGCTCCATCACGCGTTCATACTCAGCCAAATCTATCACCACGCGCTTGGTTCGGTGACTGAGATGACCCACTCTGCATATTGGACATACTGTATTTTCAAGGCTCATTTTTCAACCTCTTAAATGAAATGGTGAAATAACCGTCCACATCTCGCTGAAACTTAAGGATGTGCTGATTTATTCGGTTTTGTCGTTCCCGCGTAGGCGGGAACCCAATTAAATCAAGGCGCTGGATCCCCGCTTTCGCGGGGATGACGAATAAATCAGCGTTTCCTTAACGTACAGCTCAACGCCCGCGTGTTCCGCATGATAAACGTCCTGCCAAACCCGGTGATCTTCGTGAGTCGTCATGCTCTTGTAAAAGTTATCACTCTTTAAATTCCTGACGACTTTTACAGCTTCGGCATAATCCCAATCCAACCGCAAGATGCCCTTCATTGCTGAAAATGTCATGCGTAAACCCGCTACATTTTGCATCTGCGCCTGAATAGCCTTGAGTGGATAGTTGGGCTTCAGCTTTTCCATGCGGCGATTATCCCCTCTAAGGTGGATTTGTCAATTCCAGCGAACCTGACAATGGCTGTTTATCCCACGCGATGAAAAATGATAAATCTATAATTTATGTTATGTTTCAAGTACTTGTGAGAATGCATCCAGCATAGGCTGGATGGCATCGCGTTTTAGCTTGAGCGCGGCCTGATTGACAACCAGACGCGAGGAAATATCGCTGATGTGCTCGACCGCCTTGAGATGATTCGCCTTGAGCGTACTGCCGCTGCTCACCAGATCAACGATCACATCGGACAATCCCACCAGGGGCGCAAGCTCCATCGAGCCATACAGCTTGATCAGGTCGATATGCACGCCCTTGGCGGCGAAATGGTCGCGTGCTGCTTTGACGTACTTGGTCGCCACGCGCAAACGTGCGCCTTGCTTGACCGCTGATTCGTAATCAAAATCGTTATGCACCGCCACCATCATCCGGCAGCGTGCGATATTCAAATCCAGCGGCTGATACAAGCCTTGCCCGCCGTGTTCATTCAACACATCCTTGCCCGCCACGCCGATGTCCGCCGCCCCGTACTGCACATAAGTGGGCACATCGCTGGCGCGCACGATGATCAAACGCACATCCGCACGATTGGTATCCAGTATCAGTTTGCGTGAAGTTTCAGGATCTTCCAGTGCGGTGATACCAGCAGCCGCCAACAACGGCAATGTCTCTTCAAAAATGCGGCCTTTGGATAGCGCGATTGTAATCATGGTGTAACCAGTCAATTTAATATAGGGAGAAGGGGGAAGGAAGAAGGGCACTTTTCCCTTTTCCCTCTTCACTGAATTCTTCGTATCTTCGCGCCCAGCGCGGACAGTTTCGCCTCAATGTGTTCGTAACCGCGATCAAGATGGTAAATACGATCCACGATGGTTTCTCCCTGCGCCACCATCCCGGCAATCACCAGTGACGCAGAGGCGCGCAAATCCGTGGCCATGACGGTCGCGCCTTCCAGCTGCGCACAACCCTGAATCACAGCCGTATTGCCCTCGATCTCAATCTGGGCACCCAGGCGCACCAACTCCTGCACATGCATGAAACGATTCTCAAAAATCGTTTCAACCACAATGGAGTTGCCTTCAGCGATGGCATTCAGCGCCATGAACTGCGCCTGCATATCCGTCGGGAAAGCCGGGTAAGGCGCAGTACGCAAATTGACGGCGCGCGGGCGCGCGTTCATTTCCAGACTGATGCGATCACCCTCGACCGCCACTTTCGCTCCCGTTTCGCGCAATTTATCCAGCACGCTGTCGAGAATATCTGCACGGGTATGCGTCAGCGTAATGCAACCCCCGGTGGCTGCTGCGGCCACCAGAAACGTGCCGCTCTCGATGCGGTCGGGCATCACGCCGTAGTTTGCGCCGTGCAATTTTTCCACGCCCGTGATGATGATCTTGTCGCTGCCGGCGCCTTCGATCTTTGCGCCCATCGCGATCAGGCAGTTAGCCAGATCCACTACTTCCGGTTCACGCGCCGCATTTTCCAGAACCGTAATGCCGTCTGCCAATACCGCCGCCATCATCAGGTTTTCCGTGCCGGTCACACTAATCAAATCAAAGCAAATGTGCGCGCCATGCAATCGCCTGGCGGTCGCATGTATATAACCATGTTCGATGTGAATTTCTGCACCCATCGCCAGCAGGCCTTTGATGTGCAGGTCCACAGGGCGGGAGCCGATGGCGCAACCGCCGGGCAGCGACACGCGCGCCTCGCCGAAGCGGGTCAGCAAAGGCCCCAACACCAGAATCGCCGCACGCATGGTCTTCACCATATCATAAGGGGCTTCCAGCTTATCCAGCTGTGCCGCATTAAATGTCGCCGATTGAACGCCTGAATCAACCCGCACGCCCATTTGCTGCAACAACCTGACCATCGTTATCACATCATGCATATCCGGCAAATTGCTCAAATGCAGCTCATCCGCCGTCAACAAGCTGGCGCACATAATGGGCAGAGCCGCGTTTTTGGCACCGGAAATTTTCACTTCACCGTTGAGGCGGAAACCGCCTTGTATCGCTAGTTTTTGCATGGAATACAGTCGTTAGTAGGTAGTCGTTAGTCGGTGTTTGGTAAGTTTAATCACTAACGGGCAGCGACTAACGACCATTCCTGTGTGGTGTAGGTTTTCATGGACAAGGCATGAATTTCACCATGCATCCTGTCGCCCAGCGTCTGGTAAACCAACTGATGGCGCTGCAAGCGATTCTTGCCGGCAAATGCCTCGCTGACAACGATAGCCTCAAAATGCTGGCCATCTCCGGTAACGCTTAAATGTTCCGTCGCCATGCCTTGCGCGATATTGAATTGAATGCTTTCCGGGGTGACCATTGCTATCCTAGGTTGATTTAAAACAAATGCCTTGTTTTTGATTTTATTGCGGCAGCATCTCGGCCACACCATAAAGATGCGCCAGACTCAACAAATCGTCTGGCAAACCTGTCACACGCAAATTGCGCTGCTTGCCTTGCGCCGCTCTCGACCAACCCAGCAACATGCTGATCGCCGCTGAATCTACCGCCTCAACTCTTGACAAGTCCACCAAAAAATCTTCGTTTGCCAGATGCTGCAAACCAATCTGGTACAGCGCCGGCACGGTGGACATGGTCAACCGACCGCTCACCATCAGGCGCTCGCCTTCGCGCGTAATCACTTTGCTCCAGCCTTGTGCAGCGCAACATCAGAAGCGCCGGCATTCATGTCGGACAATGTCTTGATTAACGCATCAATGCCCGATTGCTCAATTTGGCTTGCAAACGTGCCGCGATAACTGGTGACCATGCTCACCCCTTCGATAGCGACGTCAAAGACTTTCCATCCGTCAGCCGCTTTTTTCATCTGATAATCCACCGCTGTCGGCTGAGCGCCCGACTTGAGGATGCGGGTCTTGACGGTAGTTTCCGTATCATCGGCCGCCATCCTTAGCGGCTTAACCTCTATCGCCTGATCGCGGTATAGGGTAAACGCCTTGGTATAGGTACGCACCAGCATATTGCGGAACTCAGTCACCAGGGCCTTTTTTTGCTCCGGCGTAGCCTGCCGCCAATGTTTACCCATAGCCAACTGGGTCATACGTACAAAATCGAAATTAGGCAAGACCTTGGCGTCCACCAGAGCCAGAATTTTTTTCTGGTTGCCCGCCTTGAAGTCCGGGTCCTGCTTGACTATCGTGATGACTTCTTGCGCGGTATCCCTGATCAGCACATCTGGAGCGACCACCTCGGCTTGCGCAAGACCCGCCATACATGCCCAAGCCAATACCACTTTCAACAACACTTTCATCATTGCAACTCCTGAGTTATTTAGCCGGTTCTGCCGCTTTGCTGTACATGAACTTGCCTATCAAGTCCTCCAGCACCATCGCAGATTGCGTTTGCTTCAACTGCTCACCATTTTTCAGCATCTCTTCATCA
Organism: uncultured Gallionella sp.; assembly: GCA_964385275.1. GTDB lineage: Bacteria > Pseudomonadota > Gammaproteobacteria > Burkholderiales > Gallionellaceae > Gallionella. Next base: position 14,857 of record CAYLOK010000039.1, on the reverse strand, counting down.
CCGCCGGGCATCAGGCCGATGTACTGCTCGCCCAACAAACCGGAAGTCAGGATATTGGCAAAAGTATCCCTGGGAAACTGATAACGACTGTCCAGGCTCATCACCACTTTGGCTTCATAGCGTTCGGTATCCAGTGTAATTTCCGTCACGCGGCCAACCAACACGCCCGCACTTCTGATGGACGCCTTGGGCTTCAATCCGCCGATATTACTGAAATAAGCATGCACCTGGTAGGCCTCGGACACATTGTAAGTTCCCAGGTTCCCCACTTTCATCGCCAACATCACCAGCGCGGCGATACCTGCCACCACAAACATGCCCACCCATAAATCCAATGTAGTGCGTTCCATCACTCAAGCCCCTCTAAACATGATTGCAGTCAATACAAAATCCAACATCAAAATCGCCAGCGACGAAGTGACCACCGTGCGCGTGGTCGCACCCGACACGCCTTCTGCGGTAGGCGGCGCATCAAAGCCTTCAAACAACGCGATCAGCGTGACCACCGTACCGAACACCAGACTCTTGATGATGCCGTTCATGATGTCTTCACGGAAATCCACTGCGGCCTGCATTTGCGACCAGAACGAACCTTCGTCCACACCGATCTGCACCACGCCGACCAGATAACCGCCGAATATACCCACCGCACTGAACATGGCGGCCAGGAACGGCATGGAGATCACCCCTGCCCAGAAACGCGGCGCAACGATGCGCGCAATCGGATTCACCGCCATCATCTCCATCGCCGAGATTTGTTCGGTCGCTTTCATCAGCCCGATTTCCGCCGTCATCGCCGAACCGGCGCGACTGGCAAACAACAGCGCGGCCACCACCGGTCCCATTTCGCGCACCAGACTCAACGCCACCATCACGCCCAGCGCCGACTCGGATCCATAACGCTTGAGCGTCTCATAGCCCTGCAAGCCCAGCACCATGCCGACGAACAGCCCCGCCACGATAATGATGATGAGCGACATCACGCCAGTGGAAAACAATTCCTTGATAATCAGATGAAAACGCCGGAAGCAACTGCCCGAATACAGCAACGTGAGGAAAAAGAAACGCGCTGCCACGCCGACACGCCAAACTGCATTGACGACGCGGCGCCCGATTGCTCTTATGGTATTAGCTACTGGCATAGTGTCAGGCCCGCAAATTTAAATCTTGGCGATAATCGCCGCCGGGATAATGGAAGGGCACCGGGCCATCCATCTCGCCATGCACAAATTGACGAACAAAGTCAGTGTCGCAGGCACGAAGCTCATCCGGCGTACCTTCTGCGACAATCACGCCGTTGGCCATAAAATAAACATAATCCACAATCTTTAATGACTCTTGTATATCGTGCGTAACGATAATCGAGGTCGCGCCCAGCGCATCGTTCAGACGGCGAATCAAATCGCCGATGACTGTCAGCGAAATCGGGTCCAGACCGGCAAACGGCTCGTCATACATAATCAGCATCGGATCGAGCGCCACGGTACGGGCCAATGCCACGCGCCGCGCCATGCCTCCCGACAACTCGGACGGCATCATGTGCTGCGCACCGCGCAGTCCGACTGCGTGCAGCTTCATGATCACCAGATCGTGGATGATTTCTTCGGGCAACTCGGTATGTTCACGCATTTGAAATGCCACGTTGTCATATACCGACATATCGGTGAACAACGCGCCAAACTGGAACAACATGCCCATCTTGCGACGCATCGCATACAAGCCATCCCGATCCAGCTCGTGCATCACCTGCCCGTCCATCCTGACGCAGCCTTTAGTGGGTTTCAACGCACCGCCGATATGGCGCAGCAGCGTGGTCTTGCCGCAACCGCTCAGACCCATGATGGCAACCAGCTTACCCCTGGGGAAAGTCATGTTGATTCCCTGCAGGACCGGGCGCTTATCGTAAGTAAAGTTAAGATCGCGAATTTCGACTAAAGCGTTCAAAGACAAAATTGGAATCCAGAAAACAAGTTGCGCATTCTAAACGATTGCACCGGCTATCCTCAACCATTACCTTTTTCTGATGAATAGGCGAACAATTCCTGCAAGGTCACATCCGTGTTTTTCTCCATCTGTGCCGCACAAGTGGCAAGCCATTGTTTCAATGGATCATCGACCTGTTCGGCCAGCAGCATACTGCGATCCAGCACAAACAAATGCAGCAATTCCGTCGCGCGGATATGATTGGCATCACGCGACATCAACCAACCCTGGCCCTCTGCCTTGCGCACCAGATTTGCGCCGACCAGGCACTCCAGGATTTCTTCCAGCGAAAAAAACCCCAAATGCAGTGTTTTTGACAACACAGGAATCGTCATGACAGTGCCCTGTCGCATGCCGCCCGACATGATTTTCAGCACCCGCAAGGCATCCAGCATTTTCACCACCGCCGGTAAATGTTGCGATTCCGGTGTGCGCCAATGCGGCAGGGAAGCGGCGACTACAGCGCCCAACAGTATCGTCAACCAGGAAAAATAAATCCACATCAGGAAAATCGGTACGCTGGCAAATGCGCCATAGACCAGCTTATAGGTGGGGAAATGACTGATGTAATAGCCGAATACACGGTTCATCGTTTCAAACAGCACCGCCGCCACGATACCCCCGATCAATGCGTGAGTGCGCGGCACATAGCGATTGGGTATGAGGCGAAACATCATCGCGAACGCCAGGGTGGTAAACAGCACCGGCAAGCCCTTCAGTATCCCCACACCGAAAATTGGAATGTGTTTGGCATAGCCCAGCGACAAACCGACCAGCCAGGAGGTCAGCGACAAACTGGCGCCCACCAGAATAGGCGCCAGGGTGAGTACCGCCCAATAAACGATCAATAATTTAAGCATCGGGCGCGGCCTGTGTACTCGCCAGATGGTATTGAAGGCATCGCTTATCGTCAGCATCATCAACATCGCCGTCACGGCCAGAAACACGACCCCCACAGCACTTAACCGCCCCGCACTCTCGGCGAACTGTTCCATATAGCGAGTGATGATCCTGCCTGCCGTATTCGGCATCAGATTATTCAGCAGATAGGTTTTAATCTGGATGGAAAAATCGTCAAATACCGGGAATGCTGAAAACAGCGTCAGCGCGATGGTAATGAGCGGAACCAGCGACAACAGCGTGGTAAAAGCCAGACTGGCCGCAATCTGCGCACAGCGATCCTGCATAAAACGCGCAGCAACAAAGCGTATAAAAACCCGTAAATCCCGCCAATTCTTTTGCATGCTTTGGTTGATTCCTTATAATGTGCTCATGATAACCGACAAAGAAATTCTGGTGCTGTATTACAGCCAGCACGGCGCGACACGGCAAATGGCGCAGTTCATCGCACGCGGCGTGGAAACCGTTCCCGGGGCACGCGCCAGACTGCGCACCGTAGCGAAAATCTCCAGCACCTGCGAAGCGACCGAGCCGTGCATACCCGACAGCGGCGCACCCTATGCGGAGCTGCGCGATCTCGAAGAATGCATCGCTCTGGCGCTTGGTAGCCCGACCCGCTTCGGCAATATGGCCGCCGCGATGAAATACTTCTGGGATGGCACCGGCGGATTGTGGATGAAGCACGCACTGGCAGGCAAACCCGCCGCACTGTTCACCTCCAGCAGCAGCATGCACGGCGGTCAGGAAAGCACACTACTGTCAATGATGCTGCCGTTGCTGCACCACGGCATGCTGATCGTCGGCCTACCCTATTCCGAACCTGAACTGGCCAGCACCCTGAGCGGCGGCACACCCTACGGCGCCAGCCATGTTGCCGGATTGACCAGCGATTTGCCGATTTCCGAAGCAGAGAAAAAACTTTGTATGGCGCTGGGTCGTCGCCTGGCCGTCACCGCGCTAAAACTTTCCGCATGAATAACGCTGCGGAAGCACGCCGTTTGCTGCGAACCCACCGCTACGGCGCACTCAGCACGCTATCGAAAAAACTCGATGGTTTCCCCTTTGGTTCCATCACCCCTTATCTGGCGGATCACGATGGCAGCCTGTTGATTCTCATCAGCGGCCTTGCCGAACACACCAAAAATATCCGGCACGACCCGCGCGTCAGCCTGATCACGCACAACCAACAAGACCCGAACATCCAGATGCAGGGACGAGTCACGCTGATCGGCAATGCGCGCCTGCTGGAAGACCGCGACGTATTCAGCAGCCGTTACCTGCGCCACTTTCCTGAGGCGGAAATCAACCTCTCGCTGCCCGATTTTCGTTTTTGCCGTATCGAGCCGGTCGCCATACGCTATATCGGCGGTGTAGGTCGCATACACTGGATACGGATGGCGGACTATAGCGTGCCGCAAGCCGCATTCCTTGCCCGGCAGGAAGACGAATTACTCAATGAAATCAATACACAACAAAAAGATACCGTGTGCCGCCTGCTACACCGCCACCACGGCGTGGACGCCCCCGATGCAGAAGCCATCGGACTGGACTGTGACGGTCTCGATGTCCGCAGCAGTGCGCAGGTCTGGCGACTGGATTTTACTGAAACGCTGACCGACCCGATCCGCCTCAAGCACGTCTCAGCGCTGTTCTGCCCGTTGCCATAACAGCAGACCTGACAGTCCGCCGGACTCCACCCCTCGCCTACGCACATAAAATCTTGTTATATACTTATTAATCAATAAGTTATTCAATAACATTGCAAAAAACAGGCAAGCAACGCCCCCAACTGCCTATATATTTTGGCCTATATCCCAGGAGGAGGATTGGTGTTAGCCTGACCGGCATGTTTTAACGTAGCAATGTCTCCCTTGTGATCAGCCATTTTCAGGGCAGACAGCGCAAATCCGAGTGAGCGCGCAACAACGAACCCGATAATAATATTAAAGGGAGTTATCATGCGCTCACCCCTTCTCTTCATTCTGTCAGGCTTGCCCTTTCCCGCGCCAGCCCCGTCAGTCATTGTCCCGCAGTTCGCCTGTATTACCCGTCAAGCTTCCCACACCGTCCATACGATTAAGCCCGGCACGGGTGCATTGACCTGCGTAACCCTGTCGGTAGCTGGAATGGTCATGATCCTGCCGCATCAACGACGACGACAAAACCTCAATCGCAGGATAAACAGCTAAAACGCGAAACAAACCATCCGGCGCGACAAATTCAAAATTTGTTGGAGAGGCCTGGTAACAGGGGATTAAGGGAGAAAATCATGAGCAACCGCACAGCATTGATCTTCAAAATAACGCTGGCATTAGCCATTTCCAGCACACTGCTGCAAGGCGCGGCGGCAGCAAACTGGGTGGATGGCGTCGGCAAGGTGACGACAACGGTCAAGGTAGGCGTAGGCACGAGTACACCTGCGGCCAATCTGCAAACCAACGGCCAGAACGGCGTGCTGTTTACCGGCACTTTTAACGGGTCTGGTACCACACCGCTACCGGCCAGTGGAGCAGGCACAAGGATGATGTGGCTGCCGGAGAAAGCGGCGTTCCGCGCAGGCATGGTGAATGGCACACAATGGAATGCGGCGAACATCGGCGTCTATTCCACCGCGTTTGGCTATGGCACCAAGGCCAGCGGCGGTTATTCCACTGCGATGGGTGGTGGCACGATGGCCAGCGGCATGTATTCCACCGCGATGGGCATTAACACGACGGCCAGCGGCATTGTCTCCACCGCGCTGGGTTTTGGCACTACGGCCAGCGGCAACTATTCCACCGCGCTGGGCACCAGCACGACAACCCCTTCCCTTATCGAAACCGCATTGGGTCGGTACAACACGACCTACGCGCCGATAGGAGGAGTGAACATATGGAATGCTGCGGACCGGTTGTTCGTGATCGGCAACGGCACGAGCATAGTAGCCAGATCGGACGCGCTGGTGGTGCTGAAGAACGGCAATGTCGGTATCGGCACGAGTACGCCTGCGGTGAAACTGGCGGTAGTGGGAACGGTTCAGGCGACCGCCTTTGTCGGCAATGGTTCATTGCTGACCGGCATTCCTGCCGGCCCGCAGGGGCCGATAGGTCTGACAGGTCCGCAGGGACTGCAAGGATTGCAGGGCACGACAGGTCCGACAGGGTTGCAGGGGGCGACAGGCGCTGCGGGTCTTAACGGCGCCCAGGGCATACAAGGCATACAAGGCATACAGGGCATACAGGGGCTTACCGGCCCGTCGGGAACAAGTTCGTGGCTGGACGGTATCGGCAAAGTGACGACACATGCCAAGGTCGGCGTAGGCACTGCCACGCCTGCGGCTAATCTGCAAACTAACGGTCAGAACGGCGTGCTGTTTACCGGAACCTACAATGCGTCGGGAATCACAGCGCTGCCGACCAGCGGGCCAGGCTCAAGATTGATGTGGCTGCCGGAGAAAGCGGCGTTCCGCGCAGGCGGGGTGAATGGTGCGCAATGGGATATGGCGAGCATCGGCAATTATTCCACCGCAATGGGCGCATCCCCGATTGCGAGTGGCTTTGCTGCCACCGCGCTGGGCTATATGACGACAGCCAGCGGCGGCTATTCCACCGCGACGGGCTATACCGCGATAGCCAGCGGCCAAGTTTCCACCGCAATGGGATTTAGCACGACGGCCAGCGGCAATTATTCCACCGCGACAGGCTATAGCACGATCGCCAGCGGCCTCTATTCCACCGCAATGGGCTTGGGCACAACGGCCAGCGGCAGCTATTCCACCACGCAGGGCTTTAGCACGAGGGCGGTCGGCACAACTTCCACCGCGATGGGCTGGGGTACGACTGCACCGTCCTTTGTCGAAACCGCATTGGGATCCTACAACACAGCCTACACGCCGATAAGTGCAACCGTATGGAATGCGGCGGACCGGCTGTTTGTGATCGGCAACGGCACAGGCGCAGGGCTGAGCCCAACATCGAACGCGCTGGTGGTGCTGAAAAACGGCAATGTCGGTATCGGCACAAGTACGCCGACGGTTAAACTGGCAGTCGTGGGTACGGTTCAGGCGACCGCCTTTGTCGGCGACGGTTCGGGTCTGACCGGCCTGGCTTCACTTGTTGGCCCGCAAGGGCCGACAGGTCTGACAGGTCCGCAGGGACTGCAAGGGGTGACAGGCCCTGCCGGGGCGACCGGGGCGCAGGGCATACAGGGAATTCAAGGTACGTCGGGAACCAGTTCGTGGCTGGACGGTATCGGCAAAGTGACGACACAGGTGAAAGTCGGCATAGGCACTGTCACCCCTGTGGCTGATCTGCACACCAGCGGACAGAACGGTGTGTTGTTTGCCGGCACCTATAATGGTTCGGGTGTCACTCCTTTGCCGGCCAGTGGGGTAGGCACGCGGATGATGTGGCTGCCGGAGAAATCGGCGTTCCGCGTCGGCACGGTCAATAGCACGGCATGGGATGCGGCGAGCATCGGCCACTATTCCATCGCGATGGGCTTTGCCCCGACGGCCAGCGGCACCCATGCCATCGCGCTGGGCTACCAAGCGACTGCTACCGGCTCCGTGGCCACCGCGCTGGGTTACGCTTCGACAGCAAGTGGGTTCGCTTCCACCGCGTCAGGTTACACTTCGACGGCAAGTGGAGTCGCGTCCACCGCGATGGGCTATAACACCACTGCAAGCCAAAATTTTTCTACCGCGATAGGCTATAACACGGTGGCTAGTGGCTTTTATTCCACGGCAATAGGGGCTAGTACAATAGCCAGTGGCCAGATGTCCACGGCCTTTGGGAATAACACCACCGCGCCGTCCTACGTTGAAACAGTACTGGGTCAGTACAACACAGCCTACACGCCGATAAGTGCGATCGCGTGGAATACGGCGGATAGGCTGTTCGTGATCGGTAACGGTAACCAGTCGGGGATGGGGACAACATACTCGGATGCACTGGTAGTGCTGAAGAATGGCAATATCGGCATCGGCACGGCTGCCCCCACGGCATTGCTGAGCGTCAATGGCACGGCCAGTAACACCACGGGCGTATGGGCGGTGTTTTCCGATGAGCGCCTGAAAAACATTGACGGCAATTACGCGCTCGGGCTGGATGCGCTGATGCGGTTGCAACCGATCATTTACCACTACAAACAGGACAACGCCCTGAAGCTGCCCCATCAGCCTGTGCATATCGGCTTTAGCGCACAGGCACTGCAAAAAATCATCCCCGAAGCGGTGTCCATGACCAGCGCCGGGTATCTTGAGGTGGACAGCGGGCCGGTGTACTGGACCATGCTCAATGCCATCAAGGATCTGAAGAAACAGAAAGACAGTGAGATGTCCGCCAAAAATGTCGAGATTGCGGCGTTGCAACAGGGGCAAGTTGCCCAACAGGAAATGATCGCAACACTGGTCAAAAAAGTGGAAATACTGGCGCAGAAACTGGCTGAACAGTCTGGAATGAAACATTGATCCGACAAAAGTAAGCTCACGCGATGACAAAAGGTAATCTGTTGGCGGGGTATTTACAGCTTTTATCAGATACTCCGCCAGCCACTAGCAGACTGCTAGGCCAAATTGCCTAGGCATTCCGGCATATTGCAAAGGCCATCGCATTCTGTCAGCGTTCACCCCCGAAGCAGCGGTCATTTGGAAATACTTTTGCCCGATCCGCATGAGCCTGTCCTGACCCGCGCTTCACTTAACTTTAACGGGGGAGACGTATCATGACGACAATATTGCAGGGTGGGCTGGGTGCGGCGATAGGGTGCCGCTTTCTTAAACAACGCAATCAGTTAGCTTTCGTGGAGTACGCCAGTGGCGCGATCAGCCTGCTGGACATGATACGTCCGGTGAGTGCTATCGTTTCCAAGGGAACAACCATCCTCAAGGGGACTTGGGTTTTCGATTGTGAAACAGGTGTACAGGACGGCAATCTGCATGGCACCGGCGATATCTGGTGGGAACAGATAGACAGCATCCGGCGGCAGATGATGCCGGTGGGCGGGGCTTCCATCGTTAATCTTGGCAATATCAATTTTGCCGCCCTCACCCCCGCCAGTCTTCAGGCGCAGGTGTACGGCAAAACCCCGATTCCCGGCAACAACGATGCAAGCAATCAACTGGTGGCCGGCGATGTGTTTGCGGTCTGGACGAATGCCGGAAATATCTGCAAAATCAAGATACTGCAATACGACTATAGCCTGAAGATACAGTGGGTGACGTATAAACTCGCCAACGCCCGCCATGTCATCGGCACGGGTTATGCCACACCTGAAGACATTGCGGTCTGCGCCGACGAGAACACCGCTTATGTGACGGAACGGACGGGGAATCTGCTCAGGGTTGATTTGAACAACGCCCATCGTGCTGACGCCGTGCTGATTGCTGCCGGGATGCAAGCCCCCCATCAGATTTACCTCGATGAGATTCGTCAACAAGCCTATGTTGTCGAATATGCCAATCCCGGCAGCCTGATTCGGATTGATCTCCTGACCGGATTGCAGACCGTCCTGTTAAGCGGGCTCGTCAATGCAATAGGCTTGCTGGTTTCTGCGGATCTGGCTTATGCCTATATCTCCGAACAAACGGGCGGCGGGCGCATCAGCCGTTACTCGTTGCAAGATGGCACACGTCTGGAAATCGCGGCCGGACTGGTCAATCCGTTTTTCCTTACCTGGGCCGACCCGGCACAAACTTCGCTGTTCGTGGCAGAACGCGCCCCGGCCAACCGCATTACCATCGTGGAAACCCTGCCGCGCGCAGGCAGCGTCCGGCATGTAGCCAACAATATGGGCGCGCAGGCATCGAGCGTGGCACTGCTGGACAGCGCACGCCTGCTAGTCTGCTGTGACCATGAAATTGACCTCACCGATTTGTTCGCGGGAATTATCCCGGCCCTGGGACTGTTCAAGGGCATCGGCCTTGTGCCGTGGAACCTGATTACCGTTGACGGCCGCGCCGATACCACGACTCAACCCGGCTACCCCTACCAGTTTACGCAGAACGCCCCTTTTGGCGGCAGCCTGTCGCTGCAAGTCAATCACTCGCTCGCCTGGCTGGGTAGCGTGAAATACTACCGGGTCCTGATTGACGGCAACGCCCGCCTCGATACTTGGTGGGATCTGAAACTCAATACGCTCAATGGCAAATATGAAATTCCGGTGCAAAGTCTGCCGAAAGTCATTGCTGGACAACCGGGTTACTACGCAATCCACAAACCGAATGAATGGTTTATGAACAGCGATTTGGGATTGATACTGGATAGCGGTACGCTGGCTGACGGGCTGCGCACCTTCAGGGTCGAATTCACCAATATCGCAGGCATAGTGCTGTCCAGTCACACGCAATCGGTTCTGATCAATAACAATCGCTGCACTGCGTCGGTCGAAATGCCTAGTGTGAACGGCATTTCCGCAACCACGGAATGCGGCATGCTCCAATTCAGCAACCGGGCGCAGCACGTCAGGATTGTCTATGTTGCTTCTCACCCCGTCCCTGAATTCGCCACCTTTTCATGGCGGCTATGCAAGGCGGGCAGAGGCGTGGTGCCGGGCGTACCCGAGTGCAACATTGACGGCAACGCCAGCCTGACACCGTTCACTTTCGATCAGGAGGTCAACACCTTGTTGGGCTTATGTCCCAGTGCAGCCTATTACGCAGCCGTTTACGTCTACGCCAAAACCATCAACGGCATTTCACGACAAAGCCAGTACGATGCTTCGTCCGCCGTAGCATTTGCGTTGACGCCCTGATTTACCGAAACGTCATCCAAGCGTCGGGCGTGCCGGGATCAAAAGGCGCGCCCGACGAAAAGGCTATCAACACCACGCCCGGCAGCCGCCATTTTCAAGCGAATCCCCGGTCGCGCATAAATATTTGCGCAACCCCCTCTTTATATGGATAATGCCCGGCTGATTCTACAAAATCGAATGCGCACACCCGCCGCATCAAATTACCCGCAAGGAAGAAAAATGAAAGCAAATACCCATCCTGATTACCACGAAATCACCGTAACTTGCAGCTGCGGCAATAGCTTCAAGACGCGTTCTTCGATGGCAAAAACCACTTTGAGCATTGAAGTTTGTTCTGAATGCCACCCGTATTACACCGGCACACAGAAGATTGTTGATACCGCCGGCCGCATCGACAAATTCCGTCAGAAATACGCGACCAAGGCTGCCGCGTAAGAAATACAGGGACGTGCGTGGAACCACACGCACCACACCCCATCAAAAGGCAGCTTACGCTGCCTTTTTTATTTGGCACGCTCCCGTCTCGCTATTTTTATTGAATTGGAATGACCATGCGTTTTCTGATAATTGGCTTGCTGCTTACACTGCTCGCCGGGTGCGCGCAAAATCCCGTCACAGGTTCAAATGATTTTGTGATGATGTCGGAAAATCAGGAAATGGCTATCGGTCGCCAATCCGACGAACAGATCAAGAAGCAGTACAAGGTTTACGGCTCCAAAACTTTACAGGATTACGTGAACAACGTGGGCCAGCGTATCGCCAAACAGAGCCATCGCCCCAATTTACAATATCACTTCACCGTACTGGATACGCCTGACATCAACGCCTTCGCGCTGCCCGGCGGCTATGTCTATATCACGCGCGGCATCCTGGCTTATCTGAATTCGGAAGCCGAACTGGCAGCCGTATTAGGGCACGAAATCGGGCACGTCACGGCGCGCCACGGGGTACGGCAACAAAGCGCCGCACAAGCGGCCAACATCGGCCTGACCATCGCCTCCATCTTCGTGCCGGAAATCAATACCATGGGCGGCAGCAATCTGGCCAATATCGTCGGCGGGGCGTTGCTGTCCGGTTACGGGCGCGATCACGAACTGGAAGCCGACCGTCTCGGCGCCGAATATCTGACACGCACGGATTATGATCCGCAAGCCATCATTACCGTGATCGGCGTGCTGAAAAATCAGGAATTGAAGGATGCCGAACTGGCCAAACAGGAAGGCCGCGAACCGCGCCGCTATCATGGCCTGTTTGCCACTCACCCGGACAATGACACCCGATTGCATCAGGCTGTTGGCGAAGCGGAGAAGAACACCTCCGCACACGCGCACTTCGAAGGCCGCCGTGAATTCTTCGCCGCCACGAACGGACTGGTGTTCAACGACAACAGCGATGAAGGCATCGTGCGCAACAACGCCTTCTATCACAATGACCTCGGCATCGCCCTGCAATTTCCAAAAAACTGGCAGGTACACAATCTGCCCGCCGCCCTGATTGCCATCAGCCCGCAGGGCGAAGCACAACTGCAAATGAAACTGGACGAATCGCCCGGCGGCACACCGAACGATTACGCGCACCGTCTGGTTGGCTATAACGCGCAGATTAAGTCGCTTGAGATAAATGGCCTGCCCGCCGCGCTATTCGACCTACCCAACACGACGGGCGGAATTATTTTTCTGAACAAACGTGCTTTCGTCCTGCAAGCCCAGGGCAAAGCCCGCGACAATCTGGCGCCGCATCGCGATGACATTATCGGCACGGTGCGCAGCTTCCATGCCATTACCGCCGAGGAACGCCTGCGGGTCAAACCGCTTAGCCTGCACGTCATCACCGCACGGCACGGCGATACCTTTGCCAATTTGTCGCATAACTCGCCTCTTGGCCAGTCGGCAGAAAGCTATTTGCGCCTGATTAACGCCTGCTATCCCAGCGGAGAACCGCAGGCCGGACAGTTAATCAAGATCGTCAGATAAGCGGCCACAAGCCAAATTATGTATTACCTCAAACCCACCGACCCGCACCCCATCACGCCCGCCAAGGCCGTGATGCTCGGCCTGCTCTGCCTGGTCTGGGCAGGCATGGGTCTGGTCGGGCATGATCCGTGGAAGCCGGACGATGCCTATAGCTTCGGCATCGTTTATTCCATGTTGCAAAGCGGCGACTGGCTGGCGCCCACCCTTGCAGGCGAGCCGTTTATGACCAACCCGCCCCTGTTCTACTGGACGGCGGCTTTATTCGCCAAGCTGTTTGCGCCGCTGCTGCCGCTACACGACGCGGCCCGTCTCGCCAGCGGTTTCTACAGCGGATTGACCTTGCTGTTCCTGGGCCTCGCCGGACGAAAATTGTATGGTGAAAATCGCGGCTGGGCCGCCGCGATCATCCTGATCGGCTGCCTCGGCATGCTGGTGCGCGCGCACCAAATCATTACCGACCTGGCGTTGCTCGCCGGTATAGCGATGATGCTCTACGGATTTGCGCACAGTCAGGAACGCGTGCTGCGCGCCGGCACCTGGATCGGCACCGGGGTCGGCATCGGCTTCATGGCCAAGGGTTTCATCGCGCCGGTGTTGTTTCTGCTGATCGCCGCGCTGTTGCCCGCGTTATTCCAAAACTGGCGCAAACGCCAGTACGCTTTCAGTCTAGGCATCGCCACCCTTGGCGCACTGCCCTGGCTCACCGTCTGGCCGCTCATGCTGCATCAGCACTCACCGGCATTGTTCACCGACTGGATATGGTCGCACAACATCGGCAACTGGCTGAACTATGCGAAAGCCGGGCCTGGAAAAGATGCCCTCTACTACCTGAAAAATCTTCCCTGGCTGGCATGGCCCGCCCTGCCACTGGCGGCATGGGCGGTATGGCGCGAACGCCGTCGCCTCGCGCAGCGCGACGATTTGCAATTGCCGCTGGTCAGCTTCGCTGTGATGCTCATCACCCTCAGCCTGGTGCCCAACATCAAGGAAGTGTTCGCCCTGCCCATGCTGCTGCCCGTCGCACTGCTGGCTACCGCCTCGCTCTCCATGCTCAAACGCGGTGCGGCCAACGCGCTGGACTGGTTCGGACTGATGACTTTTGCGCTGATCGCCATTCTGATGTGGTGGGGATGGGCTGGCCTGTTGCTGGACAACCACGCCAAGATCACGCTGTGGCTGAAAGATTACCAGCCCGGTTTCGAACCTGTTTTTCAGACCGCGCCGTTCGTCATCGCCGTCATCGCCACCACGCTATGGCTGATACTGGTATGGCGCGTGGGCCGCTCGATGCGCCGCGCGGTGGTGAATTGGGCATCGGGCATCACGCTGATCTGGATACTCGCGATGACGCTGTGGTTGCCCTGGCTGGACAGCGGAAAAAGCTACCGTGGCATGGTCGCCTCGCTCAAACAAGCAATGCCCGCCGAATACAACTGCGTGGCACGCAACACAGGCCTGGGTGATAGTCAGCGCGCCATGCTGCACTACTTCGGCAACATCATCACCCGTCGCGATCCCGCGCGCCGCTGCGAGTTACGCCTGATTCAGGGCGATAAAATTTCCAGGCCATTGATGGATGGATCGCGCTATGAAAAAATCTGGGAAGGCAGCCGCAAGACCGACAAATACGAACAATACCGGCTGTATCGGGAAATCAGCAGGCCCTGAATCCTTCACTGATAAAACAACTCAATTCCTGCTAAGCGATAAATCACTTGCAGTCATTGATCAGAAACAGGAGCTTTCATTCAGCAACAGCAGCCTTGGCTGCGTTGTCGCGTGGGAATGCCCTTCATTCAGGAATAGGCGATTTATCGCCTTATATTCCGTGGTAAGGCCCTTGCGGTCTTGCGGCATGAATCCCGTCAATAAGTTACCGTATAAATGGCATCTGTTTTGCTGACGGCGGAAGCAGGTTTGTTCTGTGTTGCATCGTTGATACCGAGCCTGACGGAATAAGCCGTTCCAGAAAAACAATTGACGTTGACCAGACTGTTTGCATTGCCCGCAACCGCAGATTCTGCCGGAATACTGCCTGGCGCAACAACGGCACACTTTTCAGTCACTGTCGCCGAGGCAGCCATCTGAACTGCCGCAGCGTGCGCATTGGCAACGGCCAAAGCGATCATGGCGGCGAGTTTTAAAATGTCAGCTTTTTTCATGCGCATCCCCTGTGAGGCTTTACGACTGATATTACGGCAATAAGCAATAAATCTTTAGGGAAACGCTGATTTATTCGTCATCCCCGCGAAAGCGGGGATCCAGCGCCT
>CAYLOK010000038.1:0-23122 GCA_964385275.1 uncultured Gallionella sp. | reverse complement strand
GTTATTTAATCAGACGGCTGAGGGGCGTTTCTCCGCGATAGCGGCTTCGTTCAACATGCCGCTCCAGCGGACGCGCCGCATTGCGGCCTGAACTCACCCTGCACCGGTACAAACGCGCCGGTTAGATTCACACCAAGCCTCACAAAACCAAACATTGCCAAGCTGTTATGGCAGGTACACAGATGGGCGCCCCTACGTCCGGTTCAGCCGGGGGTCGAACGCATCGCGCACCGCGTCGGCGAACAGGTTAGCCGCCAGCACCAGCACCAGCATGAAGCTGAAGGCGGCGGCCAGCGCCCACCACACCATCGGTTCGCGCGCCATTTCCAGCCGCGCGCCGTTAATCATGGTACCAAAACTGATCATCGAGGGGTCCACGCCGACGCCAACGTAGGACAGCACCGCCTCGGCCAGCACCAGCCCGGAAAAATCCATCACCAGCGCAATTAAAATAATGTGCATCACATTCGGCATGATGTGGCGCGACAGGATGCGCATGCCGGACACGCCGAACGATTGCGCCGCCTGGATATATTCCATTTCACGCAGCTTCAGCGTCTCGCCGCGCAACAAACGGCACAGCCCGGTCCAGCTGGTCATGCCGAGTATCAGGCAGAGAAACACCAGCCGCAGGTCGGCGCGCGAGGCGGCGGTATCGAACCAGTCTGGATGCGTGTCTATGGTCACCTGCATCATCAGCACCGCCGCCGCGATCAGCAGCACGCTGGGAATCGAGCTCAGCACGGTATAGATGTACTGGATCACATCGTCCACCCAGCCGCGAAAATAGCCCGCCGCGACACCCAAAAACAAGGCCAGCGGCAGCGTCACCAGCGTGGTCACCGTGCCGATAATCAGCCCGGTGCGTATGCTCTTCAGGGATAAATACAGCACATCCTGACCGACCTTGTCGGTGCCGAGTACGTGATAGGCGGCGGCGAGATTGATCGTCATACCGATCAGCGCGGCAATGAGGAGCGCGGCGATGATGACCGGCCATTGCTGCGCCCTTGATTGAACCGCTACGCGGTGATTTGTTATAC
Organism: uncultured Gallionella sp.; assembly: GCA_964385275.1. Taxonomy (GTDB): domain Bacteria; phylum Pseudomonadota; class Gammaproteobacteria; order Burkholderiales; family Gallionellaceae; genus Gallionella. The sequence goes on along the minus strand of CAYLOK010000038.1, from coordinate 22,079 downwards.
GACTGGATTCCCGCCTACGCGGGAATGACGAGATTATCCATACCAGCAACGCCCCGACCAGCAGCCCCGCCAGCGCGCCGATTGCCGCCCGCTTTGCCACATCGGATCCATCCTGCGCGCCGCCGTATTGCAACCTTGGATACTCGCGCAGCACGCGGCCCTGCGCGTCGGTCAGACTTTCCCTGGCATACAGCGTCACCGCCAGCGGGGCGGAATAGGTCTTCTCGGTATGCAGGCGCAGCGGTTCGACCAGTTTATCGAACACGCTCAATACCTCGGGCGAATACACCGTATCGCCTCCGTTCTTGTCTGGCAGCGCAACCCGGTAGTGCAGCGTATCGAGCAAACCGACCAGCAAAAACAGCGACAACACCAGCAACGACACCATCGCCGCGCCGCTTTGCGCGACGCGCCGCCAGGGCAGCAACAGATGTTCATGTCGGCGCACATACCACGCCATCGCCCCGCCCGCCGCCAGCAGCAGGAACACTAGCGCATCGCTCCATAGAATGACGGGCATCATTGCAACCTCACCCGTGGGTCAACCATCGTGTAGGAAATGTCGGTGAGTATCAGTCCGACGATGTATAGCAGCGAGCCTAAAAACACCATCGCGCGCACCACGGAAAAGTCCTGGGCGTTGATCGCATCTATCGTGTAACTGCCCAGACCGGGGATGCCGAAGAACGATTCGGTGAGCAGACTGCCCATAAACAGCAGCGGTATCACCACCACCACGCCGGTCAAAATGGGGATCATCGCATTTTTCAGCACATGGCTGAACAACACGCGCAACTCGGACAAGCCCTTGGCGCGCGCGGTGCGCACGTAATCCTTGCCGATTTCTTCGAGAAAGATGGTGCGATACCAGCGGCTGCTGGAACCGATGCCGCCGACCACGCCGATGACAATGGGCAACAGCACAAATTTGAAGCCGTCCGCCCCGCCCGCATAACCGGAAATCGGCACCAGATGCCACAACTTACTGATAAGGAATTGCCCGCCGATAATGTAAAACAGCCCGGAGATGGACATCAGCAACACGCACAGCGCCACGCCCGCCATGTCCAGTGCGGTGGCGCGAAATAGCGTCATCAGCAAGGCGAAGCTGACGTAAATAATCAATCCGACCAGAAAAGTCGGCAGCGCAATCGCCAAGCTGGGCCCCATGCGCATCGCAATCTCGCGGGAAATGCTGCGCCCGTCATCGGAATAGCCGAAATCCAGCACGAACATGCTGGCGGACTTCTGCCAGAAAATCGTGTTGGTCAATTTATCAGCGCCGACAGCCGAACTGTTAAGCAGCAAAGGTTTGTCATAGCCCTTTTGCAGCTTCCATTTCTCGATGGCCTCCGGGGTCACGCGCTTGATGCCCAGTTGCATGCGCGCCATGTCGTCCGGCGTGTTGACCACAAAGAACAGCGCGAAGGTGAGCAGATTCACCCCGATGAGAATCGGGATGGCGTAAAGAAAACGGCGAATCAAATAGGCTATCATTTCATCTCCTCCCGCTTCCTTAACACGCGCCACAGCCAGACACCCGACAACAGCAACGCGGCAAGCCCTGTCCACAATGGCCAGCGAGAAGGCTGATTCCACGCCGCTCGCAACAGATCGCGCCGCGCCGCCTCCACGCGCCAGTATTTGAGCTTGTTGTTCGCCATCACGTTGGGCTTCACGTTATGAAGCCAGCCGTGTTGCAACACGTAATTTTTCGGATGGAAGCCCCACAGCCACGGACTATCGTGACGAATAATCTGTAGCATCCGGTCGATGATCGCCTGCCGCGCCGGGCTGTTTTCCATGTTCTTCATCTGTTCGAACAGGCGGTCGTATTCCGGGTTGCTGTAATTGGCGGCATTCTCCCCGCCCTTGCCCAGCTTGGCCTGCGCGCCGTGCAACAGGAATAAAAAGTTTTCCGGGTCGGGATAATCGGCGTTCCAGCCGAAATAGAACATCTGCGTATCGCCCCGGCGTATCTTGTCCTGAAAACGGTTGTAATCGGTGCTGCGCACCACCAGTTGCACGTTGATCTTGTCAAACTGTTTGCGCAGCCAGTCCAGACGCGACTTGTTGCCCACGCCGTTGGCGGTGGTATCCAGATTGATCACCAGCGGCTGATGCGTCTTTTCGTCCACGCCGTCGGGATAGCCCGCTTCGGCAAGTAACTTTTTAGCCTCGGCGATGGATTTTCGTTGCGGCGCGCCGTCAACCCAGTCATAAACAACGCGATTGATACCCGCCTCGCCGTCACGATAACCGAAAATGCCGGGCGGAATCGGTGACTGCGCACTGATGCCGCGCCCGTTGGCGAAGATGGAGACGAACTCCTCAAAGTCCACCGCAATCGCGATTGCCTGCCTCAACCTGGCCGCTCTCTCCGAATTTCCTCCGACCACCGGATCGAGCCAGTTGAAGCCGGTGTACATGGTGGAAGTCGCAACCGAAGTGGACAGGGTGATGCCCTGTTCCTGCATCGCCTCGCTCACACTGGTTTCACCGCCGACGCTGACTTGAACTGCCTGATCGAAGCTGTCCGAACTGATGCCGGAGGCATCGTAATAGCCCTGCAAAAACTTGTTCCAGTAGGGGATGGTTTCCTTTTCCAGCGTAAATACCACCTGATCGATCAGCGGCAGGGACTTGCCCGCATCCGCCAACAACCCGGCCTGCGCATCGCCCGCCTCGCCTTCAGCCGGATAGCGTTCGCTGTCGTAATACGGATTGCGGGAAAGCACCATGCGCCGGTTCGGGTCGTTTTCCGACAGGTAAAAGGGGCCGCTGCCCACCGGCCACCAGTCCAGCATCAGGTTGCGCTCCTTCATTCCGGCCTGCGCATAGAAGCGCTCGACCTCCTGCGGCATCGGTGCGAAGAAAGGCATCGCCAGCCAGTAGGCAAACTGCGGATACTTACCGTAAACCGTGATGCGATAGGTGGTGTCATCCACCGCTTCGACGCCCGGCAGCGGATAGGCGGAAAGATCGAGGAAACCGTCCGGGTTGTTTTGCAGCGCCTGCTGCAAGGTCGCCGCATATTCTTTCAGTCCGACGATATATTCGCTCATTACGCCGTAAATCGGCAGATGCAACTGAGGATGCGCTAACCTTTTGATTTGATTAACATAATCATCCGCCGTCACAACGCGCGTGCCACTGTGCGGAAAATCGACCGGTGCGTGGATGTCGCGCAGCTGATCCGCTGTCAAATGGTCGTATTCCGGCAATCCTTTGGCATCGCGCGCAAAGGCCGGATGCGGCTGGTAACGCATGTTCGGCTTGAGGTGGATTTCATACACGCTGAAAGCGATTTTTTCCGAAGAGGCCGTATCCGGCAAAAGTCGGCGATGTTTATCCAGATAGCTGACCTGCGGCATCGCGCCCGCCGCTAATGGCACCAGTTGATAGGGCCGTTTCAGATAGTGGTATTGCAGCGGCGGTGCATAGATATTGGCGAGAAATTCATATTCGTTCTCGCTGTAGGCCTGCGCCGGGTCGAGATGCTTGGGGCGCTCGGTGAACGCGGTATAGAGGATGGACTGGCCCGCATCGGCAGCCGGATAGGGATTATTCCAAAGCCCGCCGTCACAGGCGGCCAGCAGGGTGAGCAACAGGTAAGCGGCTAGGTGTTTCATGGCGCGAGAGTGTAGCCGAATCACGCAGTCGCGTCATGGTTGACATGCAGCACGGTTTGAACAACACTTCCGCGTCCTGAACCCGATGCGTCTCTCAAACGAACAATCCCATGAACCCTGACTGGCAAAAATTTCTTATTCAACAAGGCGCGATCCTTGCATCGGGCATCGTCCAACACTTTGCTGATCGCAGCGCCGAACTGGCTGCCACCGCTCAAGGCACGGTGCTGTGCGACCTGAGTCAATTCGGTGTGCTGCGCGTGGCGGGAGAAGAGGCGCAGGCATTTCTGCAAAACCTGCTAAGCAATGACATCCGCCAGGTCAGCGCGACGCAAGCGCAGCTCAGCAGTTTCAATACCGCAAAGGGCAGGATGCTGGCGACGTTTCTGATCTGGCGCGACGGCGACGATTACTTGCTGCAACTGCCAAAAACACTGGCTGAAACGTTGCGCAAGAAACTCGGCATGTATGTGTTGCGCGCCAAGGTAAAAATTTCCGATGTCAGCGATGAAGTCATTTCGCTGGGTTTATCCGGCGATGAGGCGCAGGAAATTTTGCTCAAGCTGGGCGTCCAACTGCCCGAATTACCGCTCGGCGTCAGCCATATCGACAATCAGACAGGTAGCGTAATCAAGTTCAGCGACACGCGTTTCCAGCTCAACACCGCACCACTACAGGCGCAAACGCTGGGCCAGACACTCGGCAGCCGGGCAAAATTCGCCGGTAGTTCATGCTGGGACTGGCTCAATATCCGTGCCGGCATACCCGTGATCGTACCGCAAACACAGGAACAGTTCGTGCCGCAAATGGCGAACTTTGACCTGATAGGCGGAATCAACTTCAAGAAGGGCTGTTATCCCGGCCAGGAGATCGTCGCGCGCATGCACTACCTCGGCAAGCCCAAACGCCGCATGTATCTGGCGCATATTGAAAGCGAAACCGCACCGCAGGCAGGCGATGAATTATTCAGCGCAGACATATCAGACCAGGTTCAAGCGCAACCCTGCGGCATGATCGCCAATGCGGCCCCCGCGCCTGCCGGAGGATACGACGTACTGGCTGTGGTTCAGATCGCCAGCCATGACGCGCACAGCGTACATCTGGGCTCGTTGCAGGGCGCACCGCTGACCTTCGGGACGTTGCCCTATCCGATACCCTGAGCCTGCCCGCCGCTATTTGCAGATGACGGCGATAAGTTTCAGCGCGTAAGGCTATCCAGCGGGCAAATAAATGCCAGCCGCATTTTGATGTGCGGCAGCCCCGCATCCATGAAGACTTCGCCCTCTTCGGCAAACTCAAAACCGCGATAGAACGGCATGGCATAAGTCTGGGCATCCACGTCAACCTGCGGATAATCATGCGCACGCGCGTAGTCCAGCAGCGCTTCCATGATGGCCGTGCCGACTTTCTGCTTGCGCCATTTCGGCAACACGGCGATGCGCCCGATATGTCCGTCCTCCAGCATGCGGCCACAGCCAATCGCTTCGCCCTGTCGGCTAAGCACCAGAGCATGACGACAATGATTGTCCAGCCCGTCCCACTCCAGTTCGGCAGGGATGCCCTGTTCACGGATGAACACCGCTTCGCGTACCGACTTGAGCAAAGGTTCGCCATCATGCCAGCAAACCAGACTGACGCTAAAAGGGTTGCCCATACTTTTCTTCCTGAAAATTCATTCGATGATTTCGACAGCCGTACCGACCGGCACGACCTCAAATAACGCCAGCAAATCCGCATTGCGCATGCGGATGCAACCGTGAGACAGCGGCTGGCCGAGTGGCACGGAATCCGGCGTACCGTGGATGTAGATATAGCGGCGCATGGTATCGCTTTTCCCGAGCCGGTTAAAGCCCGCCTCGCAACCGGACAACCACAGAATGCGCGTCAGTATCCAGTCTCGTTCCGGGAATTGCGCACCCAGTTGCGGCGTATAAATTTCGCCGGTCGGGCGACGACGCACAAACACGGTATTTTCAGGGCAGTCCGCGCCTATTTTGGCGCGTATGATATGCCTCCCGCGCGGCGTGCAAAAACTGCCGGGCACTTCGCCGGGGCCGTTCGCCGCAGTGGAAACCGCATAGCGATGCAGCACAACGCCTGCATCGTCAAACAGCGCCAGCGTCTGCGCCGGTATTTGGATGGTGATTTTCATGGTTTCTTTTTCTGCGCCCGCCGCATTGCAAAAAAATTGCTCAGCATTAAACCACATTCTTCAGCCAGCACCCCGCCGATGACTTCGGCATGATGGTTCAGGCGAAACACGGAGCAAGTAGCGGGTGACAAGTGTTGGGCGGACTGCGGAGAGGCTATTTCACCAAACGCATTTAACACGCTGCCGCACGCACCGGTCTTGAAATCCGATGCGCCGTAGACTACCCGCGCAATGCGTGCATGCATGATCGCTCCGGCACACATCAGACACGGCTCCAGCGTCACGAACAACTCGCACCCCGGCAGACGATAATTGCCCAGATTTTGCGCCGCATCGCGCAACGCCTGCATTTCGGCATGAGCCGAAGGATCGTGCCGCAGGATAGGCGCATTAAAACCGCGCCCGACAATCTCGCCCTCCCTCACCACCACCGCGCCCACCGGCACCTCGCCCAGCGTTTGTGCCCGACTCGCCAGGTCAAGGGCCTCGCGCATGTAATCCGCATCAGTCATCGCATCTTTATTGATAATTCAAGGTTCGCAACCGTAGCACAGGCAGAATGACGAACGCAACGATAGTGCTTGCGCTGGCAGCGATTATTGACAAGAATGGCGAGGCTGTTTGAGTAGGGGATAAGAGAAATCGGCTCTGACTCTAAATTCTCGCAAATGTTGGACGACTGACTGATCATGCTTTCGGAGAAAACAATGACGACAAGTTCCTCCCAACCCGCCGCCAAGACCGGTGCGAATGGCACATACATAGCATTAGCTGTAACAGGGGTGCTTTTTCTCTCCCTGGCAGCGCCCCGGCTATTGGCAACAGTGGGGCTCATCAGCCAGGACAACCTCCAGGTTTTGGGAATGTTTGTTGGACTGGGGCTCGTATTGCCAACAGCCGCCTCTCTTCTGGTTACGGCAATACTCTCACTCAAGTGCCTGGTGCGAGGGTCAACGGTGATCCGCGTACGATTAGTCGCATGGTGGGTGGTCGGTGTCGGCGGCATCTCGATCTCGCAAGTTTTGGCATCCACACCCGGATTCAATCCATACCTTGGCACACCACAGCCAACCTTTGGCGCAGGCGATGCGCTTCTTGTAATCTGCCTCGGTTTCTGTGCTCTCATGCCATACAGATGGCGCTTGCTTGTGGTAAGCGAGCACAACGCTCACTGACCTACGCCACGCCGCCGGAAAGGAATAGCAAGAAATAGGGTCGGACTCAATGCAATCCAACCTGCACAGCCGCGCCGGTGAATCCCGCTTGATCGGGGAACGGCGACACGTCATTTGAAAAGGGTATATAACATTCTTGCAAAACAGACTGAAAGTGTTAGGGTGCCCCAACCTGGCGCGAGAAAAATTTTGAGGATGTGGGGATGAATAAAATCCGACTGCTGTATGTGGCAAATGAAGTAAGCAGAGAGAGAGGACTTATCCGGCAGGAGTTGTCTTTTTTTATATTGGCGGCAAACCTGGCCTTTGCCAAGAAGATAGACATTGTCTGGGCCGGTGAAGACGGTGTTTGGCACACCTTGCCCGCGATGTACCACAGCAGCCCGGAACACGACAAGGAATTCTGGAATGCCACGGCGAGCTTTCATTACACACCGGACAGGGCGCTTCCCGGCAATATTCAATTCGCCCTGCGTTATCAGGTACTGGGGAAAGAATACTGGGATAACAATCACAGCCAGAATTATCACAGCCAGGCCAATTCCTGCTTTCAGCAAACAGAGCATCATGCCTTGCTCAACATCGGGTTTAACAAACATCTGGATGACGGCCAAAAACTCGTTCCCATTACCGTTGCGGTCAATTGGCCACTGCGTGCCCAAAAAGTCAGTGTTCACTGGACCACGGACGACTGGAAACATACCAATGTCACGCGCTGTTATCTCAAGAGCAGCCTCGCGCTGAACCACGACGGGCATTCAATTCAGGACGGCGTTCAGCTTTGGAAAGTGCTGCTGAATATCGGCCATGCTTTTCGATTGCAATATAGCGTTTGCTGCGAATCCGAAAACCATGTCTCGTGGGACAACAATTTTGGCCTGAATTACTCGGCCAGCCACAAACCCCTGAATGTTCTGATTCTTAATCTGCATTGCTATCAGGAGGACAACCAGGACTACAAGCTCTCCCAAATAGCCCGTGCGATTAACGAACTGCGTGTGGATATTGTCTGTCTTCAGGAAGTGGCGGAAGACTGGAATGACGCGCAGGGGAATTGGGAATCGAATTCGGCAAAAATCATCAATGACCGACTCGCGTCGCCCTATCACGTCCACACTGATTGGTCGCATCTGGGTTTCGACCGCTACCGCGAAGGGGTCGCCATATTAAGCAGGTATCCGATAGCCAAATATGGCTCCAGATATCTATCTCATAGTGACGACCCCTACAACATTCACGCCAGAAGAGCCGTCATGGCCCAGGTCGATATACCCTGTATCGGACGAATCAACTGCTTCTCTTCGCATATCAGCTGGTGGGATGACGGATTCCCGGAGCAGTTTGAAAATCTGCGCGACTGGGCAAATTCCAACCATAACGGTCAAGTCAGAGCCACCCTGCTGTGCGGTGACTTTAATATCAAAGCGGGCTCCAGAGGGTATAAACTGGTGGCCGATGCGAGCGATTATGAAGATCAGTTTTTAGCGGCCAAGTCACCCAAAGTGTTTAAAAAAATCTTCCGCGAGCGACGCCCGGACTGGCAGCGCTATCTGATTGATGACCACAGGATCGACTATATTTTTATGAAAAATTCGAGTGGCTTGCGAGTCACCTCGGCAAGGGTGATATTTACCGAGCAGGAGTATGGGCGCGTTTCGGATCATGAAGGCTACTTGATGACCTTCGAACCAAAATAAACCCTGAATTACAAACCATAGCTTTTAACAGGCCGTTGCCCGGACGACCGGAACAGTTTAGCGAGGTCAGGAATGCAATCAGCAGAGCAATACGCCAAACCCCGTCATGGGACGCTGGGAGGTTTTTTCCAGCGGGTGAATGACTTTAATGAACCGTTTTCCCTCCGCTGGGGGAAAATTGAGTTCGATGTATCTTTCGGCGTACAGGCCAATGTAAAAGTGATTATCAAGGTTTATCGCGACAATTCTGTCTGCGAAACCTACTTTGTCGATACGGATGCGCTCGATGTCCAGTGGGACCGCCATAAGCGATGCACGCGGGATTTTTATATCCTGCCGTTTTCTGCACAATTTGGCCAGGCCAGTTGCGTCAAATTCTCCTTCGTCGTGCATCTGGATGAACGCTCCATTGCGTCTCAGCATGAATATATTTTCATGGATAAGTATCAGCTGGAGGATAAAAACCAGCAGCACCGGACGATTACCGCTGCCTGGGCCACGGACAATCACTACCGCACCCATGAACTGAATGCGGACGAATTGCAAAGCGATGTGGACTGGTATAACCACCATGCCGAGTCGCTGAATCTAACGCCCAAATTCACCAAGGGACAGCAAAACCACCCCTATCATCCCAAACGCTTTCTTCACGATCATATCGACAAGGTCATCCGCAGCAAGCGGGAACATCCTGATCGCTTATGCACCATCAAGGTGAGTGTGGACTGCATAGACGATCACGATTTTATCAGCCACCTGATCCACGCCAGCTACCAGAATGTTCTGGTGCAATGCATTGTGGACTGGCGCAAGATGACCCTCACCAACAGTCAAAACTACGCTTGGCTAAAACTGTCCGGCATCGAGCTGCTCGGCGTGTTCTGCACCCCCAAACACCACCTCATCGAAGTCGCGCCGGACATGCATACCAAATTCGTGATTTTCAACGACGAGGATTGCATACTGGGTTCGTTCAATATCACCTTCGATCGCTGGTGGGCGAATTGGGAATCCGGCATGACGTTTCATTCCAAGGGCATGTGCCGTTTGCTGGATAACGTATTCCAGAGTCAGCGCGGCGGCGTCAACCAGAAATACGGCATCGACCCGCTCAGCCAGTTCAACCTGCTCTATACCTTCGGCAGGCACTACATGCGCAACGGCCGTCACTACCGGCCGCATCATGCCATCCTGGCTGAAATCCACCGCGCCCGCCATTCGATCAAGCTTTCATTGTTCCTGATGGGAGATCTGGTGGGGGATCATCACGACAGCGTAGTAGATGGCCTGATCCACGCCAATGATCGGGGGGTCGATGTGCAAATCCTGTTTAACGGCCATCTGGCGAGACAGGGCAGGATAGGCATAGAGCGCACCATGCATGACGAGCTGAATCGCCCTCTGCTGCCGGCGGTGCAACGGCTCAAGTCCGCAGGTATTCGCGTCGGACTGGTTTACGGACTGGACGATCATCCTGTCCCCTATTCCCCGATACACTCGAAATACTGCATCGTTGACGAGACCATCGTAATCGAAGGCAGCTTCAACTGGTACAACACCTCGGTGTTTTCTCACGACCTGCTCGTCGTGGTAAATAACCGTGGTATAGCACAGCCTTATTTGCACGAATTCGAACAAATGCAGCGTTTGCTAAGGGTGTATTACTGAGCATTATCTATTTGATTTTTTAGTTTATTTTGTAAATATCCGTCTTTTCAAGGGGGATCAGATCGGCGCAGTGGTCGCCAGCGCGTAGCAGGCATCCAGTTCCCGTCCGAGCATTTCAACAACCTCGCTGTCCACGCGTCCCGATTTTGCCAGCGCAGTCATTTGCGCAAACACTTCATCGCGGGACATCTGCCCGCGATAGGGACGAATCTGCGCAAACGCCTGAAAAATATCGGCAACGCTGATGATGCGCGCCTCCATATCCAGCTGTTGTTCCTGCCTGTGAAACGGGTAGCCGGTTCCCAGCAAATTTTCATGATGCGCTCCTGCCCAATAGGCAATGGGCGTCCCGCCGAACACATTGCGCAAAATACGGAAGCTGTCGTAGGCATGGCGCGTGATCGACGCGCGCTCATGACGATCAAGCGGGCCGGGCTTGTCGATGATGCAATCCGGCACACGCAACTTGCCCAGGTCGTGCAACAACCCGGCCGCCTCAATCAAATCCAGTGTTTCTCCGCTGCGCCCTTCACGCTCGGCCAGATAACGGGCAATCCTGGCAACGCGGCGGGAATGGTCGTGTGTATAGGCGCTCTTGGCATCAACTACCCGCGCAAACAGATTCGCGATGTCCAGTATGTCCCGCATTGAAAGTCGGCCGTCAGAAACCGTGGCGAAACGCATAATATCCTCATCCAGATAGCCGGGGTCCATCGCCAGCCAGAAAGCCTCCGTCGCCGCCGCACGGGCAAACGCCTCCACCAATACCGGCGAAAAAAAGCTGCCGGCCAGACCGCGCACCCGTTCGATAATGGCCGGATATTCCCAAAGAATAGTATTTTGTCGCCCCGCCTCACCGTGGATATAAGGCGCCTGCAACACATCCAGCCGATCCGCCAAAAAGATGAGATTGGCCGCCATGCGGGTATTTTCGGGCAACGTGGCGGGCAGATGTTCCCAGCGCGTATGATGCCAACGAACAACCGACGCGAATTCCGCCAGGGGAGGACACTCGATCAGGTAACGCTCCCCGCGCAGACAGTGCGCCGCCACACCTTGCCACTCCAGTCCTTCGGTTATATCGTGGTGTTCCCGTGTCTGCGATACGCCGCAGTCGTGCAACATGCCCGCATGCAGAATAAACTCCCGCTCCATATCGCTCCAGCCCAGTTCACGCGCAATGGCTTCGGCCATCACCGCAACCCGCTTGCCGTGCCGCACTTCGTCAACGCCGACAAGATCGAGGGCATAAGTCAACCCGACAATCACCTGATGCAGTCGTAAATGCATGAGCCCCTCCCACATTCATGTTGACGGCAACGCTGCCGCCGGATAACGGCAGAAGTATAACCATTGCGATACGCGCTGACCAAAAAAACAGCCCCGCCCGCTCATTTTGCACTGTACTGCGCACGCCGCTTGCCTTTGTCGCGTTTTTTGTCAAGAATGGCGGCACCTCGTTGAAAGTCAGACCATGCCAGAAAATCTTGTTGCCGATTTCTCCCTGCCCGCCACCGGCGGCCACACCTTCACACTCTCCGCCGCTCGCGGAAAACATCTGGTCATCTTCTTTTACCCCAAGGACAACACCCCGGGCTGTACTACTGAGGCACAGCAATTCCGCGACTTGTACGCGCAATTTCAACTGGTGAATTGCGAACTGGTGGGCATTTCCCGCGACAGCATCAAGTCACATGAAAACTTCAAGGAAAAATTCGCGCTTCCTTTTGAACTCTTGTCCGATAGCGACGAAACCGCCTGTAGGCTGTTTGACGTGATAAAGCAAAAAAACATGTACGGCAAGCAGGTGCGCGGCATAGAACGCAGCACCTTCGTATTTGACAGCAGCGGTGTGTTGCGCCGGGAATGGCGCAAACTCAAGGCCGACGGTCATGCACAGGAAGTATTGGATTTGTTGCCACACTAGCCTAAAGGAACGTCATGACCCAACGCAAAAAAGCGCTATCCGCTACCAAATTATTTATTTTGGATACCAACGTGTTGCTGCACGATCCGACCAGTCTGTTCCGCTTCGAGGAACACGACATCTGCCTGCCGATGTTCGTGCTGGAGGAGCTGGACAACAAGAAAAAAGGCATGACCGAAGTGGCGCGCAATGCGCGCCAGGCCAGCCGCTTCCTCGATGAAATCGTCAACGATGCGCCACGCAACATCGAAGAAGGCATCGCACTTAAATCCGATGCGCACAAAAGCTGCACCGGACGCCTGTATCTGCAAACCAGCTTCGTCAAACACGAATTGCCGCAAAATCTCGAACTCGGTAAAGCCGACAACGCAATTCTGGGCGTCATCATCGGCCTGCAACAGCAGCAGCCTGAGCGCGCGGTTATCCTGGTCAGCAAAGACATCAATATGCGCATCAAGGCGCGGGCGCTGGGGCTGGAGGCACAGGATTATTTCAACGACAAGGTGCTCGAAGATACCGACTTGCTGTACGGCGGCGTACTGGAATTGCCGGTGGATTTCTGGGAGACGCACGGCAAGGACATGGAGTCGTGGCAAAGGGACAGCCACACTTACTACCGGATCAACGGCCCGCTGTGCGCCGCGTTTTTCATCAATCAATTTGTCTACAGCGAAAAAGACACTCCGTTTTACGCCATCGTACTGGAGCAGGATGATACATCCGCCGTACTGCGCACCCTGACCGATTACACCCACAGCAAAAACAACGTGTGGGGCATCGTCGCACGCAATCGCGAACAAAACTTTGTACTCAACCTGCTGATGGACCCCGAAATCGACTTCGTTACCCTGCTCGGACAGGCGGGCACTGGAAAAACATTGCTGACACTGGCTGCCGGGCTGATGCAGACACTGGAAACCAAGCGTTATACGGAAATCATCATCACCCGCGTGACCGTGCCGGTCGGTGAGGACATCGGCTTTTTGCCCGGCACCGAAGAAGAAAAGATGACCCCCTGGATGGGCGCGCTGGAAGACAATCTGGATGTACTGAACAAAACCGATGAGGAAGCAGGCGATTGGGGGAAAGCGGCTACGCGCGATCTGATCCGTTCGCGCATCAAGGTCAAGTCGCTCAACTTCATGCGGGGCCGAACATTTCTGAACAAATTCATCATCATTGATGAGTCGCAAAACCTCACGCCCAAACAGATGAAAACACTGATCACGCGCGCGGGCCCCGGCACCAAAGTGGTATGCATGGGCAACATCGCACAGATCGACACCCCTTATCTCACCGAAGGCAGCTCCGGCCTGACTTATGTGGTGGACCGATTCAAGGGATGGGAACACGGCGGTCACGTCACGTTGCTGCGCGGCGAGCGTTCACGGCTGGCGGATCATGCCGGTGAGGTTTTATAAACCACATATGAATCAAGATGTTACAAAATCCGATGCCGAGTGGCGCAGCGAACTCACACCCGAGCAATACCGGGTGTGCCGCCAGTGCGGCACCGAGCCGCCCTTTACCGGAGAATATTGGGATTGCCACGATGGGGGCATTTATCGTTGCGTGTGCTGCGGTAACGCCCTGTTCGACGCCTCAGCCAAATTCGATTCCGGCTCGGGTTGGCCCAGCTTCCGGCAACCGCTCCAGACGGATAGTCTCGTGACTCGCAACGACACCAGTCACGGCATGCGCCGCGATGAAGTAAACTGCACCCATTGCGGCGCACATCTCGGTCATGTCTTCCCCGATGGCCCGGAACCCGCCGGATTGCGCTTTTGCATCAACTCAGCCTCGCTCGTTCTCAATAGAAAATAAATCATGAAACTGCTGTTCGATCTCTTTCCCGTCATCCTGTTTTTTGTCGCATTCAAATTTCAGGGCATCTATGTCGCTACCGCGATCGCCATTGCCGCGACCGTAGTTCAAATCATCTGGACGAAAGTCCGACATGGCAAAGTGGACACCATGCTCTGGGTGAGTTTTGCCATCATCGGCGTGTTCGGCGGCGCGACCTTGCTGCTGCACGACGAAACCTTCATCAAGTGGAAACCCAGCGTGCTGTACTGGCTGTTCTCGGCCATCCTGTTAGGCTCCAACCTGCTGTTCAAAAAGAACCTGATGCGCGCCTTGCTGAATGAAAAAATGGCCCTGCCGGTGCGTGTGTGGAACCGCCTGAACCTGAGCTGGAGTCTGTTTTTTGCGGCACTCGGTTTTATCAACCTGTACGTGGCGTTCAACTATTCCACCGATACCTGGGTCAATTTCAAGCTGTTCGGCTTCACCGGCATGATGCTGGTGTTTATCCTGGCGCAAAGCGCGTGGCTGGCGAAGTATGTGGATGAAAAAAAGGAAAATAACTGATGCTTTATACCATCATCGGCCAGGATGTCCCTGACAGTCTGGCTAAACGTCTGGCTTCGCGTCCCGCGCATGTGGCGCGCCTGCAAACGCTACAGGCGCAGGGGCGGCTGCTGCTGGCCGGCCCGTTTCCAGCCGTGGATGCCGAAGATCCCGGCGCAGCGGGTTACACCGGCAGTCTGATCGTTGCAGAATTTGCCTCGCTGCCCGAAGCACAGGACTGGGCGAACGCCGACCCTTATCTTGCCGGCGGCGTATACCGGCATGTCACCGTCCAGCCCTTCAGAAAGACGCTCCCGGCATGAACCGCATCGCAGCCATGCGCGCTCATCTGGCCGCGCTCAACCCTGTTTCTCTGGAAATAATTGACGAAAGCCATAAACACGCCGGACATGCCGGCGCACGCGATGGCGGCGGTCATTACCTGTTACAAATTGTCACATCTCAGTTCACCGGGAAAAGTACGATGGCGCGCCACCGTATGATATATTCCGCGCTGGAGGAGATGATGAAGCACGAAATTCACGCACTCAACATACAGGCGAATACGCCGGATGAAGTTTGATTTTTTATTTTTTATATTTGAAAAGGACTCACATGTTGAAAACCCATAAATTTGCAGCACTGGCTATTTTGGTCGCACTGGCGATCAACCCCGCTTTCGCCGAAGAAAAATCCGCCGCCGTAGTCAATGGCGTGGTTATTTCTCAGGAACGCGTCGAGATGAATGTAAAGAGTGCGGTAAGCCAGGGCCAGGCCGACAGCCCGGAATTGCGCAATGCCATTCGTGACGACTTGATCAGCCGCGAAGTGATGGTGCAGGCAGCCGTCAAAGACGGTCTGGACAAGATCGCCGATGTCGCCCAACAAATCGAACTGGCCAGGCAGACTGTGCTGGTCAACGCTTATGTACAAGAGCAGCTGAAGAAAAACCCGATCAGCGAAACGCAACTCCAGCAAGCCTATGAAACACTCAAGTCCAAGCTGGGTGACAAGGAATACGATGCGCGTCACATCCTGCTCGCGACGGAAGCCGAAGCAAAGGCCGTTATCGCGCAACTCGGCAAGAAGGGCAAATTCGAGAAGCTCGCTACAAAATCCCTGGATACCGGTTCTGCCGAACGCGGCGGCTCACTGGGTTGGACCGTGCCAAAAAACTTCGTTGAACCCTTCGCCAATGCCTTGCTGAATCTGAAAAAAGGCGAATACACCAAGGAGCCTGTGCAATCGCAATTCGGCTGGCACGTCATCAGGCTGGACGATGTGCGCGCTCTGAAAGTGCCTGCCTTTAACGAGCTGAAACCGCAACTGCAACAACGTCTGCAACAGCAAGCGATACAAAAAACGATCACCGACCTGCGTGCAGCCGCCAAAATCGACTAACACATTCCGCTATGCGGCAATTAAAAGGACACCCCCGGGTGTCCTTTTTTTCGAACATTGTGCGCGATCCTCAATTTCATTCATTTGCAAATCACGGCAAAAGAGGCTGCTAAAAATCAGAATTTCCCTACAGCCATTAAGTAGCGAATGTAGTATCTTCTTGCCACTCTTCCGTGCGTATCGATCATGAAAAAAACCAAGCTTAGCGAAATCCTTACGCCTTCCGTCATCACGGTTGCGCTGGATGTCGCGATTGCCGAAGTTTTGTCCCTGATGTCGTCGCTCAACATCAGCTGCGTAGTCGCGGTAAACAGCGAACGTCAGCCACTGGGTATCTTCACCGAACAGGATGCCGTAAGGCTGTTAGCCGGGCAGCAACCGCCGGGCACGCTCAGAATGGCCGATGCAATGGCCATACCGCCGCTGTGTTGCACGCCTGACGTGGGCTATCTCGATGCCTTCCGCATGTTGCAGGAACATGGCTTCCGCCATTTAATCGTGGTTGATGAACACAACTGCCTGCTCGGCATCGTTACCGAAGAGGATTTTCTGCGCCAACTGGGTGCAGAGGAATTCCTCGAATTCAAGACCGTCGCCAAAGTCATGTCGCGCAACATTGCCACGGTCAATGAGAATGAGACAGTCGCTGCGGCGGCGCGTCAAATGCGCAAACATCACCTCAGTTGCGTCATCGTTACGCGCGACTCGCTACCCGTCGGCATTATCACCGAACGCGATGCAGTCAAACTGGAACTTTCCATAGCCGAACCTGATCTCGTCACGGCTGGCAGCGTGATGCAGGGGCCGCTGTTCACCGTTCCGCCCGAAACCACACTGCCGGATGCCATCCGGCACATGGACAAGCAAAAAATCCGTCATCTGGTGGTGATCGAGCGGGACGAACTGCTCGGAATTGTCACCCGCCACAGTCTGGTTAAAACCCTGCAAGGCCATTATGTCGAGTTTCTGCATCAGACCATTCAGGGGCAGCGCAACGAATTACATCGTCTCAAGCAGCAGCACATCCTGAGCCAATTGCATGGCGCCGCTTTGGCCGCGTCCGCCAACGCCATTGTCATCACCAACAGGGAAGGCGTGATTCAATGGGCGAATAACGCTTTTTCCAGTCTGTCCGGCTATTCCATCGCAGAAGCCGTCGGCAAACAGCCGAAAGAACTGATTAAGTCCGGCCTGCAAAGCCGCGAATTTTACGAGGCGCTGTGGCAGACCATTTTGAGCGGTCATGTATGGAGCGGCGAGCTGATCAACAAGCGCCGTGATGGCACACTCTACTTTGAAGAGATAACCATCACACCGGTGCGCACCGAAAACAACGAAATGACGCATTTCATTGCCGTCATGCAGGACATCAGCGTGCGCAAGCAAGTTGAAAT
Source organism: uncultured Gallionella sp. (assembly GCA_964385275.1). Classification (GTDB taxonomy): domain Bacteria; phylum Pseudomonadota; class Gammaproteobacteria; order Burkholderiales; family Gallionellaceae; genus Gallionella. The sequence continues at coordinate 4,684 of CAYLOK010000038.1, read as the reverse complement.
GATGCAAACGGCACGCATTGATGTGCTGGATAAAATCACCTCGAATCAGCCCCTGGCCGACATTCTGCTGACGGCCATACGACATCTTGAAAAAATATTTCCTGCGATGCGCGCCTCGGTGTTGCGGCTCGATGCGCACACCGGCCGTCTGGGGCTATGCATCGCACCCGGCCTGCCGGATTTTTACATCGCCGCAATCGAGGGTTTGCAGCCCGGCCCCGCTGTCTATTCGTGCGGAACGGCGGCTTATACCGGCGAAACGGTCATCGTCGAGGATGTACAAACTCATCCCTATTGGGCATCCGCGCGCGAACTCACCGCACGTGCCGGATTTCGCGCCTGCACCGCGATGCCGTTCAAGGATGCCAACGGTCAGGTGCTCGGTGTATTTGCCGTGCATTTCGCCAAACCGCAGGCGCCCAGCACGGCAGAACTGGGGCTGATCAGCGAATTTGCGCGCATGGCGGGCATCGCCATAGAGAAGGGGAAAACCGAATCACAACGCAGCGACATAGCCACTTCCCTCAGCCACAGCGAAATGCGTTACCGGAATCTGGTCGAAGCCGCCCCCTTCCCGGTCGTCATCAGCCGTCTCACGGACGGCGTGCTGCTGTATGGCAATCATCGCGCCGAACTGTTGTTCGGCATCAGCCGTGAACAGGGCATAGGAGAACTTGCCGTTAAATTCTATGTTGATCAGGCCGAACGTGCGCGGATCATCGCCAAGGTACTCGACAAACAAATCGTTGCCGACGAAGAAATCCAGCTTTACAAGGTGGGGGGGGAAATTACCTGGGTATTGCTTTCAGCCTGCATCATGGAATTCGATGGTCAGCCCGCACTGTTAAGCAGTGTGGTTGAAATCACCGAACGCAAACAGCAGGAAGAAAAACTGCGTGAAGCGGCCGCCGTGATGGAAAGCACCCATGAGGGTGTGCTGATTACCGACCTGACACCCCGCATCGTCGCGGTCAACTCGGCTTTTTCAACCATCACCGGCTACAGCGCAGAGGAAATGCTCGGCAAAAACCCCAACATCCTCAGCTCGGGCCGGGAAGACAAACTCTTCTACGAGACGATGTGGCAGCAAATAGTAAAAGACGGCCACTGGCAGGGCGAAATCGTGAACCGGCGCAAGAATGGCGAAATTTTCCCGCAATTGCTGACTATCAGCACCATCGTCAATGAGCAGCAGGAACCCATACGCTACGTCGGTGTATTTGCGGACATCAGCGAACTCAAGGAACATCAGGCGCAACTCGACTTCATGGCTCACCATGATGCACTGACCCGCTTACCCAATCGTTCCATGGTTGAAGGCCGACTCGAACAGGAAATAGAACAGGCCCATCGTCACGATCTAAAACTTGCCGTACTGTTCTTTGATCTGGATCATTTCAAGATCGTCAACGACAGCTTTGGCCACCCGGCCGGCGACGAGTTGCTGTGCGCGGTAGCGAAGCGTCTCAACCTGCGCCTGCGCGAGGGCGATACGCTGGCTCGTCAGGGCGGCGATGAATTTATCCTGCTGGCGAATACGCTGAACGACACTCAGGATGCAGCTGTGGTGGCGCGCGACATCATCACGTCATTGAGCGAGCCGTTTATTCTGTCCGGCGTACACGAAGTCTTCATCGGTTGCAGCATTGGTATCAGCCTGTTTCCGAATGACGGCACGACCGTGACGGAACTGATGAAAAACGCGGATGCCGCGATGTATTTTGCCAAGGAAAATGGCCGCAACCAGTTCTCGTTTTACACCAAGGAATTGAACGCCGATGCGCGCAACAAACTGGCGATGGAAAATGACTTGCGCCGCGCCCTGCTGCAAAACGAATTACTGCTGCACTATCAGGCAAAAATTGACTTGCGCAGCGGGAAAATCTGCGGGGTAGAAGCCCTGATCCGCTGGAAAAAATCCGATGGCACCGTGATGTCCCCTGCCGAATTCATTCCGCTGGCAGAAAAAACCGGCGTCATTCTGACCATAGGCAACATGGTACTGGAGCGCGCCTGTTTGCAAATCCGGCTGTGGCTGGATGCCGGACTGAGCGACGTGCTGGTCGCCATCAACATTTCCCCCCGGCAATTTCGCAGCGGCAATCTCGACAAACAGGTTGAACAGAGCCTGCGTAAATACAACATTGAGGCGCGCCATCTGGAACTGGAGCTGAACGAAAGCATGCTGATGCACGAACCGGAACGCGCCATCGAAACCATGCACAAGCTCAAGAATATCGGCGTAAAGCTGTCTCTGGATGATTTTGGCACCGGCTATTCCAACCTCGCCTACCTGCGGCGCTTCCCGATAGACAGTTTGAAGATAGACCAATCCTTCGTGCGCGGCATGATAACCGACCCCAGCGATGCCGAAATCGCCTCCGTCATCATCGGCCTGGCGCACAGCCTGAAGCTCAGTGTAGTGGCGGAAGGCGTGGAAAACTCGGATCAACTGGCCTTCATGCGCAGCAATGGCTGCGATGAGTTGCAAGGCTATCTGTTCAGCCGTGCGCTGCCCGCCTCGGAAGTAGCCGAAATGATGCACAGCGGAAAAACAATGACCGTTTGAAGCATTGGCCTTGCGCTCTTAGGGATGTGCTGATTTATTCGGTTTTGTCGTTCCCGCGTAGGCGGGAACCCAATTAAATCAAGGCGCTGGATCCCCGCTTTCGCGGGGATGACGAATAAATCAGCGTTTCCTTAGCATTCCATCACACTTTACATGGACAACTAATCAGCCCTCCTGCGCGTCCAGCTTATTCACGAAAGCCTGCAACTCCGGCGGCAACGGTGCGCTGATTTGCAGCGGCTCGCCAGTCAGCGGGTGGTTGAATGAAATCGAATGCGCGTGCAGAAACATGCGCTTCAAACCCTGCTTCATCAATTCACGATTGCGCGCGAAGTCGCCGTACTTGTCGTCTCCGGCAATCGGGAAGCCGAGATGCGACAGATGCACGCGTATTTGATGAGTGCGCCCGGTTTTGAGTTGCGCCTCCAACAGACTGAATCCGGGCCAGTTTTTTTGCAGCGTGAAGATGGTGTGCGAAGCTTGCCCTCCTTCCCTGACCATTACGCGCTTTTCGCCTTGCGGGGTATCAAACTTGTGCAACGGCAGCTTGACATGCTGTTTGACGTTCAGCCATTTTCCCAGCACCAGCGTCAGATAGCGTTTGTCGCTATTGCCCTCGCGCATGATTTCGTGCATCGCGGTCAACGCGGAACGCTTCTTTGCCAACAACAAAACCCCGGAAGTCTCCCGGTCCAGCCGATGCACCAACTCCAGAAATTTGGCCTGCGGGCGGGCGCGGCGCATTTGCTCGATCACGCCGAAGCTCACCCCGCTGCCGCCGTGCACCGCCAGACCGGACGGTTTATTGATCACCAGCAGCGCGTCATCTTCATAAATGACCGGCAATTCCAGTGCGGGAATGTAGACCTCGGCGACTTCCTGCTTCTGCGCCACACGTACCGGCGGGATACGCAGCAGATCGCCCAGTTTCAAACGATACGTCTGATCGACACGTTTCTTGTTCACCCGCACTTCGCCGCGCAAAATGCGATAAATATGGCTCTTGGGCACGCCTTTCAAATGGCGAAACAGAAAGTTGTCGATGCGCTGAGATTCACCGCTTTCATCTATCGTCAGTAATGTGACAGATTCTTTGCTTAAACTATTCATTATGCTTATACTTCGGCGTTCGCGCGTTTTGGATTGGATAAGTTCGGGATACATCTCCCGCCGATTGTCTCTGGCAAATTTCTGCATTGAAAATTTGTTCAGATAGTTGGAAAAAGCGATGGCGCAATGCGCCTCCTCCCTCCAGCCGCAGCCCGGTTAATATCGCTCACCGGAACCAGCAGTGATAGTAATTGATTTGCGCGCTCAAAGCACCTGTGGATTTCCGTAACGGGGCAGACGAGTTGCAACACCTTGTGGTCGAGCCAGACAAATGCAGGAGCCGCTGATTAGCCGCCCTGCACGCATCCAGGAATTCTCCCCAACTGTGCTGCACACTTCTGCCGCATTACCCAAAACAACAAGACCCACTACTCAAAGAGAACCGATTTGACCAACCGTATGTACACACTGTTCGCGCGATTGCTACTCTCACACGCCTAACCGCTGTAATTTGAGTCTTGCCCGTGTCAGAGCGCGGGAGAAAATATAAATGAAACGCATGTTATTCAATGCGACACAACCGGAAGAACTCCGTGTCGCCATTGTTGACGGTCAGAAACTCATCGACCTCGACATTGAAACCGCCGGCAAAGAGCAACGCAAGAGCAACATCTACAAGGCACTCATCACGCGCATCGAGCCCAGTCTCGAAGCCTGTTTCGTCGAATACGGCGGCAGCCGTCATGGTTTCCTTCCCTTCAAAGAAGTCTCGCCGCAGTATTACCAATCCGGTTGCGGCAGTCGCCCCAGCATCAAGGAAGCCTTGCGCGAAGGCCAGGAACTGCTGGTACAGGTGGAAAAAGACGAGCGCGGCAACAAGGGCGCGGCGCTGACTACCTACATCAGCCTCGCCGGCCGCTACATCGTGCTGATGCCGAACAACCCGAGCGGCGGCGGCGTATCGCGCCGCATCGAGGGCGAAGAACGCGACGAATTGCGCGAAGTGCTGTCGCATGTCGAAGTGCCGCAGGGCATGAGCATCATCGCGCGCACCGCCGGCATCGG
>CAYLOK010000037.1:0-25157 GCA_964385275.1 uncultured Gallionella sp. | reverse complement strand
GTGGCATAGAACTTGTGTCCCGCCAGAGTCAGCAGATCGACACCCAGCGCATCGACATCAAGTTCAATCTTGCCGGCCGACTGCGCGGCATCGGCGTGGAACAGGACGCCCATCGGCTTGATGAGGCGCGCGATTTCGGCGATGGATTGGATCGTGCCGACTTCATTGTTGGCGTGCATGATAGACACCAATGCCGTATCGGGCCGCACGGCTGCGGCAACGGCATACGGATCGACGCGAGCGTAGCTATCCACCGCTACCACCGTCAGCTCCCAGCCCATCTCGCGCAGATGCAGCGCCGGTTGTATGACCGACGGGTGTTCGATTGCACTGATGACCAGATGTCGCTTTGTGTGAGCTGATGCGTTCGCCACGCCGAGCAGAGCAAGATTGTTGGCCTCGGTCGCGCTGCCGGTGAAAATGATCTCATCGTCCTGCGCGCCAATCAGGGCAGCTACCGACGCCCGTGCCTCGGCGACGGCTTGCCGGGCTGACAAACCGTACACATGCGACGATGAAGGGTTGCCGAAGTGCATGTCCAAAAATGGTTGAATCGCATCGGCTACATCCAGCGCGACGGGCGTGGTGGCGTTATAGTCAAGGTAGATTGGTGTATTCATGCGGGTTTCTCCAGTAGTTGTAGTCGCCGCACGATGGTCAGCGTCAACATTAACGCAATGACCAGCAAAGGCACTACCGTCAGGTTCAGCGTGACCCAGCCAAAACGGTCATAGAGCCATCCGGCGGAAAGTGTCGCCACGGCAGCCAGGCCGAAGATGATGAATTCATTGATCGCCTGGATTTTAAATTGCTCGGATGGGCGGTACGTTTGGGTGAGCAGCGTTGTTCCGCCAATGAAGGCGAAGTTCCATCCCACACCCAGCAGGATGAGTGCCGACAGAAAATTCAGGAACTCGATGCCGATCAGGCTAATGACGACGTTGCCCAGCAGAAGAGTAAAACCGATCTGCATAATCCGTGGAGCTCCGTAACGCCTGATCAACGAACCGGTAAAAAATGAAGGCGCGAACATCCCGACGACGTGCCACTGGATGACCGGTGTGATGCTTGTTCCCGGCAAGCCGCAACCCAGTATCGCCAGCGGCGTTGCTGTCATTACCATGATCATCACGGCATAACCGATCGCTGCACCCAAAATAGAAACCTGCAACGCAGGTTGGGCGAGTATTTCGCGCAAAGGGCGAGAGGCGACGGTGTGGGCTACTGCGACAGGTTTGAGTCTGACCTGTGAAAGTATGGCAAGTGCGACCAGGCTGAGCGCCCCCTGTGCGAGGTAGGAGCCGAGGAACAGACTGCCTGTGATCCAGTCGCGACCCCACTGCCCAAGTTGTGGGCCGAGGAAGGCAGCGACGACGCCACCCGCGACAACCCATGAAATCGCCCTGCTCGTATGGCTTGCTTCGGTGGACTCCACTGCGGCGAAGCGGTAGTAGTTGGCAAAGCCCTGATAACTGCCCAAGAGCAAGTGGCCAGTGACGAACAGTACGAACGATTGTTGCTGGAGCGCGAACGCGCACAACAGACTGCCCGCCAGTCCCAGCGCGGCTCCAGTCAGAAAACCTGTGCGTCGGCCAAAGCGGCGCATCAGGAAGGCCGCAGGCAATGATGCGATTACTGTGCCGATTACCATCACGGCAATCGGTAACGTGGCGAAACCTTTGTCTGGTGCTAGGTCACTACCAAGAACAGCGCCGAGTGCCATCGACATCACGATGGCTGAAAGCATCAGCGCCTGACTGATGGCCAGAAGCAGAACATTACGGCGACCGATGAACATATTTTTATCCTGTCTGCGTATTTGCGCTATTCACTCAAGATTGATCGGTGTTCTCATACTCACGCTTCCAAGTCGCGCTTTTTCTGCTCATACTCATCCTGCTCGATCTCGCCGCGTGCATAGCGCTCCTGCAATATCTTCAATGGCGATTTGCCGTGCGGTTTGTGCTTGGGAGGCTTATGTACCATTGGCCATCGGAACAGAGCAACGATCCCAATAATGACCAGCCCCCAGAACAGCAACATGAATATGAAACCAAAGCCCATTCCCCATCCCCCGAAACCACCCCAGTAGTTCATCATGCCCCGTCTCCTCTGCGTTTCATGGTTGAAATCAGAATTCGTAACGAACCTGAAGATACGCGTTGTCGTCGCGGGCGAGTTGCCCGAATTGCCCCCACAGTTTGCCGCCAAACAGGTTGGCGCCGACCGCGCCCCATAGCTTGTCGGTGAAACTATAGCGTAGTTCCGGGTTCATGAAGTGGTCGCCGTTGCTGGCGTTGTACGAGGCATAAGCGGAAAGCCGCAGCGTCTGGTGCAGATAGAACTGCGTCAGACGCGCCGTAGCAGTATGGCTCCAGCGCTTGTCGGGCGGAAAACCGGCGGGCAGGGCGGCGAGGTAGGCGCCATAGTTGTGCATGGCTTCGGCATAGTACTGGAAACCGAGCGAGACGTCCTCCAGTGGTTGTATCTGGTAGCCGGCGAGTAGCCGCGTCTGCGAATTTGGCACGGTGAAATCGTTCCCCGCACGATCATCAGGCGAATCGTAGTAAGCTGCTTCCAGGCTCAGCACTCCGTCTCCGGCACGGCCGGAAAGGCTGGCACCGTAGATCGCAAGTTTGGGGTAGAAATAGGTGATCCTGGTCGGTGCTGTCATGTTGTCCGGTCGCATCGAGGGGGTGCGCTGGAAGCCGCGATACAAATAGAGTGCCGCATCAAAGCCTGCAATATCCCGGTAAGCACGCAACGCGACGTCACCTTGTTCCGGTTTGACGGTTTCGCGGTTGACGAGCGTGCTCATCGGGTCGTAAAGCCGGAATCGGTTCGCATCCGGAATACGGCTGTTGCGAAAATTCGGTGACAGCACCAGCTCAAAGGAAGCAAACTCGGGATAAGCACCCAGCTTCAGTGCATCCACGCCGCGCTTGAGGTATTCCAGCGGCCGCCCGGAAAATAGTGCCTCGTGATCTTTGGGAAAGAAATCGTTCACGAACACCAAATCGCCCAAGCCCCAAGTGATGACCTGACGACCTAGGCGCAAATCCCAGTTGCCGCCCGTATAGTCGATATAACCCTCGCGCAATTCACTCTCATCCTGACGGCCGAGATGGTCATAGGCCAGATCACCCTTCGCCAACAGCCGCCAATCGCCTTCTGTGGCGTCGAGTTTTATCTGCGCGCGTTCCTCCTGCCACTTGTAATGGCGGCCATCCGGGTTCGCCGAAACGGTATTGAAGGTCGTGTTCTGTTGCATAAAACCGGAAAGCGTGACCTCCGCCAGCACAGCCGGCGGCGTCAGCAGAAGCACTGCAAAGAGCAGGGGGCGGCTGAGCATCACTCGACCCACTTGCGTGGCGGCTGACGCAGGAATCGCTCGGAGAACAGGCTATCCTCGATGCCGAGGTCATAGTTGGTCTTGAGGTATGCGGCCTCGGTGCGATGACCGGTTTGCAAATTTTGCATGGTGCGCCTGATTGCTGTGGGAACACCTTTCACATCGGCGATTTCATCGGCGGTGAACTGTTTGTAGCGCACGCCCTTCTTGTCGTATTGCTCTTCCTTGAGCGGCAGGAAATTGGCCTTGTCCACCCAGGTGAATTTGTAGCCGAAGTCCGAATCCGCACCTTTCGGCGTGCTCTTGACTACGTAGCAGTCGCGTTTGCCCACTTTTTCCTCGCGCTCGATGACATGGTTGTCATCTTCGATGTCGCGGCCGGAGACGTCCTCGTAAGTAAAGTCGGAGCCAACGAAGCTGGAACGCTTGTCCTGTGCGGCGATGCGCTTGACCATGTTGATGGCGGGAATGAACATCCAGCGGTCATCATCTTTGGCGGGGTATTTATGAATCATGAACGTCATATCCTTCACATCGGAAGGCTGGAAGAAATACATAAAGTACTTCTGATTACCGCCTGCCTCACCCGAATTTTTGCGCAGCATAGTCATCTCGCGTACCCGTTCATGGCCGTCCTTGTTGATAAGTTTCATCACTACCCTGGCCTTGAAGTCTTTGCCCGGATAGAGGAAGGCGGCCTGCGACTGCTTCATTAACTCTCCGCCAGAGAACGCCTGTGCCTGTAACGGCAACAGTGCGGCGATTATCCATATCCACCCGTGTTTCATTTTAATTTCCTTTCGTATGTGCCTGAGCGGTGTCCGCTGTCGGCTTCGGTTGGTTAAACAGCCAATTTCTCCCCAACATCACCAGAGCGGGCAGATAAAGGATGGTGAATAGCGCGGAGAGCAACATCATCGAGACGATAAAAGCGCCTACTGCCATGTAGGGTGTGAGCGGTGCTGCCAGCATCACCGAGAAGGCTGCGGCGAACAACAATGCATTGCGCAGGATGCCCTTGCCGGGACGCGCCGCCGTCCACAGCAGCGCCTCTCGTACGGCCTCTTTATTCGTGCCGCCTCCCGTCTCAGTCAGGCGCTGACGGAAACGACTGATGAAGTGGATGGAGAAATCCACTGCCATGCCGAGTGATAAGGTGCTCATCACCGACAGCGGCATGTCAAAGTCCTTGCCGACGAAACCGACCACGCCGTAGATCAGTAAAATGGTAAACAGCAGCGGCACGTAGGCTACCAGCGCCCACTTGGCGGAGCGGAAATCCAGTGCCAGGATGACAAAGACCACTACCAGCGCCAGCATGAGACCCAGCACCAGATCACCTAGTACCTCCTCGTTCCACACCAGGTTGAAGTAGGCAATGCCTGCCGGTTTTACTTTTACTTCCAGCGGATGAGCTTTCTGATAGCTATCCGCTGCCTGAATTACCTGGCGCATGGCTTCCGCATCCCAGGTTTTCAACTGCACCCACAAATTGGTTTTCTGGAACGCAGGGTCGATTACGTTATCGAGATCCGCCGGTTTGGCCGACATACTGAACAGGAACAGATATTGACCGATCATTTCCGGTGTGTCCGGTACTGCATCGAATTTTTGGTCGTTGTCGTGCAGCACACGGTTGATGCGTTTTACGTAATCGGTAACGGAGAAGGTTTTTCCCACCACAGGCAGGGTTTCCAGATGGCGTTGCAGTCCTTCAAGCCAGCGCATGGCCTCGGGTTGTTTCATGAATTCTGCATCTCCGGACTCCACCACCAGATAACCGAGTGAAGTTCCGCCCAATGCCTGATTCATCACCGAGTCGGCCACGCGAATCTCGCTCGATGGCTTGAACCAGGCCACCAGATTGTTGTTGACGTGAATCTGCGTGGTGCCAAGGATGGCTATCGCCACCAAGGCCAAGCCGGTTAGCGCGACGGCCTGTGGTCGTGTAGCGCCGATCTCGCTGAACTTGCGCAGGAAACGCGAAGTACGATCCAGCTCCGTGCTCTCGTTTTCGACGGCGCGGGCGATTTTCTCGTCTTTGACGAAGGTGAGGATGGCCGGGATCAGACTGAAGGAAAACAGCCGCAACACGATTGTACCGAAGGCGATCAATCCGCCGAATACCTGCACCGGCACGATATTCATGAACAGCAGTACGGCGAAACCGGCTGTCGTGGCGAGCGCCGTAAAGCGTACCGGACGACCCACCGCCGCCATGGTTTCGCGGATTGCCGCCAGCTTATCTCCGCGCTCCCGGTAGCGGAAATAAAACTCGTTGAAGATGTGAATGCTGTCGGTGGCAATCGCCATGAGAAACACCGGCGCCATCGAACTCATGATATGTACCGCATAACCGGCACCGATCAGCGAACCCATGCTCAGGATAATCGCCGCCATGGCCACGCCCATCATGGTGAGCGACAAGGTCAGGTTGCGGAACATGAGCTGAATGGCGATAAACATGATCATGCCCGCAATCGGCGAGAATATCCCCATCAGCTTGAACATCTCGGCGCCAAAGGTATCGCGCGCCACCGGGTCCCCCGCGATGTAGTAGCGTTCCGTGCCTTGTTCCACGGCTACGATCTCGCGGATATGCTCGGTGATGACGGCGCCGTTGGCTCCTTTCTCCAACGGTACATAGATGGCTGTGGTCTTGCCATCCTTCGAGATTACACGATCAATCAGAAGCGTATTGTCGAACAGGGCGGAGCGCAGCGTTTCCACTTCCGCATCTGTTCGGGGGGCGCCCGGCATGAGCGGCCCGACTTTCAATGTGCCGGCTTCTGCCGTGATATTGGTGATGGTGGTAAAGCTGTTTACATCGCGGCTCGCCACACCTTCCAGAGCGACGATTGCGTCGGTGATTCGGGCGATGCGGGCCAGCGTCTCACGGTTGAGCACGCCCGTATCGTTTTGTACGCCGACGACAATAGTGTCCTCATAGAGGGAGAAAGTCTTGTCCACCTCGTCGTTCCAGACACGCACTTCGGAATTTTCCGGCAGCATATTTTTTGGGTTGGTGTCGGTCTTGATGCTTGGAAACTGGGTGAGAAACAGCAGTACCAGCGCCACTGTCGCCCAGATAACCAGTTTCGGGCGACGGATGGAGAATTCGACGAGTGAAAAATTGAACATAAGATATCCTTTGGTTAATGGTGATGATCCGGCAGTGCGTCTGCGGCGAAGGCAATGAAACCGCCGCATCCCGGTAGCCAGTGCCACAATAGCGGTTCCAGGTGCCGGTTCCAGTGCTTGCTGCTGGTTATCGTAATGGAGATGCTGCAACCGACATCGAGCAATGTCTCATCCTGACGAATCGCAGGCAGCGATGTGGTCAGGTGATATTCCTGTTCTCCGATCCATGCACCTTTTTGTGTTGCATACCTGGCGTCATATTGTTCCGGTCGCATCATGTTCCTTTCAGATTCCCGATAGGGCTCAATTTCGGTGCTCTTCAGAATCGAACGGAGGCACAGTTTGCGTCATCAGGCGCCCCATCATTTTGCCGGAGCGGTAAAGGCGCAACTCCCCCGCCTGGAAGCGGCCCCAGCCCGGGTTCTCATCCAGCGGTTCGGTCGCAAGCAGAGCACTATTATTGAGTTGGTCTGAACTTGAGCGTTCCAGATAATGAAGCCGGTCATGGCCGTAGGCGATCAGGTGTTCCCCGTCGGACATCAAAAAATTGAATTTTCCGAGTGAGGCAACCAGCCCGCTCACGACCGCCAGATTTTCAAACCAGGAAGTCGGCTCGGCGCCAGGCAGGCTGTGGAAATGCTGTGCGATATGATTAAGGATGTGGCAGAAAGCGTACTCGGAGTCCGTTCCGCCCGTAGGGCAGCAGACCGGGTTGCCACTGGACAGTTCTATATCGACTATATCCGGCACCATGCCGTTGTGGGCGAACACCCATTCCTTGCCGCAGCACATGCGCTGAAACGGATGAGTGTTGCCCATGTTCCTGATGGTGGGAAAACTCGCCTTGCGCACATGCGCAATGATCAAATTGGAACAGGTAGTTCCGCTCAGTTGCGCGAACAATGCGCTTTGATGTGCTGGAATAGGTTCCTTGGAAAGCTGAAACGCGTCTCTTTCCCATGAGGCCAACCCCCAGCCGTCGGGATTGTCCGCCACCTCTCCGCCATGCAGGCGAAACTCGTTGAGTTCCAGCATCATGTTCAGCGGTTGTGAGGAGGACATGCCAAAGAGTTCGCACATTGCTCGGTACTACCGGTATTTGCGCAAGTACCACGATTCGAAAAATGCCTTGGCACTATGCATCAGTCTCAGCGGCGGCAAGGACATCTCGCTGTCCGGCGTGCGCCGCATCAACATGCCTGAATCCAGACTGTCAACAATGCAGAGCAGTTCTACTTTGAAGGTTTTTTCCGGAATCTTGCCATTCAGTTCAGCCAGTAAATTTTCGGCGGCGGTTTCACCTTGCAGGTCGGCCATGTGCGCCTGTTTTGGCATCCAGTCCGGCCCCGGGAAACTGCCGGAATCGCCGACGACATACACGCATGCATTTCCCTCGACACGGCACTGGGCGTCCGCCTTGAGCAGTCCGCCCGGCGAGCGCGGCAGGCTGGTCTGGTCGAACCATGCGTTACCGGTCAGACCGGGCATGAAGATGATGAGGTCGGCGGCGAATTCGCTGCCTTCGGTTTTTACCTTGTCCGCCTCGAAGCCGACCAGTTTGTGACCGAGTTGCTTGTTGATGCCGCGTTTCTCCATCTCGGCCATCAGGCGTTGTACCGCACGTTCGCCGAGGCGGTTGCCGGGATTGGGCATGGGATTGAAGAAGGTGAGGCCGATCTTGTCCCGTCGTCCTTCGCGGCGCAACTGGGTATCCAGCCCGAACAGGAATTCGAACATCGGGCCGCCGCGCATGGCGCTCGGCTCGTTCGGATTGCCCGCGAAGCCCAGCGCGATGGTGCCCTGTTCGAGTGCGGATACCCGCTCGCGGATCTTTTCTGCGGCAGCGATGCCTTCGCAAGGCAGGATGGCATGTTCGATGCCGGGCAGTTTTTTGATAAAGCGTCCGCCACAAGCGATGATCAGCCCGTCGTTTTCCACTTTGCCGGTGTTGGTCAACACGGTACGCCCGTCATTTTCCAATCCGGTCGCCTCGCCCGCGACAAAACGGATACGCTGATCGTTCAGGAAACGGTCGAGCGGAATGCGCAAGTCCTGCGCTTTGCGTTTGCCGGAAGGTATCCAGATCAGACTCGGCAGAAAGATCAGCTCTGCTTTGGGTGCGATAAGGGTGATCTCGGCATTCGCGTCGAGTTCACGCAATTTGCGCGCCGCAGACAGTGCGGCGAAACCGGCACCGATGATGGAAATCTGTTTCATGTTTGAGCTCCTGATGATTGCGGATTGATACGCGGATGCGTTTCTTCGCCAAATAGCCAGAGTATGCCACCCGACAAAAACATCGAGATCGCCACAAACCAGAATGCAGCCTCGACTGTGCCACTGAAATGCGCCGTGATACCCAATCCAAGCGCACCGATACCATAACCCAGATCACGCCAGAAACGGTAGATGCCGATGGCCGAACCGCGCCAGTTGGGGTGTGAGATGTCGGCCACCGCTGCCGAAAGATTCGGATACAACAGAGCCATGCCGAAACCGGAGACGGCGGCGGACAGCGACCACCAGACCATGCCTTCGCCGAGCAGCATCAGCGCCACGCCAGCGCCGCAGATCCACATGCCAAGGACATTGGGAATGTGGCGGCCGATGTGGTCGGAGAGTTTGCCGGTGAAGAATTGCGATCCGCCCCAGACGAAGCCATAGATGCCGACGATCCAGCCGATGTCAGGCAGGCTCAAGCCGCGCTGATAGAGGAACACCGGATAGAACACCCACACCAGCGCATCGACGAATTTCTCCACCAGCCCTGCCTGGCTGATGGCGGCGAGGCGTTTGTCGCGCCACGATATAAGCGTGAATACTTCCCACGTCGTCGGCTGCGCGCCGATGTTGGTCGGATAGCGCGGCAGCGGTCCATTACTGATACCGGCCTTGTGTTTTGCCGCTTCGCTCTTTGCCCACGGCAGCGTGTCCTTCACCCATAACAGGGTGAGCAGCATCGCCAGCAGGATGGTGGTCATGCCGAACAGCAGCAAGCCGCTGCGCGGTCCCAGCATGGTCGCCAGATAGGCGGTGATGATGCCCGCCAGCGCCAGCCCGACATAGCCGGAGAATTCGTTGAGGCCGATGGTCAGGCCGCGCTGGTCGGCGCGGGTGATGTCCAGCTTGGAGGTCTGTGTCATCGACCAGGTCAGCCCCTGGTTGATGCCGAGCAACACCGTGGCTGCGACGATCCAGCTCCACGACGGAGCGAAATAAACCAGCAAGGGAATGGGCAGTGCGGCAGTCCAGCCCAGCAGCAACACCTTCTTGCGGCCGATGCGCTCGGACAGTCGCCCAGCCACAAAATTGAGCGTGCCCTTGACCAAGCCGAAGGCCACCACGAAGGCGGTGAGCAGCATGAACGAGTTCTTCGGCACGCCGAATTCGGATTCGGACAGGGCTGGCACCACCGTGCGCATCATGCCGATGGTGAAACCCACCAGCATGACTTGCAGCAGTTGATGCAGGAACTGGTCGAGGTTGGCGCGAATGCCGTGCGACAGATTGGCGTGCGTCATCATCAACCCGCGAGGTTGGCGGCGACCATCCTGTCCATCTCGGCGGGACGCGGCGGGATGTCACTGAGCAGGTTTTCGATGAAGGCTTGCTTGTCCATCGACAGCGCCTGATTCCAGCGTTTCTCAAAGCCGATGGTCGAGCTCGGTTTGCCCGACAGACCCACACCACAAACACTACCTGCCTGATGGCCGGGGAAGATTTCGACTTCGTTGGACAGGTGCAGCAGTTTACTGTGGATGCTGTCGTAAAGTTGTGCAGACATTTCCCGCTCGCGCCCCAGTAAGTCCGGGCGACCAATAGAGCCGACGAATAAGGTGTCGCCGGTGATGACGAACCACGGCAACTCGCCGCGACGCATGTCAGTCACCAGCAGGCAGATGCTGTCCGGCGTATGGCCCGGCGTATGCAGCACTTCCACATTGACGTTGCCTAGGTTGAGCGACTGACTGTCTGTCAAAGATTCAAATTCGAACTTGACGCGCCCCTGGTCAGATTCATGCAGGCAATAAGGCGCGCCGACCATCTGCGCGAGTTTTCTGCCGCCGGAATAGTGGTCGGCATGAACATGGGTGTCGATGACGTAATTGATGGTGACGTTGGCCTTCTTCGCTTCCTCGATGTACCACTCCTCATCGCCCGCGACCACGTCCACCGCCATGGATTTACCCTTGGTGCCGCAGCCGAAAAAATACGACAGCGAAGACTCCTTTGTTGCCAGTTGCTTGAAAAACATTGCATGCTCCCCCGAAGTTAAAACACCAGAACTTTGTCCGCCCATACCGTCCATTCGGCCAGTTCCGCCAACGTGCCACGGTGCGTCCCGTCGGCGATGTCGTTGTCGGTCATGCCGCGCGCATCCATGCAGGTGCCGCAGATACCGACCTCTCCACCGTTGCGCACCACATTGCCGATCATCACTTCGACGTTGTAGAAACCCTGTGGTACTTTCTGGCCACGATGCGCCGCTGAAGCGGCATCTCCTATCATGAACACACGCACCGCATTGCCCTCCTGTTTGGCAAGGGCGCCCGCAAGGCGCAGGCCGTTATAGGTACGTTCGCTGCCGTAAGGTGCATCGTTGAGGATAAACAGGATATTCATGGCAACCTCCCTTAATTGATTAACAATCTAATAAAAACTGGAATGATTAAACTCCTCCTGTTAATTTATGTCAAGATAATTTATAGTTCTCACTGGACATGCTAATTTTTAATGGATTGAAGATATGAAAGACGCGCGCGGGATCAAGAATTTGCTCTACGAACAAGTGGCGCGAATAGGCAAAGTTTTCTCCAGCCCCAAACGGCTGGAGTTGATCGAGTTGCTCTGTCAGGGAGAAAAAACGGTAGAAACCTTGGCGCGTGAAACTTCCATTGGAGTGAAGCTGACCAGCTCGCATTTGCGCGAATTGCGCATGGCGCATCTGGTTGAGACCGAGCGACAGGGCAAGAATATCTATTACCGCCTTGCCGACAAGTCGGTAGCCGACCTGTGGGTGCAGATTCATACGCTGGCCGAGGAACGCCTGATCGAGTTGCAACTGGCATTGCAGAAAATCGCCATGCAGCCGGGCGATCTGGTCGCAAATGATCGTGACAGTCTGATTAAGGCGGCACGCAAGGGCGAGATAGTGGTACTCGATGTAAGACCAGAGGAGGAATACCTGAACGCGCATCTGCCGTTTGCCCGCTCCATTCCGCTGGAAGAACTGCGCCTACGACTGGCCGAACTGCCCAAAGATCGCGCCATCGTCGCCTACTGCCGGGGTCCCTATTGCCTGTTGGCAGCCGATGCGGTCGCGCTGCTCAAACAGGAAGGCTATGCCGCTATTCATCTGCGTGACGGTGTTGCTGAATGGGCAGTTGCGCGCGCGTGACAGAGCCAAAACGTAAATAAATTGCAGGCACCACGATCATGTTGAATATCGTCGCAGAGATCAGCCCGCAAAGAATGACCATGGCCATCGGCGCCTGAATTTCTGCACCCGGTTCACCGCCGGAGAGCGCCAGCGGCACTAGGGCAAGACCCGCAGCCAGTGCGGTCATCAGTATTGGAACGAGCCTTTCGGTCGCACCGCGTACCACCAACTCGACTGGTTTTAAAGTCATCTCTGTTGCACTCAAGTGCCGGATGTGGGCGATCATCATCACTCCGTTGCGCGTGGCGATACCGAACAGCGTAATGAAACCGATCAGGGTGGCCACCGACAGCACCCCTCCCGATACAAACATGCCCAGCACCCCGCCGATCAAAGCCAATGGCAGGTTAAGCATTACTACTGTTGCATCGCGTGCCGAACGGAATGCCAGATAGAGCAGCAGGAATATGCCCACCAGCACCAATGCACTCAAGGTGCCCAGCACCCTGGTTGCTTCGG
Source organism: uncultured Gallionella sp. (assembly GCA_964385275.1). Taxonomy (GTDB): domain Bacteria; phylum Pseudomonadota; class Gammaproteobacteria; order Burkholderiales; family Gallionellaceae; genus Gallionella. The sequence continues at coordinate 12,765 of CAYLOK010000037.1, read as the reverse complement.
CGGCGCTTTCGAATTGTCCGCCGTACTCGATGCGGTAGCCTGTGGGCAGTTTTACGTTTTCCGCGACCCGGGTGCGGATGTCTTCTACCACGCTGGACAGATCGCGTCCGGCGACGTTGGCCATTACCACGATCTTGCGCTGCACAGCTTCACGGCTCACCAGATTGGGGCCACGGTCTTTCCTTACCTCAGCCAGTGCCGAGAGCGGCAGATGCGCACCGCTTGCAGTGGTAATCAGCGTGCTGGAAATCGCCTCGACCGATTCGCGCACGGCAGGGTCAAAACGTACCACCAGATGAAAGCTCGCCTGACCTTCCATGACCCGCGACACTTCCATTCCGGCGAAGGCGGTTTCGACCGCATCGGATACTTCGCGGATGGACAGTCCATGCTGTGCAATGGCATCACGGCGGAATTTAACCAACACGAAGGGAATGTCCGCTTGCTGTTCCAGCGCCACATCCACCGCGCCCGCCACCTCTTTGGCCTGAGTCTTGACCTGTTCGCCGATGCGCCGCAATTCGTAGAGATCCGGGCCGAATATTTTGATGGCGATATTGGCGCGTGTGCCGGAAAGCATGTGGTCGATACGGTGCGAGATCGGTTGCCCGATTACCACGTTCAAGCCGGAAATCGTAGCCAGATCGGCGCGCAATGCGGCAAGAAACGCTTCCTTGCTGCGTTCTTTTATCTCCAGGCTGGCCTCGATTTCCGAAGCGTGAATTTCCATTGCATGCGGGTCGCCGGGTGAACGACCGGTGCGGCGCGCGGTTGCAACGACTTCAGGATGGCTGAGCATGACCGCTTCCACGCGTTGTCCAAGCTGGCTGGACTCTTCCAGCGAAGTGCCCGGCAAGGTGGTAATGCTTACCGTCAAACTGCCCTCGTTAAAATCAGGCAAAAATGCACGCCCGGCAAAATTCAGCGCGATGAGGGCGATAACAAACCCCACTGTCGCAAATAGCGCAATCGTCTTCCAGTGCAATACCAGTCGGTTCAATACAGCGGCATAATTTTTTTGCATCGCAGTCAGCCACCCTGGTTCCTGATGCGCCAGCACCCCTTTGGATTGCGGCAGAAACAGCACGGCCAGCACGGGCGTTACCGTGACCGCCACCAGCAGCGAAGCCGCCAGCGCCACCACATAAGCGTAGCCCAGCGGTGCCAGCATGCGGCCTTCCACGCCGGAAAGGAAAAAGATGGGCACAAATACCAGCATGATGATGAGGGTGGCGAAAACGATGGACCCCTGTATTTCCCGCGTCGCCGCGAACACCACCTCGCTGCTTGAACGCTGTTCGCGCGCGGGCAATATTGTGTTCTCCTTCAATCGGCGCACGATGTTTTCGACCACGATGATGGCATCGTCCACCAGCGCGCCCAGTGCGATAGCCAGTCCGCCCAGTGTCATGGTGTTGAGCGTTGCTCCCATTGCCTGCATGATGATGAGCGCTGTCACCAGCGAGAGTGGCAGCGCGATCAGGGTGATGGCCGTGGCGCGAGTCGAGATCAGGAAAGCGAACACAATGGCGATGACCAGAATGGCTCCGTCGCGCAACGTCTCCAGCAAATTGGCAATGGCACGCTCGATGAAATCCGCCTGACGGAAGATATGGGTTTCAATCTTCATGCCCTGCGGCAGACTGTTCTGTAAAGTAGCGAAGGTCTCATCCAGCTTCTTCGTCAATTCCAGCGTGTTGGTATCGGGCTGTTTCTGGATGGAAAAGATAACGGCCGCCTTGCCGTTATGTGATGCAGCGCCACGCTGCAAACCTGTTCCAATAGCGACGTTCCCCAGATGGCGTACCAGCACCGGCTGACCGGAACGCATTGCTACGACGGTTTCGCCGATGTCCGCCAATGTCTGCACACGGCCCACGCCCTGAATCAGGTATTCCTGTCCGCCTTCCCGGTAAAAACCGGCCGGGGCGTTTTGATTCGTTTCGCGCAGGCTGCGCAGTACCTCGTCCACCGTCACCTTGTAACTGGCCAGCCGTTCGGGAACGAGCGTCACTTGATACTGTTTTTCATCGCCGCCTATCGTGATGACTTCGGCTACGCCCGGAACAGCCAGCAGGCGGCGACGCAATACCCAGTCGGCGGTGCCCTTCAGTTCAGTGCCACTGTGTAACTCGGAGGTCAGGGCGATAAACATGATCTCCCCCATGACTGATGCGGCAGGCACCATCTGCGGCGGTGGCAGTTCCGGCGGCAAACTGGCGCGGGCAAGCTGTAATTTCTCCGCGACGATCTGGCGCGCCTTCAGCATGTCCGTGCCCCACTCAAACTCTACGATCACCACTGCCAGCCCCACGCTGGAATTGGAACGCACACGGCGCACGCCGGGCGAACCATTGATGGCCGTTTCGATGGGGAAGGTGACCAGGTTTTCGACTTCAGTCGGCGACATGCCGTGTGCCTCGGTCAGGATGGTGACAGTGGGTGCAGTCAGGTCGGGGAAAATATCTACCGGCATGCGCGTTGTTTGCCAGCCGCCCCAGACGAGCAGAAGCCCGGCTGCGACGAGTACAAACAAGCGGTTGGCCAGAGAATGACGAATAATGGCAGCAATCATTTTTATCTTCCCTTAATGTGCGTGGCCGTGGCCGAGCGCAGCCGGCGCCGTCGCGGCAAGACGCACTTGATAAGCCCCGATGGACACGATGCGTTCGCCTTTTGAAACGCCCGAACGCAGGCCTACCCATTCACCGTCCCGTGTGCCGTGTTCAACCACGCGCCGCTCGAATGATTCGCCTTCCTTTTGCACGAACACCACCGCCATGCCGTTTTCATCAACGATCGCCGATGCGGGGACGGCCAATGTCTTTTCGGTGCGGCCGGTATGGATGCCGACCCGCAGGTTCATTCCGGCGCGTAAACGACCTTCAGGATTGTCAAATTCAAAGATGGCAGGTACGGTGCGACTGTCCTTGTCCACCAGACCGCCAAAGGCAACGAGACGGGCGTTGCGACCCACCTCCAGCACCCGCGCGCTGTCTTCTCCGTCGAGACGGAAAAATGCGCCGGACGGTTGCGTGATTCTGCCCAGCTCGCTTTCCGGTATGCGCACTTCCAGCCACAGCTTGCCGAGCTCGGCGATGTGGATCAGCGTCTGTCCATCAGCCACTGCCGCACCGGCTCCGGCACCGACTGCCACTACCGTGCCGTTGATCGGTGACTTGAGCGGAATGCCGCCGCTGCCGCCCGAATAGGTGTTCGATCGGTGTTGCGCCGCAACCAGTTCTGCCGTCGCCAAACGCTCCCGGCTGCGCGCTTCTCGCACGCGCTTCTCGGGGATCGCCTCTGCCTTGAATAATTCTTCCAGACGCATGAGCGCCTGTCGTGCTTCCTCAGCCTCGATGCGTGCGCGTTCGACGGCGAGTTGCAAGGTGGCTGCGTCCGTTTCTCCACCCAGTCTGGGCACGAAATAGCCCAATACCTGGCCGGCTTTGACGGTCATGCCGATCTGCGGAAAGCCCGTTGATGCCGCGCGCAGCAAACCGACAGCGGGCGCGGCAATGATGGCCTCGCCACCGGCACGCGGACGCAGCGTGGCGGATGCCGTCAGAGATTCATGCAAGACACGCTCAGTCACCGGCATGCTCACAAAGGAAATCTTCCACTGTTGTTCCTTGCTGAAGGCGATGCCCGTCGCGCCAGTCTCTGCCTGAGTAACGGCATCTGCCGTCTTGCGGTCTGAATAAACCTCCACTTCGCCCAGATCATGCGTGACGGTAGCCTTGGCGCTGAGTAACTGAAAAGACAGATGGCGTTTCCCGGTGAATTTCGGGGTGATGGCGATACGGAAGATGCCGGGCGAAGCGCTCACGCCGCCTTCCGCCCGCTCTTCCGGCTGACCGCCACCGGATAACACAACCGTCATTTTTCCTTCCGTTACCGCTTGGAAGCCTGCCGGATCCAGCCGTGTCGTATGGGCGGCGAATGACGCTTGTTCACCTTTTACCAGTTTTTTAAACTCGACAAATAGTTCGGTGCTATCGCTGTAATGGGTGATGGCGATGCTGCTGGCATCCTGTTCGGCACGCGCATGTTCATTACCGGGGGAGCAGGCAGTCAGCGCAAATGCGGTTAGCAGCCCTAAAAACAGATTGAGATTATTCATACGAGGACACTCCAGATAAAGTTTCAAGTTCGATGCGCGCAAGACGGGCACGTAATGCCAGGTCAAGTTCGCCGGTGATAAAATCCAATTCGGTACGGTAGGCATCGAGCAATTCAAGCAACCCGGCTTCTCCGGCACGATAGGCAGCTTCCGCGATTTTGGAAAGATTGTGCGAGCCATCCGACGCGTCGCGGCGGTAAGCCAGCGCGGCCTTGCGTAATTCTTCCGCCTGTCGCCACGCGCCGCGCAAATCGGCATCCGCTTTTGTCAGAGTCAAGGCATGCTCTGCACGTACCGTCTGTGTCTGTGCATGACTGCGCTGTTGTGCAGCCTGGCCATGGTCGAGCAGGGGGATGGAAAACGACACGCCGACAAGGGCACCGCTGCCCCTGCGTGTTGTTTCATCAAGCATTTTTTGCCCGAGCCCCACCGTCAGATCGGGAACCCATCCCCGTTGCGCTGCCTGCTGTTCCCGCTCGAAGGCTTCTGCACGGGCGAGCAGACTCGCCAGATCGGGACGTTGGCGCAAGCCTGTTTGCAACGGATCGAGTGCGGGGGCGGCATCGGGGAGCAAGTCGCCCTGCAGGTGCAGGGTTTCATCCGGCCGGTTACCCGTTAGTGCAGCGAGTGTCTCGCGACTGCGTTCCGCATCCGCTTGCGCCACAGCGAGTCGCGCTTTCGCAATCTGCACCTCGCGTTCAATACGGCGGCGGTCATATCCAGACACTTCACCCGCTTTGGCGAGTTTTATCGTTACCCCGGAGACTTGCTCGATGCGTGTCAAGCGTAGACCAAGTGCATCCTGAATTTGCATGTAATGCAGAGTTTCGGCAAAGGTTCGGCGAACTTCGGCGATGGCGTTCAATCGCCTGATTCGCCCATCGAATTTTTCGGCATTCAGTCGTTGTATTGCCGCTTCGCGCCGCAGCGAACGGCGACCCGAGAAATCGAAGGTCTGTGAGATTTGCACAGAGCGTTCGGTGATATCACCGCCGGGCATAGCGAGACGATCACGGTTGAAATCAAGCACTGGATTAGGCATCAGACCTGCTTCAGTCACGACACTTTCTGCCAGTGCCACTCGGCCGGTTTCGGCTTCCATCCAGGCAGGACGTGACAGCGCACGATGAACCGCTTCGCGTTCAGTCAATGCATAGGGTTCGGCCCGGACAGTCCCGGGGAGGGCGGTAAATATGAGCAGTACCGGGAGCAGGGCGCGTGACATTGCCCGATAAAACGGGGTGCGCGGTGCACGCGCCCGAGTTTGAGAAAACGCTCTCAACATGATGATTCCTTTTCAGCCAGGCACAACAGACCGCAGGCTTTAATTCCTGCGGAACAAAAACATGGTCAGGCGAAAAGGGAATTTCTGGGGGGTTTAAAGGGCGGTTCGACAGCTGCGTGGGGGAAAGTGTGGAGGGAAGTCGGGTATGCCGCCGAGTCGGCTTGAGGCGCCGGCAACGAGGCCATGCCATGCATCACAACGGGCAAATGGCTCAATAAATGGCCAATATTGCCGTGGGCGTCGTCATCTTCGTCGCCATCATCATGGTGGTGGTACACATCGCTTTCGTGATTGCCGGTATCTGCCGTTACGGGTTTCTGTGGCATTTCTCTGTGGCTGTCAATCATATGCCAGGCGAAACCAGGCGACATGAACGTACTGATCAGCACGACAAGCAGCAACCGCAAGATGGGTGTAGAGATGTTTTTCATAGATGGTCGCGAAGTCTAATCTATGTTTGCCGGTCAGTGTTGTTTAATTAAATCAAGTCAACCCCCCGGCTTTGCCGGGGGGTTGACTTGATTTTGGAGTGCTGACAGATCGGGTGACGAAGGGCTTTCGTGCAATAGTTAACTATTATTCCCCGGTATTGCCATACATCTCATCTGCTTCCGCCGCGCGCTTTTCTCTGGCTTCCTGTTCCAGTTGCTGCGTTTTTTGCTGAACGCGTTCCAGCCGTTTGTCTGCCGCTTCCTTGCGCAAGGGAAGGGTGTTTTCACCGAATAGCACCTGTTTGAGAAAGCGGAAGCCGAACAGCATCAGGGTGGTTTCGTCGGCGAGCAGGGCATTGTTTTCCTCGTCAGTCAATTCATAGAGCTCGGTGAAGCCCGCGCTGGTTACGAAGCTGCGGAAGCGGTCAAGGTCGTAGCAGGCCATGAAATAGAGTTGCAGACTTTGTTTGGAAGGCTTGCCCACGCTCGGACCGGAAGATTTTTTTTGCAGGATGAGTTGACGCCAGCCGCGCGCCAGTTCGTCGTATTCCTCTACGCCTTGTTCCTTGCGGTATTCGTTGATGGTGATGTTGCGCCGTTCCAAATGGCCTTGGCAGTGGTCTTCCTTCACCAGTGCATAGGAATTGGTGTCGGTGTATTCATCCTGTCGGCGCATGGAGAGCAGGGCGACGGGGTAATAGCGGCAGGCCGTCGGACGGTCTTCATAAGCGCCGCAACCTTCAGGCGTCATGAACTGGCAGGCCGTGCCATTTTCCACCGGGCGCAGTTTCACCCCGGCAATGCCGTTTTGTTCCATTTCGAAGGGGACGGTGTATTGCAGCAAAAAGTCGCTGGAGCTGATGCTCAAACGACGTTTCAGGCGCAGGATATCGTAGGGTGTCAGCGAGATGTCGATGTTGCTGCAACAGGCATTCCAGCAGGCGATGCCCTTGCGGCACTGGAACTGGATGGTTTTGCTGCCGTCGCACATTTCGGGAACCACCGGGCTGCCGGAAAAAGGCAGGTCGGCTGCCATGTAGGTGTCTGTCATGTTTTTCTCGTAATGGATTGGTTTGCAATAAAACGGGCACCTTGCGGTGCCCGGTAATGTTACTACAATTTCACCCGCCGTTAGTGGGGCGTTGCGGGTTTGAACAGCTTGGATTTATCGACCAGATCGACATGTTTGCGCTTGAAACAGTTCCACTTTTTGGATTGCTTGTCGTACACCGAGTTGACGAAGCAGTGCCAGTTTTCCTCATCGACGAAGTTCTTGTCGGTGCGGTAGTAGAAGCCCGGGTAACGGGATTCTTCACGGAACTGGATGTGCTTCATGTGTGCTTCTGCGGTCAGAATGCGGTGGTAGTTTTCCCAGGCGCGCAACAATTCGTGCAGGTCTTTCGCACGCATTTTTTCGGCATCTTCCTTGAGCATCTCCAGCTTTTCTTCGGCTACGGCCAGCATCTTGTCGTTGGTGTTGTAGTAAGTCGCAACACCGGCAACATATTCGTCCATGATTTTCTGCAAACGCATTTGCAGCATCTTGGGCGTGATGTAGTGCGGGTTGACGTCGATGGCGGTGGTGTAGTCCTTGTGTTCGAGGAAGTTGCGCACCGGTTTGTAGATCTGTTCGGCGAGCACGGCTGCATCGGTGTCGAGTTCGACTTTCCAGTCCTTGTTGTCGAGTGCGTATTGAATCATAGCCTTCGAAGCCAGACGTCCTTCGGTATGCGAACCCGAAGAGAACTTGTGACCGGATGCGCCTACGCCGTCACCGGCGGTAAACAAGCCCTTGACCGTGGTCATGGAGCGGTAGCCCCAGTTCCATCCCTTGGGCAGATGCGTAGGAATCTTGCCCTTGTCTTCGTGCTCCTCGTCCGTCGGCGCACCGACATCGGTTGGGCCGGAGACCCAGATACCGCAGCAGCCGGAGTGTGAACCCAGCAGATAGGGCTCGGTCGGCATCAGTTCGGAGTTTTTCTTTTCCGGTTCGATGTTTTCGCCGACCCAGATACCGCACTGGCCGATGCACATGTCGAGGAAGTCTTCCCACGCTTCGGCTTCAAGGTGTTTCACTTCCTTGGGTGTCAGGGTCTCGCGCAGTCTGGCGAGGGCCGAGACGGTATCCATATAGATCGGGCCGTGTCCATCCTTCATTTCCTTGAGCATCAGGTGGTTGCGCAAACAGGAAGCGGGCACGGCAGCCTGGCCATACGGCGGGTAGTCGTTGAGCATTTCCTTGTTCTTGACCATGTAGTCTTCGCCGTAGGCATTGGTAGCCTTGGCCTTGAACAACAGGAACCATGCGCCGACCGGGCCGTAGCCGTCTTTGAAACGGGCGGGCACGAAACGGTTTTCCATCATGGTCATTTCCGCGCCGGCCTCGGCAGCCATCGCGTAGGTTGAACCGGCGTTCCAAACCGGATACCAGGCGCGTCCCTGACCTTCACCGACCGAACGGGGGCGGAACAGGTTCACGCAACCGCCTGCGGCGAGCAGGATGGATTTGGCTTTGTAGATGTGAATGGTGTTGTCGCGTACCGAGAAGCCCACCGCACCGGCGATGCGGTTCGGGTCGTTCTTGTCGTTGATCAGCTTGACGATGAAAATACGCTCTTCGATGCGGGAGAGTCCCAGTGCTTTTTTCGCTGCCTCGGCGACGATCCACTTGTAGGATTCGCCGTTGATCATGATCTGCCATTTGCCGGAACGTACCGGTTTGCCGCCGTCTTTCAACAAGGGCAGGTCTTCCTTGATGGAATCGGCGCCGTCGTGGCGCACGCCATCGGCATCGGTTTTCCAGATGGGCAGACCCCATTCTTCGAACAGATGTACCGAGTCATCCACGTTGCGGCCCAGGTCGTAAGCCAGATCGTCGCGGGTGATGCCCATCAGGTCGTTGGAGATCATGCGCGTGTAGTCGGCAGGATCCTGCTCGGGGCCGATGTAGGTATTGATCGCGGACAGCCCCTGCGCGACTGCGCCGGAGCGATCCATCGCCGCCTTGTCCACCAGTTTGATTTTAAGCTGGGTGCCGGTCTCGGCCTCGACAGCTTCGGCCCAGCGCATCATTTCGTAAGCGGCGCCGCAACAGGCCATGCCGCCGCCGATCAACAGGATATCGAGTTCTTCTTCGACGATTTTTGGATTACCGAAAGTTCCTTCAGACATTTTGTATCACTCCAAATAATTTAGTTGATTGATCGTCTATTTGCGGCGTATGAGTTCTTCAGGCCTGCCGGCGCGATAGCCACCCATGACTTCCTTGGTGAAGACGCCGGGCGAGCTGAGTTCGGACATCTTCGGCATCGGCTTACCGCCGTAGTTGTCAATCGAACCTTCTGCGGTGGTGCGGATCGGAAATTTGAAGCGTTTGAGCGTGCCATTGCGGAACTTGATGGTCCACATAATGGAGTCAGAACCGCGCATCGGCTGCACGGAACCGCCCAATGGCACGATGTCTGCGTAGTGGCGAACTTCGATCGCGCCTTGCGGGCAGATCTTTACGCAGGAATAGCATTCCCAGCATTGCTCCGGCTCCTGGTTGAACGCTTTCATTGCGTGTCCCGTTTCGGAACCGTCCTTGTCCAGTTTCATCAGGTCGTGCGGACAGATATACATACAGGCAGTTTTATCCTGCCCCTTGCAGCCGTCACATTTTTCGGTACGTACGTAGGTTGGCATTCTCGATACTCCTTGTGAAAAAACACGAAACAAAATTCCACAAAATACGTGGAAAACCCAAAACAATCAGCGTGCCGAGTGACCGCTGAGCTTTACTTCTACCTTTTCGTCGTCAGCCAGCCCGGCGTAGTAGGCGCGCAACACTTCCAGCACTTCCGGGCGGCTGAATTCTGCCGGAACTTCGGCATTCTCCGAAAGCATCTTGCGCAGTTTGGTGCCGGACAGCAGCAGGCGGTCGGCTCCTTCGTGCGGACAGGTGCGCGCCGAGGCCATGCCGCCGCACTTGTAACACCAGAACGTCCAGTCGATCTTGAGCGGCTGTGTCTCCAGCGAGCCCTTGGGAATCTTGTCGAAGATATGATGTGCGTCGAACGGGCCGTAATAGTTGCCGACCCCGGCATGGTCGCGCCCGACGATCAGATGCGAACAGCCGTAGTTCTGGCGGAACAGCGCATGCAGCAGCGCTTCGCGCGGCCCCGCATAACGCATGTCCAGCGGGTAGCCGGCCTGCACTACGGTCTGGCTGACAAAGTAATTTTCGGTGAGGGTGGCAATGGCTTCGGTGCGCACATCGGCGGGAATGTCGCCGGGTTTGAGATTGCCGAGCAGGGAATGGATCAGCACGCCGTCGCAAATTTCAATGGCGATTTTGGCCAGATATTCGTGTGAGCGGTGCATCGGGTTGCGCGTCTGGAATGCTGCGATTTTGCTCCAGCCCATCGCCTCGAACAAGTCGCGCGTCTCGCGCGGAGACTTGAAAAGTGAGCCGTATTTCGCGTCGAAGCCACCTTGTGAGAGCACTTTGACGGGACCTGCCAGGTTGATGTCGCCCTGTTCCATCACCATTTTTACGCCGGGATGTTCAGGGTCGGTGGTGGCAAAGACCGTCGCGCATTCGTGCGCCTTGTCTATGGTGTATTTTTCGGTGATGCGCATGGTGGCCAGAATGCTGCCATCGTCCGGGTCGAGCAAGGCGATGTCGCTCCCGGTACTGATCGAGGAGGCGAGGACGCTGTCTATGGAAAGTGTGATGGGGATGGGCCAGAACAGCCCGTTGGAGATCTTCATGCCGGCACATACACCTTGCCAGTCGGTGAAGGTCATGAAGCCATCGAGCGGGGTGAATCCGCCTATGCCCAGCATCACCAGGTCGCCTTTTTCGCGCGAACTCACCGTTATTTGCGGCAGGGAGCGCGCACGCTCCAGTTCGTCTGCGAGGGCTTTCCCTTCCAGTAGCAGGGGATTCAGGTCGCCTCCTCCGTGCGGTTTAACCAGTGCCATCTATTACCCCTGTTCATCAATGATTGTTTGACTGCCGGAATGTTTCGTGCGCGATTCGACCACAGGGCGATGCTACGGCTATTGCCGTCAAATCACGATACCCCTTATGGGTTACACCTTGATAGCTCATCACGGCTATGGCTAAAGTCGCCCTATCTTGCGCATACTCACGGGCCTTTAAAAAGGCTCTTTTCTTGTCTGGAAGTCTGTCGGATTTTGCCTGCTAGCATTCATTTGATTGATATGCATCTTGTTGCGATAAGTAAATAACTTGTTGATAATCAAAATGTTGCGTAGTTGTTAAATTATAGATGCCGACTGATTTTAAAGATAGTTATAATCAGACGTTCAATTATCAGTGGAACGTTTACCAGCGGAACCTTGCATGAAAACTCATCATCCCGGAGACTCATCCAGTACGATTTCACCTTTGCACGACCCGTTCGCCCAGCCAGTCGAGGGCGCGAAGACCGAAGTTAAAAACACCACCTGTTACATGTGCGCCTGCCGCTGCGGTATCCGCGTGCATCTGCGCAATGGTGAGGTGCGTTACATCGACGGCAACCCCAACCATCCGCTGAACAACGGCGTGATTTGCGCCAAGGGTTCATCCGGCATCATGAAACAATATTCGCCTGCACGGCTGACCAAGCCGTTGCGGCGCAAACCCGGCTCCGAGCGCGGCGCGGGGGAATTCGAGGAAATCAGCTGGGAAGAAACCTTCTCCATCCTTACCGAGCGGCTGGGCAGGATACGCGCCACCGATCCGAAGAAATTCGCGCTGTTTACCGGACGCGACCAGATGCAGGCGCTGACCGGCATGTTCGCGCGCCAGTTTGGTACGCCCAACTACGCCGCGCACGGCGGCTTCTGCTCGGTCAATATGGCGGCGGGCATGATCTACACCATCGGCGGCTCGTTCTGGGAATTCGGCGGCCCCGATCTGGAACGCTCCAAACTGTTCATCATGATAGGCACGGCGGAAGACCATCACTCCAATCCGCTGAAAGTCGCGCTGTCGAAATTCAAACGCGAAGGCGGACGCTTCATTTCCATCAATCCGGTGCGTACCGGATATTCGGCGATTGCCGATGAGTGGGTGCCGATTCGTCCCGGTACGGACGGTGCGTTATTGCTGGCGATCATTCACGAAATCATCGCGCTCGGTCTGTATGACCGCGAATTTCTGGTGCGCTACACCAACTCCGGGCAGTTGGTGAATCTCGACGCCGAGCATGACGAATTCGGCATGTTTGTGCGCAGCGAGGTGCCGGAAGAAGAGGGTTGCTACGATCCGCAAAACAAGCTGTGGTGGGATCGCAACACCGATAAGGCGGTGGTGACACATAGCGAAAATGCCGATCCCTTCCTGTTTGGCGAATTCAAATTGCCGGATGGCACGCAGGTCAAGCCCGCGTTCCAGTTGTTGCAGGACAGGGTGAATGACTACACCCCGGAATGGGCTGAACAAATCACCGGTATTTCCGCAGAAACGATACGCCGTCTGGCGCACGAGATGGGCATCACCGCGCGCGACCAGAAGATTGAACTGCCCATTGCCTGGACCGATTCCTGGGGTAAGGAGCACGACACCGTTACCGGCAACCCGGTCTCGTTCCATGCGATGCGCGGACTGGCCGCACATTCCAATGGCTTTCAGACCATACGCGCCTTGTCCATCCTGATGACCTTGCTGGGCACCATTGACAGGCCGGGCGGTTTCCGCCACAAAACGCCGTTCCCGCGCCCCATTCCGCCTTGCGCGCGTACTCCGAACACACCGCTGGCGGTCAAGCCGAACACGCCGCTGGATGGCATGCCGCTGGGCTGGCCGTCCGACCCGGATGACCTGTTCGTCAATCCTGACGGCAGCCCGGTGCGTATCGACAAGGCCTTTTCCTGGGAATATCCGCTGTCGGTACACGGCCTGATGCACAACGTCATCACCAACGCGTGGCGCG
>CAYLOK010000036.1:0-26374 GCA_964385275.1 uncultured Gallionella sp. | reverse complement strand
AGCCCGTACTCGCAAGTACGGGCTTTTATTGTCTGGCGTCCCCAACGAGATTCGAACTCGTGTTACCGCCGTGAAAGGGCGATGTCCTAGGCCTCTAGACGATAGGGACTTTGATTTTTAAAGCTCTTTTGGTGGAGGTAAGCGGGATCGAACCGCTGACCTCTTGCATGCCATGCAAGCGCTCTCCCAGCTGAGCTATACCCCCCTTACCTCGAAAGAGCGCGCATTATAGGGAGGTGATTCCAGCTTGTAAAGCCCAAATTCAAAAAATTACAGATATTTCTGCATACGTGCCAAAACGGTCTCGCGCGGGAACAAGGCCAGCACCGCATCCACCGAGGGGGTATGCGTTTGGCCTACCAGCATCACGCGCAACGGCATCGCCAGTTTGGGCATTTTCAGATTATGTTTCGCCAGCAATTCCTTGATCAGTGCCGCCAGCGCAGGCGATGCCCATTCGACATCGGCAAAGCGCATGGCAAGTTCGCGCAACGCAGGCATTACTTCCTGCACAAGATGCTCGTCCAGCAATTCCTGAGCCGGATGAATTTCTGTGTAAAACACCTCGGCTTCATCCGCCAGTTCGAGCAAGGTCGCCACGCGGCCTTTGTACAAGGCAATCACCGCTTCCAGCAGCGGCGTATCACTGACCGCCACGCCACGCGTTTCCAGATGCCCCGCCGCCAGGCTGGCCAGTCGCGTATTGTCGGCCAGCTTGATGTAATGCTGATTCAGCCAGCGCAGTTTTTCCGGATTGAATTGCGCCGCCGATTTGCTGATGTGTTCCAGATCGAACCATGCTACAAATTGCTCGACCGAAAACACTTCTTCGTCGCCATGCGACCAGCCCAGACGCGTCAGGTAATTGATCAGCGCCTCGGGCAGAAAGCCGTCTTCGGCATATTGCATCACGCTTACCGCACCGTGACGCTTGGACAAGCGCTCGCCGTCGCTGCCCAAAATCATCGGCACATGCGCATATTGCGGCAAGGTTGCGCCCAAGGCTTTGAGAATATTGATCTGGCGCGGCGTGTTGTTGACGTGATCGTCGCCGCGTATCACCTGCGTGATCCCCATATCCAGATCGTCCACCACCACGCAGAAATTATAGGTCGGCGTGCCGTCGGGACGCGCGATGATCAGATCATCCAGCTCGCTGTTTTCGAAAACAATCCGCCCCTTGACCATATCGTCCCAGGCCGCAACGCCCGACAACGGATTCTTGAAACGCACCACCGGTTTAACGCCTTCAGGCGGCGCGGGCAACACCTTGCCGGATTCCGGCCGCCAGCTGCCATCGTAACGCGGCTTCTCGCCGCGAACACGCATCGCCTCCCTCATGGCTTCCAGCTCATCCGGCGTGGTGTAACAGTAATACGCCTTGCCCTCTGCGATTAGTTGCGCCAGCACTTCCCTGTAGCGGTCCATGCGCTGCATCTGGTAGAACGGGCCTTCGTCGTAACCCAGATTCAACCACGACATGCCATCCAGAATCGCCTGCACCGAGGCCTGCGAGGAGCGCTCAAGATCAGTATCTTCGATACGCAGGATGAATGTGCCGCCCAGCTTGCGGGCGTAAGCCCATGAAAACAAGGCGGTGCGTGCGCCGCCGATATGCAGATAGCCGGTCGGACTGGGGGCAAAACGGGTACGTATAGTCATAACTTGAACTGGAATGCCAAAGGGCGGCATTTTACGAGCTTTGCCCGCAGGCTGCATAAATAAATTGACTGGCGTCGGCGCAGTATGCTTAAATTCGCGACTTCAAAACGGGCGGTTAGCTCAGTGGTAGAGCACTGCCTTCACACGGCAGGGGTCACTGGTTCGAACCCAGTACCGCCCACCAATATATCAAGGGGAAAGGCCGTGTACGCGACAACCCTTTTCAACTTCAGATAGCGCCGTTTTTGTAACATGTCACCCCAACGAGAACGCCATTGAACCCCGACGATTCGATCACTCAATCAGGCGGCGCGGCAGGGAAATGCCGAAGCCCTGGGCAAAATCAATACCGATCTTGCTTAGCTGGCTGACAATTTCATCGCTTTCGACCAGCTCTGCAATAGTTTTGACGCCGATTTTTTTTGCGACCCGATCTATGGAAATCACTTTGGCAAGGTCCACCGGATTACTGAGCATGTTGAGTATGGTGCCGCCATCAATTTTCAGAAACTCCACCTGAAAACCGCGTATCTGATCGAATGAAACTGCATTTCGACCAAAACCGCTCAGGGCGACGCGACAACCGTGCCGTCTTACCTGACGGATAAACTCCGAAACGCTGTTGTTGAGTGCAGTCAAATCTGAATCGGATACTTCAAAGCACAAAATTGCACCCGACATCCCCAGTTCGTCCAGCGTGTTTTGCAGGAAATTGGGAAACTCAGGGTCGCCTATCGTGGCGGATGCCACGTTAATGAAGAAGATGGAACCGTTGTCACAGCTGAAATTCTGTTGATTCGAGGCCCATTCCAGGACGTGCCGGACGACCCAGCGATCCAGATACGGCATCAATCCGTTTCTCTCAGCCAGAGGGAAAAATGCGCCGGGCGGGATCGTACTGCCCTCTTCCTCCATCAAGCGGATCAATATCTCGTAATGCGCAGGCTTGCCGGAGTTGATTGGCAGAGGAGATATAAGCTGGCAATACAGGCAGAATTCGCCTTGCTGAATTGCCGCAATAAACTGTTTTCCCGCGTCCTTCCGTCCGCCGACTTGTTCGGAAAAAGCATCAAGAAACATTTCCTGATCGGCGTGTTCATCCATTCCGGGACCAGCCTCAATATAACCTGTTGATTTCATTGCATTCCCGGGCTTTTCAGTCAGCGACAGATCATCCCGCCTGGTAATATCCTCGGCCAGAAAATAAAATCCGCTCACTTTCCCAGACGCATCAAATTGGGGAACATGTTCCACCCTGAGCCGATAGACGGCGCCGCCGGACATTTCCTGCAAGTGCTCGTAATGCACCGGCTGTCCGTCCAAAGATTGCCGGACTGCGGTAGCGATTCCCGCATAGGCCTTGGACCCGAATAATTCCCGTATATGACGACCGTCGATGAGCTCCGCCCTCAAATGCAGCCACTCACGAAAGGCGCGATTGTGGTACTGGCAAAGGCCATCCGTGTCGATCAGCACGACCATCGTCAGCAGGGTGTCGTCGATTAACTGCAAACGCGCCCTGGCATCCGCGATCTTTTCCTCTGCGCTCTTGCGCAAGCTCGTTTCGAGGTCGAGCTTTTCTTTCACTAACGATAATTGTGCGGTGCGGCGCAGCAATGCCCATTCCGAGCGCGAGGCTCGCGCCGCTTCGGCAAGCACGGATGCCATAAGAATTCCAGTCAGAAATGCAGTCCACTGCAAACTATCCTGGGTGAGATAAATTGTTGAAATCAGCGCTACGACAGTGCCAACGGCAGCAACCAATACAAAATACACCCTGACATTACGAAATACCCCGCCACGCATACTCGTTTCCTCGCGCAATTGTATAAACCCGGATAGTTCATTAGAACAAAACCCGTCATTCCCGCGAAAGCGGGAATCCAGATGATAGAAAAATCCCCCGCAAAGCGGGTCAATATCATGTTTGGCCGTTCCTCGAAACTCGCCGCAATGGGTTACAGGCCCGTTTTGTCAGCTTCGCTGGCACTTTTTCTTGCTGGATTCCCGCTTTCGCGAGAATGACAAAGCTAATGGATTATTTGGGATAAATGCTTCGTCTGCCGGGCTTGTCCACTTTATATTCAGGCAGAAACCGGGACATTGTACCAATGACCAGCCCGATTCCTGATTACTTTATTGATTCTGCCGCCGCCCCGCACCTGCCCGACCGGAAATAAGCGGTGTTGTCGTAATAAATATCATTCTGCTCTGCCCATCCCGGCACGCCCAGCAACGGCACGGGGGACAGCTCGCGGGTGCTGCGACAATGTTGCGGCGCGGCCAGATAGTCAGCCAACAGCGTATCCAGATGCCCACCTTGTTGCGCCGGTGTCCAGGTAAAAAACTCCGGCTCCACCGCCAGCAGCAAGCCCTGCCCGGTCATGCCGATGTAAGGCTGCAAAGCCTTCTCATACAGGCCGTGACCGAACAGGTAAAAACCCATCCTGGTGCGCACCAGTTCGCGCCGTTGCCAGAACAATTCCTTCCAGCTGAAACTGCACAGCAACCCGGCCAGTTCCGCATCGGCGCAGGCCACGATCACGCCGGACTCATCCAGCAGCGTGTTGGTATCGCGCACCGCACCGCGCTGGCTGCGCGTTTCCGGCATGGCGGCGGCATCCGTCAGAGCCTGATAATGACGCGCGTTGATGGCCGCCTTGGCTTTGGGAAAGGTAAACCACACCAGCGCATTGAGCAGGTCATGCCAGTTATCCGCGCGAGTCTGCACTTCACCCGTCAAATAACAGCGCGGCTCGTATTGCTGCTCGAACGCCAGCCGCCCGACGCCCTGCGCCACAAAACTCAGTTCACGGCCATTCTGCACGGTGATACTGCGCTCAATCAGCTGCGCGTTGAGTGCATCAAGTGCAGGGAATTGGTTGAAACGGGAAATCAGCGGGTGCAGCGGCGCAAACAGCGGCGATTGCAGCAATGCATCCCTGTCCCATGGATATGTTTGTTTCATGTTTTATGGGTCAGACGCTGACCTTGACGGTCAAGCCCAGCGCGCCGATTCGATCAGCGAAATTCTGAAGTACGGCAGCAGGCAAGGCCGAGAGGCGCGGCGCTTCCGCCTGTAAAGAGGGGCGCGCCAGGCCATACAACAGAACGCCTTGCAGAGGATGGCCTTCGCGCAGGATGTCGGACACGAAATCCAGATAGTCGTCCTCATCCTGACGCGAGGGCGGTTCATTATCCAGCGCGAACCAGCAGGTTTGCAGCCAAGTCGGACAGGCGGCCATTGCAGCGATAAGATTGTCTCGCACCTGAGCGATGCGGGCGTGAGTGTCGTTGATGCGCAACATACCCGCCTCGCTGGCACGGTCCAGCTTAAACCACACCTCGCCGTGAAGCTGCGCCATGTCGCGCAATCCCTGCCGGACATCGGCGCGATGCAACAGGCTGCCGTTGGTAATCAGCACGGTCTTCACGCTATCCGGCAAAGCCTGCCCTGAGCCCGGACGAAGGGATAGTTCAGCGCGCACGCGCGCGATGAGTTTGATGACTTCAGAGAATTCAGCCGCGCTGGTCGGTTCGCCGTTGCCGGAAAGCGCAATGTCGTTAATGCGCCGCGCGCCTTCCGGGACGCGGCTTTGCATAAAATCGCCGTGCAACAACTCATTCAGAAAGCCGCGCAACTCGTTTTCCAGTAACAGCATATCCACTGGCGGCGCAGCACCGCGTGTCAGATCGGGAACCTGGCAATAAATACAGCGCCAGTTGCAGGCATTGTTGGGATTGAGATTGACGCCGACCGAGACGCCACCGGCGCGGCGCGATATGACCGGATAGACGTAGCGCAGCGCAGCGCTGTTCCGGTCATGATCGACTACGTTGAGCGTCACATCCGTCCTGAGCGTAGTCGCAGGCACTGGCTCAAGCGACGGCTCGTTCAAGACTTGCCCAGCGACAAATAATTCGCCGGATCCACCGGCTTGCCGAAACGGCGTACTTCAAAGTGCAATTTGACCTGATCGCTGTCGCTGTTGCCCATTTCAGCAATTTTCTGGCCACGGCTGACGCTCTCGCCCTCTTTCACCAGCAACTGATCATTGTGCGCGTAGGCGCTAATATAAGTCTTATTATGCTTAATAATCAATAGCTTACCATAACCACGCAAACCGCTTCCGCTATACACCACTTTGCCGGGCGCACTGGCCAAAACAGCTTGCCCAAGCTTGCCGGCAATATCGACGCCTTTACGATTGTCCGATTCGGAAAAACTTCCTACCACCTTCCCACGCGTTGGCATACTCCATTCCAGCTCATCGTCTCCGCCGTCATTCGCTGCGCTCTCCGGCCGGTTTTCCTGTTTCGCTTCCGGTTTAGCCTCTGGTTTCGCCTCAGATTTAGCTTCCGGCACGGGTTTGCCCTCGACCCTGGCCGTCACCGGAGCTCTGCGTTCGGAGTTATCCGGCTGATTCTGCACCGCTTCGGCTTGCGCAACGGCCGCCTCGCTATAGGCATACTTCACCACCTTGGGTTGTTCTTTCACCAAAGTCGCCACTTTCACTGGCGTCCGGCTTTCAGCGGCAGCCGACACACGAACAGGCGCGGGGAACAAATTGATCTGCTGCCCGACTTGAATCAGATTGGCATCCTGAATACCGTTCATCTCGGCAAGTTCGTGGTAATCAAGACCATAATTGAACGCGATGCCAAACAGCGTGTCGCCCTTTTGCACCACGTACACCCTGGGACGATTATCCGGTGCTGAGGATTTTTTAACGGCTTTCTTGTTGGCCGCTGCACCGCGTTCGACGATCGGCGCATGTTTTCCGCTTGAGGCGCAGCCAGCCAGGAAGACCGCTAGCGTCAGGCATACCAGAATCCGTTTCATGTCTTTCCCATCAAGAGCGGTACAAATTTTACCGGTTCGAGTCTGGATTCGCGAAAACCCTGCGCATCACGCTCGACCAGATATAGCCACTGTTCCTGCCTGCCTACCGGCAGCACCATGCGCCCGCCGACAGCCAGTTGCTCGCGCAACGCCGCCGACATCGCAGGCGCCGCCGCCGCCATGATAATGCCGTCAAAGGGGGCGGCCTCCGGCAAGCCGGCACTGCCATCTGCATAGCGGACGTTGACGTTGCGGATATTCAAATCACGCAATTGATTTTTGGCACGTTCAAACAGCGGCTGGATACGCTCCATGGTATAGACTTCAGGAAAGACATGTGCCAGCACCGCTGCCTGATAGCCGCAACCCGTACCGATTTCCAGCACCCGCTTCATCGGCCTGTTCCCGGCATCGCGCAACACCTCGATCATGCGAGCCACGATATAAGGCTGGGAAATGGTTTGTTCGTAATTGATCGGCAGCGATACATCATCATAGGCGCGACTGGCCAGCGCCTCGTCAACGAACAGATGGCGCGGCACTTCATACATCGCCGCGAGCACCACCTCATCACTGATACCCTGATCGCGCAGGCGGTCTATCATGCGCTGGCGTGTACGAGGGGAAGTCATGCCAATACCCCGTGTATTCATTTTTTCTCCAACCAGGCTTTTACCGCATCGACCTGAGCATATTGAGTAAGGTCGATCTGCAACGGAGTGAGCGAGACGCGCTGCTGCTGCAAGGC
The DNA here is from genome assembly GCA_964385275.1 of uncultured Gallionella sp. GTDB lineage: Bacteria > Pseudomonadota > Gammaproteobacteria > Burkholderiales > Gallionellaceae > Gallionella. Next base: position 19,121 of record CAYLOK010000036.1, on the reverse strand, counting down.
ATTAAAATCCGTTCCCTCGCCCGCATCCTGCGCACGGCCTGCCGCACCGACCCAATACACTGTTTCGCCATTCGGACTCAGCGCCTTTATCACCGGCTCGGCCTTGTGCCGCTTGCCGAGGCGCGTGACTTCCATACCCTGCAATTGTTCATACGGAACATCCGGCACATTCACATTGAGCAGCCAGGGCTGGCTATGCGCCTGGCTGACAAAACGTTGCACCAGATCACTGGCGACCCTGGCCGCCGTTTCATAATGCCGCAATTCTTTGCCCACCAGCGAGAGGGCCAGCGCAGGAATGCCCAGCAGAAAACCTTCGGTAGCAGCGGCTACTGTCCCGGAATAGATGGTGTCATCACCCATGTTCGCGCCGGCATTGATGCCCGAAACGACCATATCCGGCTGGTGATCGAGCATGCCGGTCACAGCCAGATGCACGCAATCAGTCGGTGTGCCGTTGACATAATAAAAACCATTGGCCGCTTTGCGAAGTTTGAGCGGACGGTCAAGCGTCAGGGAGTTGGAAGCGCCCGAGCGATCCCGTTCGGGAGCCACGACCACGATATCGGCGATTTTAGCCAGATGCTGCGCCAAACATGCCAGGCCGGGAGCGAAATAACCATCGTCATTACTGATCAGGATGCGCATCGGCGGAAAGAAAGATAGAGGGAGTTTATCTGATATAAATTGATTGGTCAGCGTGAGAGGATTTGAACCTCCGGCCCCTACCACCCCAAGGTAGTGCGCTACCAGGCTGCGCTACACGCTGAAGCTGCTGATTATAACAGAGCAAACCGCTGTTGGAAGCGCTATTACACGTCCAACAGCGCAATGATGTCACGGATTTCACGTCTCAACGCGGCAGTATCCAGTTTCGCCGCATCATCAGCCTTGTCCACAATAACCGGACAGTCCGTTTCAGCCGAATTACCGTTTCCACGCGCACCGTCGAGACGGTTGCGTGCCCCGCTGATGGTAAATCCCTGTTCATACAGCAATTCGCGTATGCGCCGTATCAGCACCACTTCGTGATGCTGATAGTAACGCCGGTTACCGCTGCGTTTGACCGGATTGAGCTGAGTGAACTCCTGTTCCCAGTAACGCAACACGTGCGCCTTCACCCCGCACAATTCGCTGACTTCACCGATGGTGAAATAGCGTTTGGCGGGGATGGGAGGGAGTTCTGAATTAAGCTTGTGGGGTTCCATGATAGGACTTTTCCACCATAGTCTTCAGCTTCTGACTGGGGTGAAAAGTCACCACGCGGCGTGCCGAAATCGGAATTTCCTTGCCGGTCTTGGGATTGCGCCCGGGACGTTGTGGTTTGTCACGCAGTTGAAAATTGCCGAAACCGGACAATTTAACGCTCTCGCCCTGCTCCAGTTGTACACGGATTTCCTCGAAAAAGGCCTCTACCATATCTTTGGCTTCGCGCTTATTGAGCCCTACTTTTGAAAATAGTAAATCAGCCAATTCGGCCTTGGTTAATGTTGTTATCACTTTCTCTCCCTTACATGCGCAATTGCGCGCCGCACTTATTCAACACACCCACCAATAGCGCCATGCCCGGTTCGATTTCAGCATCGGTGAGTGTTTTTTGAGTATCTTGTAACAACACACGGAATGCAAGGCTTTTTTTGCCTTGCTCCACACCACGGCCCCGATACACATCAAACAGCACGACTTCCTGCACATACGCAACCGAGGCCTGCAACATGGCATCCAGCAACGTTTGTGCATTGACTGATTCATCCACCAACACGGCAAGGTCGCGGCGTACCGGCAAGAACCGGGCAATCTCGCTCATGCGCGGCACTTGTGCCTGCATTAACGCGCCCAATTCAACCTCGAACCATACACCGGCTTGCGCCATGTCATATTGTTGCTGCCAGTGCGGATGCAATTCACCTATCCAGCCTACGGCGTTGTCACCGCAGTAAATTTGCGCCGAACGCCCGGGGTGCAAGGCAGGGTGAGTAGCGGCAACAAAACGCACAACTTGCGGCGCAAACAAGGCTTCAACATCCGCCTTCACATCATAGAAATCCGCTGAAACGGCTTTTGCACCCCATTGCTCAGGCAGACACGAGCCGTAGGCGATACCGGACAAACGCTGGGTTTGCACATATTCATCAGCTATTTTGGCAAAACACGCCCCCGTTTCGAACAGGCGCACGCGCACCTGACGGCGATTGAGATTGAAGCGCAAGGCGCCGACCAGACCGCCGAGCAGACTGCTGCGCATCACCGCCAGATTGCTGGCAATCGGATTTTGCAGCGCCACCGGATTTGCGTTACCGCACAACTCACGCTCGACCTGCTCTTCGACGAAGGCGTAGCTGACGATTTCCTGATAGTCGCGCGCAACCAGTATTTGCCGGACACGCGTAAGCGGACGTTGCGATTCACTGTACGGCAGCATGGTCAACGCGGCATGCGGTGCAAGAGCCGGGATAGCGTCGTAGCCGTACAGGCGCGCGACCTCTTCAATCAGATCGGATTCGATCTCCAGATCGAAACGAAAACTGGGCGGCACAACGCTGAATTCATCGCCACTCATTGCAAACTCAAATTGCAGGCGATTCAGCACATCGGCGATTTGCCCACATTCGAGCGAAATACCCAACACCCGCGCGACACGCGAGACGCGCAAGCTGATCGCGGAACGCACAGGCATACTGCCCGCGACTTCGTTGATTTCGCCGACCTGACCGCCGCAGATTTGCAACAGCAACTGCGTGGCACGCTCCAGCGCCTGACGGGTTGCCGCAAAATCCACCCCGCGTTCGAAACGGAAAGATGAGTCTGTTGCCAGACCGAAACGACGCGCACGGCCTGCGATGGCATCGGGATGGAAGAAAGCGGCTTCCAGAAACACGTCCTGAGTACTCGTTTCAACGCCACTACCCTGCCCGCCCATGATGCCCGCCAGGGCCAGCACGCGCGCCTCATCCGCGATCACCAGCACTTCTTCATCCAACACAATGGCCTGATCGTTAAGCAAGGTCAGCGCCTCATCCTTGTTGGCGCGGCGCACCGTGATGCCGCCGGACAGCATTGCCGCATCGAAGGCGTGCATCGGCTGCCCCAATTCCATCATCACGTAGTTAGTGATGTCCACTACGGCGTTGATACAACGCAGCCCGCTGCGCTCCAGACGACGCTGCATCCAGACCGGCGTTGCGGCGGTTGCATCAACGCCTTTAACCAGGCGGCCACAGTACAACGGACAAGCCTCCGCATCTTCAACGACGACATTCATCTGATCGGCAAAGGCAACGGGCTGCGCTTCAATTGTTAAGTGCTTGAGCGAACTACCGGTCAGCGCGGCAACTTCACGCGCAACGCCCTTCATACCGGAGCAGTCGCTGCGATTGGGCGTGAGCTTCAAGGTAATCAGCTTGTCATCCAGATCCAGATACTCGCGCATCAGCTGCCCGACCGGCGCATCGTCAGGCAATATCCAAAGGCCATCGCTCTCGGTGGCCAGACCCAGCTCGACAGCCGAACACAGCATACCGAAGGAGGCAATACCGCGCACCTTAGCCTGTTTGATCTTGAAATCGCCCGGCAATACCGCGCCGATGCGCGCGCAGGGCACACGGACACCGACCGCCACGTTAGCCGCACCGCACACAATCGTCAGCGGTTCGGCCTCGCCTACATTCACCTGACAGACGTTCAGGCGATCCGCATCGGGATGCTTTTCAACGGCTAAAACCTCGGCGACCACCACGTTGTTGAATGCAGGCGCCACGTCCTCCAGCGCCTCCACTTCGAGTCCCGCCATCGTCAATACATGCCCTAGTGCTTCGCTGGACAGATCGGGATTAACCCAGCTTCTTAACCAATTTTCAGAAAATTTCATCGCGGTATTCTTTAGTTGAACTGTTTAAGGAAGCGCAAATCGCTCTCATAGAACTGACGCAAATCGTTCACGCCATAGCGCAACATCGCCAGACGTTCGACGCCCAGACCGAACGCAAAACCGAGGTATTTCTCGCTGTCGATATTGACATGCTTCAACACGTTCGGATGCACCATGCCGCAGCCGCCTATTTCCAGCCAGCCGCCTTTCCAGCTCATGTCCATTTCAGCCGACGGTTCGGTGAACGGGAAAAATGAGGGGCGGAAACGCACTTGCAAGTCATCCTGCTCGAAGAAACGCTGCAAGAAATCCTGTACCACGCCCTTGAGGTTGGCGAAACTCACCTGCTCATCGACCCACAGACCTTCGACCTGATGAAACATCGGCGAATGGGTGGCATCGGAATCGACGCGATACACGCGGCCCGGCGAGATGATTTTCAGCGGCGGCTGATTTTCTTCCATGTAACGCACTTGTACCGGCGAAGTATGGGTGCGCAGCACATGCTCAGGGTCGATATAGAAGGTGTCGTGCATCGCGCGGGCCGGATGATTTTCCGGGATGTTCAGCGCAGTAAAGTTGTAGAAATCGTGTTCGATTTCAGGGCCGGATGACACGGCAAAACCCAGCGAATGGAACAAATGCTCGATGCGCTCAAGCGTGCGGGTGACCGGATGCAGCCCGCCGCAACTGATACCGCGCCCGGGCAGCGTCACATCCAGCGATTCGGCTGCCAGACGCGCGTCCAGCTTGGCTTGCGCAATCGCATCGCGGCGCTGTTGCAACGCGGCTTCAATGGCCTGTTTGACCTGATTGATGCGCGCACCCGCTTGAGGGCGCTCCTCCGCCGACAGCTTGCCCAACCCTTTGAGCAAAGCGGTCAGAGACCCGTCTTTACCCAGATATTTTGCTTTGACCTGCTCTAATTCGGCTTCATCGCTGATAACCGCGAACTGCTGTAGAGCCTGGTCGAGAATTTGTTGAAGTTGTTCCATAAAACCACCCACACAACGAAAAAAAGGGGGCTCGTCGCCCCCTTTTTAATTACGCAGTCACAATTCGACTGCGAGGCTCAACTATACAGCGAGACTAGCCTTCGCTTGCTCTACGAAATGGGCAAATGCTGCCTTATCGAAAATAGCAATGTCAGACAAGACCTTACGATCCACTTGAATGTCCGCCTTCTTCAGGCCATTCATGAATACGCTGTACGGCATTCCAAATTCACGTGCGGCTGCGTTGATACGCGCAATCCACAGTGTACGGAACTGACGCTTTTTCTGACGACGATCGCGATAAGCATATTGCCCTGCTTTCATTACCGCTTGCTTGGCAACACGGTATACGTTCTTGCGGCGACCGCGATAACCCTTAGCCTTGGCTAACAGTTTCTTGTGCGTTGCACGGGCTACGACTCCACGTTTTACTCTTGGCATGGTCTACTCCTTACGCGTAAGGCATCATGGCGCGAACCGATGCTGTATTGGTTGGATGAACTTCCGCCGTACCGCGCAGTTGACGCTTGGTCTTGGTGGTCTTCGAGGTCAGAATATGGCGTTTAAACGCTTGTGAGCGCTTGATACTACCACCGGCGCGGACCTTGAAACGCTTGGCCGCTCCGCTTTTGGTTTTCATCTTAGGCATGACTACTCCTTAATTTATGGCGGGAGGTGTTTTCCGACTGGAAAAGCTTGTTAACCCATACGCCACTTATTTTTCGGGGATCTACTTGAAACATCGTTCTGATCGGCCCCTGCTATCAGAAAAATAAAACCAGTGTGGGTCAGGATTTATCCTGACATGTTGGATTGGCTTTGCATAACCAGTCGACTAAGCCATAAATGGCAAGTCGCTGGTAAAAACCCGACCTGCGTTACTTTTTCAGTGTCGCTTTAGGCGACAGCACCATTACCATCTGGCGGCCTTCCATCTTGGGAAATTGCTCGACCACAGAGTATTCTTCCAGATCATCTCTGACACGCTGAATCAGTCGCATACCAATTTCCTGGTGGGCCATTTCACGGCCGCGAAAACGCAGCGTGATTTTAGTCTTGTCGCCGTCAACCAGAAATTTGATCAAATTGCGCAGCTTGATGTTGTAATCGCCCTCATCCGTACCCGGACGAAACTTGATTTCCTTGACCTGAACCTGCTTCTGTTTGAGCTTGGCTTCGTGCTGCTTCTTACTTTCGGCATATTTGAATTTGCCGTAGTCCATGATGCGACAAACGGGCGGCTCGGCCATCGGTGAAATTTCCACCAGATCCAGCTCTGCCTCACCAGCCAGACGCAATGCCTCTGTACTGGACACGATCCCGAGGGGTTCTTTATCTGCTCCAATGAGTCGCACCTGCGGTGCAGTAATCATCTCATTGAGGCGTTGTAATTTATTTTGTGCTATTGGAATGTCTCCGTCTTGGCAAAATTAAACCGTGCTGCCCGATTTGATCTCCGACTTGAAATACTCAACCAATGCTTCTGGCGTCATTTGTCCAAGATCTTCACCACTACGGGTACGCACGGCAATCAATCTTCCAGCAACTTCCTTATCGCCGATAATTAGCTGATAGGGTAATTTCTGCAAGCTATGTTCGCGGATTTTATAGGTAATCTTCTCATTGCGCAAATCCAATTGCACTCGCAAGCCGGCATCACGCAATAATTGCCCGACTTCACGCGTATATTGCTCTTGCGCCTGAGAAATGTTCATCAATACGGTCTGTACCGGCGACAGCCACAACGGGAAGGCGCCGGCGTGATGCTCGATCAGAATACCAATGAATCGCTCCATCGAGCCCAGAATGGCGCGATGCAGCATCACCGGGGGTTTGCGAGTATTGTCCTCATCGACAAACTCCGCACCCAACCGGACCGGCAGGTTAAAGTCCAACTGTATCGTGCCGCACTGCCACATGCGATCCAGGCTGTCTTTCAGCGTAAATTCGACCTTGGGGCCATAGAACGCCCCCTCTCCCGGCTGAATTTCATAAGCCAGATCATTTTGCTGCAAGGCCGCCGCCAGACCGGCTTCCGCCTTATCCCAGGTTTCATCAGAACCGACGCGCTTTTCCGGGCGGGTGGACAGCTTGACGATCACCTCGTTGAAACCGAAATCGCGGTAAACCTCGTTGAGCATCACGATGAAGCTCGACACCTCAGACTGCACCTGCTCTTCGGTGCAGAAAATATGCGCATCGTCCTGGGTAAAACCGCGCACCCGCATCAAACCGTGCAGGGAACCGGAGGATTCGTTGCGATGACAGGAACCGAACTCGGCCAGACGCAGCGGCAAATCGCGGTAGCTGTGCAAGCCGTGGTTAAAAATCTGCACATGTCCCGGACAGTTCATCGGCTTCACCGCATAGTCGCGATTCTCGGACGCGGTAGTGAACATATTGTCGCGGTAGTTTTCCCAGTGGCCGGACTTTTCCCACAGCGTCTTGTCCATGATGGCCGGCGTGCGCACTTCCTGGTAATCATGTTCGCGGAACTTGCGGCGCATATATTGCTCGACTTCCTGCCACAGCGTCCAGCCTTTGGGATGCCAGAACACCATACCGGGCATGGTTTCCTGCATATGGAACAAATCCAGCTGCTTGCCCAGCTTGCGGTGGTCGCGCTTCTCGGCCTCTTCCAGACGATGCAGGTAACTTTCCAGCTCTTCCTTCTTCGCCCAGGCCGTACCGTAAATGCGCTGCAACATCTCGTTCTTGGAATCGCCGCGCCAGTACGCGCCGGCCTGCTTCATCAGCTTAAACACTTTCAGCTTCCCGGTAGAGGGCACATGTGGGCCGCGACACAAATCGGTAAAGTCGCCCTGTGTGTAGAGCGAAACATCCTGATCGGCCGGAATAGATTCGATAATTTCTGCCTTGTAGTTTTCGCCAATACTCTTGAAGTAGGCCACCGCCTCATCGCGCGGCAAAACACTGCGCGTGATTTTCAGGTCGCGCTTGACGATTTCCGCCATGCGCTTCTCAATCGCCTGCAAATCTTCGGGGGTAAACGGGCGCTGATAGGAAAAATCGTAGAAAAAACCGTTTTCGATCACCGGGCCGATCGTCACTTGTGCATCGGGAAACAATTCCTTTACCGCATGCGCCATCAAGTGCGCCATGGAGTGACGAATGATTTCGACACCGTCCGCATCCTTGTCGGTAAGAATCGCCAGCGTGGCATCCCCTTCGATCAGACAGGAGGCATCCACCAGTTTGCCGTCCACACGGCCGGCCAGTGTGGCGCGCGCCAGACCCGCACCAATACTCGCCGCCACATCGGCAACCGTAACCGACTGATCAAAACAGCGCTGCGAACCATCCGGCAAAGTAATTACTGGCATTATTTTCTTCCCATAAACAATAAAGTGCGACCAAGTCGCACTCGTAATAGTGACTAACGACTGACACAAAACTCACAACCGGCTGATTACAAGAACACTTTAAAATATCCTGCGCTTAACGAACAACCGGGCATTATTCGAACAGTCGCGAATTGTCCCACACTCACTCCATAAACAGCAAGATTGACCAGGATTCAGGGAGCCTGAATCCTTCATTCAGCAACAGCAGCCTTGGCTGCGTTGTTGCATGGGAATTCCCTTCATTCAGGAATAGGCGATTTATCGCCTTATATTCCGTGGGAAGGCCCTTGCGGTCTTGCGGTCTTGCGGCATGAATCCTTCGCTCAAAACAACGAGCGCAAAGCGCGACTATGTTTTTAGGCGAAGACCCTTGCGGTCTGAATCCTGAATCCTGAATCCTGATTTTATAGTAAGCTTGTCGGCTTACCACTTATGGCTGGCCTAACAATGTCGGGAACCAAATTTGTATTGAACATAGAACCGAGCGCAGATTGCACCCGCGAGGTAGTTGAGCAATTTTCGCCGCAACTTGCCACCGTGGTACACCGCTCCGTGACCGATGCAACGTCACTTGCTGTCGCACTGGAAGAACAGGACTGGAGCGCCATTCTATGCTGCAAGAATGCACGAAAGGGGGACAACACACCCTATTCATTTCTTGACAGCCTGCCCGGCATGGCGTGCCAGATAAGACTCGACAAGCATGGCGAACTGCATTTTCCCTTTATCAGCGAAGGTTGTTTCGACCTGCTCGGCCTTACCCCGCTCGAATTGCAGCGAAACCCGCAATTCCTGACAGACAGCCTGCATCCTGATGATGCGGAATCATTCCGGCAGAGCATGAAACTGTCCGCCTCACACGCCACCCCCTGGAATTGGGAGGGACGCATCGTTTTACCCCCCGGCGGACAAGCCCGCCCCCCTCATTCCGACCTTGATGAAACAACTGACCTATCGAACGAGTCCGCAGCGGAAAGCGTAGCGAGAAGGACGATGGGCAAGCCATTGCCGATTTCCGAATCGCTGCGCGAGCTTCAAGTTAACGAAATCAAATGGGTGAATTTGCGGGCGAAGCATCATAAAACCAACTCTCAGGGCACGCTCTGGAAAGGTTTCATGGTCAATATCACCCAAAATAAACAAGCCGAGATTGAAATTAAACAGTCACGGGAGCGTTTGCGCGAACTTTCTTCCCATATTGAAACCATCAAGGAAGAAGAACGTACACGCATCGCGCGTGAGATACATGATGAAATAGGCATGCTCCTGACCGCCCTGAAAATGGATTTATCCTGGGTTGCGCAACGTTTACCCTCCGACGACAGCGCGATACAGGAAAAAATGCAAGACATGGGTCGCCTGCTGGATACCGCAGGAAAGGCGGCAAATGATCTGGTACACAGCCTGCGTCCGGGTTTTCTGGATTGTTTTGGCATCGTCGCCGCGATTGAAATCGAGGCCAGGGAGTTCACCAAGCGTACCGGCATACCCTGTAAAATCAGCAAATCAGGGGATGGTTTTGATATTTCCGACGAACAATCCATCACGCTGTTTCGCGTATTTCAGGAAACGTTGAACAACATCATGAAACACGCGGCCGCACAGCAGGTTCAGGTAAAAATTCTGATCAACAAAACCTGCTCAAAACTTATCAACAGTGAAAAATGCATTGAGCTGCTCGTCTCGGATGATGGCCAGGGGTTTGACGAGTCAGCGCCCGGCAAGCCGCGCTCATTCGGATTGCGCGGCATACAAGAGCGCATCGGCCAGCTCGGCGGCAAGGTTAAAATCTCCAGCAAGCCGGGAGCAGGCACACAAATTGCCGTGCGCCTGCCGATGGCAAATAAATGCTAATCAGATAACCCACTTGGGCGGATACGCGCAACAGCGCTTCCCTCACAGCCGAATCAGGCAGCACCCGGACCGGCGAACCGGAAATAACCGTTCTCTTTTTTTGAAAAGCTAAAGCCCCACCCTGTCAATACTGACCAGACTTCCTGGCCGTATTGGCAGGCCGGACCCGGAACGATCAACTGGCATCCATCCCGATTGCGCCGGTCATCGTACCGGCATTGATACTTCCGGCAGAACGCCACAATGGCGTTTTCGGTCACACCCAGCTCCTGCGCGAACCGGCCCTCCCAAGTAAACCGCTTGGCGTCCTGATGGCGCAGCGGCTTGGAAAGTCGCGTAATATCAACACCTTCTGTTATATTCTGAGCGCTGATCGCACCTATTTCCAGCCAACCCTTACTAAAATAAAAAGCAGGAATTCCCTGCCGGGTGTCATAGAAATAGGCGGCATTGTTTTGACGATTGAATTCCACAACGTGATGATGCTCAAACTGCATAATGCAAATGTGCACATCATTTTTTTCCTCAGCAAGCTTGGCCAGCAGACCTTTCGCAGCATTTCTGAATTTATACAAAGCCATATTCCCAGTCGCGTAGGCATCCTTTCCCAGCGCAAAATACATGCCTGTCATGTCTTCGCTATAGAGATCCCAAAAATTCAGGCGCCGTGTATGCGCAGCGCCATCATCGGACAAGAGACAAAAAAACTCACTCAACAAATGACGCTTGAGCCAGTGTGCCAGCATCGCTCTGGCGCTCGCGCCGCATTGCCACTGGTGTGCATTGTCCGGCAACCACGGGTTGCCCCAAAGCCCTGCTGAAAAATCCCTGAGCGAGACATTGACCTCTCGGCCTGCGCATTGCGCATAGCGATCCAGCAGAACTGTCAGCCCCATTCCTGCATAAAGGGGATAGTCGTTCAACAGAAGCAGCAGGCTATCCAGATGTTCCTTGAAAACCGAATCATCCATGCGTCCAACCGCATTGACCGACGCCATGACAATTTCCCGCACCAGCCAGGACTCAACACCGATTTCAAGATGCTCACGAACCTCGTTAAAGGCCGACCCGTCGCCCTGCAACAGTGAAATCTCCCAGGATAGTCCGGGTTGTTCACCGAGCAGGTCAGGATGCCGGATTAATGCGGAAAGCCACTCCGGCGTGAATGCCCCGGGCAAAAGTGAATCCAGATGTTTAGCCAGAAACTTTCTCAGCGTCTCCCAGTTGCTGCGCCCGATTGAACTGCTGTCCGGCGCGCGGGGATCATAAGAGAAGTAGCCGTTCAACAGCCCACGATAAAGTTTTCGGAAAGATCGCCGACGATCGGTGTATTTATCGACGTATTCGAGCAGTTTTCCGAAATATTCACGACTTTCAATCAATCTGTCGCCCGCGACGGTTTGTGTGCAACCATAGCAAACCAGCCGTATTTGACGCAATCCTTTGAGATAGTTGTTCTGCTGATAGGCCCGAAGCGCCTCCTCTATATTACCCGAGGCCGGCTCCTCAAGTCGCGAAGCCGCTCCTATCCATGCTTTTAGTATGGATAGCTCATTAAGCATCTGCAGTGAATCGCCGGGCCGCACTCTGGCGAGTGCAACCTGATTGAGATTGCGCAGCGTGCCTTGCAATTGCTCAAGCACATCCATCGTTTTATATCCGGCAGGCGCCAAAATTTCCGCGTGGAATTTCGTTCAGCGCGGGGTGCGCCTCATCCACACCGAAAAATTCCAGCCGCAGTTCGATACGGCGACTTTCATCCAAAGATTTTTTTGCTGAATTGAAGGAATAACCGCCCACCAGAAACAAATCGCGCACCTGTTCTTTTTCTGTCGGGGTCAGCACATAAGTTTGAGCAGGGTCTGGTGAAAGCAACGCGCATAACACCCGCTGGCTGCGCTGCAGGCTCAAATTCAAATTTAAAAGATAGTCACCGCGCTGATCGGCATATCCCTCGGCGACAATACGCTTGAGCCATTTACCACCCAGCTCATCCTGCGCGACCACCAGCATCTCCGAGACAAATTGGCTCAGGTAGCGAGCCTGCACACTTGACAGCTGTGAACTGCCCGTATCGAAGCGAGCGCGTTCTCCGAAATCGATCACCGCCCGGTTCTTGTCAACAAAAATCCCCGGGTGTTTTTCAGCCGCCTTCTCGATTTTTGCCAGCAGCTGATCAATTTCCTGTTCACGTTTTGCCTTATTGCGATCCGCCTCCGAAATATCGTTAGTGACCGCCAGCAGCGCCACACTCATGACCAGCAGAAACATCACCATCAAGGCCGTCATCAGATCGGCAAATGAAATCCAGAACGGCTTTTCACCTTCATCTTTATTGCGGCGGCCCTGAATCAGAAATTTGTTTATCATGAAATTGCTGTACTAAATGCTGGTAGCTGCATCCAGAGTACTTTCCAACTCGTGTATCCCTTCACGCAACAACTTTACGGAATCCGACAATGCCTGGTGGAATTCACGATTTGCCTCGCCAACCGCCCTGCTCATTCCCTCGCTGAAAGATTCGTGCGCCACGGCGATCACTTCAGATACTTTTGACAGATAGCTGTCTGCGTCCTGTTGCGCGGCAACCAGCTTTCCGGTGGCCGATTCTATCCTTGAAATCACCTCGCCTGACAGGGATGCGTCACGGCGCACCTGCTCGACAAGCACTTGCAGTGAACCCACCAGTCCGGTCAGGGAATCGCGCGCCGCCTTGTAATCGCCAAACAACTCGCCCAACCCGGACGATGCGGCGGCCACCTTGTCAGCTGCCTGAGTAAGCTGGGCGGTCACCAGCGCAGACTTATCCAGCGTGGCGCCGACGCCCTGTCCGGCCCGTGCAAAATCCTGGGCCGCCAAATACAGGGTGTCTGCGCCCTTATTGAGCTTGCTCATCGCTTCGCCGGTCGTATTGCGCATCGCCATGACAGCCGACTTCATCTCGGCAACCGCGCTGTTGATGCCATCGACCATTTCAGTCATCCCCCCCCCGAACTGCCCCACAAAATCTTTGCTCTGTGCCAGCAAATCCTGTTGATGTTGCCTGCTGACCTCGGTGGTCGAGAGCACCTGAGCGCTCAGTCCGTCAATCACCTCCCCCATGCGCCCGGAGAGTTCGCTCAACGCGCTTTGCAATTGCTGCTGCGCCGCCCCCTGGGAATGGACAGTAGCCAGACGCATTTGCTCGACAAATTCGCCCAGTTTGTCGTTCATGATGGATTGACGGGACTCTGCCGCCGCGATTGATGCTGCAATTTGCTCGGCCATCACATCCGTGCTGCGCTGCCCCGCCACCCCGGCATTCTCAGCCATGCCCTCCAGCCTGGCGACTGTCGAATAAAGTGCTTCAATGGTTTGCTTTTGCAAACGGCTCATATCAGCGGCCTGCCCGCCAAACAAATCCTTCATTTGATGGTTAAAGTTATCAAACATACTCGCCAGCATGGTTTGCAGCGCGGCTCCCTGATCGTTGCCCGCATTCTTCAAGGCACTGGAGATTTCAGTCAGGGGCACTTTCATACTGGCTTCAATACTTGCCGCAATACGGTCGCCAAGTGCGGCCGTTCCGGCATTGCTCGCCGCAATTTGCTTTTCAGTCAACTCGGTGAGTATCTGTTTAAGCTCGCCTTTAAGCAGTCCGGCCGTTTGCGCGGAAGAAGACTCGGATGCCCGCACCAGTCGCGCCAGATACTCCTCACCCGCGCCGCCTTCAAACAAGCCATCCAGCAATTGCACAAGCTGCTCTACTTGCGCATTCAAGCGGGTAAACACCAGTTTTTCAATGAAAGTGACGATCATCGCCAGCGTGATCGCCGCAGCCGAAACGAGAAAGGCCTCGGACACGCCATGCAATAACCGGGTCAGGCTTGCGCGAACAATGACCGGATTTTCGGAAATAACGAAAGCCTGCAAGCCGATCAATAAGCCATAGAACGTCCCGATGATGCCAACGCCGGTAAATAAGCCCGGCAGATGTTTGAAGAAATCCGTGCGCAGTGGAATGTCCACCAGAATTTCCGGCCTGAAGACGACACCGGCGGGAATAGTGGAGCGAAGACGCGTTGATTGTGCTTGCCCCTCCCTGATCTGCTCGTGCAATGAGTCAGCATATTCCTGCCACAAATGTTCGAGAACGCCGGTTTTCTGAAAAATGTGATCCAGACTGCCATCCGGCTCACCGTTCAGCGCGACCAATTTATTGATCACTCTGGACAATTGCCGCGATGCCACAAAAGACGGAAACAGGCAAAAGATCACAAATGAAAGCAGCAGCACCCCGAGTATGGCGGCGAAAATATATATATGCGGAGGCAGGCTGATGAGTGTCGGCATTTTAATTGGCTGAAAATTTACGTGATTCTGAACACTCGTCCCGGCTATCGGACAAAGCGGAGGGATTATGACTCAAGTTGCCTCCTCGGAGTAAGCAATTGAGCCCACTTCCGCAACAATCCCGGACGAAGAACACATCCAAAAAATACACGGGAAGTTTTTAGGGTTGGGACCCTCGAACTACGCCGGGAGCGGCGGATACGGGGGAGGATGCCGCCAATTTTTCGGTCAGCTGATTGGCGGATTCATCCAGAATCTGAAAAAACACCTCGTCGCTTTTAATCATGCCCAATTCACTGCGCGCACGTTCTTCGATGGCTTCAGTGCCTTGTTTCAAATCACGCACTTCAGCATCCAGCAACGCATTGCGTTCCTGAGTCTGCCCGTTAATCTGCTGCTGCGCTTCGACCTGGTGATGCAAATCCCACACCCTCAACCAGCCGCCACGACCCAGCCACAGCGGGTACTGCAACAGCAACAGCAGGACGATCAGTATCAGTGTGATGATTCTCATACGCGCAAAATGAGCCTTCCGGCCGCACTCAAGACAAACTGAGCGAAACCCGCTTTAAAAAAAATCGCCCCGAGCCTGAGCCAGGGGCGAATAAGGAATGACCGAACTACAGTATTCCTAGCTCAGTTGGTAATACGCATCCCGCCCGGGGTAAGAAGCGGTAGAACCCAGGTCTTCTTCGATGCGCAACAGCTGGTTGTATTTCGCCATGCGATCCGAGCGCGAAGCCGAACCGGTCTTGATTTGCAGTGCGTTGGTTGCCACAGCAATATCGGCAATAGTGCTGTCTTCGGTTTCACCCGAACGATGCGAAATCACGGCGGTGTAACCTGCGCGCTTGGCCATTTCGATGGCTTCAAAGGTTTCGGTCAATGTGCCGATCTGGTTGACCTTGATCAGAATGGAATTGGCGATGCCCTTGCGGATGCCTTCGCGCAAAATTTTCGTGTTGGTGACGAATACGTCATCGCCGACGATCTGAACATTCTTGCCCAGACGATCTGTCAGCAGCTTCCAGCCGTCCCAGTCGTTTTCGCTCATGCCGTCTTCGATGCTGACGATAGGATACTTGTCCACCCAATTGGCCAGATAGTCCACGAGTTGTGCCGAAGTCAGCTTCAAGCCTTCGGAATCGAGGTGGTACAGGCCGTTTTTGTAGAATTCGGAACTCGCGCAATCCAGACCGATGGCCACATCCGCACCCGGCACATAACCGGCGGCTTCGATACCTTCGACGATCAGTTGCAAAGCCGCTTCGTTGCTCGGCAGGTTAGGCGCAAAACCGCCTTCATCACCCACAGTCGTGGGCATACCCTTCGCATCAATCAGCTTCTTCAGGGCATGGAACACTTCCGCACCATAGCGCAACGCTTCGCGGAAAGTCGGCGCGCCGACCGGAATAATCATGAATTCCTGCATGTCGATATTATTGTTGGCATGCGCGCCGCCGTTGATGATATTCATCATCGGTACCGGCAACTGCATCTTTGCGGAACCACCCAAATAACGATACAGAGGCAAACCGGACTCTTCCGCTGCCGCACGTGCGACCGCCATGGACACGGCCAGAATGGCATTCGCGCCGAGGCGGGATTTGTTTTCCGTGCCATCGAGTTCGATCATAGTCTGATCAATGAAGGACTGTTCTGCTGCGTCCAGACCGATGATCGCTTCGGCGATTTCAGTGTTCACATATTCCACCGCCTTCAACACGCCTTTACCCAGATAGCGCCCCTTGTCGCCATCGCGCAATTCAATCGCTTCCCGCTCACCCGTGGAGGCGCCGGACGGCACAGCGGCACGCCCCATCACACCGGATTCCAGCAACACGTCCGCTTCCACGGTAGGATTGCCGCGCGAATCCAGAATTTCACGGGCGATTACATCAACAATTGCACTCATCTTTTTTCCTCAACCATCACAAATAAAATACAGCTTATTAATCAATAACTTACAATCTACACATTTCTCAAATCAATGGTTTCTTCGATCAGCCCCTGCTGCTTGACCGTGCTGTCCAACACCATCAGCGTCTTCAGCAATGCTTTCAGATGACCCAGCGGAAAGGCGTTCGGCCCGTCCGACATGGCTTGCGACGGATTTGGGTGCGTTTCCATGAACAGACCGGAAATCCCTGCGGCCACTGCCGCGCGCGCCAATACCGGCACGAATTCGCGCTGACCGCCGCTGACCGTGCCCTGCCCGCCCGGCAACTGCACCGAGTGCGTGGCATCGAACACCACCGGACATCCGGTGTTGCGCATCACCGCCAGCGAGCGCATATCCGACACCAGGTTGTTATAACCGAATGACGCGCCGCGCTCACACACCATGATGTTGTCCAGTCCGCTGGCATCGCGCGCCTTCTCAACCACATTCTGCATATCCCAGGGCGACAAAAACTGCCCCTTCTTGATATTCACCGGCTTGCCGCAGCGCGCCACCGCATGAATAAAATCGGTCTGCCGGCACAAAAACGCCGGGGTCTGCAACACATCCACCACCGACGCGACCGGTTCGATTTCCTCGATGCTATGCACATCGGTCAGCACAGACACGCCGAGCTGCGCCTTCACATCACTCAATATTTTCAATCCGGCATCCAGACCAAAGCCACGAAACGACTTGCCCGAACTACGATTGGCTTTGTCGTACGAAGACTTGTAAATGAACGGAAGGTTCAATTCGCGACAAATTTCCTGCAAGGCACCAGCGGTATCTATCGCCATTTGCGCCGATTCAATCACGCACGGCCCGGCAATCAGGAACAGCGGCTGGTCAAGTCCTGCCTCAAAATTACATAGCTTCATATTGCCGCCTTTGTTGCCTGACGTTGCAAAGCCGCCTCGACAAATGCCTTGAACAGCGGATGTCCGGCACGCGGGGTGGAAGTAAACTCGGGATGGAACTGCACGCCGATGAACCACGGATGCATGGATTGCGGCAACTCCATGATTTCCGGCAGATTTTCTGTCGGCGTGCGCGCAGAAATAATCAATCCGGTTTTTTCCAGTTCCGTCACGTAATGATTGTTCACTTCATAGCGGTGACGATGCCGCTCGTTCACCTCGTCGCCGTAAATGCGCTGCGCCAGCGTACCGGGCGTAATCGGGCAACGCTGCGAACCCAGGCGCATGGTGCCGCCCAGATCGGAGTCATTGCTGCGCGTCTCCACTCGTCCGTCGCGGTCGCTCCATTCGGTAATCAATGCGACCACCGGATGTTCGGTTTCAGGATTGAGTTCAGTGCTGTTCGCATCCGTCATGCCCGCAACATGGCGTGCATATTCGATCACGGCCAGCTGCATGCCGAGGCAGATACCCAGATACGGCACCTTGTTTTCACGTGCAAAACGAATCGCCGTTATCTTGCCTTCCGTACCGCGCGCGCCGAAGCCGCCCGGCACCAGTATCGCATCGAAATGTTCCAGCCCCTGCGTATCGGTTGTTTCCAGCACTTCGGAATCAATATATTCGATGTTTACACGGGTTTCCGTATGAATTCCCGCATGGCGCAACGCCTCAATCAGTGACTTGTAGGATTCGGTCAGATCGACGTACTTGCCGACCATGCCGATGGTAATTTCGTGCTGCGGATTTTCCAGCGCATGAACCAATTTCTCCCAAACCGACAAATCGGCGGGGGGCAGATCCAGCTTCAATTCCTCGCAGATGATGCGATCCAGTCCCTGGTCGTGCAGCATCTGCGGAATCTTGTAGATGCTGGTCGCATCCCACATCGAAATCACCGCCTCTTCGCGCACATTGGCAAACAGCGAGATCTTGGCGCGCTCGTCGTCCGGAATCGGCCTGTCGGCACGGCACAGCAACGCAGTCGGGAAAATACCGATTTCGCGCAATTTCTGCACACTGTGCTGAGTCGGCTTGGTCTTCAATTCACCCGCAGTGGCGATATAAGGCACCAGCGTGAGATGCACATAGGCCACCTGATTGCGCCCCATGCGCAAGCCCATCTGGCGTGCAGCTTCGAGGAACGGCAACGATTCGATGTCGCCCACCGTGCCGCCGATTTCAACGATGGCGACGTCGGCTGCCTCACCGTGATAAGCCGCCGCACCGCGCTCGACAAACGCCTGAATTTCGTTGGTAATATGCGGGATCACCTGCACCGTTTTGCCCAGATATTCGCCGCGCCGCTCCTTGCGGATCACGCTTTCGTATATCTGACCGGTGGTGAAGTTGTTGGCTTTACGCATCTTGGCAGAGATAAACCGCTCGTAATGGCCAAGGTCCAGATCGGTTTCCGCGCCGTCTTCGGTGACAAACACCTCACCGTGCTGAAACGGACTCATCGTGCCGGGATCGACGTTAATATAAGGATCGAGCTTGAGCATAGTGACCCGGAGGCCACGTGATTCAAGGATCGCCGCAAGAGAAGCTGCGGCGATACCCTTCCCCAGGGAAGAGACGACTCCTCCGGTAATAAATATGTACTTGGTCATGCGGGTGCCCGGACAAATGCTTTTCGTAGGGCGCGATAATACCGCAAAACCCACTGCTCTCAAAACTCAAGCCTGAATTATCCTGATAAACGTAACCGGCGGTGTGATCAACGTAATTCGTTCATTTCCTTTCCCGCTGGGAGAGTTGTTGAACAAAGAAAATAAAATCATTTCAACACTTTGAATTAAAACAATATTTCACGCCAACAACGCTTTTCATGGGGGGGGGGGG
>CAYLOK010000035.1:0-27238 GCA_964385275.1 uncultured Gallionella sp. | reverse complement strand
CTCCGACTGTCCACTTTGCCGTGGACTGGCTGTCCAGTTTGCGTGGAATACGCACTCATTTTTGAACGTCCGCTCATTTGATTTCCGAAGCGGCATTCCTAGGCCCTTATTTTTTCTTCATTCGATTCACACCAGTCTTGGGGCACAAAGCTGATATGGGACATTCATCGCACTGAGGTGCTGTCGGGGTGCAAATCACTCGCCCCAGCGAAATCATGTTCACGTGCAGCGAGTAACGAAGTTCGGGCGGGATTTTGGATTGCAGGCGATCCATATCTCGCGGCGCGCAGTGCTTATCTTTTTGCGTAGGCCTGACCCAGCTGAGGCGTCTGGTGATGCGCCAGCAGTGCGTATCCACAGGAAAAACCTGTCTGCCCAGCGAGTACATCAGCACGCAGCGCGCAATTTTTTTACCAACTCCAGGCAGAGACAACAAAAAGGTTTCGGCCTCATTGTCGCTCATCTTGCGCAACGGTTCCAGAGTCGGTTCTCCAAACTTATCTACGATGACATCGAAAAGATCACGGATCGCTTTTGCTTTCTGGTTCGATAGCCCACCGCTAACGATAGGCCGCGCAATATATTCGGCAGGAGCTTCGGCAATTTGCAGATGGGAGGGGAAGGTTTCTTTCAGTGAGCGAAAAGTGCTGCGGTAGCTTGCTTCTCCAGTTTTGGTGCTGCAAATGATGAACAGCAATTCGTCCAGCGGCTCCTTGAGATTGTAGTGATTGAAGTCGCAGTAGCGCTTTTTCAGCGCTGCGGCAACACTACCGATATTCGAGGGATATTTTAGCGAAACCATATCGGTTATTTACAGAATTTACGGGCTGAGTCAGCACGCGTGCAATAACCCAACTTGTGTAGGTCAACCCAGAAGAAAAGCGAATCTGGCTCTTATAACCAAAGAGGTCTCTATCCTTCTAAAACAGCAAAATTCGGAAGATACCGATATAAAGATACAAAATGCTCTGCATCGCTCTGCGGTATATGTCCAATTTGTAATTCATCACCTACTCCCAGCGGAAGCTGGCTCTCAAGCTTTTTGAGTTCACGAACAGAAAGTTTGGGAACATTAATTCTTATAGGTTTAAGCGGATTTTGGAGAAAATCAAGCGTTTCGAAATGGCATTGTTCCAATAGATGAGCATCTTCTGGCGTATAAAATATGCCGACAAAGGTGGTCATTTTTGCCCCGTCTTCGTACTCAATTTCACAGATTTGTTTAAACTGCATTTGATTTTCATGGCTGCTGGAATTACGAGTTGCTAACCCCGCTTCAATTTCTTGCAACAACATTTTTCGACTAAGTTGACCAAGTCGCCATGAATATAAATCCTTTTCAACTGTTTCTTGAGGAACTCTCTCTCTACCAAATAAAGTAGCAAAACGACTTAATGCATTTGGTGCGTCAGTTTGAGTATCCCTCTCAGCTTCCGCCACTTGGGGCGCTTTTGAACACTGAACAGTAACTGTCAGAACAGTGCCAGATTTCGCCCTGCTAGCGACGGTTTGCATATCATAAAACATTGAAAGCGAGAGCGAATCGTCATAATCCAACCAAAGCAAATGATGTTTTGACCATTCTAACTTCGGCAATGCATCATTTGAGTGACTATAAATCACTGGTATTCGAAATGGCTTATTTTCTTCAATTCGCTTTTCAGCAGTTGCGGACTGTTCAATGGAAATCATCTTCTTGATCCCAAGTGATCGGTGAAACAAAGAAAAATCTGAAAACCAAATTGAGCCAAATCCAACATAGACATAGTCTTCGATACGACTGAATGGAGTCACCCTGCGGTACAGATCGCAGAGCATTCTGCGTTCAGCATGCTTGGCGGGGCGCAATGAGTAGTCGATACGCTTAAAGCTGGCGCTCATTCTCCCACCATTTCCTTGTAGGTAAGTTCGAACGATTTTTCACCAACACTTTTTGCAGTGCTTAAGTTAAGTTCCGTCATTAAAAAATCAACTTGATCAACCGGTTTAGAGAACTGAATTTTCACAGTTCTCGTTTTCGGGATGATAGAACCACGAGCGGGAGAAATAAAATCTGCTTTCGTAAGATCTTCCGGCTTAACGGAGGTAGAGCTACTTACATAGTTGAGCAGCGGGCTACTTTCCTTTGTGTGCTCGTCAATATCGCGATCTAGTTCATTTAGGAAACTAATGACTGGCCGCATCATTTCCATCATTCGCACGAAAGTCTTTTGCCATATTGAGCTGTCCTTATCGACATCAGTTTTTGTAGTATTCCATGGCACGAGTGCTGAGTC
This sequence comes from uncultured Gallionella sp., assembly GCA_964385275.1. Classification (GTDB taxonomy): domain Bacteria; phylum Pseudomonadota; class Gammaproteobacteria; order Burkholderiales; family Gallionellaceae; genus Gallionella. The sequence goes on along the minus strand of CAYLOK010000035.1, from coordinate 24,962 downwards.
GTTTGAATCAAATGAAACGATGCCACGAAAGCGTGAGAACTGATTGTGGTAACTGGGCATGATAATCGTGTTACTTTCTTCCTCGATCAACCCCCAGCCAGTAGTGTCGCTACGATCAGCTTCTAATATCACTCGGCCATTGCATATGACATACCAGCCTGCTTCCCGAGGGGCACTATGGGCAACACCAACAATAATTCGAACTTTAACGCCCTTCTCCTCATACTCATCTACACCTGGGCGAAACTTCGAGTCACTTGCCACTAAAAGGTAAAGGCTGGTTGCATCAATGTGGTGGTTATTGACCGTTATTGATAATCCACCAGCAATAAATTGGCGATGCTTTGACTTAATCATTGCACGTATTGCGTTCTCAAATAGCTTTGTCGAAAAACGCGCTGCCACCTCTGGTCTTAGCTCAGTCACGACAATATCTGTTCCCGGATTTTCATTTGAGATTTTGCTATCAGCCAAATATGCTGCCCAAGGAAAAGTCCAGTCACCTTGCCCTTCCCAGTCCTGTACGTTTACATCCACGGCCCAAGAATCACTTGTAGTGGCTGAGCGTACAATAAAATGATTGCCGAACTTAAAAAGGGCTCTTTTCATACCTACGCCAAATTGACCAATGGAGTGTGGTGTGCGTTCTTTCCTTCCGTGCGGACTGCCAAATCTAAACGCATATGTTCTAGCTGCTTCACTGTCAAAACCGCCACAGTTGTCAAATATTTCAAATTGTTCTTTTGAGAATATTATTTGAATTTTTCGGCCCTCAAAAGGTAATAAGGGGTTATCACCTTTCAATGATTTTGCTCCATCTACGGAATTATCGACAAGATCAAGAACTGCCTGTTCTAAGGCTATATCACGAGTCAGCATATCGACAAAAAATGCTTTTGTCGGCTCCGCACTAATTGGCAGTTTGGTCTGGCTTTCGGTCATGTTTTGCCCCTAAATTACAAAATAATTTTTTTGGCTATAGCACTCAAAATTGCTTCAGCCACAATTGGACTGACACTATTTCCGATTTGTCTGAAGCTGTGCCATTTCGTCCTGTGCAACAAAAACCAATCCGGAAACCCTTGAAGCCTTGCAGCCTCACGTGGAGTAATAACTCTAGGCCGTAAATAGTGAATGGGCCGCACCGCTTGGAAACTACCCTTGTCGCTACCGGTACCTGCGCGCAGTGTCGGGCAAAAACCGGCCGGATTTAACTTGGTAGATTTAGATATTGCATCTTGTTCGCCGTAGCTTAATTCAGCATAACGTTTTTCGACTTCAGGCGAATGTATCGTTCCGATGCAGCCCGAGACTATTTGTTTCTCTATATAAATATCAAGCGCTGAATAGTTTCCAACGCCGACCGGTACAGCGTTAGAAACTTTATTCAGGAAGGCGCTTTCCTTCTCAATGTGGGTGCGACTCCAGCCTTTAGATGCATCGGCTTTCCAATCCGAGAGTATGTCTTTCGGAAGACCGTGCAATGCTTCCCTTACCACAGTCAGTTCCGTCTTTTCGTCCGGCTCGAAATCGGACGCGGACATATCAGACATTTTTGAAGGATCGTAACCAAAAAAGAAAATACGCGTTCGCGTAGTAGGCGCGCCGTAAAGATTCGCTTTGACCTTTATCGGATCTAGCAGAACATAATGTTTCGGAAGGCGCGCAAAGGCTGTTTTTCTGATTTCGTCGTATTGTTCGTTCAAGATTCCCGGCACGTTTTCGGCAAGAAAAAACGCTGGGCGCGTTTCATCAACCAAACGCATAAAGTGTCCGAATAAATCGTTGCGAGTATCGTCCAGTTGACGCTTACCCATCGTACTAAATCCTTGGCACGGCGGCCCTCCGATTAGGCCGTCCAGTTCGCCCTTTTTCAGACCGGCACGCTTGAGCAGATCGCTACCGCTGAGCTGGGCGACGTCATTATCCAAATGTGTTACAAGGGGAAAATTATTGCGGTGACTTTCTATCGCAAACTTATCAAACTCTATGGCCGCAGAGACAGTAAAACCGGCGCGAGATGCACCTAAACTTAGTCCGCCAGCTCCCGCATATAAATCTATCACCTTGGGTTGGGCATTAAGCTGTAGTCGGACGTTTTCCATATAGCAAATTATACAGATGAGCAGGCCGTTACAAGCCGATATTTAGAGTTATTTCTGAAACCTTGTAATTCGACTCCGAAATAAATATGCCAGCATCGCTAACGAGTTGTCTTGCTGAAGGTTAAACCATTGCCCTGTACGGGTATCTTGTCTTAAAAGAATCATCATGCGCGCCCAACTTGCTCGCCAGTTCACGGCCTATTGTCTCGCCCAGCGATACAGGAACCGCATTCCCGATCTGGCGCATGGCTTCGCCCCATGCGCCTTTGATGATGAAATTATCAGGGAAGGTCTGAATTCGTTTTGCCTCACACACCGTAAAGTAACGGACGCTGCCATCCGAATAACGGATCATATTTTCTCCGCCGGGAACGCCGTGGCCTCCCGCCTTGATGGTTTTTGCGGGCCAGTCGATATCGCTGCCGGTGTGGCCGGGATAGGTGCGCGCACCGTCATGAAAAACATGATCGTCAATGCCGTGCTGAGCCTTTGGATCAGGGATGCCATGCAGCGCATCCCTGATCGTGCGCCAGGGCAATAGCTCTGGCTCGAACATGCCGTACTTGTTTTTTAAGCGAGCAACCTTTTCTTGCAGAAGCACGGTTAGCGGCGCGCGCTCCGATTTGGGTACTGTGTGGCGTTTCCAATATTCACCCGAAACATACATTTCCCAAAGCAACCTATCTTCGGAATGGGTTTCTGCGGGAAACGACCAGGACACCCCCAGATCAACTCTTGTGCCTACAATAACAACCCGTTCCCGCGTTTGCGGGACACCATAATTTGCCGCGTTGATTAATTTGAACGAGACATCATATTTTGTTCCGGCAAAGGGAAGCTGCCCGATGCTGCGCAGGTCAGATAAATGATCCTTCCAGTCCACGCCTTGCTTCGCAATAAATCCGGGATAGGTCAATCGCAGGATGATGTATTCGAAATAATCCGCAAAGGATGCTCTGAGCAAGCCTTTGACGTTCTCGAATACAAAAGCTTTTGGAGTGAGTTGTTCAATCGCCCGAATTGCATAGGGGAACATGTCGCGGCTATCTTGATCCGCGCCATGTTTACCACCCAATGAAAATGGCTGGCAAGGTGGGCCTCCCGCCACGACATCAACATTGCCCATGGCATTAAAGTCAAAATCTTTAATATCGCCAAAGAAAACTTTTTTCGCATCAAAGTTCTCATAGAGCGATGAGCAGGCATGCTTATTAAATTCCACAAATGCGGAATGTTGAAAACCGGCAAGCTCCAACCCCTTAGCCAATCCACCAGCCCCAGAAAATATCTCCAGTGACTTCATTGCTTACGCTCGATATTTTTGAAGTGGTTTTTGGTTCTTGAAAGAATGGCGCTTTCTTCGGCATGAGTGCCGTTGCACTTTTCTGCCCAGGTTCGGCCCGGATGAATCACATCCCAACCCGATTTTGCTTGCTCATATCGCCCACTTCCGGGGTCGTGGTTTCCAAAACCATCCACGGCAGTATTCCATAGCGGCATATTCAACTTGATCAGAGCGGCTTCGATGGTGCTGATCATGTCTGAGCTGGCATCCTCAAAAATAACAAACCGGCACATGAAATCTTGAAGTTCCAATCCTTGAGCAATACTGATGCTACGGCTGTGTTCCCGAAGACGGGAGAATAGCTCTTTGGATTGACTGAGCTGATTGTCGGAAACCCGCGCCTGACGCCAGCCCTTTGGGACAGCCTTGCCGACATATATCGGATAACTGTAAGACAGGCGATTCAACTCGGCATATTTATTGTATATGGGATTTTTACCAGTGTAATAGATAGCGTAAACCCCTGTGCCAAGGAAAGACTCTGGAGGGGGTAGCGTATGAACTGGTGTACCGTTAAAAAACCTGACAGCATCTTTGACAAGCTCGGTAAAAGCATCATTTTTGTATACGTGTTCACTTCTATCGAAAGGTTTTGATTTCATGAGTGCGTGACGCGCATGGTCTGGTCGAGCCGCATTTTCTCATATTGGCATGGTAAATGCACCAAGCCCAATTAAGGAGAAGTGAATTACTTAGAGAGCAGACACTCAGAAATAAAATTCCTCGATTAACTACCACCGTCCGCTCAGGCCGAAGAACAGGCATTCGCAACTCACAGCCCGACAAGCAGTTTATGGCACTTTGCCGCGATTCATGTTGTTATATTGCTTGCCGTGAAGCGGAGGCTCACGCCTTCAAAATAATTTCAAACCTGCACGTATTCTTGATTCACTTCAAAAACCTTATCGGCATGAACCAAGAATGGGACATTAACCCAGACTGTCGAATTCTTCCGGCAAAACAGCGGGAACTTTGGACAATGCCAGATCAAAAGCGTTTCTTGACCCTCTTTGCGCACGGGATGCGAGATATTTTTCCGTTGTTAGTGCTGCCACCTTTTCAGCAACTGCCGTAGCAATAAACTGATTGAGCGAGACTTTATCTTCTCCGGCAACATTCCGTGCCATTTTATGCAAAGAATCTGGCAAACGAACACTGAGTACACTCATAATTTATCCAATCTTCTTAAAAAATCACGCGGCGTTTCAACCGCAAGTCCAAATCGTGTAACCGCAGGTACGAAATCCTTCAGATTCCAGGTAACGATCGTGGCATTTGCTTTCACGGCAAGTTCCAGAACATGATCATCCTGTGGGTCTCGCAGGACGGGCCGCCACAAATAAAATATTCCGTGTTTTTCAGCGATGCTGCAAAGATAATCGACCACCGCGTCCACATCCGAATAGCTCATCACCCCGTCACGCTTTAATACATCCTCGTATTCAAGCACCAATGGCGTTGAGATATGCAATCGAAGCGGCGACCGGTCTATGATTTTCAGCAGGCGGTGAGATGCGCCGAGAGACGATTTCATCGCTGAAACAAGTACGTTGGTGTCGAGAACGATATCCATGGGTTGGTATTATATTCGCCACCACCTATAAATCAATTGCTGCCGTGAAATTTTGAGCATGCCTGAAATTTTATTGACTGCACGAAGGGCGATTGACACCTTGTTTCCACCCACGAATGGCTGGTTTCTGACTACAAATCCCCAACCGCGACAGACTATATATGGCACTTTATTCCTGAATGAAAACCCGACCTAGGTATCGTATTTATCTAAACCGAGTACGGCTGTGCCACCCAACTGCGCAGCAAAGCGACCTCGCTGTCCGGCAGATAGCTGAATCCCGCATCCAGATCGCGCAGCACGGCATAAGCAATTTTCGGTGGCGTAATCGTTCCTGACACTAGATGAAAATACCAGGCTGACGCATAGCCGGCGGCACGGTCAAATGCTTGTAACTGCGCGCCCATATCCACACCGGAGAGTTCGATATTCCAGTGAAACGGCTTGAGTGCGCGGGCATGACGTGACACCATTGACGCAGAAAGCACCGGGTTGCGATAACGATCCTGATGCTCGCGCAGTGCAACTATCCAGTGATCGCTGAAATGGCCTCGCGCCGCTGCACTGCTGTGAGACCATTCAAACAAAAAACGCGTAATCGGCAAATTTTGCCCGTAAGGTGTCGGCAATCGTGCCAACGTCTGGCGCATATCCAGCAATCGCCTGAAACGGTAGCGCGGCGCGGCAACAGGCTGGGCTTCCAGCGCAAAGGGCGCAAGCGGATCGATCAATTCCTGCAGATCATCCGGCGGATTGTCTGCATCAATCAGCCGTCTATCCAGCACTTCTTGCAACTCTTCGATTTCCAGCTGCAAAAAATCCGCAGGTGCCGGACCGTATGGCGCGACAAAATAATGGCTGCGTCCAGAATGGCGCGTCACCAGCAAACCGCAGTCAATATGGCGCTCAACCAGACATCCCATCTCGCCCCCACAATCGGCCAATTCCTTTTTCGCCCAGTCTTCCAGATGCTTGGCGATCAGTTTGCCATCCGCCTCGATCACACTGCCCGGACGGTACCAGCCGCCACGGCTCAGCGCAAAAACAAACGTACAGCCGGGGCGAATACGGTTGGCGATTTCCAGCAACGCGCTGTGATGCGGGCGCGGTGGAATTGTCTCGATTTCCGCAGCCAGGCTGCGCAGAGCGGGTTCGTCAGGCGTGTAATTAGTCATGTTCGTCCTCAAACAAAAATCCATTCAAACGGCGTTGCACCATTGCACACACATCCGGCTCGCAATCATCCAGCAAACGGGTGATCGCTTCCAGCGGCGCATGCTTTGCTGCCTCCAAACGCACCAGCCAATCCGTATCCGCCAGCATCGCTGCCGCATCTTCCGGCAACATGCGTGCCGCTACAATGCGGCGCACTTCGACATCTTCATCGCGAGCCATCGGTCGCAATGCGAAAGACGGCAGTCGTCTCGCCACCGCCTTGCGCACTTCCCGGTCAGGATCATGTGCCATGCGGGGCAACTGTCCATGCGGCAGCCGTTTCGCCACCTGCAAACGCACCAGATAATCCAGATCGCTAATCAGCGCATTCAATTTCTCCGGCGCAATTCGCTCAGCAACCGTCATGCGCACTTCCCTGTCCGTATCTCTGAGATACTCACCCAGACGGGCGACAGGCAAACGGCTTGCGACCACGCGGCGCACCACTTCGTCATTATCCCACGGCATTTTTTGCACCTCATCCAGCGGCGCATAGCGCGCGGCAATCGCGCGCCGCTCCCAAAAATCATCGGTCAGACAGGCTAGAGCGAACTCGGAATTGCGGCGCAAAAACCGATCTATCTGCCTTCCGCTCCTGGCAATCAGGCAGACGTCACCGGGCACGCATTTGCCGTTCGCAAGTAGCGTGTCCCGATGCGAACACTGATTGCAGTCGGCTAGCGGCACCCCGGTCAATGATGCAGATGGACGTTGATTTTGCACAGTCATAGAAAATATCCGATTTACCAACGACAAGCTACGTGCAAGACAGGTGGCATTATCCAAACCCGCCCGCCATGACACGCGTTTCCGCATGAATTCCCGCAGTCGCTTTTCATCCACTTAGCCAGCAACTACCGTGCCATCTGCAACAAAAATATATCTATATGATTTATTTGGTAATTTTAAACTTTTTTGACAGCGGGTGATAAACACAACAGCACCATGAGCCAGGATGTAGCAAAGATGACAAGCCGAAATCGTGGCTATCGTCTGCCGTGGCAAAACCGATGTTCACGTCATCAATGCCACGCTCTTCACCTGCGCAAAAACCTCCATCCCGACGGTGAGGCCAAGCAGGTCGCGCGAACGGCGTGTGATGCGCGACAGCAATATAGGCGACTTGCCGACGGTCATGCGCACCAGCACCTTATCTGAACCTTCGTCGCGAATTTCAACGATACGCGCGGCCAGAATATTGGTGATACTGGAGCCGTGCGGGCGCAGCAAGGCGATGCTCACATCTCTGGCCAGCATCCTGGCGCGCACCCGACTACCAGTCGGCTGATTCACCCGTCCTACCCACAGCTCGCCGCCGGGGAATTCCAGTTTTGTGAGCTGATAAGTCTCGTCGTGCTGCGCTACCGATGCCTCAATCACCGCACCCGCATCGTCGAAATGTGCGATAGGCAAATCAAGCCGCGCCAGGGTTTCATTGAGCGCACCACTGGCAATCACTCGCCCCTGTTGCAACAACACCAAATGATCAGCCAGCCTTGCCACTTCGTCGAGCGCGTGGCTAACGTAGAGCACGGGTATTTCCAGTTCGCGGTGTAATCTTTCCAGGTACGGCAATATTTCCTGTTTGCTGGCGTTATCGAGCGCGGAAAGCGGCTCATCCATCAGCAGGATGCGCGGGCTGGTGAGCAAGGCGCGACCGATCGCGATGCGCTGGCGTTCGCCGCCGGATAGCTTTTCCGGATCGCCGCGTTCGATCAGCCGCTCCAGCCCCAGCCATTCAACCACCTGCTCCAGCGGGACCTTACGCTCGGATGATGAAATACGCTTGTAGCCATATTCCAGATTGGCGCGCACCGACAGATGAGGAAACAGACTGGCCTCCTGAAACACGTATCCCAGAGGGCGTTTATGCGTCGGCACAAAGGTTGTTTCATCCTGCCACACTTCGCCGTTCACATGCAGCGTGCCCTTAGCGCGCTCAAGCCCTGCGATGCAGCGCAACAGCGTAGTTTTGCCGGAACCTGACGAGCCAAACAGTGCAGTGACGCCCGCTTCAGGCGCGCAAAATTCCGCGTCAAGCGAGAAACTTTCCAGCTGCATTTCGAAATGCGCGCGTATCCGGCTCATCGCGCAACCTTCCAGGCTTTGCCACCTGCAAGATAAAGTCCCAACAGCACGACAAACGAGAACAGCACCATACCACCCGCAAGCAGATGGGCAGCGTCATACTCCATCGCCTCGACATGATTGTAAATGGCGATGGACAGAACACGCGTCTCGCCGGAAATATTGCCCCCCAGCATCAACACCACACCAAATTCGCCAACGGTATGCGCGAAGGCCAGGATGATCGCGGTGAGAAAACCGGGGCGTGCCAGCGGCAACGCCACGCTGAAAAAGCGATCCCATATCCCGGCGCGCAGGGTCGCCGCCACTTCCAGCGGACGACGGCCAATGGCCTCGAATGCATTCTGGATCGGCTGCACCGCAAAGGGCAGGGAAAACAGCACCGAACCGATTACCAGTCCGTAGAAGGTGAATGGCAGCATACCAAGGTTCAACGAGCGCGTCAGACTCCCTAGTGCGCCATGAGGCCCCATCAGCAGCAACAGATAAAATCCCAGCACCGTGGGCGGCAACACCAGTGGCAATGCCACGACGGCAGATACGACGCCCTTGTACCACTTGCGGCTGGTCGCCAGCCACCAGGCCAGCGGTGTGGCAATCAACAACAGCAATATCGTGGTGACACTCGCCAGTTTGAGCGTCAGCCAGATCGCTTGCAGATCATCAGGGGCAAGTTGTGGCATGGCAATCAAGGCAATTCATAGCCAAAACTGAGTATCACCGCCGCAGCTTTACTGCTCTTCATAAAAATCAGAAAAGCCTGAGCTGCCACCTTATCTTTCGCGCCAGACAATTGCACCGCGCTTTGACGTATCGGGCTATACAGACTCGACGGCACCCGCCACCAGGAGCCTTCCATCACTTTGCCGTCTTTATATACCTGTGACAACGCGATAAAAGCCAGTTCGGCATTGCCCGTCGCGGCGAACTGATAGGTCTGCGCAATATTTTCACCCGTCACCATTTTGCCTTGAACTTTGCCCCACAATCGCATTGCATCGAGTGTTTCCTTCGCAGCCAAACCATAGGGCGCCAGCTTAGGATCGGCATAAGCCAACTTGCCGAATCCTCCCTTTCCCAGCACAGCGCCTTTGTCATCCACAAATCCGGGTTTAGCGCTCCACAACACCAGCTTGCCGAGCGCATAAACAAATCGCGTACCGCTGACAGCCAGCCCCTCATGCTCCAACAGCACGGGGATTTTCTCATCGGCGGCAAGAAGCACATCGAACGGCGCACCGTTCTGTATCTGCGCATGGAGCTTGCCGCTGGAACCCGGACTCACCTTCACCGTATGCACGCTCTGCTGCTGAAACAGAGCAGCGAGGCGCGCCATGGGGGCTGCGAAATTAGACGCGACCGCAACGCGCACTTCCCCCGCCTGAGCATGAAAACTCACCAGACCGAACAGCAATACCGCTCCTCGCAATATTGAAATACACATACCAACTCCCTCGCATAGTCGTTGCATGATAACAAGCAAGAAGGAGATCTGGGCATTCTCCATGAGGCTTATTGACCTGTGCTACAAACGTGAGTAGATAGCGCGCCCGGAGCAAATTCAGCAATCCCCTTTGCTACTCTGCATCCACCGTCGCCAGCACCACGCCGATGGCTTGCAATGGGTCGTCGGTGAGACTGAGGCAATGTTCATTGCCGCCCACCAGATACAGGTTGAACCGTTCGCGCCGCAACGCGGGCGGCAGCCTTGCGGGCATATCATCGTCGCTGCACACAGTGAAGCGCAAGTCCGTCCACCTTTTCTTCAGAATACCCAGCGCATCTTCGTTCAATTCGCCGAATGATGCAGCCGTAGTGGCGATCTGATCCAGCGTTTCAGGAACTATCATAGTCTAACCTCAGTCTTCTTCCGCTTTGGCAAACCGGTTCAGCGATTTCGCTTCCACCCCGAGTATCTTGGCCAGCCAGGGCGGAGGCGCATCGAGTACGGTTTGCAGGCGCAGCAACGTAGCGCGCGCGCCACCTCCCTCCGGCACTTTCACCGGATGCACGTTGGCTCGCACGGCCTTGGCAGCAGCCGGCCCACCGATGGATTGCACATAGACAATCTGACAGTCGTTGATAAGATTGGCACGCGCCACATTCTTATCTTCAGCATCTTCGGTGATGAGCGTTGAACGTGCGTCGATCAGCCTAATGTCATCACGACCGACCTGATAGATGAGAAAGCGCGGACAGGAACCAAAGTGTCCGTCCAGATTTTCATCGGTATTTGAGGCGACCGCCACACGCAGACTGCCGGGCAGATCGCCATCGGCATAGTCATCCATCAGCGGCAAGTTGTCCGCATCGCCGGATTCACCCCAAAGCTGGCGCACAGCGAGTTTGATCAGGGTGCCGTCCACGTCAGGCTCGACGGTTTCCTCGCCGGAAAGCATTAGCTTGATGTCAGCCACAGTCACCCCGGACAGCTTATCTTCCGTAATAGGCAGACCAAGGTGTTCGCCCAGCTTGGCGACCAGTCCTGCCATATTCACTTCGGGCAGGGTTCGTGCAGCCAGCGCAATACGCAAGGCAGCAGGTTTGGTGATGATGCCATTGTTCATATGGTTACCTCTTTATGATCGAAGATTATCCGTTCGTGGTTCGCACCACGAACGGAATTGCTTAAGCCGCCAGTTGCGTAATGCAGCCTTTGATCGGGCAAACCTTCACACACTGAGGCTTGTCATACTCACCCACGCATTCCGTACAGGAATCCGCATCTATTTTAGTGATGCCTTTTCTGGTTTTGATCGAGGCGGTTGGACATTCCGGTTCGCAATCGCCACATGAGGTACACAGATTTGGATCAATTATCATTGCCATGATGCTCTCCTTTTCGTTTATTCCGCCGCATCCAGGCGCTTGGCGCGCAGGGAAATCGGCAACTTGGCGGGTGCTGCCTGCGGTTCGATGTAATAGCTGCCGCCGTTGTTAAGCCGGATTTCGCCGCCCCACTTCTCCGGAGTATCGAACTCCATCGAAACGATGGCATCCTCAAGATCACGCTTGGGCAGATAAAACACGTAATCGCCTTTGGCGCCACGCTGAATCATGATGTTTGCCATTTTTGCTCCTTCGTCGCTGAGAAGAGGGAAGAGGGAAGGGTAAAACCACACCCACCCTTCCCCCTTTCCGGCCGTTAACGCACCAGGTCGTAGTTGTAGTCCGTGGTGCCCATGCCGCGCGTATCGTCATCGAGACGTTCCAGAATTGCATTCACCAGCGTGGTGAGCATTTGCATGGAACCTTCATAACCCAGCGTCGTTGCACGATGCAGATGATGACGGTCGAAGATCGGGAAACCGATGCGAATCAATGGCACTTCAAACTCTTTACCCTTGTGCAGAGTGTCGCGCTGGATGAACTTGCCGTAGGAGTTGCCGATCATGAAATCGGGCTTCTCGGTGAACATCAGCGAACGGAAGTGCCACAAGTCAGCGCCCGGATAAAGCTTGGAATCCTTGCCGTAGGGCGTTTCGTCCATCACTGCGCGCATTGCCTTGTTCCACTTTTTGCTGCCGTTATTGCACAAAATGTGAGTCGGTTCCGCACCCAGTTCGGTCAGAAACTTGGCCATCCCCATGACAAAGTCAGGATCACCGTACAAACCGAACTTCTTGCCGTGCAGCCAGGTGTGGCTGTCGGTAATCATGTCCACCAGACGACCGCGTTCCTTGACCAGTGATGCCGGGATAGGCTTGCCTGTCACTTCCGAGACCTTCATCAACCATTCATCCGTCCATTCCAGACCCATCGGAATGTTCAGCTTTGGCACTTCGTGATGCCAGGTGGTCTCGACATACTTTTTGGTCTTGTCAAGTTGCAGCGGTTGCAACAGGAAAGTGGTCGCAGCGTTCGGTGCATCCTTTACTTCGTCCTGCGTGGTACCGCCCGCATACATGCGGAACTGACCATCCGCCGGCGTATCCAGCACTTCGGTCGGATCACTCAACATGGTGTGTGCGACACCCATTTCATCGAGCATGCGATGCATCACGCGGAAGTTGCCCAGATAGGTTTCGAAGCCGGGAACGATATTGATCTTGCCGTTCTTGCCAACCTCCTTGCCTTCCATGGTGTTCAGCGTGAAATAACGCATAACGCCTTCAAACATATTGTCCCAACCTGTGACGTGCGAACCCACAAACGACGGGGTGTGCGCGTAAGGTGTCGGAAAATCATTGGGGATATTGCCGGCCTTTTTGGTATTGGTAATGAAGGCATTCAAGTCATCACCGATCACTTCTGCCATGCAGGTGGTCGAAACGGCGATCATGTCTGGCTTGTACAATGCTTTTGCATTTTCCAGACCGTCGATCATGTTCTTCTGACCGCCGAACACCGCCGCATCTTCCGTCATGGAATCAGAAACGCAGGAAATCGGCTCCTTGAAATGACGGTTGAAGTAGGTGCGAAAATAAGCCACACAGCCTTGCGAACCATGCACATAAGGCAGCGTTTTTTCAAAGCCCAGCGCGCACAACACCGCGCCCAACGGCTGGCAAGCCTTGGCTGGATTCACGGTCAGCGCTTCACGTTTGAAATTCAAATCGCGATATTCGGCCGTGGTCGTCCAGGTAAAAGTATCCTGAATTTTATCCGCTTCGTGACGTTCTTCGAACATCTCCTGCTTATTGCTCAATGATTCCTTGTACTCGTCCTGACGGAACAATGGAAAACAAGGCTTGATGTCGTCAACTTGTTGCATTTTTATCTCCTTGACCCGCGCCGCCAATCTGCGGACACGGGTATCGTTAATGAGTAGGTCGGACTACGCGACTGCCTTCAGTGCTTCTGCTTCAACCGGCTTTAACCATGGCGCGATCATCTTGCCCCAGCACGGATTGTTGATGGTCATATCCATATCGCGGGCGAAAATGGCAAAACCGTCATAACCGTGATACGGGCCGGAATAATCCCAGGAGTGCATCTGGCGGAACGGCACACCCATCTTCTGGAATATGTACTTTTCCTTGATCCCGGAACCGATCAGATCAGGCTTGACGCGCTTGACGAACTCTTCAAATTCAAAGCCTGTCACATCGTCATACAACAAGGTGGCGTTACCCATATCCTTGATGGTGCGGTCATAGTCGTCGTTGTGACCGAATTCATAGCCGGTTCCAACCACCTCCATCCCCAGATCTTCGTAAGCACCGATCACGTGACGCGGACGCAGACCGCCGACATACAACATCACGCGTTTGCCTCGCAAGCGTGGTTTGTACTTGGCGATAATTTCGTCCATCATCGCCTGATACTTGGCGATCACGCGCTCGGCACCTTCCTTGATGGTGTCGTCGAAGTGAGCCGCAATGGCACGCAGCGACTCGGCAACCTTGGTCGGTCCGAAGAAGTTGTATTCCATCCAGGGAATGCTGTACTTTTCTTCCATGTGACGGGCGATGTAGTTCATCGAACGGTAGCAATGGATCAGGTTCAGCTTGGCATTCGGCGTCATTTCCATTTCGGCGATGGTGCCGTCGCCTGACCACTGCGCGATCACACGCAAGCCCATTTCTTCCAGCAAAATCCGTGAAGACCAGGCATCGCCGCCGATGTTGTAATCGCCGATCACGGCTACATCGTAAGGTGTTCCTGCGAATTCCTGGGTATCGCGGCGTGGCAACACCCAATCGCGAATCGCGTCGTTGGCGATATGGTGCCCCAGGGATTGCGACACACCACGGAAACCTTCGCAACGCACTGGCACTACCGGCTTGTCAATTTCCTTGGCAGCCTTCTTGGAAACGGCTTCGATGTCATCGCCGATCAGACCGATAGGACATTCTGACTGAACAGAAATACCTTTATTCAGCGGGAATAACAGTTCGATTTCGGTAATCAGTTTGGCCAGCTTCTTGTCGCCGCCGAATACGATGTCTTTTTCCTGAAAATCGGAAGTGAAGTTCATGGTACCGAAGGTGTTGATGCCGGTGGTGCCGACGTAATAGTTACGGCGACCGGCGCGGGAATACTGGCCACAGCCAACCGGGCCGTGTGAAATGTGGATCATGTCCTTGATCGGGCCCCATACCACGCCCTTGGAACCGGCGTAGGCGCAGCCACGCACAGTCATCACACCCGGCAACGATTTGCGGTTGGAGGTGATGCATTTTTTGGATTGTTCGATAGATTGATCGTTGACAGCGAGATGCTTTTCGCGATCTTTCCTGGCTTTTTCCGGATAAACCTCCAGCACTTCCTGAATCAGCGCTTCAGTTTCTTCGCGTGTTAATGCAGACATTCCGTTCTCCTTTAATGACCCACCAATATGTGGAGTCCATCAGGGTTAGTCTCGGTAAGAATGACGGGCTGTACCCAATTCCAAAACAGCCCGCCACCCTTAACTCTTTAATCAGGCAGCGAGTTCTGCGGCCTTTTTGCCGATGATGGAGGTATCTTCGACTTCCATGATGCCGAATTCCATCAACAGTGCTTCGAGCTCGTCCATGGTGATCGGAGTTGGAATCACAAATTTCTTGTTGTTCACAATCTTGTTCGCCAGTTGACGGTACTCATCAGCCTGTGGATTGGTAGGGTCGTATTCGATCACGGTCATACGACGAATTTCAGCGTGCTGTACCGAGTTGGCACGCGGAATGAAGTGAATCATTTGCGTACCCAGCATGCGCGCCAGCGCTTCAATCAGCTCATCTTCGCGGTCGGTTTGACGACTGTTGCAGATCAGGCCAGCCAGACGCACGCTGCCGGAATTCGCATACTTCACGATGCCCTTGGCAATGTTGTTGGCCGCGTACATCGCCATCATTTCGCCGGAGCAAACGATGTAGATTTCCTGCGCTTTGTTTTCACGAATCGGCATCGCGAAACCGCCGCACACCACGTCACCCAGCACGTCGTAGAACACGAAATCGAGCTCATCGTCATACGCGCCTTCTTCTTCGAGGAAGTTGATGGCGGTAATCACACCGCGACCGGCACAACCCACGCCAGGCTCAGGACCACCGGATTCAACGCACTTGATGCCGCCGAAACCGACTGACAGCACGTCTTCCAGTTCGAGATCCTCGACGCTACCGGCTTCAGCCGCCAGTTCCATCACGGAGTTTTGTGCCTTTGAGTGCAGAATCAAACGAGTTGAGTCGGCCTTTGGATCGCAGCCGACGATCATTACTTTCTTGCCGGATTCAGCAAGAGCAGCTACCAGGTTCTGGGTGGTCGTAGATTTACCGATACCGCCCTTACCATAAATTGCACATTGACGCAGAGCCATGTTAGTCTCCCAAGAGTTTCAGAATTTAAGATGCGATTGAAAAAACTGTCGCTCGCACCCCTACTATCGCAATCTCCGTGCCACCACTAGAACATTCATGCAACAACATGATTATTAACATAATTTAAATTTAACACCAACTCGTTGGCGGCTTTGAAACACGACAAACACTCAGATTTTGTAGGGGTAACTACAACCATGCCGCGCAATGCGCGGCTACCGGTCAATCGCTGCAATTTACCCGGCGACGTTCTGGGCAGCCTCACTTACCAGCGGCATCCCGTGCCGCTGCAACTGGATGGCGTAGCACAATTTCATCGCGGTTTATTTGAGTTGCTCGACCGGTTGAGTGACGCAACTGAACGCGCACAGGCATTCATGCAGCATATGAAGGTGGTGTTCAGCCTGAACTGCCAGGAAGAAGCGGGGCTTACGGCGAGCACCACGCGCAGCCGCGCCAGGGCCAACTATCTGCAAATGGTGCGCGGCTGGTCTTTCGATTCGGGCAGTCGCGAAGCAGCCGTTTTAAAGGGATGGGTGGAATCGCGATTCGGCTTGCTGCAACGCCATCACAAAAATCCGATACGCGATTTTTCGGATGACAGCTATCGCAACTATCTGGAAATGCGCTCCTCAGGGCTGTATGGCACCAATGCGCTGGAATCACAGCTCGACCTGCTCTATAGCTATTGTCAGTACGAACTGGCGCGACAACATGCGGAGCAGTCTCATCTGACGCTGTATCGGGGCGTCAACCGCGTCGATGAACATGAGACCGTGGCAGAACTGGATAACAAATGCCGCGTGGTATTGCTCAACAACCTGAGTTCCTTCACGGCGAACCGCGAGCGCGCCGACGAATTCGGCGACTACCTGCTTACCACCCGCGTGCCACTGGCAAAAATTTTCTATTACACCCGCCTGTTGCCGGACATGCTAAAGGGCGAAGAAGAATATGTCGTCATCGGCGGCTTGTATGAAGTGAGTATCGCGTCCTATTAGCAGCCAGCCCGGATAAATCGATCCTCGATCCCGATTTTCCGCCCTACCCCCGCACCCTTGTGCGACAAAGCTTTCAACTTTGTCGCGTTTGCTCCAACGCAAGCCACCCCACAACCCCGGCCAACACTGGGCTAGCGCCCTGGCTCGTTTATTGCGTAGTAACTCATCGTTAATACGATGAGGAGTTACCACAATGAGCACACAATTCGAAAGTATTCTGGCTGGCCTGTCTGAAGGCAGCGTTGTTCCCTACCTGGGACCTGGCGCACTGAACGGCGTGACCGACCCTAACGGCAAAGCTATCCCTGCAGACAGCGACAGTCTGATTCTGGCAATGAATAACGGTCAACCGATGGCGCCAAAACTGATGTTTGAATTCCCGCGCGCGGCGATGAATATTGAACTCAAGCGCGGTCGCTCGACCATCAACCGTTTTCTCGACACGACTTACCGCGACACGCAATGGAGCACTTCAACGCTGCACGAATGGCTGGCGCAAAGCCGCCTGCCCTACATCATTGATACCAACCGCGACATCTTGTTACAAAAGCAATACGCTACGACGCCACACACCCTGATCGTCGGTACTGCGCGCATCGCCACCAAGGAATACCGCTACCGCCTGTTTCACTACGATGGTGCCGCCTACTCCCTGATCGAACAGGAAACGGTGGACACCAGCCTGCCCATCCTTTTCAAACCGCTGGGCACACCGCTGCCGGAAACCAACTACATCGCCTCGGATGCCGACTTTGTCGATTACATCACTGAGCTGATGGGCGGTTTTGCGATTCCTTCGTTCGTCAAACGCATGCGCCAAAACAAACGCTACTTAATGCTCGGACTGCGCTTCAATCGTGACACCGAACGCATGGTGTTTTCAGAAATTATCTTCGGCGCAGATAAACCCGCCGGTTGGGCGCTGATCCCGCACCCTACCGACAAGGAAAAACGTTTTCTCGCCCGTTTCAACATCGAGATCATCAACGCCGATGTATCCGACTTCCTGATTGCGGCCAAAGAACTCAGTACTACTGAGGCAGCCTGAATGTCTCATCAGGCAAAATGGGATGCACCCCGACATACCTTGGGCGTGACCGTGTTGGATCACGCCCATCAGGAATTTATCGCTCAGGTGGCGGCTCTCATTCAGTCCGGCGATGCAGAGTTTGCTGTACTATTTCAGGCACTGATCAACCATACCCGCTCACACTTCAATGAAGAAGGGCGGCTGATGCGTGAGAGCAAATACCCGGGGCTGTCCATGCATGAAGGCGAACATCACCGCGTGCTCGGGGAGCTGCAACAACTCAATCGCACCCTCAAACGCGGACGACTGCCGTTGGTGCGCGCTTTCGTCAAACAAGGTTTACCGGAATGGTTCGACACGCATCTCGCGATGATGGATAGCGCGCTGGCAGCATATTTGCAAGCGGCAACAAAGAAAGGGATGACGATGCTCTGACCCTTTGCTTGAAGATTGATTATTGCAAACAGCCTGTAGCAAAGAGGGGTGTTAAACGATGGTCAGCTGAGCGATTGAAGGAGCTGAAAGGGACGGAATTTAAAATAGCCCGCGCAAGCGAGCTATTTTTTGCGTGCAGGAAAAATAAACAACACGCTCTAATTATCAACGGCGCCGGGCATTGCCGGAAAAACAGTCACTATTTCGCCGTTGAAATTAAAAATGGCGCTTATTCAAACGGATGGCGCAGCACGATGGTTTCCTCGCGATCCGGACCTGTTGAAACCATGTCCACGGGTACGCCGCAGACCTGTGCAATACGTTCCAGATAGTTGCGGGCAGCCAGCGGCAAGTCTTCATAACGCTGTACACCGAGGGTGCTCTCGCTCCAGCCCGGCATTTCTTCATACACCACCTGACAGTCAACCAGCGCATCGGCCCCCACAGGCAGAATATCGCTAACCACGCCGTCGAAACGGTAGGCGACACCGATGCGCACTGTTTCCATGCCATCCATTACATCCAGCTTGGTGACGCACAGTCCCGACACCCCGTTGATCTGGATTGAGCGCTTCAATGCTGCGGCATCGAACCAGCCACAGCGACGCGCACGCCCCGTAGTGGATCCAAATTCGTGACCGCGTTTTGCCAGACCTTCACCGATCGGATCACATTTGTCCACTGCGTCATACAATTCGGTCGGGAACGGGCCGGAACCCACTCGCGTCGTGTAAGCCTTGGTAATACCCAACACGTAATCGAGCATTTGCGGACCGACACCCGCACCGGCGCAAGCTGCGCCTGCGATACAGTTGCTGGAAGTCACAAACGGGTAAGTGCCGTGATCAATATCCAGCAACGCGCCTTGTGCGCCTTCAAACAAAAGACCCTGTCCTGCCTTATTGGCTTCATACAAGGCGCGCGGCACATCCATCACCAGCGGCTTGATGCGCTCAGCAAGAGCCAGCGTATCGTCCAGTGTTTTTTGAAAATCAACCGTCGGCGCATTGAAATAATTTTTCAACACGAAGTTGTGATAATCAAGAACCTCACCCAGTTTCGCGGCAAAACGTTCACGATAGAAAATATCCTGCAGGCGGATCGCGCGACGCGCGACCTTGTCTTCATAGGCAGGTCCAATGCCGCGACCGGTCGTGCCGATCTTCGCATCGCCCTTGGCCAGCTCGCGCGCCTTGTCGATCGCTTCGTGATAAGGCAGGATCAAAGGACAGGCCTCAGACACCTTCAGACGACCATACACATCAATGCCGGCTGCCTGCAACTCGTCCATTTCCTTCAACAAGGCCTGAGGCGAGAGAACCACACCGTTGCCGATGTAGCACATCACATGATCGCGCAGGATACCGGAAGGAATCAGATGCAGCACCGTCTTCTTGCCGTTGATTACCAGCGTATGACCGGCGTTGTGACCACCTTGAAAACGCACCACACCCTGCGCGTGATCCGTCAGCCAGTCGACGATCTTGCCTTTGCCCTCATCGCCCCATTGTGTACCAATTACTACGACATTCTTAGCCATTACAAAGCTTTCGGATTCAAAAATTAATTGTTTGAAAAATCACAAGGCACCAAGCTGCCACACACCCTCACGCAAAACCAGCTCGCGATCACATTGCAACTCGGCAATGTGATCCGTACTGCCCGGTAAAATCACTACAACAATCTCACCCGCCGCACGCAATCTTGCCATCTCGACAGTCAGTGCAACATCACCGTCAAGGTACGGTGCGCGTATGGCGGTGCGCTCGGTTTGCACGGGCAGCAAACGATACAACTGGCGCAAATCCATGCTGAAACCTGTTGCAGCGCGCGCGCGCCCGAAGCTCTTGCCAAGATCGTCGTAACGGCCACCCAGCGCAATCGCGTCATGACTGCCCGCATGATAGGCAGCGAACACCATGCCACTGTGATAATGATAACCACGCAAATCTGCGAGGTCTATTCCGACACTGGAAACCAGGTGCTGTAATTTACCCGATACCGCCTGCAAATCATCCAAGGCAGCGCTGATTTCACAATGTTCTGGTAACAATTTACGCGCTCGCGCCAATACCTCATCACAACCGCCATACAAGTTCGGCAGAGCCAACAAGGCATGGCGTAAAACTTCATCCAGCGGTTGCACCAAAGCCTGCAAAGTCGTGCAGTCCTTGTTTTGCAGTGCAGCAAACAATTCGCTTTCGAGATTCTTGTCCAGCTGCGCATATCTCACCAGAGCGCGAAACACACCAACGTGACCCAGGTCAAGATGGATATTCTGTACACCCAGCATGTCCAGTGCCTGCAACATCAACCGCTGAATTTCCAGATCGCTTTCCAGGCCGCTATGACCATACAGCTCGGCACCAATCTGCAACAACTCGCGGGTGCGATTCAATCCGGCAGGTTGCGTATGCAGCACGCTGCCTGCATAACACAAACGCGCCACACCCTGGCGATTCAGCAGGTGCGCATCAATCCGCGCAACCTGCGGAGTAATGTCGGCACGCAAGGCTAGGGTACGCCCGCTCAACTGGTCCACCAGCTTGAAAGTACGCAAATCCATGTCGGCACTATCAGCGATCAACAAGGATTCGGCATATTCCAGCAGCGGCGGCGCGACTAGCTGATAGCCCGATTTACGCAACAAATCAAGAAGCTGCACGCGCATCTGTTCGACACGCCATGCTTCATCGGGCAGCATGTCCTGAATGTACTCAGGGAGTAACCAATTTTGCATTATTTAATCCAGTACAACATCAACAAACCGGAAAGCATCGCGGTTATGCCAATAAAACGAAGTTGCCCATCCGTCAGCGCGACCAATTTACGAAAAGTTTCGCGCCACATATCGGGAAACAAAAATGGTATCAATCCTTCAATCACCAACATCATCGCAAAACCGAGCAACCAGTAATCCAGCACTACTTACCCGATTTGGCAGGGTTCTTCATATACTTGAAGAAAGCAGAGCTGGGATCCATCACCATCACGTCGCTCTTGTTTTTGAAGCTTTGCTTGTAAGCCTCCAGGCTGCGATAGAACGAATAAAACTCGGCATTACGGCCAAATGCAGCGCCATACGTTGCGGAAGCCTTGGCATCGCCTTCACCCTTGGTCTTCTGCGCATCACGATAAGCTTCAGCCAGAATCACTTCGCGTTGCTTATCGGCATCCGCCTTGATTTTTTCGCCTTCAGCCGCGCCCAAGGCACGCAATTCATTCGCCACCCGCTTACGTTCGGCATCCATACGGCGATATACCGAATCACTGATCTCCGGCGGAAAGTCAACACGCTTGAGGCGCACATCCAGCACTTGCACACCAATTTTGCGCGCGTCGCTGTCAGTTTTGTTACGCAACACCGTCATGATTTGCTCACGTTCACCGGAAACTACTTCGTGTATGGTGCGCTTGCCGAACTCCTCGCGCATGCTCGAATTGACCGTCTGCATCAAACGCGTATTGGCACGCTCTTCATCGCCGCCGACGCTGACGTAATACTGCTTCACGTCCACGATGCGCCATTTGACAAAGGAGTCAACCATCACGTTTTTCTTTTCCGCCGTAATAAAACGCTCTGGCTCCCCGGTATCCAGCGTCAGAATGCGTGAATCAAAAAAACGCACATTCTGCATCAACGGGATCTTGAAATACAAACCCGGAGAAGTTTTTACACTGACTACCTCACCCAGCTGAAACACAATTGCATTCTGGCGCTGATCCACCACGAACAGACTCAAACTCAACAGGATCAGCGCAACGACTGCACCGATCAAAAAATTAGCCATACTGGTTTTCATCGAGCACCCCGATCACGGCTTAGCAAAGAGTCGCGCGCACGTTGTGCCGCACTATTGTCATTATTTTCTGAGGAGGCTGGCGCCGTATCAGTCTTGGCTGCCGACACGTCCGCAGGCGAGCCCGCGCCACGACTCGATTCAATCAATTTATCCAAGGGCAAATACAACAGACTGTTACCGTTCTTTTGATCAACCATCACTTTGCTGACATTACCCATCACTTGCGACATCATGTCCAGATACATCCGCTCACGAGTCACGGCAGGCGCCTTCTCATATTCGACAAGAATTTGCTTGAAGCGGCTGGCATCACCCTCGGCATTGGCAATCACACTTTGCTTGTAGCCTTCCGACTCTTGTATCAGGCGCGCCGCTGTACCGCTTGCGCGCGGGATCACATCATTCGCATAGGATTGACCTTCGTTCTTCTGCCGTTCGCGATCCTGCCCCGCCTTAACTGCATCGTCAAAAGCGGCCTGCACCTGCTCGGGCGGCTGTGCATTCTGCATAGTCAATTTGCTGATGACGATACCCGACTTATAGCGATCCGAAATTTCCTGCATCAACTTGGTAGCCGCAGCAGCGACCTGTTCGCGCCCCTCATACAACACAAAGTCCATTTTGTTCTTGCCCACCACTTCCCTGATCGCGGTTTCAGCGGTTTGACGCACCAGGTCTTGTGCATCCTTATCCATCGGCAAGGCGTTGTTAAACAGATATTCCGCCGGATCACGCAGGAAATATTGCACAGCGAACTGAATATCAATGATGTTTTCGTCATCGGTCAGCATCAGTGATTCCTTCAACATCTTGTTCTTGACGTTGTTGCGATAACCCACCTCGACGGTGCGAACCTGACTCAAGTTAACGATTTCCACAGACTCTACCGGAAACGGTAAATGCCAACGCGGGCCTGGCTCGGTGGTTTCAACCAACTTGCCAAAGCGCAACACTACACCGCGCTGACTCGCATCCACGATGTAGAAACCGCTGGCTGCCCAGATTAACGCAGCGATTATGGCAAGCAAACCCAAGCCGCTACCGCCCATTTTTGGCATCGACGAATCACCGCCGGTATTCCCGGGGCCGTTCCTGCCGAAACCGCCCTTATTACCCATCAAAGCGGCAACCTTGGCATTCAGCTTGCGCAGCAACTCTTCCAAATCGGGAGGACCACCATTGTTGTTCTTATTGCCCCATTGCGGGTCATTCATTCCCATGGTTCATTTCTCGCTTGTTTGATTTGATTTTCAATTTGTTCAGAAGCCAACTTCGCATCCTTCGCTTCACACAAGGCTAACCGCAACTCGTTCATTCCCGCACCGCTTTTAGCACTGAGAAAAATCCGCGTAATTCTACCATAGTCGTCACGTTGAACACTTGCAGGAACATCCAGCACATCAATTTTATTAAACACCAGCAACTGTGGAATATGCCCCGCATCAATTTCCGCCAACACTTTATTGACTTCACTAATCTGGTCATCACGGTTAGGGTTGCTGGCATCTACCACATGCAACAACAAATCCGCCTGCACCGTCTCTTCCAGCGTACTGCGAAATGCAGCAACCAGACCATGCGGCAAATGACGAATAAAACCAACCGTATCCGACATGACAACTTCCCCCGCACCTTCGGTAAACATCTTGCGGGAAGTGGTATCCAGCGTCGCGAACAATTGATTCGCCACATAGACATTGGCTTTGGTCAGACGATTGAACAGCGTGGATTTACCTGCGTTGGTATAGCCGACGATAGATACCGAAAACACGCCGGAACGATTGCGCGAACGTCGCATCACATCCCGCTGACTCTTAAGCTTCTCCAGACGCTCTTTCAGCAAATGCACGCGCTTGTCCAGTTTGCGCCTGTCCAGCTCCAACTGGGTTTCGCCGGGACCTCGTGCGCCCACAGCAAATTTTTGCTGCCCCATGTCGGTATTCAGACCGACCAGACGCGTCGCCAGATATTTTAGTTGCGCCAGTTCGACTTGAACCTTGCCCTCGTAGCTTTGCGCACGTTGCGCAAAAATATCCAGAATCAACATGGTTCGATCAATCACGCGGGTATTCAATTGTGCGGTCAGATTGCGCATTTGTGCGGGAGACAAGTCGTGATTAAAAATCACCAGAGGCACTTCCATACGCTCGGCCATTTCGGCGATTTCCTGGACTTTGCCGCTACCCGCGAACAATGCTGCATCCGGGCGAATACGTTTGGCTTCGACCGTTGCCAGGGTACGCACACCGGCTGTTTCAGCCAACAAGCGCAGCTCTTCCAAACTCTCGCGATAATCAGCGTCGCCGAAGTCAATGCTAACCAATATTGCGGATTCAGGCCCTGCGGATTTTGACTGCATTACTCAGCCACGGTGTCGTCATAGGAAATATTGACCGCCCGAGCCGGAACGATAGTGGAAATAGCGTGCTTATAGACCATCTGTATGACGGAATTATTTTTCAGCAACACCACGTATTGATCAAAAGACTCGACCTGACCTTGCAGCTTGATGCCGTTGACCAGGTAAATAGCGACTTGCACATGTTCTTTACGCAAGGTGTTCAAAAACGGATCTTGCAGTTGCTGGCCTTTTGCACTCATATTATTGCTCTTTTTGTAAGTAACGGGACTGCACTTTACTGGATTCCGGCGCGGATGAACAGATGCGCGATCAAGTCAAAAGCACATGACCCATTTATCCAGCCGGTTATACGATTAATAAAAACCGGGGAACGCGATACCAACAGGAAGTTTCGTGAATGCGTTTCATCAGGCCACACGAAGCGCGATGAATTTAAGGACGTAAATAGGTGACATAAAACAGGGGGATTAAATACCTGAATTACATATATTTCTATTGATATTCAAGCACTTATTATTTGGTGGGTCGTGCGGGGATCGAACCTGCGACAAACGGATTAAGAGTCCGCTGCTCTACCAGCTGAGCTAACGACCCGATTTGATATTTTTCAACATCAAAGCGGTGCGTATTATCGTTAATAAATAACCGCCTGTAAAACGATAATACTTTTATAAAAAATAACGCCCTCAGTTACGAGGGCGGTATCTTGTAAGGAGTCTGACGATGACCTACTTTCACATGGGTAATCCACACTATCATTG
>CAYLOK010000034.1:0-27713 GCA_964385275.1 uncultured Gallionella sp. | reverse complement strand
AACTCGTCGCGCATGATTTTTCACTCGACGGCAACCTCTTTCAATCAAGCCACAGCGTCACTCGCCGACCCTGGGTTGCACAGGCTGCCATCGGAATCAGCGCTCATGGCATGATAGCCGGGCACGGCGTCAAGTTAGCCGTGATGCGTGTTTACCGTTCGCGGGAATTCAAGGAGCAGGGGCCAAGCCAGGCTTATGGCTCTATCGCGCTGAGCATTGAGTTCTAAAAACACACAGCACATTTCGACCTTACCCCCCATTTAAAACACCTTCACAATTCGGAGATAACCATGCAATACCTGCAAGAAACCTGGATCGCCATAAAACTCGGCGGGATGATCATCCTGCCATTATCGTTGCTGGCGGTTATCGCCCTGGCCATTATGCTTGAGAAGGCATTTATCTACTGGCGTTATGCCCGCCTGCCGCTTAACTTGCTCAAGCTCGTGGAAACTTATGGCTTCGCCTGGGAAGAGCTGGACAAAAGACTCTACGCCCTGGATGAACGCCATTACTTCAGGCGGTTTTTCGAGGTGGTGATCGCCAACCGCCATCATCCAGCCTGGTGGACCGAATCCCGTGCAACGGACGAAGCCCAGTTGATCGAAACATCCCTTGCCCGCAGGCTTTGGGTGCTGGAGACCATCGTCACCGCCGCGCCCTTGCTCGGGCTGATGGGAACCATAGGCGGAATGATGGATGCCTTCAAGATCATCGGCGGCAGTGGCATTGTGAATCCCACAGGGGTGACGGGCGGCGTGGCCCAGGCGCTCATTGCAACGGCCATCGGCCTGTTGATCGCATTGATTTCCTTGTTCGGATTTAATTATTTCTCTCGCGTGCAATCGCAGACGATGGACGAAATGGAGCGCCTCGGCACCCGCCTGATCGATCACATCCGCCTGGACCAAGGTAACGCCCATGAAACTGCGTAAACCCAGGACATATCGCAAGGGGCGCATCGAAATCATCCCGATGATCGACGTGATGTTCTTCCTGCTGGCGACATTCATGCTGTCTTCATTGGCCATGCAGAACCTCGACTCGCTGCAGGTGAACCTGCCGCAGGGGAAAGCCGAAAAGCTCAAGACGGATACGCCGGTCACCCTGACGCTGACCGCCGACAGCAAAATCCTCGTCAACCGCATGCCGGTGACCCTGCAAACTCTGGCTGCCACACTCGCCCCACTGCTGAGTGATACGCAGCCCAGCGTTATCGTGTCAGCGGATAATGCAGCACCACAGGGTATCGTGGTGCAGGCGATGTTGCAGGCAAGAGCTGCCGGCGCTAGAAATTTTCTGATCGCGGTAAAGCATGAATAATGCCGTAAACCTGCCCGCTTCCCCGATTAGGGAAATCCGGCTCTGGTGGCCCATGCCACTGGCGGCAATCCTCTGGCTGCTTATCATTCTGGGTTTGGGTTATTTACCAAACCCTCCAGAAACCGGAACAACGACATCCTTGCCCATAGAAGCAAGCTTCGTGGAATTACCTGACGCGTCGCCAGGTGAAAGCCCGGATGTGCAGCCCAAACGATTGCCCGATGAAAACAAGTCCGGTGTCAAGCCTCGCCACGCTGCGCCACCCCGCGCCCTTCTCACAGAGAGCAGGCCTGCGGCACCGGAGATTCCGGCAGTCGCTGAGCCCGCACCAGACATGGCGCCGCCAACAGACATGATGTCCTACATCAATGCGGCCAGAGCGCGCCAGCACGCCGCCGAGATGGCTGCCACGCGCGCAAATGAGGAAGCGACAGCTCGACAGCGTGGGCCGTCGGCTGACGAAATCAGGATGGCGAACATTATGCGCAATCTCCAACCGCAAGGCACGAACGGCGTATTTCAAATTATCAGTATGGATGCTCGTACTGCGAAATTTTCATTTCGCGGCTGGACCAAGGATTTTAATAATGCACGCCGCGAAGTAATCGAAGTCGATGCAGGTCCAAATGGTGATGTGGAGCGTGCAACCGTGCGCAGCATGATTGCGCTGATTCGAAAATATTATCAGGGATATTTCAATTGGGAATCGCAACGCCTGGCCCGCGTGGTCGTTCTGTCCGCTCGCATGGAAGACAACACAGGACTGGAAGACTTCTTGATTCGTGAGTTTTTTGGGGCGCACGCTGCATCTTACGGTGGTGCATCACGAAACGAAACTCGATAGCGGCACGCCAAGAGTCGTCAATAAGCGAAGCGCACCCAAGTACATTACGCCGTGATGTCGCAAGGTTACATGATCGTCGCCGACAGCAAGCCGCTGAAAACCGCCAAAAGCGGGAATTCAAAACACTGAATACCGCCGCAAAATTCCTGCTCAATATCCGCGTGGCTGATTTCGCGGTGAAGCTGAAAACCAATGTCTGCTAAGACTGATTACGGAGCGACCGACTGCTCAAGCGTGGCGATGGGCAGATACAGGCAAAGCGGATTGTCCACGCAAGCGATGAATCCCAGCTTCACATAAAACGCCTTGGCCTTGTCGTGCTTGGCATCCACCACCACCGCATACAACCCCACCCGCTGAGAAAATTCCACGGCCAGGCGTAAAGCGAAAGCCAGCAAGTCCTGAGCGATGGCCTTGCCCTGATAACGCCCGTCTACCGCCAGACAGTGCGGACGGTGTTTTCAGGGCAAGGGAACGCCAATATCTTCGGTCAGCTTTACAACAAAACCCGCCGCGCCTTTTGCGTCAAGGTTCATTTTCGTACCCTTCAAAAGCGCCGCGATGATGATAAGTAGGGTATTGCGCTCAGTGGTGAACAGCTTTGCGGCTTCCTGCTTCGGGGTGTATAGGCGTTGTTCAATCGCCCAATCCTGCCAATCAGGCGATGCGGGCGTTCCGCGTAGCCCACATAACAGCAACATAGCCCGCTCAGGTGTCCAGTAATCCAAAAGCAAATGATGTAAAAGCCCCGTTTTTCCCCATTCGTTACTCATCGCCGCACCCCTTTGATGCCACACCAGCACGGCAGGGTTAACCGTGTTTTCGCCCCGTCAGGCTAGGTGCGACAAACTCAATCCTTTGGTTAACTTTCGTAATGGTGGCGGCATGAAATTATCTCTAATCCTGTGTCGGTTGCCTGATACACCAGCCGATTAACCTCATCAATGCGCCGCGACCAATACCCTGATAAATCACCGCGCAACGGTTCAGGCTTGCCGATTCCTTCAAACGGATTGCGCGCCGCTTCATTGATAAGCTGGTTGATCCGCTTCAAGGTCTTTTTGTCCTGCCCTTGCCAACAAAGGTAGTCACCCCATGCGTCAGGGGTAAATATCAGCAGGCGCGCCATCAGTCGGTTATCAGTTCGCGGCGTTGTGCCTTACCTTCGCGGGCTTGCTTGATAGAGCGGGCAAGGTGCGCGGCATTCGCCGGATTACTGGTAAGGTGTAATGTTTCCATGATGCTGTTGTAAGCATCCAGTGACATAACAACCGCATCGCCTTCAGCATCGCGGCGGCTAATGATGGTTACGTCAGCGTCTTGAACAACGCCATCCAGAACGGATTTAAGCGCATTGCGCGCATGTGAATAGGTTACGACTTTCATTTTTACACCTCTTTAACTTGTCTGTTGAGTTGTGCAAGTATAAGCCGTGCTATTGTCCCAAGCAATCCTGTTTATACCTAAGCCGCCTTGTTGAACGCTATTACATGCGCCCCAGCCTTTACCGTATCCAGATAATCCGCCCAGCGTTGCATGATTACCCGCCGCTCTTCAAGGTAGGTCGTGCGCACACAGGCCGCTTCAGTCTCGTTCTCAATGGCGTGGGATAGCATCGCTTCCAGCACTTCGCGCCTATGCCCCATTTCGCCCAGCGTGGTGCGCGCCATGCCTCTGAAGCCGTGGCCTGTCGTGCATCAGACAGGCTCACGTCTGGATAGATGCCCAGCGCCAGCGTTTTACGCTTGCCGTCAAAGCGGTAATCCAGCCGCCACAATTTAGCGCCCGTTGGCTGTATCAGCAGATACATTCCGCCGCCGTCCGCCAGCTTTTGCGGCTTTTCCGTGGCTTTTGCCTGTTTTACGACTATCGCGCTCAGTGCCATAATTTCCCCTATTGACGGTATTTTCATACCGTCAGAAATACCGCCATTTTTGACGGTATTTCACAGGAACAACTAAGCACGACAAGGCAACAAAAAGCCCGCAATGTCAATGAACACGCGGGCTTAAAGGACTTTTCAGGTATGCATAAAACAGTGTTCTGGCGGAGGGTGGCAGTCGAAAAGTCAGCTGCAAGCCGCATGAATACTCAAGTCTTAATTTTCAAAAAATAAAAATACCAACAGAAGTACCAACAAATGTTTTTTCGTGTCTCATTCGCCAGCGTCAGAACTTCCCCAATGTTGACGATCAATTTCTGATATGGCCTATGCAATTCGGCCTAGCAGCCGATCAAGCCACGGATCAACTTTACCACGCGATAACTTCGCAACCTTCAGTTCAGCCGCTTTCAATTCCTGTTTCGCAATCGCCAGCGCCGCCGCTCGGTTCGCATTACCGACCAGGACGTTCATAGACGACACCGCTTTGCCTTCCGGTGTCCTTGCCCCTGTGCTGCTCTTCCACGGCTTCCACGACCTGATTAAAGCTGACTGTCGTGCTTTTTGTTCTTCCGTCCACACTCGCGCCATGCTGATTCCTTTCAAAATAGTTCGTTATGCTTGCAGGTGCGCAACTTATTGCGCGGTAAACCGCTCACCATGACGCTTTAACCCATGTAATATAAGGGGTTACGTGGTCACGTTGGTTTTGCGTAATCGTACTAACCTTGCTGCCAATCAGTAGGCCGCATCTTTTCCCATTTATCAGTCATCCAGCTTGCACATACCGCACCCCGATCATCTGGTACGGTATAGAGCAACCCGAAGAGCCACGGCAGGCCGTTATCAGTCCGACAGGCGTTGCCCCCAACAAAACGGCTCAGGTGGATGCACCTGTCACACCTGCCTGGCTTCCATTCCTGCCGATCTGGGCGCGCATCTTCCTTTTTCAGTAGTGCCAGAATTTCCGGCTTGTTTCGTTTCAGTGCTTCGATCATTTCATCCGTCAGGCGGTCGGCGGGTGAAATATCCAACACACCGCCATCAGAACGAACGCTCACACCCGCCCCCCGCAATTCTTTAATCAGGTCGAATGCTCCCATGATTAAATCCTCAGGTGTGACGACTGCGCGGGGGATAAAGGTTCAATCAAAGTCCTGCAAGTCCTAATGTCCTGATTTATGCCTATTTTTTGAGCAGCTTCCAGGACTTCAGGACTTGCAGGACTTGGTAACGACAACTTTCCCCCGCGCGGGGCTATTAACCAGTAAACAGAACCGCCCGTCTTGCCTAAACTCCGGCATTCA
Source organism: uncultured Gallionella sp. (assembly GCA_964385275.1). Taxonomy (GTDB): domain Bacteria; phylum Pseudomonadota; class Gammaproteobacteria; order Burkholderiales; family Gallionellaceae; genus Gallionella. Next base: position 22,357 of record CAYLOK010000034.1, on the reverse strand, counting down.
ATATCAAGCGTCCGAAGTGCTGGTGCGGCTCTTCTCATTGCATCACTTAACCCTTTGCCACTACGAGGCCATGCGTCTGTGCCTTGCGGACGGAAACGCTCAAGCTCTGCGAGAATATCTTTGCACGTCATTCTGGCTTCGCGCTTATCCCTTGCGTCAAACCAATCGAGTAACGCGGATGCAACCGGACTCGCATCTATTGTTCGGGCGATTGATTCCTTTCTGGCTTCATTGAAGTGGTTAAGAAAATGCACGCCCTGCGTTCCGCTTGCCTCCGCTATCGCCATGCCAAACCGCACGAACTCTGCCAGTCGTGGCCTGTCTTCCAGCGCAAGATTGACGGTCGGCAATATCTGCAATGCCTTCGCCATAATATCCAGCAATGCACCAAACAACCCCCCGTGATTCGCTTCAAACTGTTGCCACAGGTCGCAGACTTCAGCCCTTGCCGTGATGACAGGCGTTTCAATAGTAAGGGTGCGATCTATCAGGTCTTGCGCGGTAATGGATGCGCTGATCCCATTCAGCACTACAGGGCGGTGAACCTTGATAACTGTTTCTTCTGCGTCTGAATACAGCTTTCGTTTTGCGAAGCCGCCGCCCGTTGCCAGAATGCACATCGCGTCTTGCATGGGTGCGGTCAGGTGCGATATATTTTCAAAGCTCACCAGCCAATTCACGCCAGCACTAACGAACACGTCCTCAACCGCTTTTGGTGCGCCTCTCAAATTGCATGAGTTCGGATCAATCATCCGGCGCAAGGCCGTTTGTGCGGTAGATTTTGCGCTACCCTGTTCTCCTAGCAATTCCAGCACGGGAAATGGCGTATCAGGTCGCAGGCACTCGCACAGCCACGCCAGCACTAGCATTCTGTCTGCTCCCTGAATGTTGGCAATCTGCCACAAGGCGGCAATGTCTCCGCCCTGTTGTGGCTCTGGAAGCGGCTGCATTGATTCGGTGCGGATAAATCGCACAGGGGCGTTGCTGGTAATCTCCCATCGCCCCGCCTCGATCTTCACCACTCGATTGCGCTCAGGTTCGGCAAGGTCAACGTAGTACACGCCGCCACTACCCGCGACACGAATATAAACGGCATGTTCTTCGCCGGAATGTCTACCCAGCCCCGCCAGCGTTCCCAGTGCTTCGCGTAACGATTGATCTCGCGCTGATTTTCCCGTGGTCTGATAAAACCCAGCCAGCAACCAATCCTTAAAGGCGCGCGATTCCAACCGCCGCGTTTCTCCCGTTTCGTTGTCAGTGGCGAATACGTCTTTATTCGCATCATGGAATAGTTCGGCGCGGCTCTGGATATAGCCCACCAGCTCAGATGCCTGGCTGCGCTTCCCTTCATTGTCCGCGCTGTCTGGCTGCTCTGTTTCAATCTCAAGTTTTAACAAGTTCTCAATCGGTTGGGGGCGGGTCGCGTCAATCAATAACATCAACCCGTCAAGGTTGCCGCCGCCTGCCAGCCAGTCCACCGCATCACCCTTGATCTTCAGATTCAGCGTTGATATATCCAGCACGGCAACGGATGCAGCGATACCGCGCAAAGCCTCCCCCACGTCCTCCGCATACTTCGCGCCCTGTTCGTCATTGTCTGGCCAGACGAATATGCGCCGATCTGCGAGAGGCTGCCAGTCAGTCGTGCCAGCCGATTGTGCCCCGCCGCTGGTAATGGCGACAAATTCAGACGTGCCGGATTTTTCAAGCATCTTGTTCAAAGCATCCGCGCAGCTCTCGCCCTCAGTGATAATAACCAATCCATCCGGCAGGGCGGCCAGCTTCTCCAGCCCGTAAAGCGGCTTGCCTTCAGGGGGTGCGGGTGGCTCACCCATCGCGAAAGCCTCCCCGTTCCAGTAAAAGGGTCTTATCCACTTTTCGCCCGTGCTGTTGCACTTGAGCCGCATGCGCCAATACAACGGCAAGCCGCCGGGGGTGCGGTAGGTGTGCAACGCTTTTTGGTTAATTTGAAACTTGCTGCCGTCCGCCGCCTTTGCGCTACAGGCCAACTTTGCGGCATAGGCTTTAACCTGATCTATCGAGGGCACGTTCATTTTTCGCCCTTCAGTACCCATGCGCCCAACGATACCGCCGCCGCCTTGAAGCTCAGGCTATGCCGCTGCATGTGAAACGCCAGCACATCGCCGCCATGCGCACCGCAGGCCATACAGGGAAATGCCCCTGTTTCGATTCTCACCCTCAGGCTGGGTTTGCTGTCAGCATGAAACGGACAAACAGCGTTCAACCATGCGCCTTTACCCTTCAGCGCTAGCCCTTGCGATTCGTAATAACTGGATACGTTAGGCAATCGGCTACGGTCGAAGCCGTAAAGGCTTGCAGGCCGTCCGGTGCGCTGTTGCTGGGCTTGTTGGCGCTGTTGCTGGGCGTGCCTGGCATTGCGCACGCCCTCGGCCTGTTTTGCTTTGTGGAATTGTCGAACGTCGGGGGAATAGTTGCTCATTTCACGCTCCAGCCGTTGTGCTACGGTTTGCAATGCGGTCAGCTATCCACTCCCTGACTTCAATTTCAAGCCATGCGACTGACATAGCGCCCAATTGAACAGGTTTTGGAAACTTGCCGATCTTCATCAGGTCGTAAATTCGGGAACGTGAAAGCGCCGTCAGTTTTTCAACTTCACGGCGGCGGATTAAAGCGGTTTGGAGTTGTTGCGCGGTGGTGCTGGTAGCTGCTTGCATGGTGTATTCCTTTCCGTTTGGTCTAGTCAAGAACGACTAGGACGGAACGAATAATATTCACCAGCGCAAAGGGGTTTTATCTGGTTATTTCATCGTTTTTGGTCAGATATAAAAACCACACCGCCGTTGTATCGGTAATCAGAAAGCCATAACTCAAAATCCTTTTTCCCTTCAGCGGTTTTCAATAGTGCTTTTGCATTGCGGACGTGCGATTCCACATTTTCAGGGCTAAAATTTAGCACATCACCAACGACACAATACGCGCCGCCACCTTCCTTATGTTGAGGTAGTCGATCATCTTCCGCACTGTAAAAATTAACACGCCAATAACATTCCCACATCAAGTCGCGCTTCTCCTTGTTACCTCTTTTTTTAGGCCAAGGTTTTTTGCCTACAAGATACGCGGCCACACCACTAGCAACTAGATTCAGGATATCTTGATCTATCGGCGGGTCGATCCCTAGTTCTTTCAATGCTGCGCGACGATTAGCCCATCTTAAAAATGTTTCAAGTTTTGCATCATCGGCCTTATCACCAAGGAGCTTCCTCTCCCGTTGCTGTTCTTCATCCCAAAGAGCGCACAGAACGTCACGCGGCACATCCTCGCCGCTTTTCAGTGCAGCTAGATATATTTCAACAGGTGTCATGCCGCTGCTCTATGTATCGCTATTACGTCCGCACCCGCTGCCAGCCCGTCCAGATAGTCCGCCCATTTCTGCATGATTACGCGCCGCTCTTCAAGGTAGGTCGTGCGCACATAAGCGGCTTCGGTTTCGTTCTCAATGGCATGGGATAGCATCGCCTCCAGCACTTCGCGCCTGTGCCCCATCTCGCCCAGCGTAGTGCGCGCCATGCCTCTGAAGCCGTGGCCCGTCTGCCTGCCCTTGTAACCCATGATCTCGATTATCTTGCCTACTGTGTTCTCACTGATTACGCGCCCCATGCCGTTGCGATTCGGGAACACATGCTCCCCGTGTCCGGTCAGCGGGTGCAGGGCGCGCAGGACTGCGACGGCCTGATCTGACAATGGCACAGTGTGCGATTTACGCTTGCCCTTCTTGCCCTTGCGCCCTGTCTGCTCTTCGGGAATAACCCACAATGCCGCGTCAAGGTCGAAGTCTGTCCACTTTGAAAAGCGCACTTCACTGGTGCGGGTCGCAGTCAGCAACAACAGACTAAACGCGGATGAGGCAATCAGGGAAACTTTGCCCAGCTCCTTGTAATCATCGAAGGCGCGCAGGAATGCAGGGATTTCAGCAGTGGTAATGCAGGCGAAGTGCTCTTCTTTCGGCCTGTCCGCCAACGCCATGCGGATTTCAGCAGGGTTATATTTTGCACGTCCGGTCGCAATCGCATACTTGCACAACGCCCCGATGGATTGCAGCAACCTGTCGCGTGTCTCGAATGTACCGTTAGCCTCAACCGTGCGCATGATGCCAACCAACTCCATCGGCTCAAGTTCCGCAATCGGTCGCCTGCCGATCACAGGGAAGGCGTATTTTTCCATATTCCCCAGCCATTGCTTTGCATGTTGCGCCGTCCACATTGGAGCCTTGAGCGTGTGATACTCCATCGCCAGCACAGCAAAGCTATTTTCAGCAACTTGCGCAGCTTTCCGATCCTCCAGCTTCGCGGCCTGCCTGATTGCGTTCGGGTCGGTATCCTTCAACAGCAGCTTGCGCGCCTTTTCGCGCCCCTCCCGCGCATCGGTTAGACTCACGGCAGGATAGATGCCTAACGCCAGCGTTTTTTGTTTCCCCGCGAAGCGGTAGGCCAGTCTCCAGTACTTGCCGCCATTAACTTGCACCAGCAGATATAAACCGCCGCCGTCTGATAGCTTTTGCGGTTTTTCTGTCGATCTTGCCTTCTTGATTTCAAGCTCTGTCAGTGCCACGGTGTGCCCCTGTTGGTATCTGCAAGTGCCAACAATACCTGATACCAACAGAAGTACCAACAAAAATCGTAAGCTTGCACAGGAACAACTAAGCACGACAAGGCAACAAAAAGCCCGCAATGTCAATGAACATGCGGGCTAGTGAGACGTTTCAGGTATGCTTAAAACAGTGTTCTGGCGGAGAGGGTGGGATTCGAACCCACGGTAGGCATATACCTACGCCTGATTTCGAGTCAGGTACATTCGACCACTCTGCCACCTCTCCGGGACGCGAATTCTACCAGATACCGGCGATTTGGTGCAGAATGATGCCATGCGCAGACACGAGGTTCTAATCAGGCTGTTACAGATCGGCATTTTTTTGTCGCTGCTGATGTTCGGTTATTCCAGTCTGAACAAGGCTTTGCCTTCATGGCGCGACGAAGAGTTGATTGTTGTTATTTCGCAGAACACGACGCTTTCTGACGAGGAATTTTCCAAACAGTTAGCGCAACAATTTGCCGATTACCTCGGCGTTCCACTCAAAATAAATCTGGTTCCGGCAGAGCGGATTGAAGCTACCTTTCGTGATCACCGCGCACATTTCTCGGCATCCGGTTTCAGGTTGGACGAAAAGAATAAAGCCCTGCTTTTTGGCCCCGGTTATTTGCCGGTTCGCGAACAGGTGGCGTTCAACCAGAATCAGCGTGGCCCGCGCCATCTGAAAGAACTTGTCGGCAAGCATATCGCGGTGGTGGCAGGATCAAACCATGAGAAAGCGCTGATCGCACTTCAGCAGGACATGCCCGCCCTGACCTGGGAATCTCGCACCAAGCAAACAACGGTTGAGGATCTGCTCACTGAAATCGCACAGGACAAGCTGGATTACACGGTTGCCAATCATGAACAGATTGAGCAGATGCTTAATTATTATCCCAATCTGGCCGTCGCATTTGATGTCGGCAAACCCTCAAAATTGGCCTGGGCCTTTCCGGCAGATGCGGATAACGAGCTAATCGCCGCATCCGAACAATTCTTTGCCGGCATAAAGAAAAACGGCGAGTTGAACAAGCTACTGGATCGTTACTATGGTCACAACGACAGACTGGCGCCGCTGGATGCCGCTGCATTTATCAAACAAACCGGCACAACCCTGCCAAAGTTTCAGTCCTTATTCGAAGAGGCGGGCAGGTCAATCAACGAAGACTGGCGGCTGATTGCCGCAGTCGCCTATCAGGAATCGCGCTGGGACCCGCTGGCGACTTCTTTTACGAACGTGCGCGGCATGATGATGTTGACCGAAGCGACGGCTGATCGCATGAATGTGTCCAACCGTCTCGATGCCCGCGAGAGCACTCTCGCAGGCGCCAAATATCTGCAACTGCTAAAAAAACAACTCCCGGCACGCATCGCGGAACCCGAACGAACCTGGCTGGCGCTGTCCGCCTACAATCAGGGCCAGGGACATCTTGAGGATGCGCGCGTCCTGACCAAACGCCAGGGCGCTAATCCTGATTCCTGGGTAGAGGTGAAAAAATGGCTGCCTTCATTAAGCAAACCGCAGTATTTTCAGGATCTGAAATATGGCTATGCGCGCGGTGGCGAGGCGGTCATTTTCGTCGAAAACATCCGCGCTTATTACGACATGCTGACGAGGCTCACCAACGAAACAGGCAACGCACCAGCACAGACGCACGATTACCAGCTTGTCAGCACCCGTAAAAAACCCGCTTTTTCCCTGCACGCGCAAAGCAACCCAAAAAAATCCCCCGACAGCGCGTGGCTTGCATCAGGCTATTCCCTGTCTCAGTAAGGATGCCGCAGAATGTCGTTTGATGTCTTGCCGCAACACCGGGACGACGAGCGATTTAGCGGGCCAGTTTTTCCATGCCGCCCATGTAGGGCCGCAGCGCCTCGGGAATCACGATGCTGCCATCGGCTTGCTGGTAATTTTCCAGTACGGCGACCAGCGTGCGACCGACCGCCAGACCAGAACCGTTCAGGGTGTGCAGCAACTCCGGCTTGCCTGCACTGTTTCTGAAACGCGCCTGCATGCGGCGCGCCTGAAACGCCTCGAAACTACTGCACGACGAGATTTCACGGTAGGTGTCCTGCGCAGGCAGCCACACTTCGATGTCATAGGTAATGGCGGAAGAAAAGCCGATGTCGCCGGTACACAGCTTGACCACGCGATAGTGCAAACCCAGCTTCTGCAAGATCGTTTCGGCGTGTCCCAGCAACTGCTCCAGCGCGGCACAGGATTCGTCGGGATGCACCATCTGCACCAGCTCAACCTTGTCGAACTGATGCTGGCGTATCATGCCGCGCGTATCGCGTCCGGCGGAGCCCGCTTCGGAACGGAAGCACGGCGTATGCGCGACAAACTTCAGCGGCAATTGCTCCAGCGGCACAATTTCGTCGCGCACCATGTTGGTGACAGGCACTTCTGCGGTCGGAATCAGATAAAAGTTCTGCTCGCCGCCTTCGCCCATCTGGCGCGGCACACGGAACAGATCCTCTTCAAACTTGGGCAATTGCCCGGTGCCGCGCATCGAAGCGGCATTCACCAGATACGGCACATACACTTCGGTATAGCCGTGCTGGTCGGTATGCGTATCCAGCATGAATTGCGCCAGCGCCCTGTGCAGTCTGGCCAGCCCGCCCTTCAGCACCGAGAAGCGCGCGCCGGAAATCTTCGCTGCCGTCTCGAAATCCAGCCCGCCCAGCCCTTCACCCAGCTCGACGTGATCTTTCACCGCAAAATCAAATACCGGCACGCTGCCGACACGGCGCATTTCCAGATTGTCCGCTTCCGAAGCGCCAACCGGCACGCTCTCATGCGGCATATTCGGCAATCCTTCCAGCATGACCTGCAATTCCGATTGCAATTCAACAAGTTGCACTTCTATCGTTTTTAGCTCTTCGCCGACCAGAGCCACTTCAGCCATGATGACGGAGGTATCCTCGCCACGCGCTTTGGCCTGGCCGATCAGTTTGGACGAACTGTTGCGCTTGGATTGCAATTCCTGGGTGCGTATCTGGATGGACTTGCGCTGCACTTCCAACTCATTAAAACGTGCCGTATCCAGCACAAAACCGCGTGTCGCCAGACGGGCTGCCACCGCATCCAAATCACTGCGCAAAACCTGAATATCCAACATGCTGTATTTCCTTATTTGAAAGCGGACACAACCACAGTGCGTCCCAGACGGATGGTCGTGGAATTGTGTTCCATGACATAGGGTTCATTTTCCTTGCCCAGCGTCCGGTAACGGTCACGCTCCAGTCGCAGAAACTTGCCCCAGCCCAGCCAGATCAAGGGTGCAAACAAGAGGCTCAACAGCCTGGAGCTGGCTTGTAGCTTGTCAGTGGATAATTGCAGATCGTGAAAATCGCAATCCAGCATGGCGTGGGCAAGGTAAAAATAGGGGATGGGGGTAATGTGGCCGCTGGTATTGAAGCGATCCTGATTCTTGACAGGCAACGGCCCGAACAGATTGGCGAAACCCGTCACCAGATAACGCAGACGCGATTTCATGTTCAACACGTTCGGGGTGGTGACCACCATCAATCCGCCCGGCTTCAACACCCTGCGTATTTCGCGCAGCACGGCACGGTAATTCTCCACATGTTCCAGCACTTCCGAGCAGGTCACCAGATCAAAACTCTCATCCTCATAGGGCAAAGGATGGGTATTCAAATCCAGCTGCGTGATGAGCACATCCTTGAGCGCGAAACGCTCAATGTGATAATCGCATGCCGCAGCCTCCAGTTTCGGCCAGGTCTGACGCAGCAAAGCCAGCAGATCGCCCGTACCCGCACCAATATCCAGACAGCGCGGCGTCTCATGTTTCAGTCGTTGCTTGACGACCTGCTCAACCGAGCTATATATCGCATCATTGCACATGGCATCCCTCTATTTTTTGTTTATTGCCGCCGCGTCCAACTCACGCAGCCGCGCCAGCTTCTCGGCGATCTTGCCTTCCAGCCCGCGCTCGGTGGGTTGATAAAAACTCACGCCCGGCATATTGTCGGGAAAATAATTCTCGCCCGCCGCATAACCGTCGGTCTCGTCGTGCGCGTAGCGATAGTTCTTGCCGTAATCGAGCTGTTTCATCAATTTGGTCGGCGCGTTGCGCAAATGCAGCGGCACTTCCCGTGACCCATCCTTCGCCACAAAGGCGCGCGCGGCATTATACGCGACATAGCCCGCATTCGACTTGGGCGCGCAAGCCAGATACAACACGGCTTGTGCCAGCGCCAGCTCGCCTTCCGGCGAACCCAGCCGCTCATAGGTCTGCGCCGCATCGTTGGCCAATTGAATCGCGCGCGGATCGGCCAGACCGATGTCTTCCCACGCCATGCGCACGATGCGCCGCGAGAGATACCTAGCATCCGCACCGCCGTCCAGCATACGCACCAGCCAGTACAACGCGGCGTCAGGGTTAGAACCCCGCACCGATTTATGCAGCGCGGAAATCTGGTCGTAGAACGCTTCGCCGCCCTTGTCGAAACGGCGCAGATTCTGCGCCAGCGTATTGCCGAGAAAGACGCTGTCTATGGTGCTGATACCCGCTGTTTCGGCGGCGGTTTGCAACTGTTCCAGCACATTCAACAAACGTCGCGCATCGCCGTCAGCATAACCGATGAGACGTTCACGGGCGTCGTCTGAAAAATTCAATCCCGGCAACGCCACCTGCCTTGCACGCTCAAATAATTGCCCCAACTCTTCCTCGGACAAGGCATGCAACACATAAACCTGAGCGCGCGACAGCAACGCATTGTTCACCTCGAACGAAGGATTTTCGGTGGTCGCACCGATAAAGGTGACCAATCCCTGTTCGACGAACGGCAGAAAAGCATCCTGCTGTGACTTGTTGAAGCGATGCACCTCGTCCACGAACAAAATGGTGTGGCGGCCATTTTGCTGCAACACCCGCTGCGCCTCTGCGATGGCTTCACGTATATCTTTCACACCGGACAACACGGCAGACAAAGGCATAAATTCAGCGTCGAAGGCCGAAGCCATCAACCGCGCCAGCGTGGTCTTACCCACCCCCGGCGGCCCCCACAAGATCATCGAATGCAGGCGACCGGATTGAAACGCCAGACGCAGCGGACGACCAGCGCCCAAGAGATGCGACTGGCCAATGACTTCGTCTATATGCTTGGGGCGCAAGCGTTCGGCCAGGGGAGCCGCGGCAGCGGGACTGTCAAAAAGCGTAGCGTTTAACACAATCAGTCGCTTATCACATCCGCGCCGGCAGGTGGCGTGAACTGGAATTGAGCGGCGGCGAGTTTTGGATTGCGCTGCATGGAAGAGAAGCGCAACACGGTTTTGTGACCGAAGGTGTCGTTCAGTTCCATAACAACCAGTCCGGCTTGTGCGTCGAAGCCCATCAACACCGCCGAAAAGCTGCTGTCCTGTGCACGGGGTGTGGCTTGCAACCACTCCAGACCTTCACGATTACCGGCCTCCTTGAGCACAAAGCCGCGTTCGATTTCATTGCTGCCGGCCAGCAGCGCCGCAGGACTGCTGCCCAGCGCCGCATCCAGCTTCTTGACCGAGACCTGATTCAGGTCCTTGTCATACAGCCAGAATTTCGCGCCATCACCGACGATGATCTGCTCGTACGGCTTCTGGTAACTCCAGCGGAATTTGCCGGGACGCTGAAACTGCATCACGCCGGACGCACCCTGGATACGCTTACCATTTTGTTCCAGCACCACCTGGCTGAAATCCGCCTGCGCGGAACGGGTCGCGGCGATAAAGGTTTTCAGCTTCTCTATCGCGCCGGCCTGAGCGACTGTCGCACACATGAAAATTGAGAGGCCAATAAAAAGTTTTTTAAACATGCTTTACACCTGAGTTGAGGAAGGGTGAAGAGGAAAAGCGACGGGGAAGAGTGAAGGGTAAAAACCTGGGTACGGCTACCCTTCTCCCTTTACCCTTCCCGGTTTGGCGCAATCACTTCCCTGTTGCCGTTGCTCTGCATCGCAGTGACGATGCCGGCGGCTTCCATTTGTTCGACCAGACGCGCGGCACGGTTGTAGCCGATGCGCAGGTTACGCTGCACCAGGGAAATTGAAGCGCGGCGGGATTTGACCACGATCTCGACCGCCTGATCGTATAGGGGATCGGCTTCCGCATCCAGTGTCGGCGACACGCCACCGTCATCGCCTGAGTCTTCAAGAGAATTGAGCACCCCGTCGATATATTGCGGCTCGCCTTGCGCCTTCAAATACTCTGCGATGCGATGCACTTCCTGATCCGAGACAAACGCGCCATGCACGCGCTGCGGATAGCCTGTGCCGGGCGGCAAATACAGCATATCGCCCTGTCCCAGCAAGGCTTCCGCACCCATCTGATCGAGGATGGTGCGCGAATCGATCTTGGAGGAGACCTGAAACGCCACGCGCGTCGGCACGTTGGCCTTGATCAGCCCGGTGATCACATCCACCGACGGACGTTGGGTGGCCAGTACCAGATGGATGCCGGAGGCACGCGCCTTTTGCGCCAGACGCGCAATCAGCTCTTCGATCTTCTTGCCGACCACCATCATCAAATCGGCCAGCTCGTCGATAAACACCACAATCAGCGGCAATTCTTCGAGCGCCTCAGGATCATCAGGGGTGAGCGAGAAAGGATTGGTCAGCGGCTTGTCTGCCTTGATGGCTTCGCGATGCTTCTGGTTGAAACCGGCGATATTGCGCACACCAAAATGCGACATCAGCCGGTAACGCTTATCCATTTCCTGCACACACCAGTTGAGCCCGGACGCGGCCTGACGCATATCCGTGACCACCGGACACAAAAGATGAGGAATTCCTTCATAAACAGATAGTTCCAGCATCTTCGGATCGATCAACAGCATGCGCACCTGCTGCGGCGTGGCCTTGTAAAGAATACTGAGAATCATCGCGTTGATGCCTACCGACTTGCCCGAACCGGTGGTTCCCGCCACCAGTACATGCGGCATTTTGGCCAGATCCGCCACCACCGGCTTGCCGGCAATATCCTTGCCCATCGCAATCGTCAGCATGGAATGCATATCGGCATACACTTGCGAGCTGAGGATTTCCGACAGTTGCACCATCTGGCGCTTGGCATTGGGCAGCTCCAGCGCCATAAAAGTCTTGCCGGGAATGGTCTCAACCAGACGGATACTCACCACCGACAGGGCGCGCGCCAGATCTCGCACCAGATTGGTGATCTGGCTACCCTTCACCCCGACTGCAGGCTCAATCTCGTAGCGCGTGATCACCGGCCCGGGATAGGCAGCCACCACTTTAACTTCCACGCCAAAATCTTTTAACTTGCGTTCGATCAGGCGGGAAGTGAATTCCAGCGTGTCGGCGGAAACAGTCTCAATCTGATGCGTCGCCGGATCGAGCAGATGCAAGGGCGGCAAGGGCGAGTCGGGCATATCGGCAAACAGCGTGATCTGTTTCTCTTCGCTTGCCCGCGCCGACTTGACCACCTCCATGACGGGTCTTTCGATGTGGATAGGCTGATGCACTTCGACGCGCTTCTTCTCAACCTCGACGACTGCACTGCGCTGGCTGGTAGCCTCTGCGCCGATGCGCTTGTCCTGACGCGTTTGCCAGAACAAGGTCCCCCGGCAGAACGCGCCTTCCAGTTGTGCGCCCAGACTATCCATAAAACGCAGCCACGACAGGCCGCTAAAAACGCTGAAACTGCTCGCCATCAGCGCCAGCAGCAGCAAGGTTGCGCCGGTAAAGCCCAGCCAGCGTGTCAGCGCCTCACCGATCAGCATGCCGAATATGCCGCCTGGTTCCAGCGGCAAGGGGACTACCAGCGTATGCAAACGGATCGCTTCGAGTGCGCTGCTGGAGAGCAACAGCAAGCCAAAACCGACGGCTGAAACCCACAACGCACGTTTGCAGAAAATACTGTCGGCACGCAAGCTGCGATAACCGGCCCATAGCTGTTGCAGTATGAACGCCACCAGCCACCAGGCCGAAAGGCCAAACAGATAAAACAACAGATCGGACAAATAGGCCCCCAGCACGCCCGCAGGGTTGTCGATTTGCGTACCGGCGACGCTATGCGACCAGGCCGAATCGGCGGGATTGTAGCCATACATGGCCACGGTAAAATACAGCGCACCCGCAACCAGTAACAGCCAGCGCGATTCGCGCAGCAAACCGAGCAGTTTATTTCCCGGTAACTCGCGAGCGTCTTCAGCCATGCTGAACCCCGACCAGACCCAGCTGCTCGGCGACACGCACAGCCTCCAGACGGCTCTTGACGTTGAGCGCCTGATAGACCGCAGCCACATGAATTTTTACCGTGCCTTCGGCGAGATGCATGGCAGATGCAACTTCCTTGTTGCTCATCCCGGCGCAAAGGTGCTGCAAAACCTCCATCTGTCGCGGTGTCAGGCCGTAGCCATTGGTGTGCAAACTGCGCTTATCCGCCGGCCCCATTGCCACCAAATGATGATGCAGAATTTCCGGCGGCACATACACGCCGCCGGACAACACTAAATTCAACGCGCCCAGCATCGTCTGTGCGCTCGAACTCTTGCTGACAAAACCTGCCGCTCCGTAATTCATGACCTTTTCCATATTCGCGCAACCTTCCTCGGCGGAGACCACCACAACCGGTATGTGCGGAAAACGCTGATGAAAATAACCGACCGATTTCGACCCGTCGCTGCCGGGCATGTGCAAATCCAGCAGCGCCATATCCAGATCAGGATGCTGTGCGGCAAGCTTTAAACAATCCAGAAAATTACCCGCTTCCAATATTTCCACCGTCTCAGACAACTGCTGCAACAAATAGCGCATCCCCCCCCGGAATAACGAGTGGTCATCTGCCAACAAAATTTTCATGCATTCCCCCCGGAAAAGTCAGCCTTGCTCAAATCGGTTTTAATCATAACATCCGGGAACCCCGAAAAACTGTTGCGGACGTTCAATATGCTGCGCCGAAACTCACCATGCAGAGCGGCGATACGGTTCATGGTACAACGCCACCCTCCGGCAATATTGCCGATTTTTCAGAATGCCCGTCCGGCTTTCCTCCGGGAATCACCATGACAAAGCGACTCCCCTCGCCCGGCGTCGAACTCACTCGCAACTGGTAACCGAGCAGTTGATCCAGCCGCTTCACGATTGCCAGCCCGATTCCCAGCCCTTTGCGACGGTCGCGCTGTTGGTTGCCTATCTGGTAATACTCCTCGAAAATATGCGGCAAATGCTCGGGTGCAATACCGCTACCCGTGTCGCACACGGTTAATTCCACACCCTCTGCAACAGTTTTGCTGGTTATTGATATTGCACCCTGTTCGGTGTAATGAATGGCGTTACTGATCAAATTGCGCAACACGCGTTCCAGCAACAAGGGGTCGCTGTAAACCTGCTCCCCGCAATCCGACATCTCCAGGCGCAATCCCTTTTCCTGCGCCAACACAAAAAATTCCTGATACAACCTGCTTAACAGGGGTTGCATGGCGAACAGCTCATAGTTGGGTTTTATAACGCCGGCATCCAGCCTGGAAACATCCAGCAGCACATCGAGCATACTGCCGAGCACATCGACCGAATGCGCGACCTTGCCATGCAATTCATCGCCTTGCATGCCCCGCACATGGCTTTTGAGTGACTCGACATACAGGGTCAACGCATGGATGGGCTGACGCAAGTCATGGCTCGCGGCAGCCAAAAACCGGGATTTCATCTGGTTCGCCTGCTCGGCACACTGCTTTTGTTCCGTCAATTGTCTGACCAGTTGCTCAATCTCGGTCGTCCTGCGCAACGACAGCTCGAAAGTGCGAGCCAGCTCCCTGCCCGCATTGAGCACAAAACCCCAGTACACCGCCAGCATCACGGCCAGAATGAAATGTGTGCGATCACCGATAGCCGCGTTAATCATCAAAAGCGGCAAAATCAGCAATGAAATATAGATGTACAGCGAAGGCGGGAAAACCGGATTGCTGGTCGCAGCTCCCGCCGCCACGCCCAGAAAAACACAGATCAACAACGCCTGATAGGCCAGATCGTCCGCGACGAACAGCAAAATTCCGCCCGCCCCCCAAATCATGCCCACCAGACTGACGAACACGATCAGGCGATTACGCCACAGCTTGCATTCGGCAACATTGCGGGTCGCGGCGGCATATCGCCAGTCGTAATAAACTTCTACGGCAAGCTCAAGAAACAACGCCCCCATCCAGGTCAGCAAGACGTTATGCGCCACCTTGTTCCACATCAGACTCACCAGCAGCAACGCAACCAGTATCTGTGCGGCCAGCATCAAGGGGAAAGATTGCAAACGGGCGCGTATCTGCTCGGCGCGAATCGGAAAATTGCTTTCGTCTATATCACACGATGCTATTTTCGCCAGGCGATCGAACATGCTTTAAACCTTGCCCAATGCCAGCAGCAAGCGGATGTCTTGCGTCAGCCACTCCGCACGCTGCCCATAGGGCGCGAGCAGACGCACACGCCCCTCGGTATCAATCAAAAAAGTGCCGGCACTGTGATCCACGTTGTAACCTGAGGTGGTCGGCTGCTTTTGATACAGCACACTGAAGGCGTCGGCGACCTGTGCCGTGGTTTGTGCGTCACCGTACAGCCCCAGAAACGACGGATGAAAGGCAGGTACATATTGCGCCAGCAATTCGCGGTTATCGCGCTCCGGGTCAACGGTGACGAACAACACTTGCACCTTGTCCGCGTCACGACCCAGCTCTCCCATCACCTGCCGAAAATCGGCCATCGTGGTCGGACAGACATCAGGACAATGCACATAGCCGAAGAACAACGCCACCACCTTGCCGCGAAAATCAGCCAGTGTGCGCGGCGTGCCGTTATGGTCGGTTAACTTGAAATCCGCCTGAGCAAACTTTGCGCCCACCTCGGCGGCATGGAACGGCGAAGGCAGCTTGGGCTCTCCGCATCCTGAAACAAATAATACTATTAGAATCAAAATGTTACGCAGCAACATGGCAACTCCCCGCCCATCCGTTCACATAAAAGGTATAGCCCACTTTAACCAGGCCGTACACACCGAAACTCGCCACCAGCAAGCCCGCTGCCAGTCGCACCTGTGCTGATTGCACCCAACGCTTGATGCTTTCCCAAAACAGACCAATGGCCAGCAAATTTGGCAACGTCCCCAAACCGAACGCCAGCATCACCAGCGCGCCGCTTCCCGCATGACCGCTGGCCAGTGCTGTGACCAGCACGCTATAGACCAGACCGCACGGCAACCACCCCCACAAGGTGCCGAGAAAGAAAGCGCGCATCGGCGTGGTGACGGGGAACAAACCGCGAGTCAGCGGCTGGATGCGTTTCCACAACACTTTGCCCACTCCTTCGATACGCCGCACGAAACCCCAGACACCGGCGAGATACAGGCCCAATGCAACCAGCATCAGACTGGACAAGGCGAACAGCAAATGCTGTATCGGCACGACATCGCGCAGCAGCAACCCCGCCTGTCCCACCGCGCCCGCCAGCGCACCTGCCAGCGTGTAACTCGCCACCCGCCCGCTGTTGTAAGCCAGATGAAACGGCCAGCGAGCGCCGCCCTGGGGTAATTGCCCGGTCAGTATCCCTACCAGACTGCCGCACATCCCCAGGCAATGCACGCCGCCCAGCAAGCCGACGAAAAATACTGCAATTACACTGAATTCGATCATATTGGAGGGTAAGTGGTAAGTGACAGACCGGATTTTAGCGACTTAACAGGTCGATAGCCAAACAGGCGGCGACGACACGCGCGTCCGGCAATTCCTGATAGTGCGGCACCACGCCCAGCAACGGCGCCTTGATGCGTTGCTGCAAGGCGGCAATATTTTCGTTGAGCATAGGCATCGTTCCATCCACACAATTCGCCACCCAACCCGCCAGCTTCAAGCCGCAGCGGGCAATGACTTCGGCGCTCAGCAACGCGTGATTCAGACAACCCAGCCGCATACCGACCACCAGAATAACCGGCAGATTCAACTGTCTGGCCAGATCGGCGCTATCCTGCTCGTCATTCAGCGGCACGCGAAAACCGCCGGCGCCTTCCACGATCACCACCTCCGCCTGTCCCGCCAGCTCACTATAGGAAGCCACGATACGCTCCAGATTAATTCTGATCCCGACGAACTGCGCGGCCAGATGCGGCGCGACCGCCCGCTCGAAACAATAAGGATTAACCTGTCCGCGACTGGCCAATACATTGCTGGCGGCGCGCAACCTTCTGACATCCTCGCTCACGTCCCCCTCATCGCACGCCACCGGCTTCATGCCAACAACGCGTTTACCCTGCTCCGCAAAACCATGCAACAACGCACAGCTGATCAGCGTCTTGCCGACATCGGTGTCCGTGCCGGTAACGAAAAAACTCATCGTATTTTGAACGCAGTCTTGATGATCGCCGCGCCATCTCGCGTGACGCGCGGCTGCGGTTTCCAGGCGTGGCCGTAAACCACTTCATAGGTGGCGGGCAATTTGCCGTCACGGCGCAGCTTTTCATAATTTTCCAGCAGGCGCGCCCAGGCGTTTTTTCCCATCAGTCCCCGCCCGCGTCCGGCGGTGGCGTTGTTCGCGCCGATGGCCTTGAGGTCGTGCAACACGCCGCGCACGTCATCGTAGGTCATGGTGAAGTATTCCATATCCATCACCGGCTCGGCAAACCCGGCCTGCACCAGCATATCGCCCATATCGTGCATATCGGCGAAACGGTTCAGGTGATTGTGTCCATCCACCCCGCTGAACGCCTGCCGCAATTCCTTGAGGGTATCCGGCCCGAAGGTGCTGAACATCAGCAAGCCGTCCACTTTCAGCACGCGGTTCAGCTCGACGAAAGTCGCCGGCAAATCGTTGCACCACTGCACGGCGAGATTCGACCACACCATTTCCATGCTGCCGGATGCCAGCGGCAAGGCTTCCAGGTCGCCGCACACCTGCAATTGCTTTGCGCCGCCAAACAGCTTCTGCCACCAGCCGGAACGGCTTTGCGCAGCTTGCAACATGCCGATAGCAATATCCAGCGAAATCAGTTGCGCCGCCGGATATTTTTCCGCCAACTGGCGAGTGCCCCAGCCCGTGCCGCTGCCCGCGTCCAACAGACGCGCGGGTTGCAGCTTGATGTAATCCAGACGCTCCAGCATGCGCGTACACACTTCGCGCTGCAAAACCGCCGTCGCGTCGTAGCTCGCCGCCGCGCGACTGAAGGCGCGGCGCACCCGCCGCTTATCTATTTGATATTCATTCATGCCTGATATTCATTCATGGTCGCTACTCATACGTGCAAAAAATCCACCAACTGTTCTACAAATTCATCGGGATGCGAGAGAAACGGCGCGTGCGCCGCGCCGCTGATCGCCGCCAGTCGCGCATTCGGCAGCTGTGCCGCCAGATATTGCGAGGCCGTCAAAGGCGTGAGCGTATCACGAACTCCTGCAATCACCAGCGCGGGCTGACGTACTTCCGGCAAGGCGGCGCGCAGATCGCAGTCGCGCAAAATTTCCAGTCCGGCTTGCAACGCCGCCAGATCCGGCTCGCCGCGACTGAGCAGGCTGCCGCGCAACACCGCCAGCAGCTCGCGTTCCTGTTCGCTGCCGCGCAGTTGCAACGATAAAAAGCGGCGCAGGGTTTGCAGGTAATTTTGCTGCAAGGCGGCGGAAAAATCCGCCAGCGTTTGCGCCGCCATCGCGCACGGCCAATCATCCTGCTGCACGAAACAGGGCGTGGAGGACACCAGCACCAGGCGGTTCACCTGCTGAGGGTGTCGCATCGCCCAGCGCAGCGCCACCTGCCCGCCCAGCGACCAGCCGCAGACGGTGAGCGGTTCGGAAAATTGTGCCGATAACTGGTCAACGATGGCGTCCAATTCCGTAGAGGCGTATGGCAATACGCCCAGACTTCTCTCGCCGGGATGGGCGTATTGCCATACGCCCCTACTGTATCCATGCCCCGGCAAATCCACCGCCAGCACGCGATACTGTTTTGCCAGTTGCACCGGCACGTCGCCCCACATCCCGCCGTGCATCCCCCAGCCGTGGATGAACAACAGCGGCTCGCCTGTCCCACCCGAATCATCAACGTGCAAGTTCATGCAACGCCTCCAGCAAACGTGTTACGTCAGCCTCGCTGTGCGCGGCTGACAGGGTGATGCGCAGACGCGCCGTACCCGCCGGCACGGTGGGGGGGCGTATCGCCGCGACCCAAAATCCGCGCTCGCGCAATTTGACGCTTAAATCCAGCGCCGCCTGATTGTCGCCTACCAGCAACGGCTGTATTGCCGTATCCGAAGGCATCAATGTCCACGGCAAACCCTGCAACCCCGCGCGCAATTGTGCGATCAGCATTTGCAAATGCGCGCGGCGCTCATCGCCAGCGGCAATCAGGCGCAGGCTTTCCAGCAACGCCACCGACAAAGCCGGGGGCGTTGCCGTGGTATAAACATAACTGCGCGCATTGTTGACCAGCGTGTCTATCACCACCTGCCCGGCAGCAACAAACGCGCCGAACACCCCGGCTGCCTTGCCCAGCGTCGCCATATAAACGATGCGCGGCGAATCGAGGCCGAAATGCGACAACGACCCGCGCCCCTGTTCACCCAACACGCCAAAACCGTGCGCATCGTCCACCAGCAACCAGGCATCATACTTTTCGCACAGCGCCAGCAGTTCCGGCAAAGGCGCGGAATCACCGTCCATGCTGAACACCGCATCGGTGCAGACCAGCTTGCGCCCGCTACCCGTCTGCACCAGCAAGGCCGCCAGTTGCGCCATGTCATTGTGGCGATAGCGTTTGACGTTGGCGCGCGGCAGCAGCATCGCGTCATTCAGCGAGGCATGATTG
Source organism: uncultured Gallionella sp. (assembly GCA_964385275.1). Lineage (GTDB taxonomy): Bacteria > Pseudomonadota > Gammaproteobacteria > Burkholderiales > Gallionellaceae > Gallionella. Next base: position 2,959 of record CAYLOK010000034.1, on the reverse strand, counting down.
AGCTTGTCGGCAAACACCGTATCGCCACGGCCCACCAAGCCCTGAACCACGCCGAGATTTGCCATGTAGCCGGTAGAAAATAACAGCGCGGCGGGCTTGCCGACAAAAGCCGCCAGTTGCTGTTCGAGCTGGTGATGTGCGTCGAAGTGCCCGCTCACCAGATGCGCCGCACCCGCCCCCGCGCCCCACTGCTGCGCACCCTGCTGAAGCGCCGCAATCAGTCGCGGATGATTCGCCAGACCGAGATAATCGTTGCTACAGAAAGATAAATACGGCTTGCCCTCAACCACGATATGCGGCGATTGCGGGCTGGCAACCGTGCGCCGCTGACGCAACAAACCCCGAGCTGCACGCTCATCAAGTTCAAGCTGGAGTTCAGAAAAAGGCATCTTCGGTTTACAGTTTTTCAGTTCACGGTTTTCGGTTTAAAGACATACAGAAAACAGCATACTGAAAACAGGCAACTACGCTTTATCGGCAAAAGGATACATGCCCAGCTTGTCCAGCAGGGCGCGGTCGCGTTCCACTTCGGGGTTGCCGGTAGTGAGCAGTTGTTCGCCGTAGAAGATGGAATTCGCGCCTGCCAGGAAGCACAGCGCCTGAATTGCATCGGACATCTGCTGGCGGCCCGCCGACAAACGCACGCGCGCGGTCGGCATGGTGATGCGCGCCACTGCGATAGTGCGCACGAAATCCAGCGGATCAAGATCGGCCTGCTCGGCCAGCGGCGTGCCCTCGACCTTGACCAGATTATTGATCGGTACGCTTTCAGGATAGGGATTCATGTTGGCCAGTTGCGCGACCAGTCCCGCGCGTTGCGTCAAATTCTCGCCCATACCGACGATGCCGCCGCTGCACACATGCATACCCGCTTTACGCACCCGCTCCAGCGTGTCCAGCCTGTCCTGATAATCGCGGGTGCTGATGATGTCGCCGTAAAACTCCGGCGAAGTATCCAGATTGTGGTTGTAATAATCCAGCCCCGCGATGCGCAATTGCTCGGTTTGTTGGTCGTTCAACATGCCCAGCGTTGCGCAAGTTTCCATGCCTAAGCCGCGCACCGCCTTGACCATCTCGACCACGCTCAGCATGTCGTCCTCGGAAGGCTCGCGCCACGCCGCGCCCATACAAAAACGGTCTGCTCCCGCCTGTTGCGCGGCTTTTGCCGCCTCCACCACCGCATTCAGCTCCAGCATCTTGCGGTCTTCCACCCCCGCCGAATGGAACGCGGATTGCGGACAATAGCCGCAATCTTCCGAACAACCGCCGGTCTTGATGGACAATAAGGTGGACAACTGCACCTGATTCGGGTCGAAATGTTCGCGATGTACCTGCTGCGCGCGATACAGCAAGTCGGCAAACGGCAGTCTGAACAAGGCCTCAACCTCGTCCACGCTCCAGCGTTGCGGCGCAACAGGTTTTTTTACGGGGTGGTGAAACGCGATGGTCTGGGTATTCATGTTTAATTTATCGGTATGATGCGAATTGATTAGCCGCGCATCATCACGGAAAGGACGATACCTTGTCAATTCTGAGCAAGCCAATATTAAACATCTGCGCACAATTTAAGCGGGTTATACCTGCCCAACCCTGCGCCTTATGCGGCAGCATGAGCCGTCACGGCCTATGGTGCGAAGCTTGCGACGCGTCCATGCCCTATCTCGACACACCGCATTGTCCGCTCTGCGCGTTACCCACGCCGCAGGGCGAAATATGCGGTCATTGCCTGAAACAACCGCCCATATTCAGCCGCACCGTTGCGGTATTCGGCTACCGCTTTCCGCTAGACAGGTTGATCCGGGCAATGAAATATGAGGAGCAACTCGCCCTGTCGCAGATATTTTCCGAAAAACTGCTGCAACGCATAGACCAGAAAATGCTGCCGGACTATGTCATCCCCATGCCGCTGCATCCGGCCAAACTGCGCAGACGGGGATTCAATCAGGCGTTGCTGGTCGCGGCAAAACTTGCCCGCACGCTTGATATACCGCTGCTGAGCCATGCCTGCCATCGGCTGCGCGACACACCGTCGCAGTCCTCTTTGTCCTGGAAAGAACGCGGCAAAAATGTGCGCGGCGCGTTCCGCTGTAACATGGATTTATCGGGCAAACACATCGCGCTGGTGGACGATGTCCTGACTACCGGAGCCAGCCTCAATGCGCTGGCCGATGCAGTGAAAAAGTCCGGTGCAAGTGAAATCAGCGCATGGGTGGTGGCAAGAACCCTGCCGCATGAACACTCAACAAACTTGTGAGCACCCGCAAATTGCCGCTGCATGGCGCGCCCGGACAGGCGATAATCGCCGGATGAATTCAAACCCGCCGCATGGGCGGGACGATATCCACCTACAAGGACGATGGTATGTTTCATGTGATTCTTTTCCAGCCCGAGATTCCACCCAACACCGGCAACATCATCCGGCTGTGCGCCAACACCGGTTGCCAGTTGCACCTGATCAAACCGCTAGGCTTCACGCTGGAAGACAAACAGCTTAAACGTGCCGGGCTGGATTACCACGAATTCGCCACGCTGCGCGTCCATGAGAATCTGGCGGATTGTCTGTCCGAATTCGACCCTGCGCGCGTGTTCGCGCTGACCACCAAAGGCTCGCAACCCTTTCATGAAACCAGCTATCAGGCCGGGGACGCTTTCCTGTTCGGCCCGGAGAGTCGCGGCCTGCCAATAGAAATACTCAATAAATTCAAAGAGAAACAGCGGGTGCGTCTGCCGATGCTGCCAGACAACCGCAGCCTGAACCTGTCCAATACCGTGGCGGTGACGGTGTATGAAGCATGGAGACAATGCGGGTTCGCAGGGGTGAAGGGTGAAGCGGGTAGTTGAATACTTTCCCGCTACCCAAAACCGGAAAGCCACCAAAGAGCGGTTTCGAGACAGAGCGGACGCTCAATCGGGATAGGAGAAAGCCTCACGGCCTCCCCCTCCCACACCACCGTGCATA
>CAYLOK010000033.1:0-27940 GCA_964385275.1 uncultured Gallionella sp. | reverse complement strand
TGCGGCAAAAACATCTTGCCCGCGCCGAACAGGTCGCCGACGAAGTTCATGCCGGTCATCAGCGGGCCTTCGATTACTTCGACCGGGAACCTGGCTTCCAGGCGCGCTTCTTCGGTATCTTCGACGATGAAGGTGGTAATGCCGCGCACCAGCGCGTGGGTCAGGCGTTCCTGTACCGTGCCGCGACGCCATTCCAGATCTTCAACTTGTTCCTTGCCGCCGCCTTTGACGCTCTCGGCCAGCTTGACCAGCTTCTCGCCTGCGTCCGGGTGGCGGTTCAACACCACATCTTCCACCGCGTCGCGCAGTTCACGCGGAATCTCTTCATATACACCGAGCTGTCCGGCATTGACGATGCCCATGTTCATGCCGGCCTGGATGGCGTGATACAGAAATACGGTGTGTATCGCTTCGCGCACCGGCTCGTTGCCACGGAAGGAGAACGACACGTTGGATACGCCGCCGGAAATTTTTGCATACGGCAGGTTTTTGCGTATCCAGACACAAGCCTCAATGAAGTCCACGGCGTAGTTGTTGTGTTCCTCGATGCCGGTCGCAATCGCGAAGATGTTCGGGTCGAAGATGATGTCCTCAGGCGGGAAACCGACCTGATTGACCAGAATGTCATAGCTGCGCTTGCAGATTTCCGTCTTGCGCGCGTAAGTGTCCGCCTGGCCCTGTTCGTCGAACGCCATTACCACTGCCGCAGCACCATAGCGGCGCACCAGCGTGGCGTACTTGATGAAGTTCTCTTCGCCTTCCTTGAGTGAGATCGAATTGACGATGGGTTTGCCCTGCACGCATTTCAGCCCGGCTTCGATGATGTTCCATTTGGAGGAATCTATCATCAGCGGTACTTTGGAAATGTCGGGTTCGGAGGCAATCAGATTGAGGAACTTGACCATCGCGGCTTCGCCGTCCAGCATCGCCTCGTCCATGTTGACGTCGATCACCTGCGCGCCGGTTTCCACCTGCTGCTTGGCAACTTCCAGCGCCTCATCGTATTGCCCTTCCAGAATCAGCCGCTTGAACTTGGCCGAGCCGGTGACGTTGGCGCGCTCGCCGACATTGACGAACAGCGTGTCGTCGCCGATGTTGAACGGTTCCAGGCCAGACAAACGACAGCGGTGTTCGAGGTCGGGGAGCTTGCGCGGCGGCACGTCTTTCAACGCCTCGGCTATCGCCTTGATATGTGCAGGGGACGTGCCGCAGCAGCCGCCCGCGATGTTGAGAAAACCGCTGGTGGCGAATTCCTTCACCAGGCGCGCGGTGGTTTCCGGCAATTCATCGTAGCCGGTGTCGGACAGTGGATTAGGCAATCCGGCATTCGGGTGCGCGCTGACATAACACGAGGCGACGCGCGACAATTCTTCCACGTAGGGGCGCATCAGTTCCGCGCCCAGCGCGCAGTTCAGGCCGATGGACAGAGGGCGCGCATGCGAGAGCGAGTTCCAGAACGCCTCTGTGGTCTGACCGGACAGTGTGCGCCCGGAAGCATCGGTGATGGTGCCGGAGATCATGATTGGCACGCGCATGCCGTGCTGCTCGAAATATCGGCTGATGGCGAACAGCGCGGCCTTGGCGTTGAGCGTGTCGAAGATGGTCTCGACCATCAGGATGTCCGCGCCGCCATCCAGCAGGCCGTGTATAGCCTCGGTATAGCTTTCCACCAGCTCGTCGAAGCTGACGTTGCGCGCGCCGGGGTCGTTCACATCCGGCGAAATGGAGGCGGTGCGCCCGGTTGGCCCCAGCACGCCGGCGACGAAACGCGGCTTGTCCGGTGTGGAAAATTCGTCGCACAGGTCGCGCGCCAGCCTGGCGCCGGCCACGTTCAGTTCGTACACCAGATGCTGCATCTGGTAATCCTCCATCGACACCGAAGTGGAGTTGAAGGTGCAGGTCTCCAGGATGTCCGCGCCCGCCGCCAGGTACTCGCGATGGATGCCGCCGATGACATGCGGCTGGGTTAGCAGCAGCAGATCGTTGCAGCCCTTCACGTCCACATGATGGTCGGCGAAGGTCTTGCGCGCGCCTTGGTAGTCGCCATACAACTCAGTGCCGCGATAATGTTCTTCAGTCAGCTTGTAGCGCTGGATCATGGTGCCCATCGCCCCATCCAGAATCAGGATGCGTTGTTGGATAATTTGCTCTATCGGGTGCGAAATATGGGTCATGGTTGGCCGCCTGAAAAATGGTCGTGGATTTTACCATGCGGTTATCAGCCCGGTAAGCCGCAAAACTTGAGCTAAATCAACATGGCAGAAAATTCTGGCGTATATTATTCGGCCATCGCTGCGATATTTACCGATGGCGGCAATTAAACCAACCCTCAGGAGGATTTCATGGCCAAGTTAATATGGAATAAGGATCTCAACACCGGCATTGACGTGATCGACAAGCAACATCAACGTATTGTCGAATACATCAACGAACTGGACAATGCGCGCACCAGTGGTCACAAGATGGAAGATGTCGGTAAGGTCATTGATGAAATGGTGGATTACACACTCTCGCACTTCGCCTTTGAAGAAAGTCTACAGGAAGAAGCGCATTACCCTTTCCTGAAAGCGCACAAGAAAGTGCATGAGTTATTTGTCAGCAAGGTAGCCAATTTGCAAGAGCGTTTTGGTCTGGGCGAAGATGTCTCGGAAGAATTGCACAAAATGCTGTTCACCTGGCTGTATAACCATATCAAGCGTGATGATGCGGATTATGTCGAATATGTGAACAGGAATATCGCGCAGGGTGCCTTTGTAGAGAAGAAAAAAGGTTTCTTCGGCAGGCTGTTTGGTTGAGTTTCAAGCGCTCAGAAATTCAGGCGGCGATACTGCACCGCCTCGGCAATGTGTGAACTGGTGACGGTTGCGCTGCCTTCCAGGTCGGCGATGCTGCGCGCCACCTTGAGCACGCGATGATAGGCGCGTGCGGAAAAGTTGAGGCGGCTGATAGCGTGTTTCAGCAAGTTGACGCCCTGCGCATCCGGTGTGCAGAACGCATCAATTTCAGTCACGGAAAGCAGCGCATTGGATTTTTGCTGACGCGCCAGTTGACGTAATCTTGCAGTCTCGACCCGGGTTTGTATGGACAGACTGGCTTCGCCTGAGGCCTTGTTGAGCAAATCGTCCTGCGGCACCGCAGGCACTTCAATCTGAATGTCGATGCGATCCAGCAGCGGACCGGAAATCTTGCCGCGATAGCGCGATACCTGATCCGGCGTGCAGCGGCACTTGCCGTTGTAGTGGCCGAGATAGCCGCAAGGGCAGGGATTCATTGCCGCGATCAGTTGAAATTGAGCGGGAAATTCGGCACGCCGGGCGGCGCGCGAAATGGTGATATGCCCCGATTCCAGCGGCTCGCGCAACACTTCCAACACGCTGCGCTCGAATTCCGGCAGCTCATCCAAAAATAGCACACCGTGCAAAGCCATGGAGATTTCGCCGGGACGCGGATTGCTGCCGCCGCCGACCAGCGCTACGCCTGAGGCGGTGTGGTGGGGCGCGCGATAGGGGCGGGTTTTCCACCTTTTTACATCAAAACTGCCATCCAGCGATTGCAAAGCCGCGCTTTCCAGGGCTTCGGCTTCAGTCATTTGCGGCAGGATGCCGGGAAAACGCGCCGCCAGCATGGATTTTCCGGTGCCGGGCGGCCCCATCATCAATACGCTATGGCCTCCGGCGGCGGCAATTTCCAGGGCGCGCTTGACCTGCTCCTGGCCTTTCACCTCGTTCATGTCGGGGTAGTGCGGTGCGATGGTTTGCGGCTGACTGAGATACGGTTGTATCGTTTCGCGACCTGTCAGATGCGCGGCGACCTGCAATAGCGTTTTGGCCGGATAAACGATGGCCTCTTCCACCAGTGCGGCCTCGGCGGCATTGGTTTCGGGCAACATAAAAGCACGGCCCGAGTTGGCGGCGCGATAGGTCATCGCCAGCGCGCCGCGTATAGCACGCAGTTCGCCGGTCAGCGCGAGTTCTCCGGCATATTCGTATTCGGCAAGTCTGTCGGAGGGAATTTGCCCGGTCGCCGCCAGTATGCCCAAGGCAATCGGCAGGTCGTAGCGCCCGCTTTCCTTGGGCAAATCGGCGGGCGCGAGATTGACGGTGATGCGCCGTGCGGGAAAGTCGAACTGGCAATTTTGCAGCGCGGCACGAACCCGATCTTTGCTCTCTTTGACTTCGGTCTCCGGCAGTCCAACGATGGTGAAGCCCGGCAGGCCGTTGGCCAGATGCACCTCGACGGTGACCAGCTCGGCTTCCATGCCGGACAATGCGCGGCTGTAGAGCACCGCCAGACTCATGTCGTCATTCCCGCGCATAACCAGCGACTAGCTGGCGTTGTTTGCCAGCTTAGTCGAATGGCTAGTTGTTTCATCAGGCGGGAATCCAGTATTTACTGCATTAACAACGGCGTGCTGTGCTTCCAGTTCGGTGACGCGCGCTTCCAGTGCAGCGAGTTGTTCGCGGGCGCGCGCCAGCACTTGTGCCTGAATATCGAATTCTTCGCGTGTCACCAGATCAAGCTTGCTAAAGCCTTGCGTCAGCAAGGCGCGCATGTTTTTTTCGATGTCCCTGGCAGGGCTGTTATTTACCGCCGCGCCCAATTTGGCGGAGATGTCTTCAAAAATCTGGCTATTCAACATGACGCGAGTCCTTAGAATGGTTTATGGTTTGTCGAATCCTTCGCTCAAAACAACGAGCGCAAAGCGCGACTATGTTTTTAGGCGAAGACCCTTCATTCAGGAATAGGCGATTTATCGCCTTATATTCCGTGGGAAGGCCCTTGCGGTCTTGCAGTCTGAATCCTGTTTTTCGTGCAGTGTAGCAAAACTGGTGCCGCCGGGCACGAAATCGGTGCATGAGCTCATCGGATCGCGTGAGTATGGTGCGCAGCGGGTGGCTTGGCAAATAGTGTATTTTTGTAACTATATGTTTTTATTGAAAATAAAAATTGTGGCACGCATCATGCTTATGAGACAGTGCGGGAAATTCACTTTGGTTATTAATCTCAAGAAAGGAACCATCATGTTGCACAGCAAATTATTGAACACCCTGATCCTGGCCGCTCTGGCTGTGCCTTCTGTGGCAATGGCGGAAGATGCACCTGCTTCGCCGCATACCTTTACCGCAAATGTCGGACTTACTACCGATTATATTTTCCGTGGCATATCGCAAACTGCGCACAACCCGGCCATACAAGGCGGGCTCGATTATGCACACGCCAGTGGTTTCTATGCCGGCGTTTGGGGTTCGAATGTGAGCTGGATCGCCGATAGTGGCGCCGTCGCAACCGGCAGCGTCACCATGGAACTGGATACCTACCTGGGTTTCAGGAATACCTTCGCCGATGACTTTAGCTACGACGTTGGCTTTGTCCGTTACAACTACCTGGGCGGCTATACCTCGACAGCGGGTTTTGCCAAAGCGGATACCGACGAGATTTACGGCGCGCTGGGTTACAAGTGGATTACTGCCAAGTATTCCTACGGCCTGGGTAGTTTCCTGACGATTCCTGGCGCAAGCGGCACGAACTACTTCGAACTGAATGCCAGCGTGCCGGTAGCGGATACCGGCATCACCGTAGCGGCGCATATGGGCAAGCAAACTTACAAGGGCACAACCGCCAATCTGTTCACTGCCGCTGGCGTCAGTCCGACCTATACCGACTACAAGTTGGGTGTAAGCAAGGACTTCAGCGGTTATGTTTTAGGGTTGGCTTACACCAGCACCAATGCCAGCACGTTTTATAACTTCCCTCTGGCAGGGGGCAACTGGGGCAAGGGTACTGCCGCCTTATCTCTGACTCACGCGTTTTAATTTAACAAGGGGGCGGGGTGAACTCCCGTCCCCACCAGGAGAATATTATGAAAATGGTTACAGCCATCATCAAGCCATTCAAACTCGACGAAGTGCGTGAAGCCTTATCCGCCATCGGCGTGCAAGGCATCACCGTCACCGAAGTCAAGGGTTTCGGACGGCAAAAGGGGCATACCGAGCTGTATCGCGGCGCGGAATATGTGGTGGATTTTCTGCCGAAGATAAAGCTCGAAGCGGCAATTCAGGCAGACCAGCTGGATCGCGTACTCGAAGTGATCGAGAAGGCCGCGCAGACCGGCAAAATCGGTGACGGCAAAATCTTCGTGCAAGACCTCGAACAAGTGATCCGTATCCGCACCGGTGAAACCGGTCCGGAAGCCCTATAAAGGAGATCGAAATGAAAAAGTTATTCGCTTCATTTATGTTGTTGGCCATGCTGTGCGGCCTGTCAGCGCCCGTTTTTGCTGAAGAGGCGGCCTCCGCCCCGACAGTGACCGAGAGCGTTGCTGCGCCGGTGGCCGAGGCTGCACTCGTTGCGGAACCCGCCGCCGAAGTTGCCGCCCCCGCCCCCGTGCCCAACAAGGGCGACACGTCATGGATGCTGACCGCCACGCTGCTGGTGATCATGATGTCCATCCCCGGCCTCGCGCTGTTTTACGGCGGCCTGGTGCGCAGCAAAAACATGCTGTCCATCCTGATGCAGGTGTTCAGCATCTTTGCGCTGATCACCGTACTCTGGGCGATTTATGGCTACTCGCTGGCATTCACTGCGGGCAACGCGTTCATCGGCGGATTTGATCGTTTGTTCCTGAAAGGTATTTTCGATCCGGTCACCGGCGCTGTCGCCAATGCGGCCACTTTCAGCAAAGGTGTGTACATCCCCGAGTTCGCCTTCGTCGCCTTTCAGGCTACTTTCGCCGCTATCACCGTGGCGCTGGTTGTCGGTGCGTTCGCTGAGCGTATGAAGTTCGGTGCGGTGATGTTGTTCTCCGCGCTGTGGTTCACTTTCGCCTATTTGCCGATCGCACATATGGTCTGGTTCTGGGCGGGTCCCGATGCATATACAGACGCTGCGGCTGCTGAAGCTGCAACGGCCAGCGCAGGATGGTTGTTTGCCAAAGGCGCGCTGGACTTCGCCGGCGGTACGGTAGTGCACATCAATGCCGCGATTGCGGGCCTGGTCGGTGCATTACTGATCGGCAAGCGTATCGGTTACGGTAAGGAAGCCATGGCTCCGCACAATCTGGTGATGACCATGATCGGCGCTTCCCTGCTGTGGGTGGGTTGGTTCGGTTTCAACGCAGGTTCGGCGCTGGAAGCGGGCGGTACGGCTACTTTGGCTTTCGCCAACACACTGATTGCTACGGCTGCTGCGGTGCTGACCTGGCTGGCTGCGGAATGGATGCTGAAGGGCAAGCCCAGTCTGTTGGGTGCGGCTTCCGGTGCAGTCGCAGGGTTGGTGGCGATTACCCCGGCTTGTGGTTGGGTGGGTATCGGCGGCGGTCTGGTCATCGGTGCTTTGGCGGGAGTAACCTGTTTCTGGGGTGTGACCGGCCTGAAGAAATTGCTGGGCGCGGATGATGCGCTGGACGTATTCGGCATCCACGGCATAGGCGGCATCCTGGGCGCATTGCTCACCGGCGTGTTCAACAGCTGGAGCCTGGGCGGCACGGGCATCATCGATTATGTGAACAACACCATCGTTGATACCAGCATCAGCAGCCAATTGTGGATACAGGCACAAGCTGTGCTGACTACCTTGATCTGGTCCGGCGTGGTCGCTTTCATCTGCTACAAGATCGTTGACTTCACGATTGGTCTGCGTGTCTCGGAAGAAGCGGAACGCGAAGGCCTGGATACAGCAACACACGGCGAACGCGCATACAACATTTAAGTTCTCCATCCTCCCGGAGCCTCCCCGGCTTCGTTTCAAGGGCACCGCAAGGTGCCCTTTTTTTGGAAGGAATCACATGAAACGGATCTTGATCATTGATGACGTAAGAGATCGTGCCGCATGGCTGAAAGCCAGCCTTGAGCTGGCCGAATACGATGTGGTCGGGGTGTTGGCCTGGGAACAGGTTGACGAGCGCTCGATACAGGCCGCCTCCGCCGACGTGATTATCGTCGATGCCAATGCGCCGGGGCGCGACACGCTGGAACAAATCAGCCTGATGTCCACCACGCTGGAAAAACCGGTGGTAGTGCTGGGCGGGCAGAAGGACAGTCACAGTATTCAGCAGGCGATGCGCGCCGGGGTGAGCGCTTATGTGTCGCACACGATACAGGGCGAAGATCTGAGCGGCATTATCCAGGTGGCTGCGGCCCGTTTTGCCGAGCACCAGCGCCTGCGCGACGAATTGAAGGAAGCGAAGAGCCTGCTGGTCGAGCGCAAACTGGTCGATCAGGCCAAAGGAATTTTGATGGCTGATCACGGTTACAGTGAACCGGATGCCTATAAACGCATGCGCAGCATGGCGATGAGTAAAGGCAAGCGCATGGCGGAAATTGCCGAGGCCATTATTTTGGCTCGCGAACTAAGCGCCTGACCCAGTTAATACTTTTTGTGTGGCAAACTGAAATTCAGTTACCCACTGTATTTCACATAGAGCCTTAATATTTTGCTTTACCTGCACCCGGATGGCATCATGCTCCGGGCGCGCTTCAATTGTCAGGTGCGAGCCGGTTGCTTCTCTTGTTTTGAGCGGCGACCAGGATATAACTGCATGGAGATTATCGTCATGAGAACTCAGCACGCGTCGAAGTTGATCTGCGCAGGCATCGCGCTGTTGGCAATTTTAATTTCCCCCGCACACAGCGCAGCGCTGACCGGCAATCAGGCGGAAACGCGTGCGGCCAGGTACTTTCAGTCTGTTCAGTCGCAGCCGCCGCTACTCTGGGCTTTTCTAAAGGAAATGCCCAAAGGCGGCGATCTGCACAGTCATTTGTCCGGGGCCATCTATGCCGAATCAATGATACGTTGGGCCGCAGAGGACGGACTGTGCGTAGACAAAAAAACGCTAGTCCTCATCTCGCCGCCGTGTGATGAAGCGCGCGGCCTGGCGGTGATGGAAACTGCGCAACGCGACCCGTTGCTGTACCGGCAGATGATTGATGCGTGGTCAATGCGTAATACGGCTACTTCAGGACAGAGCGGCCATGACCACTTTTTCGACAGTTTCGGTAAATTCGGCATGGCCAATCGTAATCACGAGGGCGACATGCTGGCCGAGGTTGCCTCGCGCGCTGCTGCGGGACGAGTCAATTACCTTGAGCTGATGCTCACGCCCGCCTCTTCTGAAATTGCGAAAGTCACTGCGGCGGTGGGCTGGAATGACGATTTCGCCAAGATGCGTGCGGCCATGATCGAGCATGGCCTGGCCGAAGCGGTCAACGCGTCTTCCCGGTATCTGACGGATGGCGAAAAAAAGCGCCGTGAAATTCTGCGCTGCGACACGGCTCAGCCCGACCCCGGATGCACCGTCACGGTGCGTTATTTGTATCAGGTGCTGCGCGGCCTGCCCAGAGAAATTGTATTTGCACAAATGCTGATTGGCTTTGAACTGGCCAGCGCCGATCCGAGGGCGGTCGGTTTGAATCTGGTCATGCCGGAAGATGCGTTCGTGCCGATGCGGGATTTTTCCCTGCACATGCGCATGCTCGATTATCTGCATCAAATCTACCCCAGGGTACACATCACGTTGCACGCCGGCGAGCTGACGCCGGGACTGGTGCCGCCGCAAGGGCTGCGCTCCCATATCCGCGACTCGATTGCAATCGGGCGTGCCGAGCGTATCGGTCATGGGGTCGCGGTCATGCAGGAAGACGATGCGCCCGCTCTGTTGCGCAGGATGGCGCGGGACAAAATTCTGGTGGAAATCTGCCTGACCAGCAATGACGGGATTCTGGGTGTGCGGGGTCGTTTGCACCCGTTGTCGGTGTATCTTAAATACGGTGTGCCGGTTGCACTCGCGACCGACGATGAAGGCGTTTCGCGCTCCGAAATGACGCACGAATATTTCAAGGCGGCGCAGGAACAACACCTCGATTACCGCCAGTTAAAAGCGATGGCGCGGAGCAGCCTGCAATATTCCTTCGTCGAGGGCGCTTCGCTGTGGAAAGATTTTGACCGGCGGCGCCCGGTCGCAGCTTGCTCGGGCGACCGGCAAAAACCGGATGCCGGATGTCGCGTTTATCTGGAGCGCAATACCCGTGCCCGGATTCAATGGGAGCTGGAGGATGCGTTCGCAGCGTTCGAGCGGAGAATCGAGCATTAGACGCCCAATTTACTTGAAACCGTACACCGTAATTTATTATAAATCAGTAGGTTGCGATTAAAGTTTAAACTTGCAGAAGCTCCCAACACCCCCCTTGGCAGGGCCTATGCGTCGCAGCAAACCATGCATCTTGAATTCTTGTATATGACATTGAATCGTCTTCCTGCTCTGCTTCGTTTGCACGGCCAGTTCATCGTAGGTGAAATAGGGATTCTGTTTAATCAGGGACAACAAATGACCCTGATCATGATTTTTTGAGCTGTTTTCAGGGACACCTTGCGGTGAGTTGTTATTTTCCGGGGACAAATCCTGTTTTTCAGGGACATTTTCAGGGACATTACCGACTTGAATCGTTGTTTTAAGATAATCGTCGGCTGCCTCGAATACCGGATCTACACCGGTCAATTGCCGGGTCAGGGGTTGATTCCGGGACACGGTGATATTTGCCATGAGGCGGCAACTCTGATTGAGTGAAGGAAAGTTGGCTCGCTTAACGCTTGAGCAGGTGTGCGTTTTTGTTCCTGATGCAGTGGCACTGGATTTTTCGGATGTTGCACGGGAATCAGCTTGCCCAAGCTATGGCTTGGATTGAATGGTATTGGAAGAAAATACGACCGGAAACAGAGGCCAGCAATAAAACAGCCTACCTAACTCAAAATCGTTAATAATGTAAATACGTTGAAAGAGGGGTGACCAAGTGATGGATCTGACCACAAGTGTAGTAAACCAGTTGATCGTACATCGCATTGGCAACAAGCTGCGGGATGAAAGTCTGAAGCTTTCAAGTTCCGAATCTCCCATAAATGAGGATTTATCTGCACTGATTCTTGGCGGATATCTCAAAGGGATAACCCCGGAAAAAAATGAATACTACTTTCATCACGAGACCGATCTTGCTCTCAATGAAACCCGCTTCTATGCCAATCAATATTTTCATGGCGAAATTAGCTTTGTCGAAGCATCACGCCGACTGGCTACTCACTTGTATGAAAATTCTCTCCACCCAAATATTAGGCAGGGTGATTTATTAGTAATTTTATTTGACGGCATCACCTTTAACAATCGAAAGCAAAGAGCCTTAGGTATCTTCAAGTCCGAGGTTATAGACAGCTATCTTACTGTTACGAACAGCAGTGATGGGTTAAATGTTGCTCCTAGTGCCGGGATCAATCCGAATTTGATTGATAAGGGGGCATTGATTTTTGAGGATAATGATGCCGTTTTTGCACTCGACAGATTTGGAAACAAAACAAAGTTTTGGATAGACGATTTTCTGAAGGTTAAAAAATCTGCTGATGCTGCAACTTGCAGCAAAATGATGTCATTCATTGCCGGAAAAATCGCTGAAGCAATTTCAGATCCTTTGGCTAGGCAGCGCTATAGCGAATCTATTTCTACATTGTGTGAAAACAACGAGCAGCTAGATGTAGCAACGCTTGCAGAGGTCTCGCGAGATTTTGTTGATCCGGATGTCTACCAATCCACACTATTTCAGGCTCATCGTCGTTTTGGACTCAGCGATACAGATGACATGTCAGCAATTAGCACTAAAATTGGCAAGAGTTTGGCAAAGAAAGTTTCTAAGCTAGAGCTGCGCCATGGCATCAGCTTATTGCTCCCAGATGGCATCAATCTCTCGGATGTTCAAGTTGTAGAAGGTCCTGATAATGAACTGATATTTACTATACGAATGAGGAGGCAGCGTGAGCGGTGAAAAATCAAAAAAGTCGGGGGAGCTTGGAGAGGCGCTTGCCAATGAGTTTTTGCGCTTAATTGGCTGGAATCAAACATTAAATCCCATAAATATATCCTGCGCCCTACCAGATAAACATGGCACACAGTCACACGGAGATGATGGCTTGTTTATTTATAACAGCCCATTCCTTGAGGGAGTTACTGATGTTGTGCATGTTTCCGTTAAGCATAAGACAAATGGGTATAGTAAGGGGGCCCAAGGTATCCGTACAGAACTCAAGGCGCACTTGACGGAATTGAATAGCATCGTGGCGTGCGCTCAGCTTAGCCCAGAAGTAAAGCGGTTCGTGGATTCTCACCGAGGTAAACCCAAAAAAAATCATCGGGGATTACTTATCTGGGTGCACAGCGATAGGGCATCGTTAGAACGAGATATTCGTCAGGATTTAGGTGGTACGCAACTTTCATCGGAACATACAATTCCTGTTTTTTTGGTTGATTCTGGTCGGGCGTCATTCATTTTCAATGCACTTCATCACTATCAGAGCCTTGATTTGGGGGATTATAATTTCTATTATCCTCGACTTGGGAACTCAATTTCAGCCGATCACGAGCGATTTGGAAAAGTCTTACCCCTTGAACTGATAGCCTCAGATGCTATTCCAATTAAAGGAATGCAGGATGGAAAGCCTCTTCTTTATCTATACGTCCGAGAAAAATTCAGCGCAAATGCTTTAAAAAAGGCTTGCGCGTTAACTCGCGATTTTGGTGACGCATGGGTGGATAACATAAATATCGGTTTTGAAGATTACAACGAATCACACCACAGCCAATCTCGTGATGAGGCACTGTTTGCTTTCGAAAATCGACCCAAGGTTTCCGTTTTTTCATACAAAAGTGATTTACTAAGCTTGTTGGAGGCGAAACCATGAATGAGCGTGTAATAGCTATACAATTGGATTTAGAACGATGCATGCTTTGGGGTGATCGACTGAGAGTGCTTTTGAATAGCAATCACATTACTTATGGGGAAATTAATGAGCTACTTCGTGAAAAAGGGATTTTTCTTGATAGCTCCGACAAGTCAGTAACTGTGCCGTTATTGAGTTCTTGTCTGCTCACCCCTGAAGAGTTTGCTCGCATTATTTCACGATCATATTCTCGCGAATCTTTGGAAAAATACAAGACCGATAAGCTTACGCTTATTTCAGCGAACGCTGATTGGCGCAGCTCAATTATAGAAAATTTCGATGTTCTCGTCGGAGGAATATCTCTTGAGTCAGGCCACGAATTTGTTGATCTACCAACTATCACGAGTCATTCAAATGACGTACTTGAAATTACATATACAATCAAAAAAGAAGATTTCAGCAAAGATTTTATTGATCAGGAGCTTCAGTTTTCTGGTGGAATAATTATTTCGAAGCGAGATGGTGTGCTATTACTTGAACTCCAGAGGACTCACACTTCAAAAGAAACCGACCGAATCAATGGGATATTCAGTAAGTCATGCACGACTTATTTGAAGAGCAATGGGGTTGTTAATGAGCAAGCACCTCAAAGCATCAGGTTCGATAATTTTAATAATGAGGAGCGTATTCAATTTTTCCTTCATTTGACTGGAGCGAATGATAAGGCATTAAGTTTTGATGAGCTTAGTGACATAGAAATTGTAAGGGACGAAAGCGCCGGAGCACTACCAAATGACCCAGCAATAAGCTGGATGGAGGGTAAAGTTAAAAAAATTCGTATCAATGGAGAGAAGTTAGACAAGCTCGGTTTGATAACAAATAAAGGCTTTCATCGTTATTGTTTTCTGGTGAAAATGAGTACCCGTTACAAATTCCAGTTGGGTGGAACGAAGGGGACGTGTGCTGTAGATTTCTGGTTTGGCGGGAAGACCGGACATGAGCGTGATTTTTCTAACACCGAAATGAATATAAGTATCGACCGAATTTCTCGAATGAGTAACAAAGCAGCTGAGCATGAGGTTCGGCGTAATATTCTTCGTAGTCTTTGCGATTTACGAGATACCGCAATGAATGCAATAGTGTCAAAACGGGAACAGAAAGATACTCATCCTCCTTCATTATAGGCATACAGCATTACTCTCGCCTAGTCGCGGCATTCGTTTCGCGGCCATGCCAAAAAACGAAATACTGGTAGCTAGACGTATGCCTGCAATGGGCGCGCACTAGAAACAATACACGAATATTCTGGAAACAAGGTGAGCTGTTCTGGCAGGCAGATGCGGCGACACTAGTGAAGGCCTGAGGGCTAAACTTTGTCTCTGTAGTGAACCACCTCGATAAATATATGGTAATTGCTTGTCAACACACACGAGGGGAAAATCCAAAAATTAATATTTCTGATGTGGCTCGCTGTTACGATTATCACTCAATTTTAAGTTTTGAAATATTAGCGGGCTGTGTTGGATCAAATCATATGCACAACAAATAACCGCTTTGCTACTCAAAGTCTGTCGTATCAAAGTCATCTTTCGGGAACAATGACGCACCGATTCACTGTTCCGATGATGCTCAGAACACCAAGCTCCTCAATACGTGCCACGCTTGCCGAAAATGTCCGTTCTTATCGAAAAGATCACGGATTATCGCAAGAGGAGTTAGCCGATCTCTGCGAGCTTCACCGCACGTATATTGGCTCGGTGGAGCGCGAAGAGCGCAACGTTTCTCTCAGCACACTCGAAGTCCTTGCAGAGGCTCTTGGTGTCAGCGTCCCGGAACTTCTGACAATACGAGCGGAGCATGACCGAAAAAACGCCCCTTGATTACAAGCATGCCATTCAATCGTCTGACTTCGATATCTACTCTCCGATTGAAGTAGGCGATGATTGTTTTTGGATCCCCACACAGCACTTGGAAACACTACTTAATCAAGCGCTAACAGGCCTTAATCTGGATGGACTTGCACTGCGAACGCGCTCAAAAGTAGTAAAAATGGCTGTGTGTGAAGCTCTCGGCTACCCTGTTCCAAAAACTTTCAAAAAGACACAACCTAGATTTTTCGGGCAGCAGCTCGACACATACACGCAAAAATCCAACAACCTGCAAATCTGGAACGAAGAGCTATCGCCTACACGGCGTTACGCGATCATTCAGATATCGGACCAGGACATCGTTTTAAAAGTCAAAGTGGTGAACGGTCAAGAATTAGCTCTGCTGGACACAACTGGCACGATCACCACAAAATACCAGGCAGGACTTATTACAGGTGTTGATACTCATGAGCTGGTTTCATCACAAGATACACCACCCATGTTGCCGTATGTGCGATCTGGAGCAACGTTTGCAACGTCGATCAGCCCAGTTGATGAACCTTGGTGTGGCGCCCTTTTGCCAATTCAGGAAATCTTCGAGCGGTTATCAACGCTGGTGGGGCTATCGTTTGTTGATCCCGGCATGGACCAAGAACGCAATCGAGGTGCGGCGCTGCATCGTTTGATTTGCGAATGCTTGGGATACAGTCGTTATGAAGACAAAGGTCAGTTCCCGGACGTTCGCCACCAGTTGTTGGAAGTAAAGCTGCAAACATCACCCACCATTGATCTGGGGCTGGTATTGCCAAGCAGTGAAGACCATCTCGATGTCCGACAACTTGGTGATCATCATCCACGGCATTGCGATACCCGGTATGCGATGTATTACGCTCAAACGGATGGTAAACAGGTGACGCTTACCCATTTATTCGTTACGACCGGCACTGACTTTTTCACACGTTTTCGACGCTTTGAAGGCAAAGTAACCAACGGAAAAATACAAATTCCGTTACCCAGAAACTTTTTCTGCAGCTAAACCAAAAACATGCCAAATTCGTGTATCTAGTTCGGCGGCAAGTTGGTCAGCTTCAGTTGATGGCAACTTGGCGTGAATTTCTTTTGCCAGGGCAATAATTTTCATTGCTTGGTCACATGCTGGGTTAGGCAATGGAAATAACTCGACATATTGAGTGATGAAACGTCTTCGTCCAGCATAAAGCTTATTGTTAAATCGGTGGTCGTAGAAGGACTCAATGAACGTTGAGTTAGCCACAGCAAGCGCCAGCCATAGCAGGTCTTGTTCATCTTTGTTTTCGCACTGTAGCCAATAGCATTCACCGTTAACTATTCCTCCGCCCGTATCCATCCAGAAAATCGGTTTGTCGGATATATCGGGGAAAACGAGCTTGGGCGATGCCCATGCAGCAGGGTCTTGCGGAACCCATAGCTCATACCATTTGCGGCCAGCATCAATGAGGTAAGTGCGCGCTTCGAGAATGTCGCGGTGTTCTTCCAAGTAGTTTGCAGCTTTGGGATAAAGGCTCAGGTTAACTGCGGCGCGACCGCTTCCCATTACCTCATGGGGGTAAAGTATTTCCTTGATGTGTTTGGTTTTTGCTGGGATGTCAGCTTTAAAGCGACGTGCACATTTTCGAGTGATCAAGGGTCGTAGCAACTCAGGGCGTCCGCCAGGAAGGTCGTTCCAATCATTACGAATAAAAACTTTGTCCGCCGTCGATTTCACACCGACCCTTATTTTTCCGATCCGCCGAAACGTTTCCCACGTATTAACTTCGACTGTTGCTAACCACTGATCGGTAGCTTGGGTGGCAACGCGCCAAATACCTTCTGGATCTCCTCCATTGTCCAGAACCCCATGACGGACACGGAAACGCCGACCATCTTGGATGGCGATTACTGTATCGTTATCAGCGCTCAAGGCAGACAGTACATTTGTAGCCTCTGCAATCGCAACATCTTTTGTTTCGTAAATCGACGAATATGCGATTCCATCGGCATGAGGACGTTGCGAATCGTGCGTGCCACGCGCCAACAGTACCGAAGGTAAAACGGCCGCATCGAAGAGCTTGGTGTCGCCAAGATCCCATGCGTGCAAAATACGAAAGCGGGAAAGCATTGCGTGTCGAACGGCTTGACCTGATTTTGTGGTCATGAATCGGTTTGAAGTGATTACGCCGGTCACGCCGTTTTCAGCTAGTACTTGAGAAATTCCGAGCAAGAATGGGTAGTAAAGATCAACGCGACCGGTCAATCCAAAGCTTTGAGCAAGCTGTTGCGCCTGCTGTGCCCCCATGATTTGAGTTCGCACATATGGCGGATTGGCGATCACAAGATGAAAAGGCTCATGCTCATCGGACTCCGACAGCAGGTCACTAGCATCTTGCAGATTGAGAACGTGCTCCAGAAAATCCTTCTTTTCTAAGTGTATATTTAAAGCGGGAAAATCTTGCCGAAGACGACGTGATGCAACGCGAATGGCATCTGGATCTGTGTCATAACCCACCACTTCTACGCGTTTCCTCGCCGTGGGTGGTAAGCGCTTGATCAATGCATCAAGCAACGCGCCATCACCGCATGCTGGATCAAGAACACGGATCTTTCCACGTTTGGGAAAATCCGCCACCTTGACCATTTGGTCGGCCACAAACTCGGCAAAATCCATAGGCGTATATGTCGCTCCGGATGACTTTTGTTGTTCAACCTCGCTATATCGTGGGCGGGGTGCCATGTTGGCATCAAAATTAAGCAGGCTACTCATAGTGTTCATTCTATCCTGGGTGTGACCAAATAAATGGGGTTATTTCGCGGCTTGGTTTAATGACGGATTCGATGTGTCTCTGCCACTTCGCTTATCCGTCTTGGTATCGCGCACAGCATATCGAACCAGAAAACGCACGAATTTGAGGCGGTGGATGCATCGGTGATACCGATTGGTGCGTATCAGCCTGGCGTATAAAACGGAGGTCTGAAACAGCTCCGCCATTTGCTGCTGTGTCAGCCATAAGGTTTCATTTTCAAGCCGCGTTTCCGGCAAAATCGCGCTATCCTCGCTTTGCTAGGGATGTGCTGATTTATTCGGTTTTGTCGTTCCCGCGTAGGCGGGAACCCAGTTAAATCAAGGCGCTGGAGTGCTGGATCCCCGCTTTCGCGGGGATGACGAATAAATCAGCATTTCCTTAGGCCAGATTGTTCCATGCGGAATTTGATCGCTTCAACCGGGTCAGGCAGATCAATCGGGAAATTCTTTGCTTCATAGGCCTCGACCAGGGTCAGCAAAACCTCGAAACGATCCCCTTCAGGGGAACCTGGTTCCGAAGAATCCCGAGACCTCGCGCATAACGGCTTGGTAGTCAGCTTCCGTGTGAATAGGGCGGATTTCCATGAACATTACTCCAGTGTTTTGGCATTATCAGACATGAATCGCTATCTTGGTAGCGCGCCCGGCATAGCGGAGCGGAAAACGCACGAATTTGAGGCGGCCCATGCACCAATGATACCGATTGGTGCGTGGGCATAAATCATCAGGCGGACGTATAAATAGGTAACATATTGATTTATAACAATAAGTAATAAGCTTGATTATTGGCATGACTATTGCTTTGTAGTTAGCATCAACGAATCAACGGCGATTCGGAGAATTGCACTACCGGACAAAGGCGTCCCACTGCGTACCAGCGCGGTCGGACGCTTTTTGCTTTTTACGAAACGATTAAGGAGCTGGAAATGAAAGATTCAAAGATCATCACAAAATTTGTGGCTGAACCCGAACTAAACAGCCGGAGGGAATTCATGAAACAGACAGGAGCAATACTGGGCGCAGCAGGGATCATGTCCATGGTGCCTATGGGGACGCGGGCAGCGGCCTGGGCGGCGGGTTCGGATGCGCCGGAACTCAAGGAAGTCAAGGTGGGCTTTATTCCGTTGACCGATTGCGCCTCGCTGGTGATCGCCTCGGTGATGAAGTTCGACGAGAAATACGGCATCAAGATCGTGCTGTCCAAGGAAGCCTCCTGGGCCGGGGTGCGCGACAAGCTGACCAACGGCGAACTGCATGCGGCGCATGTTCTGTACGGTCTGGTCTACGGCGTGCATCTGGGGATAGGTGGTCAGAAGCAGGATATGTCGGTGCTGATGACACTGAACAACAACGGCCAGGCGATCACGCTGTCGAATCAGTTGAAAGATAAGGGCGTGACCACCGGTGCGGCATTGAAAAAGCTGGTGGACAGCGAAAAGCGCGACTACACCTTCGCGCAGACTTTCCCGACCGGCACCCACGCGATGTGGTTGTACTACTGGCTGGCCAGTCACGGCATCAATCCGCTCAAGGATGTGAAGACCATTACCGTGCCGCCGCCGCAAATGGTCGCCAATATGCGCATCGGCAATATGGACGGTTTTTGCGTCGGCGAGCCGTGGAACAACCGCGCCATTTACGACAAAATCGGTTTTACCGCCACCACGACTCAGGACATCTGGAAGGATCATCCCGAAAAAGTGCTGGGTTGTACCGCCGAGTTCAGCAATAAATATCCGAATACCGCCCGCGCGTTGATTATGGCTGTGCTGGACGCTTCGAAATATATCGACGAGATGGGCAATCGCCGCAAGGTCGCCGAAATCATCGCCGACAAGTCTTACGTCAATTGTCCGTTGGAAGTGATCGACCAGCGTCTGGAAGGCAAGTACGAAGACGGTTTGGGCAAGAAGTGGAATGACCCCAATTACATGAAATTCTGCAACGACGGCGCGGTGAATTTCCCTTATCTGTCCGACGGCATGTGGTTCCTCACCCAGCACAAGCGTTGGGGCTTGCTGAAGGAAGACCCGGATTATCTGGCGGTCGCGAAAAAGATCAACCGGATTGATCTGTACAAACAGGCTGCCTCGCAGGTGAAAGTGGCCGTGCCCAAAGACGTGATGCGCAGCTCAAAGCTGATGGACGGCACGGTGTGGGACGGCAAAGACCCGAAGAAATATGCGGCCAGCTTTAAAGTGAGAGCGTGATGAATGTCAAAAAAATATTTGCCGAAAATATCCTCCCGCCCCTGCTGGGGTTGGGGATGTTCATCCTGATTTGGGGGCTGGTGTCGCAGTCCAGCGGGAATTTGCCGGGCCCGATCATGACCTGGAATTCCGCCGTGGAGCTGTTCAGCGACCCGTTCTACCAGAAAGGGCCGAACGATCAGGGCATAGGCTGGAATCTGCTGGCTTCGCTTGGGCGGGTCGGTATCGGTTTCGGGCTGGCTGCATTGATAGGCATACCGCTGGGTTTCATGATTGGACGCTTTGATTTCCTGAATAAAATGACCTCGCCCATCGTGAGTATGCTCAGGCCGGTATCGCCTCTGGCGTGGCTGCCCATCGGTCTGCTGGTATTCAATGCGTCCAATCCCGCCGCCATCTGGGTGATCTTCATCTCCAGCATCTGGCCGATGATTATCAATACCGCCATGGGGGTGCGCCAGTTGCCGCAGGATTATCTCAACGTGGCGCGGGTGCTCAACCTGTCGGAGTGGAAAGTGTTTACCAAAATACTGTTCCCCGCGACGCTGCCCTATATGTTGACCGGTATTCGTCTGGCCATCGGCACGGCCTGGCTGGTGATCGTCGCGGCGGAAATGTTGACCGGCGGCGTGGGCATCGGCTTCTGGGTGTGGGATGAGTGGAACAACCTGAATGTCGAGCACATCATCATCGCGATTATTGTCGTCGGCATCGTCGGGTTACTGCTTGAATTGATGCTGGTGCAATTAGCCAAACGTTTCAGATATTGATAGGGCTGCCATGAAAAATTATGTACATGTTGAAAACGTGCAAATGTCATTTGCAACTAAACAGGGGACTTTTGTCGCGCTCAAAGACATCGACCTGAAGATCGAACGCGGCGAGTTCATTACCTTGATCGGGCACTCGGGTTGCGGCAAGTCCACGCTGCTCAACTTGATTGCCGGTTTATTGATGCCCAGTGACGGAATTTTGTTGTGTGCGGATAGAGAGATCGGCGGCCCGGCTCCCGAGCGGGCCGTGGTGTTCCAGAACCACTCGCTGCTGCCCTGGCTGACCTGTTTTGACAACGTTCACCTGGCGGTCGAGCGCGTGTTTGGCGCAACCGAGGGCAAGGCGCAACTGATGCAGCGCACCCACGATGCGCTGGCGCTGGTGCATCTGAGCCATGCCGAACAGAAATATCCGAATGAAATCTCGGGGGGCATGAAACAGCGCGTCGGAATTGCCCGCGCTTTGGCGATGCAGCCCAAGGTGTTGCTGATGGATGAACCGTTTGGCGCGCTGGACGCATTGACGCGCGCCCAATTGCAGGACGAGCTGATGAAGATCGTCGCGGCAACAAAGAGCACCGTGATTATGGTGACCCACGATGTGGACGAGGCGGTGCTGCTGTCGGACCGCATCGTGATGATGACCAACGGACCGGCGGCCACCATAGGCGAAATTTTAGAGGTAGGCCTGCCTCGTCCACGCAATCGCCTGGCCCTGGCGGGCGACGCTGAATATATGCGGCTTCGTTCCGAAGTCTTGCGCTTTCTGTATGAGCGCCATGCTCATCCGGCAGCGGCCTAATTTGCTAGGTCGGGTTTTTACCAGCGACTTGCCGCTTGCGGCTTAGTCGACTGGTTATGCAAAGCCAACCCGACATGTCGTTAAGAATTTTGAGGAGTAACAGAAATGGCTAAAAACAGATTGGTCGTGATCGGCAACGGCATGGCGGGCATACGCACTATCGAAGAATTGCTCAAGATGTCGCCGGATGAATATGAAATCACCGTGTTCGGCGCCGAGCCGCAGCCCAATTACAACCGCATCCTGCTCTCTCCGGTGTTGTCGGGCGAGATGAAATTTCAGGATACCGTGTTGAATGACTGGAGCTGGTACGAGGAAAATAACATCACGCTGCATGCCGGAAAGTTGGTTACAAAAATCGACCGGGTGCGCTGCGTGGTCGAAACGGCAGACGGGATCGTTGCACCTTACGACCGGTTGCTGATTGCGACTGGCTCCAACCCGATCATGTTGCCGGTACCGGGAATCAATCTGCCGGGTGTGGTGGGCTATCGCAGCATCGCCGATGTGGAAAACATGCTGAGCATGGCTGGCAAGGGCGGTCGCGCGGTGGTGATCGGCGGCGGATTGCTCGGGCTGGAAGCCGCCAATGGCCTGGTGATGCGAGGCATGGAGGTGGCGGTTGTGCATTTGTGCGAATGGCCGATGGAACGCCAGCTGGACAAGGTCGGTGGCGGGCTGTTGAAAGAGGCGCTGGAAAAACGCGGCATGAAGTTCTATCTCTCCAGGCAGACGGAGGCCATCCTCGGCGAAACCGCTGTTACAGGTTTGCGCTTCAAGGATGGCGAGGAAATCGGGGCGGATTTGATCGTGATGTCGGCGGGCATACGCCCCAACATCGCTCTGGCCAAATCAGCCGGTATTCACTGCGAACGCGGTATCGTGGTGAGCGACACCATGCAGACTTACGATCCGAAGATTTATTCGGTAGGCGAATGCGTTCAGCATCGCGGGCAAACCTACGGGCTGGTCGCGCCGCTGTTCGAACAGGCCAAAGTGGCGGCAAATCATCTCGCGCGATACGGCAGGATGCGTTACGAGGGATCGTCGGTTTCCACCAAGCTCAAAGTGACGGGCATTGATTTGTTTTCAGCCGGAGATTTCAATCCCGGCGAGGGCGACGAAGAGCTGTTGTTGCAGGATTCCGCGCGCGGCGTGTACAAAAAACTGGTGCTGCGCGATAACAAGTTGCGCGGCGCGGTTCTGTACGGTGAAACCGTGGACGGCCCGTGGTATTTCCAGATGATGCGCGATGGGACTGATGTCACTGAAATGCGCGAACACATTCTGTTCGGGCAGATGCATCTGGGGGACTCCGGTCGCGGCGGGGTGTCCAGCGTGGCAAACATGCCGGATACGGCGGAAATATGCGGCTGCAACGGCGTATGCAAGGGAACCATTGTCAATGCCATCGTCGAGAAAAAGCTGTTCACGATCGAGGAGGTGCGCGCTCATACCAAGGCGTCTGCTTCATGCGGCTCGTGTACCGGTTTGGTGGAGGCGATACTGGCCAATACGCTGGGCGGCGATTATTCTGCCCAATCCAGCAAGAAGGCGATCTGCGCCTGTAGCGAATCCGCACACCAGGATGTGCCGCAGGCGATTCGAGAGCTGGGGCTGAAGAACATCCCCGATCTGATGCAGGCATTGCAATGGAAAACGCCGGATGGCTGTCACATCTGCCGTCCCGCATTGAATTATTACCTGACGGCCGCCTGGCCCGGCGAATATCAGGACGACAGTCGTTCGCGCTTTATCAATGAACGGGTGCATGCCAATATTCAGAAAGACGGTACTTACTCGGTGATTCCGCGTATCTGGGGCGGCGTTACCTCGCCAGCCGAACTGCGTGCGATTGCCGAAATCGCCGAACGCCACGAAGTGCCCACCGTCCATATCACCGGCGGACAGCGCATCGGTTTATACGGCATCAGCAAGGAAAATCTTCCCAAGATGTGGGGCGAGCTGGTCGAGGCGGGCTTTGTCTCCGGCCATGCCTACGGTAAATCACTACGCACGGTCAAGACTTGCGTGGGGTCGGAATGGTGTCGCTTCGGCACGCAAGACTCAACAGGCTTGGGCATCCAGGTCGAAAAAATGACCTGGGGTTCATGGACTCCCCATAAATTTAAAATCGCCGTTTCCGGTTGCCCGCGCAATTGCGCCGAAGCCACCATCAAGGACTTCGGCATCGTCTGCGTGGATTCGGGTTATGAGATTCACGTCGGCGGCAACGGCGGCATCAAGGTGCGCGTCACCGATTTCCTGTGCAAGGTCGAGACAGAGGCCGAAGTGCTGGAATACTGCGGCGCCTTCATGCAACTGTATCGCGAGCAGGCACACTACCTGGATCGCACCGCACCGTGGATAGAACGGGTTGGTCTGGCCTATGTAAAACAACATATCGTTGACGATGCGGCGGGACGCGCCGAACTGTACGCGCGCTTTCTGGAATCGCAGCGCTATTCGCAGGATGACCCGTGGAAAGAACGCGCCGAAGGCAAAGAAGCGCATGAATACGCGGCAATGGCCACGATTGAATAAGGAAAAATGAAATGAACTGGATACAGGTAGGTAATCTGCAAGACATTCCGCGCCAGGGTTCGCGGCTCGTCAATACCCCAACAGGCGAGATCGCGCTGTTCCGCAGCGTGGACGATCAGGTGTTCGCGCTGAATAACCGTTGTCCGCACAAGGGCGGGCCACTCTCGGAAGGCATCGTGCACGGCACACGCGTCACCTGCCCGATGCATAACTGGGTCATTGACCTGGAGTCGGGTGAGGCGGTCGCACCCGATAAGGGCTGCGCGCACCGGCATGAAGTGCGGGTTGCCCATGGCGTGGTGTTTCTTGAAGTCAGGACTGAGGTTCGAGGCGCGAGGTGTGAGTAACCTCCAAACCATGAAACCTCAATCCTCAGTCCTCAATCCTCAGTCCTCGGTCTTGACCACCTGTCCTTATTGCGGAGTCGGCTGCGGGGTGGAGGTAAAAATCGGGGAAGCCATCAGTCTGACGGGCGACCGCCAACACCCGGCCAATTCCGGGCGGCTGTGCTCCAAGGGTGCGGCGCTGGCCGATACGCTGGACAGCGAAGGACGCCTGCTTTACCCGATGGTCAACGGGCAGCGCGCCTCGTGGGATGAGGCGCTGGAGCGTGTCGCTTCCGGGTTCAAGAATATCATCGCCGAACATGGGCCGGACGCAGTGGCCTTTTACGTGTCCGGGCAGTTGCTGACTGAAGATTATTACGTCGCCAACAAGTTGATGAAGGGCTTTATCGGCAGCGGAAATATCGACACCAATTCGCGGCTGTGCATGTCCACGGCGGTGGCGGCACACAAGCGCGCCTTCGGTGCCGATGCCGTGCCGGTGTGCTATGAAGACGTCGAACTTGCCGACCTGGTGGTGATCGCAGGTTCCAACTATGCGTGGGCTCACCCCGTGCTGTATCAGCGTTTGGTTGCCGCAAAAAAAGTGCGCCCCGAAATGCGGGTGGTGGTGATCGACCCACGGCGCACGGCGACTTGTGACATCGCAGATTTGCATTTGGCGATTGCGCCGGGGACGGATGCGTATCTGTTCAACGGCCTGCTGCATCATTTGCGCCGCGAAGACGCACTCGATCTGGCTTACGTTGAGGCGCACGTCGAGGGCTTTGCCGCTGCATTTGCGGCGGCGCGCGAGCTTGAATCAATTCCGAAAGTGGCACGAATTTGCGGTATCGCCGAGACCCGGATTAGCGAGTTTTATCAATTATTTGCACGTACCGAGCGTACCGTAACGATATTCTCGCAAGGCATCAACCAGTCTTCCAGCGGCGTGGATAAAGCCAATGCAATCATCAATGTGCATCTTGCAACGGGGCGGATAGGCCGTCCCGGCATGGGGCCTTTTTCGGTCACGGGGCAGCCGAATGCGATGGGCGGGCGGGAAGTGGGCGGACTGGCCAATCAACTGGCCGCCCATCTGGATTTCTCCGATCCTGCCGGTGTCGATCTGGTTGCGCGCTTCTGGAATGCGCCAAATATCGCTGCCCAGCCCGGCCTGAAAGCCGTGGAGATGTTTCAGTCCATCGCCGATGGCAAGATTAAAGCAGTGTGGATCATGGGCACCAACCCGGTAGTCAGTCTGCCGGATGCGGACAAAGTGCGCGCTGCACTGTTGGGCTGCGAGCTGGTCGTGGTATCCGATTGCGTGCAACACACCGACACCACGGCCTGCGCCGACATCTTGCTGCCTGCCGCAGGCTGGGGGGAGAAGGACGGCACGGTGACCAATTCCGAGCGGTGCATCTCGCGTCAGCGAAGTTTTTTGCCGGCGGCGGGTGAAGCCAGGCCGGACTGGTGGATCATCACGCAACTGGCACAGCGCATGGGCTTCACCGAGGCATTTTCCTACACCAGGCCCGCGCAGATATTCCGCGAACACGCGCGTCTGTCGGGTTTTGAAAACAAAGGCCAGCGCGCCTTCGATATCAGCGCCTGGTCGGAACTGAGTGATGAACAATACGACGCGCTGACACCGACGCAATGGCCGGTTTGCCGCACACCCACCTTGGCAGAGGGGTTGGCAGGGATGGGAGGTTTGCCGCCCAACTCGCAAAAAGGGGGGCAGGGGGGATTTAACGGTACGGCGCGACTGTTTGCTGACGGACGCTTTTATACGCCCAATGGCCGTGCGCGCATGGTCGCTGTCGCGCCGCGACTGCCCGCCGTGCCGACAGATGATCAATTCCCGCTGGTGCTGAATACCGGACGGATACGCGACCAATGGCACACCATGACCCGTACCGGCAAAGTGCCGCGTCTGAACGCCCATCTGCCGGAACCTTTCGTGCAAGTGCAAATGTCTGACGCGCAAGGCTATCAGCTTGCCAATGGCGGGTTGGCGCGCCTGACCAGCCGTCACGGCAGCATGCTGGCGCGCGTGCAGTTTAGCGACGATCAGCGTCCCGGTTCGGTGTTCGTGCCTATGCACTGGAGTGATGCGTATGCCAAATCGGCAAGGGTGGACGTGCTGGTTGCACCGATTACCGATCCAATTTCTGGTCAGCCGGAATCCAAACACACACCGGTACGGGTCGAACCGTATCAGCCCGTCTGGCAGGGATTCGTGTTGAGCCGCAGCCGCCTGGAATTGCCGGATACCCGCTATTGCGCCAGCTCGCAGGGTGCGGATTACTGGCGACACGAAATCGCCGGGGACGCGTTGCCTGATGACTGGCGTGACTGGGTGCAAGTCGTATCAGGCAGCGCGGGAGAATGGCTGGAATATCGCGATGCGGCGATGGGGCGTTATCGTGCGGCCTGTATTCATGATGGCAGACTGGAGGCGGTGTTTTTCATTGCGCCGGATCAGCGTTTGCCGGAACGCGAGTGGCTTGCCAGCCTGTTCAATCAAATGCAGCTGAAACCGGCGGACCTGGCCGGATTGCTGGCTGCGCGCCCTCCAAAAGGCGCCGACGCGGGACGCGCTGTGTGTGCCTGTTTTGGCGTGGGCGAAAAGACCATCCTGAATGCCATTCAAACGCAGGGATTGGATAGCGTCGAAGCGGTGGGGCAGTGCCTGAAAGCGGGTACTAATTGCGGTTCATGCGTCCCGGAAATCCGCCGCCTGTTGGAGCGTCATTGAGCTATACCCCGTAGGATTCCGGCAGGGTGCTGCGCGAAAAACCGCTGCGGGAAAATTCGCGGTCTGCCGACATATAGCGGGATAACACGGACTGCGTGGACATACTGAAGCCGCGATACAAGTCCATGTCATAGTCGGACATGCGTATCTTGTGCGCCGCATTGCCAAAGTCGCGTATGAAGTCGTCCCACGTGGCGTAGCGCCGGTCTTTATCCTTGGCCAGGGCGTGCTCGATGACG
The DNA here is from genome assembly GCA_964385275.1 of uncultured Gallionella sp. GTDB lineage: Bacteria > Pseudomonadota > Gammaproteobacteria > Burkholderiales > Gallionellaceae > Gallionella. The sequence goes on along the minus strand of CAYLOK010000033.1, from coordinate 906 downwards.
GCAATCAATTCTTTTGGCAGTCCCTTGCGATAGTTTGCTATCGGTGTGACGGGAAAGTTGAAGATGGCAATCCGCGCATCGAATTCAGTCTCGGCTTCAAAGGTATGTTTGCCTGTCAGCAGGCGGTAAAGCACGGCTCCCAGCGCATAAATATCGGCGCGTTGATCGAGCGCCTCACCGTCCAGCTGCTCCGGGGACATATAGGCCAGACTGCCTGCCACCACTGCGCCCATCTCGCTGACCGGAATCGCGCAACCGAAATCGGCCAGTTTGGCGACTCCGTTGGGCATCAGGATAATGTTGCCCGGCTTCACGTCGCGGTGAACGACGCCGAGATCCGCCGCATAGCGCAAGGCATTGGCCACTTGTTCGATCACGGACAACACGGTCTGGATGGGCAGCAGCGTGTCGTCCCTGTCATAGTGGTCGAGCGATTCCCCGTTGATGAATTCCATCACCAGATAGGCGCCGCTTTTTTCGTTCAGATCGGCATCCAGCACATGGACAATGTTCTTGTGATGCATCTTGAGTCCCAGTTCCACCTCGGTGGTGAACATGGCTTTGTAGATTTCGGACTGACGCCCCCGGCGTAGCTGCTTGATGGCGACCGAGGCAAACGATCCGTCGCGCTGCGCGTGATACACATCGGAGGTCGCACCACTGCCCAACAGCTTGACGATGGAATAATTGCCTATGTGGGTCGGACTAGAGGGTGCGGACATCCGAAAAGTTTGGTGAATGGAACGGTGTATCCGACAAACATGCTCGGGAAAGTTCCATTATTTGAATACGATGGTCTTGTTGCCGCACACTAGCACGCGGTCTTCGACGTGATAACGCAAGCCGCGCGACAGCACCGTTTTTTCGATGTCGCGCCCGTAGCGCACCAGATCGTCCACCGTGTCG
>CAYLOK010000032.1:0-28067 GCA_964385275.1 uncultured Gallionella sp. | reverse complement strand
GTTATTTAATCAGACGGCTGAGGGGCGTTTCTCCGCGATAGCGGCTTCGTTCAACCTCGCTACCACCTTCCCCATCCTGAACGAACAAGAAAAGTTGCAGTTCGTTCATATGCGTGAAGGTGAAGTCCACGGCATGCTTTCCCTGATCCACCGCCAGCTACCGGATGATGCTGCCGCGATCCGTGCAGCCCTCAATCTCGTGCTCTCCCGCAAAGGCATCGTGTTCGATGCTCAAGCGCGGCAACAGGACGCCATTGCCCGCAGCCTCGATCCAGAGACCAGGAAATTGTGGGATGCGCTGTCCAACCAGCGCAGCGAGTTAGCCAAGCTCATGCAGAACAAACCGGAGAAGATGAGCGGCGAGGACTACCAGAAACGCATCGCCGACTATCAATCCGAGATCGGTAAGCTTGAAGCCCGGATAGCCAGCAAGAGCGTGCTAGTGGCACAAGAGCTGAAGCAACGCACCGTCACCAGCCAAGAAGTCGCCCAGACCCTGGGCAAAGATGGCGTATTGGCCGAATTCGTCAAGATACAAGACTACGACTGGGATCACGGCAAGTGGGCCGACACCTGGCGCTACTTAGCCTTCATCCTGCATGGCGATGGCAAGATACAGATGGTGGACTTGGGCGAAGCTGATGTGCTGGAGAAAATCGTACAGTCGGCCCTCAAACCCATCGGCATCGTGGGTTCCAACGGCTCCGCACAACAAGACGCCACCCGCACCCTGCATCAGTCACTCTGGCAACCCATCGCCGCCGCCGTGGGTGATGTCGGCAAGGTCGTATTCAGCCCGGACGGTTTGTTGAATCTGGTGCCGTTTGCGGCGATGCAGGATGCGGAAGGTCACTATCTGATCGAAAGCAAGCAGATTGCCTATGTCACTTCGGGTCGCGACCTGACCAAGGGCGATCTGGGCATCAAGCCCGAATCCGAACTGTATCTGGCGGCCAACCCGCAGTTTGATTTGCGCGCGCAAGTCAGCGCCGATGTAGCCGAAATCAGCGGCACAACGCGCTCCGCCGGGTTTGCCCAACATTTTAGCCCCTTGCCCGGCACCGCCAAAGAAGCCGAGCAAATTCCGCCTTACCTCAAGGGCAAGCAAACCGTGCTGACCGGCACACAGGCGACGGAAGAATCGGTGCTGGCAGTGCGCCGCCCGCGCGTCATGCACCTGTCCACGCACGGTTTCTTTCTTGCCGACCAGGCCGCCATCAGTCAGGGTACGCGCGGGGCGGTGCGCATCAAAGTTCAGCAAGATGCGATGGGGGAATCCGCTCCTGCGCTTCCTCAAGGTTACGAAAATCCGCTGGTGCGCTCCGGCCTCGCCTTCGCGGGCGCCAACCATGCGGGTGAAGCGCAAGGCGGACGCGATGGCCTGCTTACCGCGCTGGAAGTCTCCGGAATGGACTTGCACGGCACCGATCTGGTCACGCTTTCCGCCTGTGAAACGGGGCGCGGAGAAGTCAAATCCGGCGAAGGCGTGTTTGGCCTCAGACGTGCCTTTGCTTTGGCGGGAACCAGTCACTTGATGATGAGCCTGTGGCCGGTGAGCGATGCGGTGACGGCCACGCAAATGCAGAGGTTTTACCAACTTTACGGCAAAAAAACCAACCCCGCTGCCGCCCTGCGGCAAGCCCAGCTCGCCACCATCGCCGAGCTGCGCAGCAAACGCGGGCAGGCCGAACCCGCGTTGTGGGCGCCGTTTATTGTGCAGGGGTGGTGAGTGGTTTTTCTGACGCACACTAAAGGCCGACTTTAATAATCGCGCCTGACAAAGTAGTATTGAATGCGTCTAAAGTGGCGCGGATAAAGGTTAGTATCATCGAAGCTGTCCGTATTACAACCCAGTAAGAAAGGATGTGCCATGTCTCAAATCATTATCATGTACAAACTCAAACCGGGCGTTTCTCGCGAGCAATATGAAACCTGGACGCGCACTACAGACTACCCGACCATGCGCGGACTCAAGCGGGTGGCGGCATTCACCAATTACCGCACTGTACGCAATTTACTCGACGGCTCACAACCCTCTGTGGACTACGTCGAAGTGTTCGATCTTTCCGATCTGGATGGTTTCGTTTCGCAGGATATGGCGGGGTCTCTCGTGCAGAAGATCATGGGCGAGTTCATGCAGTTTGTAGACACCCCGGAATTCATGGTCGCCGAAGCCGTGGTGTAAAATTTGACTGAAGCTTGTCAGGTGTTTTTATAACGCTTAGATGTTCTGTGCAAGCAGGTAATAGGTGTGTTTGTTCGGGAGTGGTGCTGCGGGCATTGCTGTCCGCCTCCCGGGCTAATTCGGGTGTGGCGTAGGCTACACACATAATCGCGGATCAATAATTTCGATGGAAAAGGACGCGCAATGAAAAGGTTAATTCTGGGCTTGGGTTTGTTCGCCGTGCTGATCGGTACTGCTGCAGCGGCATCTGTGCATGAGCAGGGCGGTGATATTTTCTATGTCGGCGACGACGGGCAGTCGCACCAGCTCACGAAAAGCAGAAACAATGGAGGAGCCGTGCTGTCGCCGGATGGAAAGAAGGTGGCCTATCTTCATATCAGGCCAAAAGTTGAAAGAGACCATGATCTGTTTCGGGGAAACGAGATTTGGTTGATGGATGTCACGGGCAAGAACGCCAAGCGCTTGCTGAAGACGCGGATTGTAGATGAAGACGCTGATGATGCCGCTGAAACAAAGTTGGGCCAGTTCAACTCACTGGCCTTTGCGGCGGCGGGGGGTCGCCTGTATTTTCTCAGTGAGGCGTGGATGACCTCCGATGCGCTGCATGTAATTGATTTGGCAACTGGAAAGCAGAAGTACATTGTCGATGGGAATAGCATATTCGTTATCCCCGCTGGCCGCTATGTCGGGCATCTCATTGTTGAGCAGCGGCACTATCTTGAGGAAGGTGGCGCTTCCAATTTTTATTGGTTGTTGACACCCGCAGGCAAAGAGGTGCTGATGGCTGGAGAAACCTGGGAGCAGGCGATGCAATTCGTTAAGCGCGAACAGTAGGATGCTGCGAAATAAATGAGAATCCTGAAGAGGTCTGTTGATGCGTTCGAAAATATTGGTTTTTCCGCTGTTAATGATGACTTTGTCGAACATCGTCCAGGCGGAAACCTTCGCCTATGAAGGCACGATTAAACTTTTGGACTTAACTGGCAAGGATTGTGTTGACGTCAAAGTGGGCGACTCGTTCCCTGTGCGTGTGGGGGTTGAAGTTCAGGCACGTATCATCAACGGTTATTTGCAAATTGAAGGTTACGAAGTTGCTCAACTAGTCGGTGATAACGCCGCATCACTCAAATACAGCTATATCGAGGCTGATTTATTGCCTGGCGTGCTGGGTTTGCAGGCTTTGGCTAGCGACAACATAGGAGGGTATTTGCACGAACCTTTGTTGAAATCCAGTGAGGCGGGTTGTAATTTTACGCATGCTCAAATCGTGGCACGGCAATCCAGCCGTGGGCAAGACGCACAGGCGAGCATGGGCAAGATGGCGAATGATTTTGCGATTGGTCGTGTGGAATATGATGCAAAAAAACGCGACCCGCTGGCCTATGCGGAAATTCAGCGCATCTCTTCAGAAATTATTCAAGCTGAAACAGCTGGCAGCGAAAATTTGCCACTTGCAGCGAGTTTGCGAGAACATCTGCAACCCTTGTATGAAAAAGCGTATGGCTTGGACTCTGTATATGTCCTGGGGAATTTAAATGCCCGCGCGGATATGCTCGAAAAGTTAAATAAATCAGATGAATCATTGCGCTTACGAGAGCAGGCTCTGCAATTGGCGGAACAGCACCTTACTGAAAGAGTCGCAGTTTTGGCATTTATTTTGGGCGACAAACTGGAAAAACTTGATCGTAAAGAAGCCGCGTTATCGGCCTTTAGCAAGGCCGTATTAGCCGATGAAAAACGCTATGGAAGCAGTCACCCCGAAGTCGCAACTGACTTGCAGCGTCAAGCTCAATTGCTGGAAGCCATGCAGCGGCAATCGCAAGCTATTTCCCTGTATCAGCGCATCCTTGCCATTCGTGAGAAAAGCCCGGACAGCAAAGCGGAAGAGATCGGACAAGCACGCGAAAATCTGGCGCGTACGCAAGATCCACAGGCTTACGCCAAGCTGGTGCCGCTTGCCACTCAACTTGAACAAGCTAAGGCCGACAATGACCTAAAACAAGCTATTGTCCTGCGCCAGCAAATGCGACCACTGGTAGAAAAATGCTTCGGTAAGCCCTCGTCGCGCTATCTGGCTGAACTGCTAGTCAAGCAAGTGGATGACCTGGAAACGCTGAGTCGGGATCAGGAAGCGCTGGAACTGTATCCACAATTGTTAGCCCTAAGTGAGGCCAGCTATGGTAAAGAGCACGTAGAGGTTGCCACTACGCTCATTAACTTTGCCCACCAATACGAAAATAGGGCGCGGTACGCAGAAGCCTTACCGCTATATCAGCGCGCCTTGGTGATCCGCGAAAAAGTCCTCGGTCCCGAACATGCCGATACGGCCACCAGCCTGAACAATCTGGGGATGTTGTACCACACCCTGGGCCAATACACCCAAGTGCTGCCGCTGTTTCAGCGCGCCTTGGTGATCCGTGAAAAAGTCCTTGGCCCCGAGCATGTCCGCACGGCCACCAGCCTGAATAACCTGGCGAATTTGTACGAAACCCTGGGCGAGTATCCCCAAGCGCTGCCGCTGTATCAGCGCGCCCTGGCAATCCGTGAAAAAGTCCTCGGCCCAGAGCATGCTGACACTGCCATCAGTCTGAACAACCTGGCGATGTTGTACCAAACCCTGGGCCAGTACGACCAGGCGCTGCCACTGTATCAGCGCGCCCTGGCGATCAGCGAGAAAGTTCTCGGCCCCGAGCATGTCGACACAGCCACCAGCCTGAACAACCTGGCGTACTTGTATCAGCCACTAGGCCAATACGCCCAGGCGCTGCCGCTGTTTCAGCGCGCCCTGGCGATCCGTGAAAAAGTACTCGGCCCCGAGCATGCCGACACCGCAGGCAGTCTGCACAATCTGGCGGAGTTGTACCGAACCCTAGGCCAGTACTCCCAGGCGTTGCCGCTGTACGTGCGTGCTTTAGCAATTTTCGACAGGGTCCTCGGCCCCGAGCATGCCGACACAGCCATCAGCATGAGCGGTCTGGCGAGCTTGTACCAAACCCTTGGCCAATACGACCAGGCACTGCCGCTGTACCAGCGCGCCCTGGCGATCAAGGAAAAAGTCCTCGGCCCCGAACATGACAGCGTGGCCACTAGCCTGAGCAATCTGGCGTTGTTGTACAAATCCCTGGGCCAGTACGACCTGGCGCTGCCGCTATACCAGCGCGCCCTGGCGATTCGTGAAAAAGTTCTCGGCCCCGAGCATGCCGATACTGCCGGCAGCCTGAATAATCTGGCGTCCCTCTACGATACTCTGGGCCAATACGACCAAGCACTGCCGCTGTACCAGCGCGCACTGGCGATCCGCGAAAAAGTCCTTGGCCCCGAACATGCCGACACTGCCGGTAGCCTGAACAACCTGGCGTACTTGTACAAATCCATAGGCAAATATAATCAAGCACTGCCGCTGTACCAGCGTGCCCTGACGATTCGCGAAAAAATCCTTGGCCCCGAGCATGCCGACACAGCCAACAGCCTGAACAACCTGGCTTTCTTCCATGGCGAGCAACATCACAGCATAGAAGCTCTACATTGGTCCATGCGCGCACAGACGGTCACTGATCATGTCATTCAACATACGTTCCCGATTCTCACCGAGCAACAGAAACTCAAGCTTGTGAAATTGAAAGAAGGTGAAATTCACGGCATGCTTTCCCTGATCCACCGCCAGCTACCGGATGATGCTGCCGCGATCCGTGCAGCCCTCAATCTCGTGCTCTCCCGCAAAGGCATCGTGTTCGATGCTCAAGCGCGGCAACAGGACGCCATTGCCCGCAGCCTCGATCCAGAGACCAGGAAATTGTGGGATGCGCTGTCCAACCAGCGCAGCGAGTTAGCCAAGCTCATGCAGAACAAACCGGAGAAGATGAGCGGCGAGGACTACCAGAAACGCATCGCCGACTATCAATCCGAGATCGGTAAGCTTGAAGCCCGGATAGCCAGCAAGAGCGTGCTAGTGGCACAAGAGCTGAAGCAACGCACCGTCACCAGCCAAGAAGTCGCCCAGACCCTGGGCAAAGATGGCGTATTGGCCGAATTCGTCAAGATACAAGACTACGACTGGGATCACGGCAAGTGGGCCGACACCTGGCGCTACTTAGCCTTCATCCTGCATGGCGATGGCAAGATACAGATGGTGGACTTGGGCGAAGCTGATGTGCTGGAGAAAATCGTACAGTCGGCCCTCAAACCCATCGGCATCGTGGGTTCCAACGGCTCCGCACAACAAGACGCCACCCGCACCCTGCATCAGTCACTCTGGCAACCCATCGCCGCCGCCGTGGGTGATGTCGGCAAGGTCGTATTCAGCCCGGACGGTTTGTTGAATCTGGTGCCGTTTGCGGCGATGCAGGATGCGGAAGGTCACTATCTGATCGAAAGCAAGCAGATTGCCTATGTCACTTCGGGTCGCGACCTGACCAAGGGCGATCTGGGCATCAAGCCCGAATCCGAACTGTATCTGGCGGCCAACCCGCAGTTTGATTTGCGCGCGCAAGTCAGCGCCGATGTAGCCGAAATCAGCGGCACAACGCGCTCCGCCGGGTTTGCCCAACATTTTAGCCCCTTGCCCGGCACCGCCAAAGAAGCCGAGCAAATTCCGCCTTACCTCAAGGGCAAGCAAACCGTGCTGACCGGCACACAGGCGACGGAAGAATCGGTGCTGGCAGTGCGCCGCCCGCGCGTCATGCACCTGTCCACGCACGGTTTCTTTCTTGCCGACCAGGCCGCCATCAGTCAGGGTACGCGCGGGGCGGTGCGCATCAAAGTTCAGCAAGATGCGATGGGGGAATCCGCTCCTGCGCTTCCTCAAGGTTACGAAAATCCGCTGGTGCGCTCCGGCCTCGCCTTCGCGGGCGCCAACCATGCGGGTGAAGCGCAAGGCGGACGCGATGGCCTGCTTACCGCGCTGGAAGTCTCCGGAATGGACTTGCACGGCACCGATCTGGTCACGCTTTCCGCCTGTGAAACGGGGCGCGGAGAAGTCAAATCCGGCGAAGGCGTGTTTGGCCTCAGACGTGCCTTTGCTTTGGCGGGAACCAGTCACTTGATGATGAGCCTGTGGCCGGTGAGCGATGCGGTGACGGCCACGCAAATGCAGAGGTTTTACCAACTTTACGGCAAAAAAACCAACCCCGCTGCCGCCCTGCGGCAAGCCCAGCTCGCCACCATCGCCGAGCTGCGCAGCAAACGCGGGCAGGCCGAACCCGCGTTGTGGGCGCCGTTTATTGTGCAGGGGTGGTGATGTTGCCGGGTTGCCTTGCACACATGCTATAGGAGCAGTGACTACAATCAAGAGGGGCGTCATAAATGAACGAAAGAAATAAGTTGGTTCTGGTTGAGCTGGATGAGACTGAGCTTGTGGCAGACAGACTTGCCGCTGCCGGACTGAAGGGCATCCTGTTGGCTTTTGAAAACGAGGAAATTTCGGCAGAATTGTTTGGCGCCGCACCGGCATTGCAGGCGGCTTTGAGCAACCTTTATTCCTTCTGCAACTCGACCAGCGTCTATATGAGCATTCCCCATGTCATCCTGGAACAGGCAGAGGCGGCGCTGAAAATGGCCAAACGTAAGTAAACATTGCATTCCGGGGCGGAAATATTTTTTTGTCGCAGCCTTACAGATTGGATGCCTGTTGCGTCTAAGCAGTTAATCAAATTCGATTGACTGGAGAATGAAATGAAATACCTGCAAGCTGCTTTGGCAATTAGCGCCACGATGTTTTGTTATACCGGCTTCGCCGAGGAAGAATCGGCTAAAGATAATGAAGTGCTTCTCAGGGTGGGGTGTCAACAAATCGTGCAGGATATTGATCAGAAAATGGGGCAGGGAGTGGCGTTCTGTATCCCGGCTGCCAGTGTGCTGCACGGACAACCGGACTCGCTGATGATCGTATCCAGGGTGCATTTTAGTGATGAGGAAAGGCGCGCGACATGGGTTGGGTTTTCCATCGTTACAGCGGCGCAGGCGGTGGCTAAATTGTCTGCGAGCAGCGAGCTGCACCTGACCGCGTTGATGATCGATCAGGCTGACAAGGACAGGCAAAGTCTGGATGATCTGACGCTGTGTAGTGTTTTGATCGAGGAGGCTGAAATACTGTCGCACCGGGTACAAGCTGACAATAATTTTGGCGAAGTGTACAAAAATAGCAGCTGCTACCTGAATGCCGCTCGAAAAAGCGCGTCGGCGAAGAAATAGCGCAATATATGACGCTTATCAACTGGAATTGAGTAATGAGCACAGAGTCAATGCAAAAAGCGTTTATGGCGCTTTCCCCGGCAAAACAAATCCAGTTTTCCTTTCCTGACGAACCCGACTGGTCGAGCGTGGACGATGCCGCGCTGATCGAACTGGTGCGGGACTACAACATGGAACAATCCTGCGCGGGTTTGGCACTGGGCGAACTGTCCATTCGAGGCCATGAGGGTATCGGTGAGCTGAGCGTCTTCCTGCTGGCGGAAGCCGATGCCGACAAGTGGCTCAAGCTGTCGGCACTCGGCTCGTTGCCCGATACTCATCTGGAACAGGGACTGGATGCCGCACTGGGTTTTATCGATCACTGCGACGCCGAAATGCTGGAAAAGCTTGCGGAAACGGTAAATTACGCTTTCCTCCGGGACGAGATGCCGGCCTCGCTGCGCAATCACGAAGTCGTCCGCAAGCTCGGCGGCAAGCGGCTTTTGGGCAGCCTTGAGGTTGTTCGTTTCGCAGGCGGTTTGACGCGGGACGAATATATTCAGGCGGAAAAATTGGCCCCAACTTCAGTTATTCCCCTCTGGAAAGTGTTGCTGCTGTTGGGCTGCGGAATTTTGATTGCCAGTATCTGGTTGATTGACGATGCCTACTATGCGTCCCTTGCTCTGTTTATGTTGGGCGCGGGAATTACTATGGTGTTGCTTGGGCGGGCGATAAAAAATCAGGCGCTGGCATGGGATCAAAATCCTGATCTTCGCAGTCATTATTACGGGACGATCAGCGAGGACGGAATTGATGCTCACGGGGAAGACTCATGGCGCTCTACCAAGTGGTCTGAGATGACAGGCTGGCGAACCTCTGGCGATATGCTGCTCGTGTTGTCGCCAACGGGGGCGCGCGTGTTGCCCGTGTCGCATTTTTCGTCCTGGAATGATTGGGAACATGCCAGGACGATGTGTGCCGCAAATTTGCCGCAGGCAAACGCCGATAAAAATGTGCAGGAGCAGGAGTAAATTTACATATGGAGAAATGGGGAATGCAAATGAAAACCGAATATGTACGTTGGTTGCGTAGTGGTCTGCTGGTCGGATTGGGAGTTTGCCTGTCCGCTGGGGCGGTTCGGGCAGAAGAGGACGTGCTCGATTACGCCCCCCTGTTTGCGCCGGAACAGATTCAATCATTAAAGCTGGCTGCATGCAGCATCGACGACCCTGCCAATTCCGGTTTTGTCCTGAACACCGACCAGTCGACGACCGCGCATTGCGGCGGGCATGACATCACCGTCACCGGAATCTCCAAATCGCACAAACGTGGTGAGGACGAAGAGACGACCCATGTCGTTGTCAGTCTGAAAGGAGAACAGCAGAAAGCCGTTCAGGCGGTATTGCGCCTGAACGATTTTCCGGCAGGATTTATTGATGGCGTCGAGTTTGCCGATCTGAATAATGATGGCAAAGACGACTTTATTTTAAATCTCAGCGATCACGGTAATGGTCTGGCAGCCGAACTGGGCGGGACGTTATTCCTGCTCTCCGGCGCGAAGGGATACCGGTATCTGGGCATGGCGGAGATCATCAAGAGCGTTTCGCGTTATATGCGTATTGGCGATAGCAACGTGATGGTTCTGCAACGCCTGGCGCTGAATAAAAATGGCTCGAATTCTGTGCGGGGTAAGGATGGAAAATCGCATACATTCTTTGTCTTTGATTTGATTGAATTTAATTTTGACGCGCCCAAAGGCGTGAAGCTGGGCAACACGCTTGATGCAAGATTTCCGTTCTGGACGCTTTTTACCGACGAGCCCAGCCACGCGGAAACGACATCGCTTACTCCATCCGGGAAAAAAGCGTTGTGGCGCGATCCCCTGGCGCGGGTATCCTCAGGCCGGATGGTTGAGTGTGCGTGGTGAATACAGGGCGACGTGATGTAAATCAGGAATGAGTTGTCGATGCGCATTGCTGACATTTATTTGATTGTCTCGTCTTAACAGGTAATGCGTGTCGGGATTCATTGGGAACGCCTAGCTGCGTGTGCATTGGATATGGGTCAAACAGGTGAGAGATGCAAAATATGGCGAAAGTAATCGGCGCTGATTGGTGGAAATGCTACCCGGATAGTAACGGTCGTCATGCTCTTGAGCCGGGAGGCAACGATATGCCTGACCCGCGCCTGCCTGTCGGTACGATGGTGCGCCTGTGCGGAAAACCCGATAAAGCGCGCAGGATATTGAGCCTGGACTGGCACAGGTATCGCTACCGCTACGTGTACAAGCTGGAAACGAGTGGCGGTGATGTGCCGTATTGGTTTGCCGATCAGTTGATTCTGGAGGGGGAGAGTCAGCCGATTCTGGAGCTGTCCCAACAGCGTGCACTGGATACGGTCTGGCATAAACTGAAAGTGGCAATTTTTAGAGACTGATAGCGATGGTAAATTCATTTTCAATCAATTGGGGCACGGTAGTGGACGGGGGAGATTTCCCGGCAGGCTGGCAGGTTTATGCGCTTTGGCCGGCGCCGGTGAATGACGATGTGTGCTTTAAGGATGCCGGGTACAACGATTTTCAAAGCGATGATGAAAATTATTCTGAGGCTTATTGGGACGCGCAAGCCGAAATCTTGCATCAGCGTTTAATCAGGACGCTTTCCGATTTGGGCGAACCGGCGCTTTTGAGTAAGCCTTTGCTCGGCAAACGCAGCCTTTCAAGATTCTGGAAGCCAGGCGAGTCTTTGCCACTGGCCGAACAATTGAACTGGCCTGCCTGTCACGATAGCCTGCCGCTGGCCGTCGTGCGTTTCGGCGAGGTGGCCGAATTGAGAATGGGTAATGGACATCGTTTGTACTGGATTGGCCTGTCGCCGGAATCCCCGCTGAATTTCACCGGGGTATTGCTTGCTGTTGCAAAGGGCTGGCCGCGCAGATGTGTTCAGCTTGACTGGAACAGGCTTTAATCGCGTACAGGATTTGGAATTTACGTTGGCGGGGAACGGGTTTGATGAAAATTTATTACAACTATGTTTGCCGGGTCGCTGTGTGCGCCTCAACGCTGCTGTTGTCTGGTTGCCAGGTTATGAGCGAAAAAGAGTGTTTGAGCGCCAATTGGTATCAGATAGGCTTTCAAGAGCGTGTGGAAAAAGAGCTCAGCGAATGGCAAGGCAAGGTTGCCAAAGCTAAAGATGACGAAGAGCGTCGGCATTTACATCGAGAAATCAGGAAAAACGAGGCCTATTTGCGCCAGGCTAGGGATACACTTTTTGCAGTGTAATTGTCAGCACATCCATTTTAGGTAGAATGTTTTGAGCCACAAATAATCGTCAAGGCCAATCATCGTACGGAAATTTACATAAAAATTGAAATGAATAAAAGATACCCATTATGAAATTTCGACTTATCGGCGCGTTGATTTATTTTCTGTCGACAATAAATCCGGCCTTGCCAAACGAGCTGTATTTTTTCGGGGATGTGCGCAATCTCGAAACTTCCAATGCCTCTTCCGTCAGCATGACTATTGTGGAGGAAGGGCATGGCCGGTACAGGGCTATCGGTATCTTCGACAACATTACCCTGTTTGGACGTTTCAATGTTGCGGGTCAACGCGTGCCGTGCAAAGGGCAAAATTTGTGTATTAATTTTGCCGGACAATTGGAGCTGGGGGATGATGAATCAGGCTTCCCCGAACTTACCCGGTCAGGTTTTTCTTTCAAGCTGGCCTTCAGCCAGAAAAAGGCTGAGGGCAGTTATCTGATTTCGGCCATTTCTCCCTACATGATGAAAGACCAGCCAGGCTTGCTCAAGCTCAGGAAATCCGGCGTGGAGCTGTTGAACAATCAGGCAAGTGAACGCGTTCGCCAGCATCCGGATCAGGCAAAGTATTACTGGGATCGGGCCATCGCCTATGAATTGCAGGAGAAATTCGCACTCGCAGAGCAGGATTACCAGACCTACACACGTTTGTACGCCGAAGATGCGCGTGGTTTTGCGAAAGTCGGACGCATGTTGCTGATGCAACAAAAATATGACGAGGCCAAACCCTGGATCAATGCCGCCATCACGCGGGATCCGGGCAAATCGCTGGGTTGGACCTTGCTGGGTCACCTGGCGCTGTTGCAGGGCAATAGCGAGCTGGCGACGGAGAGTTACAGCAAATCGCTGAGGCTGATTTCGTCACACCGTTCATTCGATGAGAGCCTGGTTCATGATTTGAATTTATTCATCCGTCATGGCTGGAAGACGCAGGCGGCAAACGATGCACTGGCGATGGTCAACGATAGCTTCACCCGGGTCGCGGGATTTTATCTGGGCGATGCGGATGTTGCGGACTATCTGGGGCGTTATGCGGAGGCCATTCCCCTGTATGGCAAAGCCTTGTCGATAGCCGGGCAAGACCATGGGGCAGAACATCTCATGGTGGGCAGAATTCTCTTCAAATTGGCTAATAATCAGACTCAGGCCGGGCTGTATCGGGAAGCGCTGGAAAACTATGGCCGAAGTCTGAAGATTATTCGCGCCCACAAGGAGTCATCCGATTACGACATCGTCAATATTCAGATGGCGGAGGCCGCTATTTACGAGAAGCTGGGCCAGAACGAGATGGTCGAAAAGTTGTACCGTGCTGCCGTCCACGATTGCGTATCCAGTCGCACCATACTGCCGATGGATACTGCCTCGAATACGGTTACGCTTGCCATGTTCCTGTATCGCAACGGGCGGACTGAAGAAGCACTTGATTTGTACAAGAAAACATTGCCGATTCTGCTCAGGTTGATGGGTCCTACCCATCCCGGCATGTCGCGTTATTACAACGATGTTGCGCTGTTGCATTCCTCTGCCGGACTGCACGATGAGGCAATCGGATATTTTGGCCGGGCGCTGACTATAGATGAGCATTATTACGGCGAAGATCATCTCAATGTCGCCGTATTACTGGGCAATATCGGCAACGAGTATTTGGCCAAACAGGACTACGACGCGGCAAACAGCTACTTTGTCCGGGCCTTGAATGTCGCCACGGTGTGGCAGAACCCGGAAATACTGGTCTATGCCAATTACTGCATGCAACAGTTGATGAAGACCCGTGGACGCATTGCGGAGGCCATCCTGTTCGGCAAGCAGACAGTCAACGAATTGCAGCGTTTGCGTCATAAAAATTACAATTTAAACAAGGAGTTACGTCAGTCTTTTGCGAAAAAGAATGAAGCGTATTACAAGGAGCTTGCCGAGCTGTTGATCGAACAGGGCCGTTTGCCGGAAGCGCAACAGGTGCTCGCCATGCTCAAGGAAGACGAATATTTCGAGTTTATCCGCCGGGATGCCTCAAGCGATGCGCGCGACACGACCGTCAATTTCAATGCTGAAGAACAACGCTGGACGCAACGCTACGCCGAGATAAGCGGCCAGGTCGCCGCCCTCGGTGCCGAGTTGCGCGAGTTGCAGAAAAAGGAGGGCCATACCGACAGCGACAAGGACAGGATCAAGCTGCTCAGGGCTGATTTGGCGGTGGCGATGAAGACCTTTAATCACACGGTGCAAGCCTTGCAGGATGCATTTTTAAAATTAAAGAGCGAGCGATTTGCCGAATTGAGCAAGAAGCAGGTGGACATTGACCAGCGCGGACTGCTGCGCGAGTTGGGGCACGATGCGGTGCTGATGCAGTACATCGTCATGGAAGATGCGCTGCACATTATTCTCACCACTATGGACGTGATTGTGGCGCGCAAAGTGGCCATCGGCAGTGCAGCGTTGAACAGGCGGGTTCAGCAGTTCCGCGAGGTGCTGGGTAGCCCAAACAAGGACCCGCGAGAGGCCGGACGGGCGCTGTATGAGCTGTTGATTGCACCGGTCAAGGCCGATCTGGAACAGGTCGGGGCAAAGATGCTGATGGTGTCGCTTGACGGGGCGCTGCGCTACATTCCGTTTGCCGCGCTTTATGACGGTCAGGGCTATCTGGCCGAGAAATATGCCGTAGCGATTTACACCGAGGCAGCACGTGACAGGATCAAGGACCTGCCTCAGGGGGAATGGCAAGTGGCCGCACTGGGCCTCAGTCACAAAGTCGAGGGTTTCAACGCCTTGCCCGCTGTGGTCGGTGAGTTACGCGGCATCGTGCGCGCCAAGGGCGGGATCACCGGGGTGGTGCCGGGGGTAATTTATCTCGATGGCGATTTTACCAACGACCGCCTTGAGGAAATTCTGTTCGACCAGTACCGGGTGCTGCACATCGCCAGTCATTTTGTGTTTACGGCAGGCACGCTGGAAAAATCCTACCTGTTACTGGGCGATGGCAGCCGTCTGACCCTGGCGCAGATACAGCAGGGGAATTATGACCTGGGCTCGGTAGAACTCTTGACCCTGTCCGCCTGCGAAACCGCCGTGGGGGAAACGGGCGCGGATGGCAAGGAGGTTGAAGGGCTGGGGGCGCTGGCGCAGAAAAAGGGTGCCAAGGGGATACTGGCGTCACTGTGGCCGGTGGCCGATGAGAGTACCGGCGTGTTCATGCGCGATCTCTATCAGATCAAAATGGCCAACGTGTCCATGACCAAGGCGCAGGCGATGCAACAGGCGCAACTGTCGCTGCTGCGTGGCGATGTCGCTGCCTCATCATCCAGTCCCGACCAGCGCGGCCTCATGCGGGCTGCCGGGCAGGTGAGTGGCAAAACCTTCCGGGCCAATCCCAAAACACCGTTCGCGCATCCTTACTACTGGGCGCCGTTCATCCTGATGGGAAACTGGTTGTGATATATGAGAATGTGCGTTGAAAGGGCGGAACGATGAGCATCCGCTGGCTCAGGGCGGGCTGCATTTGTCCTGTACGGTGTGCCGTTGGCCAGCGCTATAAATATGGTGAAGTACCCCTGACAAAACGGGCATCAATCTCGTCGCAGCAGACATGCAGGGCGTAAATCGAGCCGGGAAAGCCGCTATTTCTCTGCGGAAATGACGAATTGTTGGATTATTCGGAATCAGCAGGAAGGAGAAGCCGTGTTTTTAATTTACAAAAAATTGCTGATGTCCCGCTTATTCCGGACGGGCATCGGACTGATGTTGCTGGGCGCTTGCAGTTCGTCGAATTTCATCAATTCGCCACCGGCTACCCATCTTGTACCGCATAATGCACGACAGTTTGATTTGTGCTGAAACTACAAATAATTTGAAGTGTCGCAGAGGAAACATGCTGGAGCGTTTCCCAACCGGTTTTTGAACTTTGATATTCATGGAGTTGCAATCGTAATGCTGAATTTTTTTTCACGCAAGGCAGGTGTTCGCTTGGTTGCCGGTTTTATGGTTACGGTGTTTTTTCTTGCCGGTTGCGTAACGCCGCCGCAGAAGATTGAGCCGACTGAAGAGGTTGTTTTCCGTGGGACGGAGCCGAATTTTAGCGTTCAAAAGGTACATTTTGCGACCAATCGCGCGCCCACCGGGAAGCAGGAGCCGGACAAGTTTTTTGGCGCGGAGAGAGGCGACATCCGTTATGGTTTCTGTGAAGTCAGTATTCCACGGGACCATCGAATGGGCGAACTTGAGGCCCCCTCAGTCTGGAGGCTGGAGTTCAAGCCGGATCCGAACAAACATGTCGTCCTGGCAAAAATCGAAACTCAGGAATCCAAGCTTTTCTTTGATGAATTAAAACAGCGGTTACAGGCATCTGAAGGGAAAAAGGCTTTTGTATTCATCCACGGGTTCAACGTCGGTTTCGAAGAGGCTGCCCGCCGCACTGCACAGATAAATTATGACCTGGCTTTTCCTGGCGTCCCGATTTTCTTCAGTTGGCCATCCCAAGCCCAGTTGATGAGCTACAGGAACGACGAGAAGAATGCCCAATGGAGCGCATCTCACCTTAAGACTTTTTTTGCCGATCTCGCCACCAATCTTGAGGCCGACGAGATATTTGTCATTGCCCATAGTATGGGGAATCAGCCGACATCACGCGCGCTTGCGGAATTGTTCAAGGAACGTCCTGATCTGGTCAACCGTTTCAAGGACATCATGCTGGTCGCTCCCGACATAGACGCTGAAGTTTTCAAGAATGAAATTGCTCCTCCCTTGCTGGCGGCAGGGCCGCATATGACGCTTTATGCCTCGTCCAACGATGTGGCGCTGAAATTCTCCGAGATGATCAACGGGGGCCAACGCTTGGGTGATGCTGATCCTGCCATCGTCGTGTTGCCCGGGATGGATTCAATAGATGCCAGTAATGTTAAAACCGACTTGATCGGACATTCCTATTACGCCGATGCCAGTAGTGTGCTTTCCGACATGTTTGAAGTTGTGCGCAATACAGAGAAGGTCACTGTGCATAGCCGAATCGAAGAAGTCGTTACGGCATTTGGCCGTTTCTGGCGTTTCAAGCGCCCTTCAGCTGCGCCTTAAAGTATCGGGCGGGCAACAATCCGCCCGACCTGCCGAGATATTTACGGGTAGCGTCGTTTAATTCACCGAATTGATGATGTTCCCGTTATTTGTAGAAGGAACAGTGTGATTTCACGTTGCTGATTTTACGATGGAAAATGACTTGCAGTATTGTGCTTGCCAAAGCGGTGTTTAGAAATATACAGGTGGTGAAAAATGCTGTCTCGAAATTTTAGTAAGCTGTTGATTATAATTGTTTTATTTGTTCCAACCCAGTCTTTTGCCAAACAATATGCGCTGCTGGTCGGGGTGTCCGCCTATCCGGCCTTGAAAGAAGGTTTTCAGTTGCGTGGACCGCAGAATGATGTGCTTCTGGGCAAGGCTATATTGAAGGATGCCGGGTTTGACGATGAAAATATTCGGATACTGGCCAATGGCGTGAAGGGGGTGAATGGCGATCCGACACGCCAGGGCATCCTGAATGAACTGGATGCGCTGGCGGGCAAGGCGCAGTCCGGAGATTACGTTTATTTGCAATTTGGCGGGCACGGTTCGCAGCAACCTTCACAAAAAAACAAGATACCTGTGGAACCGGATGGCCTGGATGAGATTTTTTTGCCGGTGGATGTGGGGCAGTGGGACGGCTCGGTCGGCGCTGTGAAAAATGTGCTGCTTGATGATGAATTGGGCAAAAAGCTTGATGCGATCCGTGCCAGGGGTGCCTTCGTCTGGGCGGTGTTCGATGCCTGCCATTCCGGCAATATCACGCGTGGCGGCGGTGACCCCGAGACGCGTGAACGGCGCGCAGATCCGCTGGCGCTGGGTATTCCTCTGGAAGCAATGGATCAGGCGCAGGCGGACAGCGTTCATACCAGAGGCGGGCCTGTGCCGCCCGAAAGCGCTTTGGGGAGTGGCGTCAAGGACGGCGGCGGCTATGTTTATTTTTATGCCGCGCAAACTACCGAGACCACACCTGAGTCTCGCTTTCCTGAAGGCGAGGCCGAACGGAAGTTCTTTGGCGTATTTACCTACACCTTGGCGCAGGTGATCAAGGATAACCCGGGGATCAGTTACCGGCAGGCCGGTGAGCGCGTGCTGCAAATCTACGCGGCGCGCAATCTCCGGGTGACGCCGCTGTTTGAGGGGTCCGGTCTCGATGCGCCGGTATTCGGGCAAAAGCCGGGTGACGTGGTGCGCCAGTGGAAGATCACTCAGGATTCAAGCGGCTTGAGCATCAAGGCGGGTTTCCTGCAACAATTCGGCACCGGGGCGATTCTCGCCGTATATCCGAACACGGCAGCCAGGTCTGATGCCGAACCGCTTGGATACTTGCGTGCGGACAAGGTGGAGGTGATGCAAAGTCGTGTGTCCCCCTTGGCTTACAAAGGCAGGACGGTTTCGTTCAGCATCCCCAACGATGCGGTTGCGCGTCTGGTGGATACCAACATGAATTTCAATCTGCGGGTCGCTTTGCCGACCAGTGTGCCCAAAGGGAGCGAATATGCACTGGCCAACAAGGTCATCAGGAAATTGCAGAAAGCCGGCAGCGATGGATTGACGCTGGAGTGGGTGGATGCCAGTAAGCCGGCTGATGTGCGCCTGATGTTGCTGGATGACCGCAAGCATCCCGGCGACCGTCCGCTGGGCAAACCCCAGTTGTGGCTGGTCTCTGCGGATGATGTGTGGATCAAGGCGGGGGACGGCAAGACACCCTCAATCAGGCTGGACAAGAGCGAGCAGGAGTTGTATTCGGTGCTGGCTGGCGAGCTGCAACTGGTAGGCAAAGCGATCAATCTGATGCGGATCGCCAGCAGCGGAGGAGGCGGATTGGCAAGCGGCTCGAAACTGGAAAGCAAATTCTATGTAACACGTGCTGCGGACGGTAAACGGGAAGAAGTGACCCCGCCCAATGTGCCTATATTGCAGGCAGGTGACAAGTTACAGCTTGCACTGAAAAACATCGGCCCCAAGCCGCTGGATATCACGGTGCTTGGCGTGGATGCGAATTATGGCGTCGCGCTGCTTTATCCGGTGAATGCGACGGATCTCAATCGAATTCAACCTCGCGACAAGTTGACTATTCCGGGTGAGGAGCAAGGGGAAATCGTGCTGGATGGCACGACTTCCGGGCGCGAGAGCATTCTGGTGATCGCAGTCGAGGCGGAAAAGGGCGACACTGCGGTCAATCTTGGCTATCTGGAACAGCCGTCATTGCCTGCGACACGCGGTGTGAAAGGAGCGAGCGATTCTGTCACGGAAGCGGTCGAGGATCTGTTCAACAGTGCAGCCTTCGGCATAACGCGCGGTGCAGTGAACAAGGCGGTCGCAGCCGAAAAAACCACCATCAAGGTCTATCACTACAAGGCCACTGCCGGAAAAGAATAAAGGCCGTTATGATTTATTGCGGATTTGCGGGTTATTTTGAGGTTTGTTCTTTGCGGGCCGGAGTTGAGAAAGCAAGTCAATGGATGATTTTCTGAGGAAAAAATTAGCCAATTTTCCATTGCTGATCCTGGTAAGGGACACCCCCGGCTTTTCGGCAAGCATCAAGGCCTGTTTCAGTGGTGGAGATCAAGGGCAATGCAGGGCGCTGAGGATGCATATACGCGCGCTCTTCATCAGCTGGATGTTCGTCATGCTGTCTTATTTTGCGGTTTTGCCGTTTGAAAATCTGTTCTTGCCGATATACAACCTGGTCAGCCAGAAAACAGACACATTCCTTTCCATTAATGCCGGAACCGATGCCGACGACAGCGCCCAAGGGGAAATCCCGCCGCTGGAATTGTACGATATAGACAACGCCACTTATCGCAGCTGGAATTCGCCGGCCATCATTCCCCGGGACAAGCTCACCTTGCTTCTCAGGCGGGCAGTTGATGGCGGTGCGGCTGTGATCGCTGTGGATGTGGACTTGACCCATCCCGATACCGCAGAAAATGACCAGCGCCTGGGGTTGTTGCTGAAGGCGCTGAACGAGTCGGACGACCCGGATTCGCCGGTCATCGTTCTGACCAGAAGGCTATTAAGGCCACTTGATGGAAACAAGCAGGTGAATCATGGCGCTGTTTTCTCTCTGCCTGCCTCCTTCATCGACCCATATATTCCGGTACAAAAAAAGGTATTCTGGTCATCCACGCTGTTCAGTATGGATGGCGACCACGTCATCAGGCGCTGGCGCAATGCAGAAGTGTATTGCTCCAGGGATGGCTATTTCAGTTTGTTGCCCTCTATGCAGCTTCTGGCCACAATTGCCTATAACTACAAATCGCAGGGCAGCAGCCCCGATGCAGCATTACGCTCGGTGAATGCAAAACTGGACGCTGTTGCGGGGCAGCGTAAATGTCATGGAACAGAAGCCATTCCTTCCCTGAAGTCTTATTACAGGAAATATCCTGTTACTGATGGCAGCATTCAGCTGGGATCCGGCGATGAATCAAATGTGCTTGATCTGGCCGATTTTGGCGAAGCCGAACGGATCAATTACCGGATTGCGCCTGTCGCCGAGCAAAACACCAAGAGCCAGATCGTCGTGACCAGCGCAGGCGAACTGGAATCTGCGCCAGCCAGACTGGATGTATTGGATCGTCTGGTGCTGATTGGCGCCACCTTTGAAGAATCGAATGATTTGCATCAGAATCCGGTTTCGGATGCATTGATTCCCGGCATCTATATTCTGGCCAATGGCATTGATACATTGCAGAACATGCGCGTCAAGACCGGAGCAATGATGCTGCTGGGACCTGTCATCAGCCTGGTCATGTTGATCGTTGGCGCATTATTGATAGAGCGCAATAGAAATACCTTGTGGCTGAGTACGGCTCTTGTTGTATTTTTTCTTGTCGGTGCATTGGCCTACTCACCGGGGCAAGGCGCGGCAGCACTGCCATTTTCAGTGTTCTTCGTCGTTTTATGGTACGTTTCGCTGGAGTCGTTAAACAAATTTGTCGCAAAAAATGAAAAAATTTAACCACGCCAAAGCGGTTGTGTCCGGGATCGTTCTGGCGCTCTTAAGTCCTTTATCATGGGCTTGCTCGCCGGTTGCCAAGGTCATCCATTACAGCAAAGCAGACATGAAATCAGTGGCCATCATCCGGGCTGTTGATGGTGATTCGCGCAGACCTGCCCGGGACATGCTTTGTGCGGGCGACCGGGTGAAAGTGTTCCAGGGTGTGCGCGTCACGGTCAAATATCTGACCAGGAATAAATTGGAGCTGGAATTGCATGGCCCGGCTGAACTGCCCGTCACGCGCATCAATTTACCGACGAAATTGGTCAACTCGGGCAACATGCTCGCCGATGTCGGGAAATGGTTCGGTTTCAGCGATCTGGAGCCAAGTGCGGCGATGGTTACCAGGGGGGGATGTTTGCCGGGAAATGCGATTTCCACGCCGCTGGACAACGGGCATGAGATCGAAATGCCATTCATGCTCACAGCCGACTTGAAGAAACTGCATTTTTTCTGGTGTGGCGGTGCGGCCCCGTATCACGTCGAAGTTGTCGGTGAAGACGGACAAGTGTTGGCGGCTCAGGACGTTTCCGAACCATCCGTGAGCCTTGGTCTGGCCGGCGTAGCGACGAACAAAACCCCTGTTTTGTCGGTGCGTTCGTCTGACGGGATGACCTACAGCAAGAAACTGTTATTCAGGGCATTGAAGAATGCCGCAGATGCCGACGACCCGTTTAAGCCGGTTGTTGATCTGCTCTTTCTGGATGCAGAAGAGAACTGGCGCCTGCAACTGTGGAGCTATTTGCAGGAGCAGAAAGACAGCTCGATACGCTCCACTGTGATGGAGCATTTGCAGGCTGGCGATATGTAAACGAGAGCAACCGGCCTGAAATCGGCATGCACTATTTCTCAGGGGGCGCGGAGAATAATGAGGCTAAAGCCGGGTTTGCAATGTTTGGGGATAGAAGCGGCAAAACTTATCAATCTTCATAACTTAATTGGAAATTTTCACCTCGTTACTGTTACAATCCCAAATCGCTGTAAAAGTAGGTAATCGGTTTGTTAATCGTTAGATGGGTTGCCAATAAAATGCCAACGAAATCAATCTGTTAGAAAGTCGCTCGGGTTCCTCCTTTGTGCCAGCATCTCATTCAAATTCAACTTCAAGGAAATACAGCATGCCCAGCGTAGAAACTGTGAGCGCGTTAGAACGTCGCCTGAACGCATCAATTCCCCAGCAAGCCATCAGTGGTCAAATTGCTGCCCGTTTGAAACACTTTGGGCGCACTGCAAAAATCCCCGGATTCCGTCCCGGCAAGATTCCGGTAAAAATTCTTGACCAACACTTTGGTGCGCAGGCCCGTCAGGAGTCGCTGAGTGATGTTGTGCAGCGTTCGTTTGCCGAAGCCGTTCAGGCCAACGCGTTGAAAGTGGCGGGTGAGCCGTCATTTGAAATTAAAACGAACAATCTGGATGCTGATGAAATCGAATACAGCGCAACTTTCGAGATTTATCCCGAAGTGGTGTTGGGTGATGTCGAAGGCGAGTCGGTAGAACGCGCGACGTATGAATTGAGCCAGGCCGATGTGGACAATACGATTGCCACGCTGCGCAAGCAGCGCGCAACGTATGCAGCCGTTACTCGTGCTGCTCAAAATGACGACAAGGTTATGATTGATTTCGTTGGTAAATTGGATGGGGTGGTATTTCAAGGCGGTGAAGCCCGTGAATATCCGGTCACCCTGGGTTCGGGCCGCATGCTGCCGGAATTTGAGGCGGCTATCGCCGCTATGAATATCGGAGAAGTGAAATCGTTTGATATGACCTTCCCGGAAAACTACCACGGTAAGGATGTGGCGGGCAAGCAAGTGACCTTTACCATTACGCTGAACAGCGTTGAAGCGCCGGTCTTGCCTGAGGTGGATGCGGAATTTGCCAAATCGGTCGGAATCGCCGACGGTGATGTGGCTAAACTGGAAGAAGAAATTCGCAGTAATCTGGAGCGTGAAGTGGCGCGTCGCCTGAAGGGGAAAAACAAGGAAGCTGCGATGGATGCTTTGCTAAAGATCGCGCAGTTCGATTTGCCCAAGGCTCTGGTGCAATGGGAATCGCAGCGTCTGATGCAGCAAACCGCGCAGGAAATGGAGCAGCGCGGCATGACAATGAAAAATATGCAGTTGCCGCTGGAGTTGTTCCGCGAACGTGCCGAGAAGCGCGTCAAGCTGGGTTTGATTCTGGCTGATCTGGTGGAAAAATTTGATTTGAAGGCGCAACCGGAGAAAGTTCGTGTACTGGTTGAAGATTATGCGCAGAGTTTTGATCAGCCTGAAGAAGTGGTGCGTTGGTACTATGCCGATCCCGCACGCTATCAGGAAATCGAAAATCTGGTGCTGGAAGAAAATGTGGTGGAATGGGTGTTGTCCCGTGCCAAAGTTTCTGACAAGGCGCTGGCGTTCGCCGAATTGATGGGGAACTAGCATGTTTACCCTTGAACCGCAAAATATCGGCATGATTCCGATGGTGGTCGAAACCAGCGGGCGCGGTGAACGGGCCTATGACATTTACTCTCGCCTGCTCAAGGAACGCGTTGTGTTCCTGGTGGGTGAGGTGAACGATCACAGTGCGAATCTGATTGTGGCGCAGATGTTATTTCTGGAATCTGAAAATCCGGACAAGGACATCCACTTCTACATCAATTCGCCCGGCGGTTCGGTCACGGCGGGTATGGCGATTTACGACACCATGCAGTTCATCAAGCCGAATGTCAGTACGCTGTGCATCGGTCAGGCGGCCAGCATGGGCGCATTTTTGCTGACGGCGGGCGAGAAGGGCAAGCGTTTCTGTCTGCCCAATTCGCGCGTGATGATTCATCAGCCGCTGGGCGGCTTCCGTGGTCAGGCATCCGATATTGAAATCCATGCGCGTGAAATTCTTTATTTGAAACAAAAGCTTAATCAAATGCTTGCTTTTCATACCGGACAGACGGTTGAGGCAATCGAGCGCGATACAGACCGCGACAACTTCCTCAGTGCGGCGGATGCGGTGAAATACGGCCTGGTTGATCAGGTTCTGGAAAAGCGTGCTTAACGATAACTTGATAGAAGGTTGAACGATGGCTATCGATAAAAAAACAGGCGAAAAACTGCTGTATTGTTCGTTCTGCGGCAAGAGTCAGCATGAAGTGAAGAAGCTGATTGCAGGGCCTTCGGTGTTTGTCTGTGACGAGTGCATCACGCTATGCAATGACATCATGCGCGAAGAGATGCAGGGCGATACCGCCAAAGGCGACAAGACAGATCTGCCTGTGCCCAAGGATATTTGCGCGACGCTGGATGAGTATGTGATTGGACAGGAGCGTGCGAAACGCATTTTGTCCGTGGCGGTGTACAACCACTACAAGCGGCTCAAGTGCAATGTTAATGATGGTGTTGAGCTGTCCAAGAGCAATATTCTGCTGGTAGGCCCTACCGGTTCCGGTAAGACTTTGCTGGCGCAAACGCTGGCTCGCATGCTGGATGTGCCGTTTGTGATGGCGGATGCGACCACGCTGACTGAGGCCGGTTATGTGGGCGAGGATGTCGAAAACATTATTCAGAAGCTGTTGCAGGCTTGTGACTATAACGTCGAGAAAGCGCAGCGCGGCATTGTGTATGTGGATGAGATCGACAAGATTTCCCGCAAGTCGGATAACCCTTCGATTACCCGCGATGTATCCGGTGAAGGCGTGCAGCAGGCTTTGCTCAAGTTGATTGAGGGCACCAAGGCCTCGATTCCGCCGCAAGGCGGGCGCAAGCATCCGAATACGGAATTTCTGCAAGTCGATACCACCAATATTCTGTTCATCTGCGGTGGCGCCTTCGACGGGCTGGAAAAGGTCATACGCAATCGTTCTTCCAAGGCCAGCATAGGATTTGCTGCGACTATCAGCTCCAAGGACGAGCGTAAAACCGGCGAGACATTGCGCGATGTGGAGCCGGAGGATTTGGTCAAATTCGGTTTGATTCCCGAGTTCGTCGGGCGCTTGCCTGTTGTGGCTACGCTGGAGGAGCTGGATGAGGCGGCGATGAAGCAAATTCTGACCGAGCCCAAGAATGCACTGACCAAACAGTACCAAAAGCTGTTTGCGATGGAAGGGGTGGAGCTTGAGTTTCGCGAAAGTGCGTTGCTGGGGATTGCTAAAAAGGCCCTGGCGCGCAAGACCGGCGCACGCGGTTTGCGCTCGATTCTTGAACAAGCCTTGCTGGATGTGATGTTCGATCTGCCTTCGATGGATAATGTCAGTAAAGTGGTATTGGACGAATCCGGTTCAACGGGTGAGATCAAACCCATCATCGTCTATGCGGATACGCACAAAGCGGCGTAATTCATCTGCTGTCGCGTAATGCCTGGAAACTTCGGAAAGTCGGCTGTGCCCGGTTTTCGAGGTTTCCAATTATCTTGTCCCGATAGGGATTGAATTCGCTCAAGCTACCCCCATGTAGCCCTCCTGACAACGAATAGGTTATTACCATGTCCGAACAAGATACCCAAAATATTATTGAGCTTCACCCGTTGTTGCCCTTGCGCGACGTGGTGGTGTTTCCGCATATGGTCATTCCGCTGTTTGTCGGTCGCGCCAAGTCGATTAAAGCACTGGAACTGGCGATGGAAGCCGGTCGCGCCATCGTGCTGGTCGCGCAAAAAACAGCCTCCAAGGATGATCCCGGTACGGATGATTTATTCACCATCGGCAGTATGGCGAATGTGTTGCAAATGCTTAAACTGCCCGATGGTACGGTGAAAGTACTGGTCGAAGGCACGCAGCGGGTCAATGTATTGCGCGTTGATGATGTGGACAGTCATTTTGTTGCCGAGGTTGAGGTTGTTCCTGCGGAAGATGGTGCCGGGAGCGAAACCGAGGCGATGCGACGTGCCTTGATCGCGCAGTTTGAACAATACGTCAAGCTTAACAAGAAAATCCCCCCGGAAATCCTGTCTTCCCTGACCGGTATTGATGATGCCGGTCGTCTGGCTGATATTGTCGCTGCCCATTTGCCGCTCAAGCTGGAACAAAAGCAGGAAGTGCTGGAGATTTATACGGTTCAAAAACGTCTGGAGCACCTGCTGGGGTTGCTTGAGGGTGAGATTGATATTCTTCAGGTCGAGAAACGCATCCGTGGGCGCGTCAAGCGTCAGATGGAAAAAAGTCAGCGCGAATATTATCTGAATGAACAGGTCAAGGCGATCCAGAAAGAACTGGGTGAAGACGAAGACGGTGCGGATTTTGAGGGGCTGGACAAGAAAATCAAGGCGGCCAGCATGCCGAAAGAGGCGCGCGCCAAGGCCGAGGCTGAATTGAAGAAGCTGCGCATGATGTCGCCCATGTCTGCGGAAGCGACCGTGGTGCGCAACTATATCGACGTGCTGATCGGCTTGCCCTGGAAGAAGAAGACCAAAATATCCGCCGATCTCAAGCAGGCCGAAGTGGTGCTGGAAGAAGATCATTACGGCTTGGACAAGGTCAAGGAACGCATTCTGGAATATCTGGCCGTGCAACAGCGCGTGGACAAGCTGAAGGCGCCGATTCTTTGTCTGGTAGGCCCGCCAGGCGTGGGCAAAACCTCGCTGGGCCAATCTATTGCGCGTGCGACCAATCGCAAGTTTGTGCGCATGTCTTTGGGCGGCGTGCGTGATGAATCCGAGATTCGCGGCCATCGCCGCACCTACATCGGCTCCATGCCCGGCAAGATATTGCAGAATATGAGCAAGGTTGCGGTTAAAAACCCGCTGTTCCTGCTGGATGAAGTGGACAAGATGGGCCAGGATATGCGTGGCGATCCATCGGCGGCGTTGCTGGAAGTGCTCGACCCCGAGCAGAACAGTACGTTCGTCGATCATTACGTCGAGGTGGAATACGATCTGTCCGACGTGATGTTTGTCGCAACGGCCAATACCCTGAATATTCCCGACGCCCTGCTTGACCGCATGGAAATCATCCATGTTTCCAGCTATATGGAAGACGAAAAGATCAACATTGCCACCCGTTATCTGGTGCCCAAGGCGATCAAGAACAACGGTCTGAAGCCGGAAGAAATCAGTATCGGCGAGACTGCATTGCGCGACATCGTGCGTTATTACGTGCGCGAAGCGGGGGTGCGTGGCCTGGAGCGTGAGATTTCCAAGATTTGCCGCAAGGTGGTGAAGGCGCTGTTGCTGAAAACGCGCGAAAGCCGTGTGGTGGTTAATTCGCGCAATCTTGACAAGTATCTGGGGGTGCGCCGTTATTCCTACGGGGTGGCCGAGAAACATAATCAGGTAGGGCAGGTGACTGGCCTGGCCTGGACTGAAGTCGGCGGCGAATTGCTGACGATAGAAACGGTCGTGCTGCCCGGTAAGGGTAAAACCACGACCACCGGCAAACTCGGTGAAGTCATGCAGGAATCCATCCAGGCGGCCTTGAGTGTGGTGCGCAGTCGCACCCGGCGTCTGGGCATAGACGACGATTTTTACCAGAAAACGGATTTGCATATTCATTTGCCTGAAGGTGCAATTCCGAAAGACGGGCCGAGTGCGGGTGTCGGCATGTGTACCGCGATGGTTTCTGCCTTGACGGGAATTCCTGTGCGCGCCGACGTGGCCATGACGGGCGAAATTACCCTGCGCGGAGAAGTGTTGCCGATTGGCGGATTGAAAGAAAAGCTGATTGCAGCACAGCGCGGTGGCATCAAGACGGTATTGATACCCGAAGAAAACGTCAAGGATCTGGCCGAGATTTCCGAGAATGTAAAAAGCAAGCTGGACATCCATCCGGTTAAATGGATAGAGCAGGTATTGGAAATGGCGCTTGAACGCAAGCCCGAACCTCGCGAGGAAGTCGTGATTGTGCCGGTTGATTTGGCAGGCGATGCCAAGCTGGTTGAACCCGTTGCGGCCACAAAGCATTGAATCTGATGCCCGGCAATTTGCGCATGGCGAAGCGAAGTTAAATTTTTGCTTATTAGCTTGACCAAAGCTTCGATGCCTTGATATAAAGCTGCCCTGCAGCGGGTAGTCTGATTTTACGGGTAGTCTTTTAATTACTGGCGAAGGGGATGTACGTGAACAAATCTGATTTGGTTGATGCAATTGCAAAATCTGCTGATATTTCCAAGGCATCTGCTGGCCGTGCGTTGGATGGGGCGATCGAAGCCATCAAGGGCGCCCTGAAAAATGGTGAGGAAGTCAGCCTGGTTGGTTTTGGCTCGTTTACGGTGGATGAGCGCGCTGCTCGTGCGGGCCGTAATCCAAGCACAGGTGAGGCAATTACTATCAAGGCTGCGAAAGTTCCTAAATTTCGCGCTGGTAAAGGCTTGAAAGATGCTGTAAACTAGCAATCTTTGTCGGGTGCTTAGCTCAGTTGGTAGAGCGTCGCCCTTACAAGGCGAATGT
>CAYLOK010000031.1:0-32570 GCA_964385275.1 uncultured Gallionella sp. | reverse complement strand
GTGAGGGGGTAAGAGGGAAGGGTTTGACCCTTCTCCCTTTTCTCTTCTCCCTTCTTAAATTTTAGGCCAGTAGCTCAATTGGTAGAGTATCGGTCTCCAAAACCGAGGGTTGGGGGTTCGAGACCCTCCTGGCCTGCCAAATAGTAAGTAATAGTTAATCGGAACATTCACGCATGTCGGACAAAATCAAGTTGCTGGTTGCATTTCTGCTGGTTGTAGCGGGAATTGCGGGCTTCTATTATCTGCACGACAGCCCTGCGGTATTGAAGTTGCTTTCAGTGCTGGCCGGTTTGTTGTTGGCCGGGGCGGTGGCATCTACCAGTGAATCGGGAAAACGGTTTATCGGGTTTGGTAAAGATTCCGTAGCTGAAGCGAAGCGTGTGGTTTGGCCTACCCGCAAAGAAACCATACAGACTACCGGTGTGGTGATTTTGTTTGCCATAACCATGGCTTTGTTTTTGTGGTTGGTTGATGCCAGTTTGATGATGATAGTGAACAAACTGATGGGACGGGTTGAATAATGGCAATGAGTTGGTATGTTGTTCATACGTACTCTCAGTTTGAGAAGAGCGTATCGCGTGCATTGGCCGAGCGTATTCAGCGTGAGGGAATGCAAGACAAATTTGGTCAAATATTGGTTCCGGTTGAAGAGGTAGTGGAGCTGAAAGGCGGGCAGAAAAGTATTTCGGAACGAAAATTCTTTCCCGGCTATGTGCTGGTTGAAATGGAAATGACCGACGAAAGCTGGCATTTGGTGAAAAATACGCCAAAAGTAACGGGTTTCCTGGGTGGTTCTGCAATGCGCCCGACTCCGATCAGCGATAAGGAAGTGCAAAACATCATGCGGCAAATGCAAGCCGGGGTAGAGAAACCCAGGCCTAAGGTGTTGTTTGAGGTGGGTGAGGCTGTGCGCGTCAAGGAAGGTCCGTTTACCGACTTTACCGGCATGGTTGAAGAAGTTAATTACGACAAGAATAAAATACGTGTGGCCGTGACTATTTTTGGTCGTGCGACACCGGTAGAGCTGGATTTTGGCCAGGTAGAAAAAGGCTAAAGCGTAGGGAAATAGTGATGGGAAACGCAGCTTGCGATAAATGCAGGCGCTGTTTCCCGTTCGTTGTTTCCTGTATTTGGGGAGAAACGCAAGTTTCGCTTACCCGTTCATAGGAGAGTAAAATGGCAAAGAAAGTCATAGGCTACATCAAGCTGCAAGTGCCGGCTGGTAAAGCAAATCCAAGTCCACCAATCGGCCCAGCGTTGGGTCAACGTGGCTTGAACATCATGGAATTCTGTAAGGCGTTCAACGCCGCAACCCAGGGTGTGGAAGTGGGTTTGCCAATTCCGGTAGTGATTACCGCGTTCGCGGACAAGAGCTTCACCTTCATCATGAAGACCCCACCTGCAACCATTCTGATCAAGAAGGCTGCCGGAATTCAAAAGGGTAGTGCGACTCCGCACACGGTTAAGGTTGGTCATTTGACTCGCAAGCAAGCCGAAGAAATTGCAACAACCAAGATGCCGGATCTGACCGCCGCTGATATGGATGCGGCCGTTCGCATCATCGCAGGTAGCGCGCGCAGCATCGGTATCACCGTGGAGGGCGAATAATGTCTAAGCGCTATAAAGCAATTGCAGCCAAAATTGATCGCAATAAAATGTATGCTTTGACCGATGCACTGTCACTGGTCAAGGAAAATGCAGTTGCCAAATTTGATGAATCTATCGACGTAGCCGTTAATCTGGGTATCGATGCACGTAAATCGGACCAGCTGGTTCGTGGTTCAGTCGTATTGCCACGCGGCACGGGTAAAACTGTACGTGTAGCCGTATTCGCACAAGGCGCCAAGGCTGAAGAGGCTAAGGCGGCAGGTGCCGACATCGTTGGTTTTGATGATCTGGCTGAGTCTATCAAAGCAGGTAATCTTGACTTTGACGTGGTTATTGCCAGCCCTGACGCGATGCGTCTGGTCGGTCAGTTGGGTCAGATTCTGGGCCCGCGCGGTTTGATGCCTAATCCTAAAGTAGGTACGGTATCCGCTGACGTTGCCGGCGCTGTTCGCAATGCCAAGGCAGGTCAGGTTCAGTATCGCAACGACAAAAACGGCATCATTCATTGCACGATCGGTCGTGCATCGTTTGCGCCTGAAGCGCTGCGTGAAAATCTGCTGGCTTTACTGGATGCGCTGAGCAAGGCGAAACCTGCTTCTTCAAAGGGTGTTTTCATGAAGAAAGTATCGCTGTCCAGCACGATGGGCGCAGGTATTCGCGTCGATCAGACCAGCGTCAACGCATAAGGTATCAAATCAGGCGGCAAGGCGTGAGCCTTGCCGCCAAAAATCTTTGCACTGCTGGCGGTAGTCAGCATCAAAGACCGGTGGGGCTGTCAGGATTCGGAAATCAGGATGCAGGATGCAGCCTGAAGATTTGAAGAGTGGCAGCTTAATGGATGGAGCAGGTTTGGGTGTCGGGGTTTTCTGAATCCTGAATCCTGAATCCTGAATCCTGAACCCCCCGCAGATGGTGTGCCCGCGAGCAGGAATGGTTGTTCTCCTGACTCATGGTCGCTGTTGTAAATGATGGGATGTGCGCAAGTGCATTCTGGAAAATGGAGGAAGACTTGAGTCTCAATCTGCAAGAAAAACAAGCTGTGGTAGCGGAAGTCAGTGCACAAGTGGCGCAATCGCAAACCATCGTTTTGGCAGAGTACCGTGGCATCAAAGTTGCTGATATTACCAAGTTGCGCGCAACTGCACGTAATTCTGGTGTTTATCTGCATGTGTTGAAGAACACATTGGCGCAGCGCGCGGTACAAGGCACTTCATTTGAATCGTTAGCTGACAGTATGGTTGGTCCTCTTGTGTATAGCATGAGTGCTGACGCTGTCGCTGCGGCAAAAGTGATGTGCGATTTTGCCAAAACCAATAACAAGTTGGTAATCAAAGCCGGAGCTATGAGTGGTTCGCTGTTGTCTGCGGAACAAGTCGCTGTGCTGGCTGCGACCCCAAGTCGTGATGAGTTGATTGCACGCTTGATGGCAACCATGAATGCGACGACCGCTAAGTTCGTCCGTACTCTGGCTGCGATCCGCGATGCCAATGGTGTCGTTGACGCTCCTGCTGAAGCTGTGGCTGAAGCGGCTGCTGAAACCGTTTAATTTTTTGAAATAACTGAACAAGGAGAACAATATGGCTATTACTAATGCTGAATTGATGGATGCAGTTGCTGGCATGACTGTGCTGGAATTGTCGGATCTGATCAAACAAATGGAAGAAAAGTTTGGCGTATCCGCTGCGGCTGTTGCCGTTGCCGGCCCCGCTGCAGGTGGCGTTGCTGAAGCTGCTGCCGAGCAAACTGAATTTGACGTAATCTTGACCGCCATTGGCGACAACAAGGTAAGCGTAATCAAGGCTGTTCGCGCTATTACCGGTCTGGGCCTGAAAGAAGCCAAGGACTTGGTTGACGCGACACCTAAGGCAGTTAAAGAAGGCGTGTCCAAGGCTGATGCTGATGCAGTTGCCAAGCAATTGATCGAGGCTGGTGCTACCGCTGAAGTCAAGTAAGTTATCGTGTTGTCAAAAGGCTGACGGCTTACCGTCAGCCTTTTGGCGCTTAAAGAAGCTAGCGGACGGGAAGTCTTGAGTAAGGCTTTTCGCCCCCTGTCTTTTTGCCTAGTCGTGGAGATTATATGAGCTACTCTTTTACCGAAAAAAAACGTATTCGTAAAAGTTTTGGCAAGCGTATCGGTGCATTGCCGGTCCCTTTCCTGTTATCCACCCAGTTGGAAGCCTTTGCGGCTTTTTTGCAGGCTGATACGCCGGTTGAAAAACGTAAAAATGAAGGCTTGCAAGCGGCTTTTAACGGGATTTTCCCGATTGAAAGTCATTCCAAGAATGCGCGCCTTGATTTTGTCAGTTACATGTTGGGAATGCCCGCCTTTGATGTGAAGGAATGCCAGCAACGCGGCCTTACTTATGCATCGCCGCTGCGTGCCCGTGTGCGTTTGACTATCATGGACAAGGAAGCGTCCAAGCCAACGGTAAAGGAAGTAAAGGAGCAGGAAGTCTACATGGGCGAAATGCCTTTGATGACCAATACCGGCTCGTTTGTCATTAACGGAACCGAGCGCGTTATTGTTTCCCAGTTGCATCGTTCGCCTGGTGTGTTCTTCGAGCATGACCGGGGTAAAACACATTCGTCAGGCAAATTGCTGTTTTCTGCTCGTATTATTCCTTATCGCGGTTCATGGCTGGATTTTGAATTCGACGCCAAGGACTACGTTTACTTCCGTATCGACCGCCGCCGCAAGATGCCGGTCACGATCCTGCTGCGTTCATTGGGTTACAGCAATGAAGACATGCTGGGGATGTTTTATGAATTTGATACCTTCCAGCTGGGCAAGAAGGGCGGGATTCAATTTGAAGTCGTGGCCGAGCGTTTGCGTGGTGAAATAGCGCGCTTTGATATTCTGGATAAAGCCGGCAATACTATCGTGGCTCAAGACAAGCGTATTACTGTGCGTCATATCCGTCAGATGCAGGAAGCGGGCATCGACAAGCTGGCCGTGGGTGACGATTTCTTGTTGGGGCGCGTGGTTGCCAACAATGTTGTTGACAAGGACAGCGGCGAAATCATTGCCAATGCCAATGATGTAATCACTGAAGAATTGCTGCGTAAGTTGCAGGACGCCAATGTCAGCAAGCTGCATACCTTGTATACCAATGATCTCGATCATGGCGCTTACATTTCACAAACGCTGCGCACCGATGAGACGACGGACCAGTGGACTGCGCGTGTCGCGATTTATCGCATGATGCGTCCCGGTGAGCCACCAACCGAGGAATCGGTCGAAGGTTTGTTCAATGGCCTGTTCTTCAGCGAAGAGCGCTACGATCTGTCGGTTGTGGGCCGTATGAAGTTTAACCGCCGTGTCGGTCGCGAAGAGCTGACGGGTTCGCCTATTCTTTCCAACGAAGATATCGTTGCAGTGGTCAAGATTCTGGTGGAATTGCGCAATGGTCGCGGTGAAATTGACGATATTGATCATCTGGGCAATCGTCGCGTTCGTGCCGTGGGCGAATTGGCTGAAAATCAGTTCCGTGTCGGTTTGGCGCGCGTTGAACGCGCTGTCAAGGAACGTCTCGGTCAGGCTGAAGCTGACAATCTGATGCCGCATGATTTGATTAACGCCAAGCCAATATCTGCCGCGATCAAGGAATTTTTTGGCTCAAGCCAGTTGTCGCAGTTTATGGATCAAACCAATCCGCTTTCGGAAGTCACGCATAAGCGTCGTATTTCCGCCCTCGGACCGGGTGGTCTGACGCGTGAGCGCGCCGGTTTCGAAGTGCGTGACGTACATCCGACCCATTACGGACGCGTGTGCCCGATCGAGACGCCGGAAGGCCCGAACATTGGTCTGATCAACTCGCTGGCGCTGTATGCGCGCACCAATGAATACGGCTTTATCGAGACGCCCTATCGCAAGGTTAGCAATGGCAAAGTCTCCAATGACGTAGATTATCTGTCGGCGATCGAAGAAAGTAACTTCACGATTGCTCAGGCGAATGCGGCGCTGGACAAGAAGGGGCACTTCACGGACGATATCGTGTCTGCGCGTCGCCACAACGAGTTTGTGCTGGCAGCGCCTGATACCATCAATTACATGGACGTATCCCCTTCACAGGTGGTGTCGGTTGCGGCTTGTCTGATTCCGTTCCTGGAACACGACGATGCGAACCGCGCCCTGATGGGCGCCAACATGTCACGTCAGGCGGTTCCTTGCCTGCGCGCTGAAAAGCCGCTGGTCGGTACAGGTATCGAACGCACGGTTGCGCTCGACTCGGGTACGGCTGTTCAGGCGATTCGCGGCGGACGCATTGACTATGTGGATGCGGCTCGTATCGTGGTGCGTGTTAACGACGAAGAAACCACAGCGGGTGAGGTAGGTGTCGATATCTACAACCTGATCAAGTACACCCGTTCCAACCAGAACACCAATATCAATCAGCGTCCGCTGGTCAAAGTGGGTGATGTGATTGCGCGTGGTGACGTGGTGGCCGACGGTGCTTCGACCGATATGGGCGAACTCGCGCTGGGACAGAACGTGCTGGTCGCGTTTATGCCGTGGAACGGTTACAACTACGAAGATTCGATTTTGATCTCCGAACGCATCATCGCTCAGGATCGCTTCACTTCGATTCATATCGAAGAATTGACGGTGGTTGCCCGTGATACCAAGTTGGGTACCGAAGAAATCACCCGCGACATTCCTAATCTGTCCGAAGTGCAATTGGGCCGTCTGGATGACTGCGGTATCGTGCATATCGGCGCTGAAGTTGCAGTTGGCGACGTGCTGGTGGGTAAAGTGACGCCTAAGGGCGAAACTCAGCTGACACCGGAAGAAAAGCTGCTGCGTGCAATTTTCGGCGAAAAAGCCTCCGATGTTAAGGACACCAGTCTGCGCGTATCTGCCGGCAGCTCCGGTACGGTCATCGACGTTCAGGTGTTTACCCGTGAAGGGTTGCAGCGTGATCGTCGCGCACAGCAAATTGTTGATGACGAACTGAATCGTTACAAAAAGGACCTGGCGGATCAGATGCGTATCGTCGAAAGCGATGCATTCACACGTCTGGAAAAATTGTTGCTTGATAAAGAAGCCAACGGCGGCCCCAAGAAGCTTGCCAAGGGCAGTTCGCTTACTAAAGCCTATCTGTCCGGTGTCGAGCATCATCAATGGTTTGATATTCGCGTGTCGGATGATGAAGTCGCTGCGCAAATGGAACAGGTCAAGGATGGTCTGGCCCAGAAACGTATCGAATTTGATGCGGCATTCGAGCTGAAGAAGAAGAAAATGACACAGGGCGATGAGTTGCAAGCCGGTGTGCAGAAAATGGTCAAGGTGTACGTTGCGGTCAAGCGTCGTCTGCAACCAGGTGACAAGATGGCGGGCCGTCACGGTAACAAGGGTGTGATCTCGCGTATCGTACCAGTTGAAGATATGCCTTACATGGCGGATGGTACGCCGGTTGATGTGGTATTGAACCCGCTGGGCGTTCCGTCGCGTATGAACATCGGTCAGATTCTTGAAACCCATCTGGGCTGGGCTGCAAATGGTCTGGGCAAGAAAATTGATCAGATGCTTCAGACCAATGCCAAGATCACCGAGTTGCGTGGATTCCTCGACAAGATTTATAACAACAATAATGGCCAGTCTGTTGATTTCAAATCGTTTAACGACGACGAAATTATCGAGTTGTGCCGCAACTTGTGCAAGGGTGTGCCATTTGCGACCCCGGTATTTGACGGAGCAAGCGAAGAGGAAATCAAGTACATGCTGGCTTTGGCTGATTTGCCGCTGTCGGGACAAACCACTTTGCATGACGGCCGTACCGGCGAAGCATTTGATCGTCCGGTTACCGTGGGTTACAAGCATGTGCTGAAGCTGCATCACCTGGTCGATGACAAGATGCATGCACGTTCGACCGGCCCGTACAGCCTGGTTACACAGCAGCCGCTGGGCGGTAAGGCGCAGTTTGGTGGTCAGCGTTTCGGTGAAATGGAAGTGTGGGCTTTGGAAGCGTATGGCGCGGCGTATACCTTGCAGGAAATGCTCACCGTCAAATCAGATGACGTGGCAGGACGTACCAAGGTTTACGAAAATATCGTCAAGGGCGATCACAAGATCGATGCCGGTATGCCGGAATCCTTCAACGTGGTTATCAAGGAAATTCGATCCCTGGCCATCGATATGGATTTGGAGCGCAACTAAGAAGCAGGATTGAGGAACGGGGATTGAGCTAGGCCCGTTCTTCGATCCTTGATCCTCGATCCTCGATCCTAGATCCTAAAGGAGTTACACATGAAGTCATTGTTAGATTTGTTCAAGCAGGTCACACAAAAAGAAGAATTTGATGCGATCAAGATCGGCCTCGCATCGCCTGAGAAAATTCGTTCCTGGTCCTATGGTGAGGTTAAAAAGCCTGAAACCATCAACTATCGTACTTTTAAGCCTGAGCGCGACGGTTTGTTCTGCGCCAAGATTTTTGGACCGGTAAAGGATTATGAATGCTTGTGCGGCAAGTATAAGCGCCTGAAACATCGCGGCGTCATCTGCGAAAAGTGCGGCGTTGAAGTGACTTTGTCCAAAGTACGTCGCGAACGCATGGGCCATATCGAGCTGGCAAGTCCGGTTGCGCACATCTGGTTCCTCAAGTCGCTGCCATCGCGTCTGGGTATGGTGCTGGACATGACTTTGCGCGACATTGAGCGCGTGCTGTATTTCGAAGCCTACGTTGTGACTGAGCCTGGCATGACTCCGTTGAATCGCGGCCAATTGTTGTCTGATGATGACTACCTCGCCAAGACCGAAGAGTACGGTGACGAATTCGTCGCCATGATGGGTGCAGAGGGTGTGCGCGCGTTGCTGAGCGGTCTGGACGTAACCAGTGAAATCGAAACATTGCGTGCTGATTTGCAGGCAACGGGTTCTGAAACCAAAATCAAAAAGTACGCCAAGCGTTTGAAAGTTCTGGAAGCATTCAATGCCTCCGGCATTAAGCCGCAATGGATGGTGCTGGAAGTGCTGCCGGTGTTGCCGCCGGAACTGCGCCCATTGGTTCCGCTGGATGGCGGTCGTTTTGCGACTTCCGATCTGAACGATTTGTACCGCCGCGTGATTAACCGCAATAACCGTCTGCGTCGCCTGCTCGAACTCAAGGCGCCGGACATCATCGTGCGCAACGAAAAGCGCATGTTGCAGGAAGCGGTTGATTCTCTGCTGGACAACGGTCGTCGCGGCAAGGCGATGACGGGTGCAAACAAGCGTCAGTTGAAATCGCTGGCTGACATGATCAAGGGTAAGAGCGGTCGTTTCCGTCAGAACTTGCTGGGTAAGCGCGTCGACTATTCCGGTCGTTCCGTCATCGTGGTGGGCCCGCAACTGAAGTTGCACCAATGCGGTTTGCCCAAGAAAATGGCGCTGGAATTGTTCAAGCCGTTTATTTTCAGCCGTCTGGAAGCCATGGGGCTGGCAACGACCATCAAGGCGTCCAAGCGCATGGTAGAGGCTGAAGAGCCGGTCGTCTGGGATATTCTCGAAGAAGTGATTCGTGAGCATCCGGTGATGTTGAACCGCGCACCGACGCTGCACCGTCTGGGTATTCAGGCGTTTGAGCCGATCCTGATCGAAGGCAAGGCAATTCAACTCCATCCTTTGGTCTGTACGGCATTCAACGCCGACTTTGACGGTGACCAGATGGCTGTTCACGTGCCGTTGTCGCTGGAAGCGCAGATGGAGTGCCGCACCTTGTTGCTGGCTTCCAATAACGTGCTTTCTCCCGCAAACGGCGAACCTATCATCGTTCCTTCACAGGATATCGTGTTGGGCTTGTACTACATGACGCGTGAAAATGTCGGCGCTCAGGGCGAAGGTTCCATGTTCGCCAATATCGCCGAGGTATCACGTGCTTATGAGTCTCGTGAGGTCGCCCTGCAAGCCAAGGTGATCGTGCGTCTGAAAGAATTCCAGGCGGATGCCGACGGTCAGCTCGTTGAAAAACTGGTGCGTCATGAGACGACGGTAGGGCGCGCTTTGCTGTCCGAAGTTCTGCCTGCGGGGCTGCCTTTTGCTTTGATCAATAAGGCATTGAAAAAGAAGGAGATTTCCAAGCTTATCAATGCCAGTTTCCGTCAGTGCGGTCTTCGTGACACGGTCATCATGGCGGATAAGCTGATGTATACCGGATTCACCTATGCGACACGCGCAGGTATCTCGATTTGCGTTGACGATATGCTGATGCCTCCGCAAAAGAGCAATCTGATTGAGGCGGCAGAAAAGGAAGTCATGGAAATCCATACCCAGTACACATCGGGTCTGGTAACGGATGGCGAGCGTTACAACAAGGTAGTTGATATCTGGGGCCGTACCGGTGACATGGTTGCCAAGGCCATGATGGATCAGCTCAGCACTGAGCCGGTGTTTGATCGCATTACAGGTGAGGCACGCATGCAAAATGGCAAGCCCATGATGCAAGAGTCGCTGAACTCTATTTACATGATGGCCGACTCCGGTGCGCGTGGCTCTGCTGCACAGATTCGTCAGTTGGCGGGTATGCGCGGTCTGATGGCCAAGCCGGATGGTTCGATTATTGAAACGCCGATCACCGCGAACTTCCGCGAAGGTCTGAGCATGTTGCAATACTTTATTTCGACTCACGGTGCGCGTAAGGGTCTGGCGGATACCGCGCTGAAGACGGCTAACTCCGGTTACCTGACACGTCGCCTGGTGGACGTAACGCAGGATCTGGTGGTGGTTGAAGAGGATTGCGGAACGCTAAACGGCGCCAGAATGAAGGCGATCGTCGAAGGCGGTGAAGTGATTGAGGCCTTGCGCGAGCGTATTCTGGGTCGCGTGTTGAGCCGTGACGTGGTTAATCCTGAATCCGGCGAAACACTGTATGAAACCGGCGCGTTGCTGGATGAAACCGCAGTCGAGCGTATCGAAGCGCTGGGCGTTGACGAGGTGGAGGTGCGCGCCCCGCTGAATTGCGAAACCCGTTTTGGTTTGTGTGCCAAGTGCTATGGTCGCGATCTGGGTCGCGGCTCGATGGTTAACGTAGGCGAAGCAGTGGGCGTTATTGCAGCGCAATCCATCGGCGAACCGGGTACTCAGCTGACCATGCGTACTTTCCACGTGGGTGGTGCTGCATCGCGAAATGTGGTTGCCAGCCAGGTTGAGAGCAAGTCAAATGGTGTGTTGAAATACAGTCCGAACATGCGTCTGGTCAGTACAGTGCGCGGTGAAGCCATTGTCGTCGCACGTAGTGCCGAAATTATCATCGCCGACGATTATGGGCGTGAACGTGAACGCCATAAGGTTCCCTACGGTGCGACTCTGGTGATCAAGGAAGACACCACAGTGCGCGCAGGCGAAGTCCTGGCTACATGGGATCCGCATACCCGTCCTATTATCACGGAGTATGCGGGCAAGGTCAGCTTCCAGAATGTGGAAGAGGGCGCAACCGTAGCCAAACAGATCGACGAAGTAACCGGCCTGTCAACTCTGGTGGTAATCGATCCGAAGCAGCGTTCAGGTACGCAAAGCAAGATTATGGTTCGCCCTATGGTGCGCTTGTATGACGAGCAGGGTGAAGAAGTCAAATTGACGGGTACAGAAACCGCCGTCAGTGTGACTTTCCAGACCGGCTGTATCATTACTGTTGAAGATGGTCAGCAGGTGGGAGTGGGCGATGTATTGGCGCGTATTCCACAGGAATCGTCCAAGACGCGTGATATTACCGGTGGTTTGCCGCGTGTTGCAGAGTTGTTCGAAGCGCGTATTCCAAAAGATGCGGGCATGCTGGCCGAATGTACCGGAATCGTATCCTTCGGCAAGGAAACCAAGGGCAAGCAGCGTCTGGTGATCACCGATGTGGAAGGTATTGCCAACGAATTCCTGATTCCCAAGGAAAAACACGTGCTGGTGCATGATGGCCAGATGGTGGCGCGCGGCGAGATGATCGTTGATGGTCCGGCTGATCCGCATGACATCTTGCGCTTGTTGGGTGTGGCGGAACTGGCGCGTTATATCACCGATGAGGTTCAGGAAGTCTACCGTCTGCAGGGCGTAAAAATCAATGACAAGCACATTGAAGTCATCGTGCGTCAGATGTTGCGTCGGGTACAGGTCAGAGAAGTGGGCGATACGCGTTTCATCGTTGGAGAGCAGGTAGAGCGTGCTGATTTGCTGGAAGAAAATGAAAAAATGATCGCTGCGGATAAAACCCCGGCAACATTTGAGTTCATGCTGTTGGGTATTACCAAAGCATCCTTGTCTACCGATTCGTTCATCTCGGCAGCTTCCTTCCAGGAGACCACACGTGTCCTGACAGAAGCCGCGATTATGGGAAAACGCGACGAGCTGCGCGGCTTGAAGGAAAACGTTATCGTGGGCCGTTTGATTCCGGCCGGAACGGGAATGGCTTACCACAATGTGCGGCGCAAGCAACGTCTGGGTATCGATATTGCGGCAGGGCGTGATATACAGGTGTCAGATACAGTCGCTTCTGGCGAGTTGCTTGACAGCGAGGTTGTTTCTGACTAGAATCTGCAACCCTTTTACCGTCGCGGTAGGTGATATAAGGCCTGCTGCGACGGTATGCTTTTGTTTTTATTTAGTTTTTAACGGAATTTTGAAATTATTTTAGGATGTGTAGATAATGCCAACCATTAATCAGTTGATCCGCAAGCCGCGTGTCGCAATCGTAGAAAAGAGCAAAGTGCCAGCGCTTGGCAGCTCCCCACAAAAGCGTGGTGTGTGTACTCGTGTGTACACCACAACACCCAAGAAGCCAAACTCTGCGTTGCGTAAAGTGGCCAAGGTTCGTTTGACCAATGGCTTTGAGGTAATCAGTTATATCGGCGGTGAAGGCCATAACTTGCAGGAGCACTCGGTTGTGCTGTTGCGCGGCGGCCGTGTAAAAGACTTGCCGGGTGTGCGTTATCACATGGTTCGCGGTAGTTTGGATACGGCTGGCGTGAAAGATCGTAAGCAATCTCGTTCCAAGTACGGAACCAAGCGTCCCAAGAAATAATTTTCCGGGGCTGTAATTTTTAAGCAATTTATTTGAGGTTGATATGCCAAGACGCAGAGAAGTACCCAAACGTGAAGTCCTGCCTGATCCAAAGTTCGGCAATCAGGATTTGTCAAAATTCGTAAACGTGTTGATGACGGCCGGCAAGAAATCTGTTGCTGAGCGCATTTTGTACGGCGCTCTTGAGCAGGTTGGCAAGAAGACCGGCAAGGATGCAATCGAGATTTTCAATCTCGCATTGAACAATGCCAAGCCTCAGGTTGAGGTTAAAAGTCGTCGCGTTGGCGGTGCAAACTACCAGGTTCCAGTTGAGGTTCGTCCTTCACGTCGTATGGCTTTGTCTATGCGCTGGTTGCGCGAAGCGGCGCGCAAGCGCGGTGAGAAGTCCATGGGTATGCGTCTGGCGGGTGAATTGATTGATGCGTCCGAAGGTCGCGGCGGTGCGGTGAAGAAGCGTGAAGAGGTTCATCGTATGGCTGAAGCCAACAAGGCGTTCTCGCATTTCCGTTTCTAATTTCGCATCACTAATCAGACTTATAGTTAGGTATTCATCGTGGCTCGTAAAACACCCATTAACCGTTATCGCAATATTGGTATCAGCGCGCACATCGATGCGGGTAAAACAACGACAACTGAGCGTATTTTGTTCTATACCGGTGTAAGTCATAAGATCGGTGAAGTGCATGACGGCGCGGCAACCATGGATTGGATGGAGCAGGAGCAGGAGCGTGGTATCACGATTACTTCTGCTGCGACAACCTGTTTCTGGAAGGGCATGGAAAAGCAGTACGATGAACACCGCTTTAACATTATCGATACTCCAGGTCACGTTGACTTCACGATTGAAGTTGAGCGTTCCATGCGTGTGTTGGATGGCGCTTGTATGGTCTATTGCGCGGTGGGCGGTGTGCAGCCACAGTCTGAAACCGTATGGCGTCAGGCTAATAAATACAAAGTGCCGCGTCTGGCATTCGTCAATAAGATGGATCGCCAGGGCGCGAATTTCTTCAAGGTTGTGGAGCAGATGGCTACTCGC
The DNA here is from genome assembly GCA_964385275.1 of uncultured Gallionella sp. Classification (GTDB taxonomy): domain Bacteria; phylum Pseudomonadota; class Gammaproteobacteria; order Burkholderiales; family Gallionellaceae; genus Gallionella. The sequence goes on along the minus strand of CAYLOK010000031.1, from coordinate 18,947 downwards.
CTGCGCGCCAACCCCGTGCCGATCGTTGTTCCTATCGGTGCTGAAGAGAAGTTTGAGGGTGTAGTTGACCTGATTAAGATGCGTGCTATCTACTGGGATGAAGCTTCTCAGGGTATGAAGTTTGACTATCGTGAAATCCCGGCTGATTTGCTTGAGGTCGCAGCCGAATGGCGCGCAAAGATGGTTGAGACGGCTGCCGAGGCTTCTGAAGAGTTGATGAATAACTATCTTGAGAATGGTGAGTTGACTGAGGAAGAAATTATTCTGGGTCTGCGTACTCGTACCATTGCTTGCGAAATTCAGCCTATGCTGTGCGGTTCGGCATTCAAGAATAAGGGCGTTCAGCGTATGTTGGATGCCGTTATTATGTTTATGCCGTCGCCGGTTGATATTCCTGATGTCAAGGGTGAGACCGAAGAGGGCGAAGCGATTACACGTAAGGCGGATGACAGTGAGAGTTTCTCGGCGTTGGCGTTCAAGCTGATGACGGATCCGTTCGTAGGTCAGTTGACTTTCGTTCGTGTATATTCAGGCGTCCTCAAGAAGGGTGATACCGTTTACAACTCTGTTCGCGGCAAGAAAGAGCGTATTGGTCGTATCGTTCAGATGCACGCTAACGAACGCCTTGAAGTCGATGAAATTCTTGCGGGCGATATCGCTGCTTGTATCGGTCTGAAGGAAGTGACTACCGGAGAATCGTTGTGCGATATCAACAATCCGATCATTCTCGAACGTATGGTGTTTCCTGAGCCTGTAATCCACGTGGCGGTTGAGCCTAAGACCAAAGTTGATCAGGAGAAAATGGGTCTGGCGCTGGGTCGTCTGGCGGCTGAAGATCCTTCTTTCCGAGTACGTACCGACGAAGAGTCGGGCCAGACCATTATGTCTGGTATGGGTGAATTGCACCTTGAGATTCTGGTTGATCGCATGAAGCGCGAATTCGGCGTTGAAGCAAATGTTGGCGCACCTCAGGTTGCCTACCGTGAAGCGATCCGCAAGAAAGTTGAAGTTGAAGGCAAATACGCCAAGCAAACCGGTGGTCGCGGTCAGTATGGCCACGTTTGGATTACGATGGAGCCAAATGAAGCGGGTAAGGGCTTTGAGTTCATCGATGCGATCAAGGGCGGTACGGTTCCTCGCGAATATATCCCGGCAGTTGAAAAGGGTCTGCGTGAGTCATTGCCGAATGGTGTTATGGCTGGCTTCCCGGTTGTGGACGTTAAGGTCACCCTGTTCGACGGTTCCTACCATGACGTGGACTCCAACGAAAACGCATTTAAAATGGCGGCTTCCATGGCGTTCAAGGATGGTATGCGTAAGGCAAGTCCGGTGCTGCTGGAGCCGATGATGTCGGTTGAGGTTGAAACACCGGAAGACTACACCGGTACAGTGATGGGCGATCTGTCTTCACGTCGCGGTATGGTTCAGGGTATGGATGACATGGTTGGTGGCGGTAAGTCTGTGAAGGCTGAGGTGCCATTGTCGGAAATGTTTGGTTATTCGACTGCGCTGCGTTCAGCAACGCAGGGTCGTGCGACTTACACGATGGAATTCAAACATTACACCGAAGCGCCGAAAAATATCGCTGAAGCGATTATGAACAAGAAGTAAAAACAGTCGCTGATCATTAGACGTTAGTCAATAGTTAAAGCTGATGCCGCGAAGCGGACAGGCAAACTAACGACTAGCGTCTAGCGACTTATAACTGTTGTTAAAAGATAACTATTAGATAGAGGTAGATCATGGCAAAGAGCAAATTTGAACGCACAAAACCCCACGTCAACGTCGGTACAATTGGCCACGTCGATCACGGCAAGACCACATTGACAGCGGCAATCACCATGGTGTTGTGCAAGAAGTTTGGTGGCGAAGCCAAGGCTTACGACCAGATCGATGCAGCGCCGGAAGAAAAGGCGCGCGGCATTACCATCAACACCGCTCACGTCGAATACGAGACAGCCAACCGTCACTATGCACACGTTGACTGCCCGGGCCACGCCGACTATGTAAAAAACATGATTACCGGCGCTGCGCAGATGGACGGCGCGATTCTGGTTTGTTCCGCAGCTGACGGCCCGATGCCTCAGACTCGCGAGCACATCTTGCTGGCGCGCCAGGTTGGCGTACCTTACATCGTCGTGTTCCTGAACAAGTGCGACATGGTTGACGACGAAGAGTTGCTTGAACTGGTTGAAATGGAAGTTCGCGAATTGTTGTCCAAGTACGACTTCCCCGGCGACGACGTGCCTATCATCAAGGGTTCTGCGATGCTGGCAATCAAGGGCGATCAATCCGAAATCGGCGAACCGGCGATTCTGCGTTTGGCTGATGCACTGGATTCTTACATTCCTACCCCGGAACGTGCAATCGACGGCGCATTCCTGATGCCGGTTGAAGACGTATTCTCGATCTCCGGTCGCGGCACCGTTGTAACCGGTCGTATCGAGCGCGGCATCGTTAAAGTTGGCGAAGAAATCGAAATCGTGGGTATCAAGCCAACTTTGAAGACGACTTGTACCGGCGTGGAAATGTTCCGCAAGCTGCTCGATCAGGGTCAGGCCGGCGACAACGTGGGTGTACTGTTGCGCGGCACCAAGCGCGAAGAAGTTGAGCGTGGTCAAGTGTTGTGCAAGCCGGGTTCAATCAAGCCGCACACCAAGTTCACCGCTGAAATCTACGTGCTGGGCAAGGATGAAGGTGGTCGTCATACGCCATTCTTCCAGGGCTACCGTCCGCAGTTCTACTTCCGTACCACCGACGTGACCGGCGCAGTTGAATTGCCGGCAGGTACTGAAATGGTTATGCCAGGCGACAACGTCAGCATCACTGTTGCGCTGATCAACCCGATCGCCATGGAAGAAGGTCTGCGCTTCGCGATTCGCGAAGGTGGCCGTACCGTTGGCGCGGGTGTGGTTGCAAAAGTCATCGAGTAAAAGAATGTGAAGGGTGAGGGGGTAAGAGGGAAGGGTTTGACCCTTCTCCCTTTTCTCTTCTCCCTTCTCGCATTATTGCTTGCATGTTTGTTTTAGTACGCATACAATGCGCCCCCTCACTTGAATGTGTTCAAGTGAGTTTGTTCTTTAATTAGCGGTATTGCCGCAATAAGCAAGAGAAAATTTATGCAAAGTCAAAAAATTCGCATTCGCCTTAAAGCGTTTGATTATCGTTTGATAGATCAATCTGCCGCCCGTATTGTTGAAACAGCAAAGCGCACTGGCGCAGTGGTAAATGGCCCGGTGCCATTGCCTACCAAGATTGAGCGTTTTGACGTTTTGCGTTCCCCTCACGTTAACAAGACTTCGCGTGATCAGTTTGAAATCCGTACCCACCTTCGCTTGATGGACATTGTTGATCCAACCGACAAGACTGTTGATGCATTGATGAAGCTTGATCTGCCGGCTGGCGTGGACGTTGAAATCAAGTTGCAGTAATTTAAATAGCCTGTAGCCAGTTGCTGGTAGCGAAGTCGAATCGCTACAAGCTGCAAGCCGCCGGCTGTTTTTAATGTAGTAAATAATCGGCTAACCAATTGTAGTTGGCCCCTTAACAAGAGGAAATTAAAATGAGTCTAGGACTTGTCGGTCGCAAGATTGGCATGACCCGCGTTTTTACCGAAGACGGTTCATCGTTGCCGGTAACTGTGCTGGAAGTGTCCAATAATCGTGTTACTCAGGTTAAATCCGTGGCTAGTGATGGTTATACCGCTGTGCAATTGGCATACGGTGTACGTCGCGCAAGTCGTGTGAGCAGCGCAGCCGCAGGGCATTATGCCAAGGCAGGCGTTGAAGCCGGGAGTAGGTTGAAGGAATTTACTGTTTCGCCTGAGCAATTGAATGATCTTCAATTGGGCTCTACGGTCAGCGTTGAGATGTTTCAAGTTGGTCAGCTCGTTGATGTAACCGGCACCTCTAAAGGTAAGGGTTATGCCGGTACGATCAAGCGTCACCACTTTAAATCCGGTCGCGCATCTCACGGTAACTCCAAGTCGCATAACGTACCTGGCTCTATCGGTATGGCGCAGGATCCTGGTCGCGTGTTTCCGGGCAAGCGCATGACCGGCCATCTCGGCGATGTGCAAAGAACGGTTCAAAATCTACAAATCGTGCGTGTTGACGTTGCTCGTCAATTGCTGTTGGTTAAAGGCGCTGTTCCCGGCTGCACAAACAGCAGCATTATCGTGCGTCCCGCAGTGAAGGTAGGTGCGTAATGGAACTTAAAGTCATTAATGCTCAAGGTCAGTCTGCCTCGAATCTGAAGGCTTCCGACGAAGTGTTCGGTCGTGTGTACAACGAGGATCTGGTTCATCAGTTGGTTACAGCTTATCAGGCGAATGCGCGCTCTGGTAACAGCAAGCAAAAGAGTCGTTGCGAGATTGCCAAGAGCACTCGTAAGCCTTTTGCCCAAAAAGGTACAGGTCGCGCTCGTGCAGGTATGGCGTCAAGCCCGATCTGGCGTGGTGGTGGTAAGATTTTCCCGAATACGGGCGAAGAAAACTACACTCAAAAAGTAAACCGCAAGATGTATCGCGCAGGTTTTGCTGCGATTCTGTCCAGGCTGGTATCTGAAAATCGTCTGGTCGTCGTGGATGATTTGACTGTAGATTCGCCTAAGACCAAGCTTCTGGCGCAGAAGATTAACGGTTTGGGTTTGGGTGCTGGTCGTGTGTTGATTATCACTGACAGCATGGATGAAAATCTTTACCTGTCTTCGCGTAATCTGCCTAACGTGCTGGTTCTGGAGGCTTATCAGGCTGACCCTGTTAGTCTGGTTCGCTTTCCAAGTGTTGTTGTGACACGTGGTGCGGTAGCTAAAATTGAGGAGATGTTCGCATGAGTGCACAGTCATTTAGTCAAGAGCGTTTGATGAAAGTGTTGATCGCTCCTCAAATCTCGGAAAAGGCAACTTATGTTGCCGACAAGTATGAGCAGGTGATATTTCGCGTAGCGACTGATGCGACCAAGCCGGAGATCAAGGCGGCGGTTGAATTCATGTTCAACGTTAAAGTTGACAGTGTGCAAGTTGCATCTGTCAAGGGCAAGGTTAAGCGCACAGGTCGATTCATCGGTCGTCGCAATAACTGGAAGAAAGCCTACGTTTGTTTGGCTTCCGGTCAGGAAATTAACTTCGCTGTAAGCGAGCAGGGATAATTATCATGGCACTGATTAAACTAAAACCAACAACTCCCGGGCAGCGTGCAGTTTTGCGCGTTGTAAACAAAGAGTTGCATAAAGGCAAGCCGGTTGCTGCTTTGCTGGAAAAGCAAACCAAAACGGCCGGTCGTAACAATAATGGCCATATTACTACCCGTCATATGGGTGGCGGGCATAAGCAGCATTACCGCCTGATTGATTTCAAGCGCAACAAGGATGGTATTCCTTGTACGGTTGAGCGTCTGGAATACGATCCAAACCGTAGTGCCAATATCGCGCTGTTGCTGTATGTCGATGGCGAACGTCGCTACATCATTGCTCCCAAGGGTATTTCTGCGGGTGCTGCTTTGATCAGTGGTTCCGAAGCGCCGATCAAGACTGGTAATGCAATGCCGTTGCGTAATATTCCGGTTGGCTCGACCATTCATTGCATCGAGATGCTGCCAGGCAAGGGCGCGCAGTTGGCTCGCTCCGCCGGTACTTCAGTGCAGTTGTTGGCGCGTGATGGTAGTTATGCGCAGTTGCGTTTGCGTTCCGGCGAAATCCGCAAGGTGCATATCGATTGCAAAGCGACATTGGGCGAAGTGGGTAACTCTGAGCACAGCCTGCGTTCCATCGGTAAAGCGGGTGCGATGCGTTGGCGCGGTGTTCGTCCGACCGTTCGCGGTGTGGTCATGAACCCGGTAGATCACCCGCACGGTGGTGGTGAAGGTAAGACTGCAGCTGGTCGTCATCCGGTCAGCCCGTGGGGTGTGCCGGCTAAGGGCTTCCGTACTCGTCGAAACAAGCGCACAGACGGTATGATCGTGCGTCGTCGTTTTAAGGCTTAAGGGGTAAGTAAACATGGCACGTTCCGTTAAAAAAGGTCCATTTGTTGATGCACATCTGCTCAAGAAGATTGAGGCAGTACGCGCAACCAATGATAAGCGCCCGGTAAAAACCTGGTCTCGCCGTTCCACGGTGTTGCCTGAGTTTGTCGGGTTGACGATTGCTGTACACAACGGTAAGCAGCATATTCCGGTGTACGTTTCTGAAAACATGGTTGGTCATAAGTTGGGTGAGTTTTCCCTGACTCGCACCTTCAAGGGTCATGCTGCTGATAAAAAAGCAGTTAAGAGATAAGGGAGGCATGATGACTACGACTACTGCAGTTGCAAAAAACATTCACCTCTCCGCGCAAAAGGCTCGCCTGGTTGCGGATCAGATTCGCGGTTTGCCGGTTGCGCAAGCGCTCAACATCTTGAATTTTAGCCCTAAAAAGGGTGCCGGAATCATCAAGAAAGCCCTTGATTCTGCAATCGCTAATGCCGAGCACAATGATGGTGCAGACATTGATGAGCTGAAAGTTAAGGTCATTTATGTTGACAAGGCATCTTCGCTCAAGCGTTTTATGGCTCGTGCGAAGGGTCGTGGCAACAAGATCGAAAAACAGACCTGTCATATCACTGTTAGCGTCGGAGCCTGAGGATAAATTATGGGACAGAAAATTCACCCAACCGGTTTCCGGTTAAGCGTTCGCAAGAACTGGGATTCTAAGTGGTATGCAAACAGCGCCAACTTCTCTGATATGTTGCTTAAGGACATCGAGGTTCGTGCATTCTTGAAAAAGAAGCTGGCTTCAGCGATGGTTTCCAAAATCATCATCGAGCGTCCGGCAAAAAGTGCAAAAGTAACTATTTACACTGCTCGCCCCGGGATGGTTATCGGGAAAAAGGGTGAAGATATTGAACTGTTGCGCGCAGAGTTGCGCAAGCGCATGGGGCTTCAGTCTGTTGATCTGGCTATTGAAGAAGTTCGCAAGCCGGAAATTGATGCTCAACTGATCGCAGATAACATCACTGCTCAATTGGAAAAGCGCATCATGTTCCGTCGTGCAATGAAGCGTTCGATGCAAAACGCAATGCGTCTGGGCGCCCTAGGCATCAAGATTATGAGCGCAGGTCGTCTGAACGGTATTGAAATTGCTCGTACCGAGTGGTATCGCGAAGGCCGTGTGCCATTGCATACACTGCGCGCAGATATCGACTATGGCACTTCTGAAGCCAAAACAACCTACGGCATCATCGGTGTCAAGGTTTGGGTTTTCAAGGGTGATATCGGTCAGGAAGTTGCTGCACCAGCTGCTGCCGAGCCGGAAAAACGAGTAAAAAAGCCAGGAGCTAAGCATGCTACAGCCAGCTAGAAGAAAGTACCGCAAGGAACAAAAAGGCCGCAACACCGGTATTGCCACACGTGGTAACAAGGTTAGTTTTGGTGAATTTGGCCTGAAGTCGGTTGCACGTGGTCGTTTGACTGCGCGTCAAATTGAAGCCGCACGTCGCGCAATGACTCGTCATATCAAGCGCGGTGGTCGTATCTGGATCCGTGTATTCCCGGATAAGCCGATCTCCAAAAAGCCTGCTGAAGTCCGTATGGGTAATGGTAAGGGTAATCCTGAGTACTACGTTGCCGAGATTCAACCGGGCAAAATGTTGTACGAGATGGATGGTGTTGATGAAGCATTGGCACGTGAAGCGTTTAAGTTGGCATCTGCAAAGTTGCCGCTTGCGACTGTGTTCGTCGTTAGACAGGTAGGTGAATAATCATGAAGGCTAGTGAACTTAAGACCAAGTCAGTGTCGGAGTTGCAGCAAGATCTGCTGTCTTTGACCAGGGCTCAATTCGGCCTGCGTATGCAAGTCGCAACGCAACAAATGACCAAGACCAGCGAAATGCGTAAGGTTCGTCGTGATATTGCGCGTATTAAAACCGTAATGAAGCAGAAGGGTGCACAGTGATGAGCGAAGCTAAACTTAAACGTACCCTGACTGGTACTGTCACAAGTGACAAAATGGACAAGACGGTTACCGTTTTGATCGAGCGTAAAGTAAAACATCCGTTGCTGGGTAAAATCATTCGTGTGTCAAAGAAATATCACGCACATGATGAAGCCAATGAGTGTCACACCGGCGATGTTGTTACGATTGAAGAGTGTCGTCCTCTTGCAAAAACCAAAGCGTGGCGTGTTGTTAAAGCTGCGTAACGGTATTTTGCAGTTAATTGAAATTTCAGCTTGCAAGTTTTCCTAATTTGCATATAATAAGCGGCTTAGTTTCATCGCCGCTGATGGCGACCTTAACCCGAACGGGTTCCAAAACTGGCCGCTGTTGGCGGAAAAAGTTGGAGATTAAATAATGATACAAATGCAGTCTGTTTTAGATGTGGCTGACAATACTGGCGCACGTTCCGTAATGTGCATCAAGGTGTTGGGCGGTTCCAAGCGTCGTTATGCTTCCGTTGGTGATGTTATCAAGGTAAGTATTCGCGATGCGGCTCCGCGTGGTCGTGTAAAGAAGGGCGAAGTCTACAATGCTGTAGTGGTTCGTACTGCTAAGGGTGTACGTCGTTCCGATGGTTCGCTGGTGAAGTTTGATGGCAACGCTGCTGTGTTGTTGAATGCCAAGCTTGAACCTATTGGCACTCGTATCTTTGGGCCGGTAACTCGTGAGCTGCGTACAGAAAAGTTTATGAAAATCGTTTCGCTTGCGCCTGAAGTGCTTTAGCGTTAACAGGTAGATTCGAGGAAAATCATGCGTAAGATTAAAAAGAACGATGACGTAATTGTAATCGCCGGCAAAGACAAGGGTAATCGCGGCAATGTGCTGCGCGTGCTTGGTGAATATTTGTTGGTTGGTGGTGTCAATAAAGTCAAAAAACATCAGAAGCCAAATCCGGTTAAGGGTGTTTCTGGCGGTATCGTCGAAAAAGAAGCGAAAATTCATATATCAAATGTGGCTTTGTTTAATGCTGCGGCGAATAAGGGTGATCGAGTCGGTATTAAAACGCTGGAAGATGGACGCAAGGTTCGTGTGTTCAAATCCAACGGCGAAGTTGTTGACGCTTAAGGGGTATAGGGCATGGCTCGTTTGTATGAGATGTACAAGGATAAGGTTACCAAAGATCTTATAGCTCAGTTTGGTTATAAGTCCGTCATGGAAGTGCCGCGTATCGAAAAGATCACTCTGAATATGGGTGTTGGTGAAGCGGTTGCTGACAAGAAGGTTATGGATTTCGCAGTTGGCGACATGCAAAAGATTGCTGGTCAAAAGCCGATAGTCACGATGTCTAAAAAATCCATTGCCGGATTCAAGATTCGTGAAGGTTATCCGGTGGGCTGTAAGGTTACATTGCGCAAAGAGCGTATGTATGACTTTCTGGATCGTCTGATTTCTGTTGCAATTCCTCGAATTCGCGATTTTCGCGGTATTTCCGGGAAGTCTTTTGATGGTCGTGGTAATTACAACATGGGCGTTAAAGAGCAGATCATTTTTCCTGAAATTGAATATGAAAAGATTGATGCTCTGCGTGGTATGAATATTACTATCACGACTTCCGCGAAGACTGACGAAGAGGCCAGGGCTTTGTTGTTGGCTTTCAAACTCCCATTAAAGAAATGAGGGATTACTAATGGCTAAGATGTCATTGATTAACCGTGAGCAAAAGCGTCGCGATACCGTAAAGAAATATGCGGCAAAACGCGCCGAATTGTTTGCAGCAATATCCAATTTGAATCTGAGCGACGAAGATCGCGCAGCTGCAAGGCTTAAGCTTCAAGCGTTGCCCCGAGATTCCAGCCCAGTGCGCTTGCGTAATCGCTGCGCTTTGACGGGCCGCCCTCGCGGAACGTTTAGGAAGTTTGGCTTGGGTCGCATCAAGGTTCGTGAATTTGCGATGCGTGGTGAGATTCCCGGGATCGTTAAGGCTAGCTGGTAGGAGTAATAATTATGAGCATGAATGATCCAATCTCCGATATGTTGACGCGCATTCGTAATGCGCAAATGGCTGAAAAGGCCACCGTATCTATGCCGTCTTCAAAATTGAAGGTCGCAATCGCTGAGGTCTTGAAAGAAGAGGGCTATGTTGATGGCTTCAAAATCGAGCAGGGTGAGCCAGGTAAGGCTACTTTGCAAATCGGTTTGAAGTATTACAGTGGTCGTCCGGTAATCGAAAAGATTCAGCGCATCAGTCGTCCAGGATTGCGTATTTACAAGGGTAACAATGATATTCCCAAGGTCATGAATGGTCTGGGTATTGCGATTGTTTCCACTTCGAAGGGTTTGATGACCGACCGCAAAGCGCGCGCCAATGGTATTGGTGGCGAAGTGTTGTGCGTAGTCGCGTAAGGAGGTAAATATGTCTAGAGTTGCCAAGAATCCTGTCATTGTACCAAGCGATGTAGAATTCGCGATGGTTGCGAATGAAATAACAGTTAAAGGCCCGTTGGGTGTTCTTAAGCGTGTTTTGACTGCCGATGTCAAAGTTGTTCATGAGGGCGATAGCCTGATGTGTTCAGCTGTCAGCACTTCCAAGCAGTCAAATGCAATGTCTGGAACAATCCGTGCGCTGCTGGCTAATATGGTGCAAGGTGTCAGTAAAGGTTTTGAACGTAAATTGCTTCTGGTTGGGGTGGGTTACCGTGCGCAAGCAGTCGGTGATACGCTGAACCTGACACTGGGATTTTCCCATCCAGTCGCTTACGTGATGCCAGAGGGCGTTGTCGTGACAACACCTACTCAAACCGAAGTGGTTTTGAAGGGTGCTGACAAACAGCGCGTAGGGCAGGTCGCCGCAGAAATTCGTGCTTTCCGTTCTCCAGAGCCCTATAAGGGCAAGGGCGTTCGTTATAGTGACGAAGTGGTGATCATGAAAGAAACCAAGAAGAAATAATTGAGGCGGATATGTTGAATAAAAAAGCATCTCGTCAGCGCAGAGCACGCAAAACCCGTGCCCGTATTGCTGAAAAAAGAACCGTACGTTTGGCCATTCACCGCACCAATTTGCATATCTACGCGCAGATTATTTCTGCTTGCGGTGGCAAAATTCTTGCGAGTGCATCCAGCCTGGAAGCTGATGTACAAAAAGATTTGGCAAATGGCGGAAACAAGGCGGCTGCGGCTGTCGTTGGTCAACGTATCGCTGAGAAGGCTAAGAGTGCTGGTATTGCTCAGGTCGCCTTTGATCGTTCCGGTAATCGTTATCACGGTCGTGTTAAGGCGTTGGCAGAAGCTGCGCGTGAACATGGTCTGCAGTTTTAATTGGAGTTGAGCAATGGCTAAGCCGCAAGGAAAAATGCAACAACAAGCTCGCGATGATGGCATGATCGAAAAAATGATCGCTGTGAATCGTGTCACCAAGGTTGTTAAGGGTGGTCGTATCATGGGATTTGCTGCGCTGGCTGTTGTCGGCGATGGTGATGGTCGTATTTCGATGGGTAAGGGTAAGTCCAAAGAAGTTCCTGTTGCTGTGCAAAAAGCAATGGAAGAGGCGCGCCGTAACCTGTTTAAAGTAAACCTGAAGAATGGCACTTTGCACCACGCTGTTGTTGGTAAGCATGGTGCTGCCAAGGTTTTGATGCGGCCTGCGGTTGAGGGTACCGGGATTATCGCCGGTGGCGCGATGCGTGCAGTGTTTGAAGCGGTTGGTGTACGTGATGTTTCAGCTAAATGCCTGGGTTCAAGCAACCCGTACAACGTTGTTCGCGCAACTTTGAATGGTCTTCGCGCATTGAATGCACCGTCCGAGATTGCTGCCAAGCGCGGCAAGAATCTTGACGAAATTTTGGGGTAAGAAATGACACAAGCCAAAACTATTAAAGTGACACAGATTAAAAGCGTGATTGGCACTAAGCAATCACATCGCGATACTATTCGCGGCTTGGGTCTGCGTCGTATCAATCACACCGTGCAACTGGAAGACACTCCTTGTGTTCGTGGCATGATTAACAAAGTGTTTTACTTGGTTAAATACGAGGCCTAATAATGCAACTTAATACTATTCAAGCAGCACCAGGTGCCAAGCACGCCAAGCGTCGTGTTGGGCGTGGTATCGGTTCAGGTTTGGGCAAGACATGTGGCCGTGGTCACAAGGGTCAAAAATCGCGAGCCGGCGGTTTCCATAAAGTTGGATTTGAAGGCGGTCAAATGCCTTTGCAGCGTCGTTTGCCAAAGCGTGGTTTCGTTTCCTTGACTCGCAATGACACTGTTGAAGTGCGTTTGTCTGATCTGGAAAAGTTGCCGGTAGAAGCAATTGATCTGTTGGCTCTGAAACAAGCAGGTATTGTTCGCGCTGGTGCGTTGTCCGCTAAGGTGTTTCTTTGTGGCGAGATTGCCCGTGCAGTGAAATTGCAGGGCTTGCTGGTTACCAAGGGTGCCCGTGCAGCGATTGAAGCCGCTGGCGGCAGCATCGCAGAGTAGAAGGTTATTTGTGAGCACAGTTGCCAAGAATGTACCTAAAGCAAAATACGGTGATTTAAGCCAGCGTCTTTGGTTTTTGCTGGGTGCATTGATCGTGTTCCGCATTGGTACTTATATACCCGTGCCTGGCATTGACCCGGTGGTACTGGCTGAATTATTCAAGACGCAAACGAACGGAATCCTGGGCATGTTCAACATGTTTTCGGGTGGGGCGCTGTCGCGGTTCTCCCTGTTTGCCTTGGGTATCATGCCGTACATTTCAGCTTCGATCATCATGCAGTTGGCATCTATTGCCGTACCCTATCTTGAGCAGTTGAAGAAAGAGGGTGAAGCGGGTCGTCGCAAGATAACTCAATACACTCGATATGGCACTTTGGGTCTGGCCTTTTTTCAGTCATTCGGTATATCAATAGCTTTGCAGTCGCAACCCGGGTTGGTTCTGCATCCTGGTTCGATGTTTCAACTGACAACCATGATCACGTTGGTGTCAGGAACAATGTTCCTGATGTGGTTGGGAGAGCAGATTACTGAGCGTGGCTTGGGTAATGGTATCTCTTTGATTATCTTCGCGGGGATTGCGGCGGGATTGCCCAGTGCGATCGGCAGTACTCTGGAGTTGGCTCGTACGGGTGCTTTCTCTATACCCTTGGTCTTGTTCCTGTTTGTTGGCGCAATTGCTGTGACTGCGTTGGTTGTGTTTGTTGAACGTGGTCAGCGCAAGATATTGGTGAACTATGCCAAGCGTCAGGTAGGAAACAAGGTTTACGGCGGTCAAAGTTCTCATTTGCCGTTGAAGTTAAATATGGCGGGTGTTATTCCTCCCATTTTTGCTTCAAGCATGATTTTGTTTCCGGCGACGATTGCAGGCTGGTTCGGCAATTCGCAAGGGATGGGTTGGCTCAAGGATGTTAGCCAGATGCTCTCTCCAGGGCAGCCGATTTATGTATTAACGTATGCTGCAGCAATTCTGTTTTTCTGTTTTTTCTATACGGCTTTGGTATTTAGCCCAAAGGAAACAGCGGATAACCTGAAGAAAAGCGGTGCTTTTTTACCTGGGATACGTCCGGGCGAACAAACTGCCCGCTATGTTGAAAAGATCATGTTGCGGTTAACGCTGATAGGTGCGATTTACATTACGCTGGTTTGTCTGTTGCCGGAGTTTCTGGTTGTTAAGTGGAATGTGCCGTTTTATTTCGGTGGAACTTCGCTGTTGATTCTGGTTGTTGTAACCATGGATTTCATGGCGCAAGTGCAGTCGTATTTGATGACGCACCAATATGATAGTTTGCTGAAAAAGGCTAATTTTAAAGGTGGGTTGTCACGCTAATGGCAAAAGAAGATGTAATTCAGATGCAAGGTGAGATAGAGGAATCGTTGCCAAATGCAACTTTCCGAATCAAACTGGAAAACGGTCATGTTGTTCTAGGTCATATTTCCGGCAAAATGCGTATGCACTATATTCGCATTCTGCCTGGAGACAAGGTGACTGTGGAGTTGACTCCATATGATCTGAGCAGAGCGCGAATTGTGTTCCGCGCCAAATAGTTAACAAGTTAGGAGAAGCAAATGAGAGTTCAAGCATCAGTAAAAAAGATCTGCCGTAACTGCAAGATCGTTATTCGTAAACGTGTTGTGCGTGTAATTTGCACTGAGCCACGTCACAAGCAACGCCAAGGTTAATTTCTTAACTTTGGTTTTTGATGATATAATTTTCGTTTTTTAAAGATAGGGTAGCTGCATGGCACGTATTGCAGGGGTAAATATCCCAAACCATCAACACGCTGTAATTGCTTTGACTGCAATTTATGGTATCGGACGAGTTCGCTCGCAAGGCATTTGCGCAGCAGCTGGTATCACTCCTAGCGTCAAGATGAAAGACTTGACTGACGCAGAAGTAGAAAAGTTGCGCGAAGAAGTCGCCAAATTCACCGTTGAGGGTGATCTTCGTCGTGAAACGACGATGAACATCAAGCGTCTGATGGATTTGGGTTGCTATCGCGGTGTGCGCCATCGTCGTGGTCTGCCATGTCGCGGGCAGCGTACTCGCACCAATGCGCGCACGCGTAAAGGTCCGCGCAAAGCTGTTTCCGGCTCAAAGAAGTAAGTTTGCTTTAACGCATTAGAGGATTTAATTATGGCTAAGCCAAGCACGAAAGTGCGTAAAAAAGTAAAAAAGAATGTGGTCGAAGGAATTGCCCACGTTCACGCCTCTTTTAACAATACCATCGTAACTATTACGGACCGTCAGGGCAATGCGCTGGCATGGTCAACAAGTGGCGCGAATGGTTTTAAAGGGTCGCGTAAAAGTACTCCTTTTGCTGCTCAGGTTGCTGCCGAAGTTGTTGGCAAATCAGCTGCAGAATGTGGTGTTAAGAATATTGAAGTGCGCATCAAGGGCCCAGGTCCAGGTCGTGAGTCTACAGTGCGTGCATTGAATGCAGCTGGTTTCAAGATCACTAGCATTTCCGATATCACGCCGGTGCCGCATAACGGTTGCCGTCCGCCGAAAAAGCGTCGTATCTAATATATTAGGAGTTGATCTTGGCTAGAAATCTTGATGCAAAGTGCCGTAAGTGCCGTCGCGAAGGCGAAAAACTGTTTCTGAAGGGTGAGAAATGCTTTACCGACAAGTGTGCGGTTGAGCGTCGCGCCTATCCGCCTGGTCAGCACGGCCAGCGCCGTAATACCCGTTTGTCCGAGTACGGTGGTCAGTTGCGTGAAAAGCAAAAAGTTCGTCGTATCTACGGCGTACTTGAGCGTCAATTCCGTTTGACCTACAAGAAAGCGGAAGCCTCGCGCGGTATTACCGGTGAATCGCTGCTGCAATTGTTGGAATCCCGTCTGGACAATGTGACGTACCGTATGGGTTTTGGCGCATCGCGTGCTGAAGCGCGTCAGGTAGTTCGCCATAATGGCCTGCTGGTAAACGGCAAGCGTGTAAACATTCCATCCTACCAAGTGCGTCCTGGTGACGTGGTTGAAGTGGCTGACAAGTCCAAGGCGCAACTTCGTATCAAGGCGGCTATCGCTGCTGCTGAGCAACGCGGTTTCCCTGAATGGATCGAAATGGATACAAAGGCATTCAAGGGTACATTCAAAGCCAACCCACAACGTGCTGAACTGCCTGCAACCATCAACGAGCATCTCGTGGTTGAGTTGTATTCCAAGTAATCCACGCGGAGTAGCTTATGTATAACAATGATTTTTTGAAGCCTCGCATTATTGACGTTCAAAAGATATCCGAGACCCAGGCTAAAGTGGTCATGGAGCCTTTTGAGCGCGGTTTTGGCCATACTTTGGGCAATGCTTTGCGTCGTATTTTGCTTTCTTCGATGGCGGGTGCTGCACCTACTGAAGTCAAGATGGCAGGGGTTTTGCATGAGTACGCAACGATTGATGGCGTGCAGGAAGATGTCGTCGACATTCTGTTGAACCTGAAGGGCGTTGTACTGCGTTTGCACGGTATCAAGGAAGTGGTACTGACCCTTAAAAAGGAAGGCTACGGCGTTGTAACTGCGGCGGATATCAGTGCTAATGCAGATGTCGAAGTTTTGAATCCTGACCATGTGATTGCACATCTGACCGCCGGCGGCAAGCTGGATATGCAGATTAAAGTCGAGCAAGGTCGTGGTTATGTCTCAGCGATTTCGCGTCAGTTGCCGAATGAAACTCGTGCAGTGGGCCATATTGCGCTGGATGCTTCGTTTAGCCCGGTCAGCCGTGTCAGCTATGCTGTTGAAAGCGCACGCGTTGAGCAACGCACCGACCTTGATAAGTTGATCATGTCAATTGAAACAAACGGCGCGATTGACCCGGAACAGGCGATTCGTAATGCTGCGCGAATTCTCGTTGACCAATTCTCGGTTTTTGCTGCTCTGGAAGGTACTGAGCCAGTTGTAGAAAAAGAACATGTGCCACAGGTTGACCCTATCCTGCTGCGCCCTGTCGATGATCTCGAACTGACTCCACGTTCTTCAAATTGTCTCAAGGCGCAAAGCATTCATTACATTGGCGATCTGATTCAATATACCGAAAACGATTTGCTGCGCACCCCTAATCTGGGTCGCAAGTCATTGAATGAAATTAAACAGGTTCTTGCCGAGCACAATTTGTCGCTTGGTATGAAGCTGGAAAACTGGCCGGTCGCTGTTGCTTAAGCAGCGCAACAATTAAAGATGTCCGCTCTACGCAGTGGAATAACAGAAGTTAAGAGAGGCAAATTATGCGTCACCGTTTAGGTTTAAGAAAACTCAACCGTACCAGCAGTCACCGTCTGGCAATGTTCCGTAACATGACAGTTTCCCTGTTGCGTCACGAAGTCATCAAGACTACCCTGCCTAAGGCCAAGGAACTGCGTCGCGTTGCAGAACCTATCCTGACGCTGGGCAAGACACCCACTCTGGCTAATCGTCGTCTGGCTTTTGCCCGTCTGCGTGACCGCGAAATGGTTACCAAACTGTTTGAAGAGCTGGGCCCACGCTATGCAACACGCAACGGCGGTTATTTGCGCGTTCTGAAATTCGGTTTTCGTCAAGGCGACAACGCGCCGATGGCACTGGTAGAACTGATGGACCGCCCGGCTGACGCCACTGTGGTTGATGCTGAGTAACAAGAGTTGAGTTATATGTGTTAAACAAAAAGCCGGATTATTCCGGCTTTTTGCTATTATGCGTCAGGGAATGCAGTCGTAAGTCGCTGGTTGTCGTGGTGGAATGACCTTAACTTTTGCAGGAGGCAGCATGTCGAACTGGTTTGAAGACAATTCACTTTCCGTCGGGCGTACTCCCATGGTGCGTCTCAACCGAATAGCAGACGGAGCGCCGACAATAATACTGGCCAAGATTGAAGGGCGCAATCCAGGGTATTCCGTAAAATGTCGTATCGGCGCCGCGATGATTACCGACGCGGGGCGTCGCGGCTTGCTCGGGCCAGGCAAGCATCTGATTGAACCGACCAGCGGAAACACAGGCATAGCACTGGCCTTCGTGGCCGCAGCACGCGGCATCCCTCTCACGCTGACCATGCCGGACACCATGAGTATCGAACGGCGCAAACTGCTTGTGGCCTACGGCGCCACACTGGTGCTCACGGAAGGGGCCAAGGGCATGAATGGTGCAATTGCCAAAGCAGAGGAAATTGCCGCCTCCGAACCTGAAAAATACGTCTTGCTGCATCAATTCAAAAATCCGGCTAACCCGGCTATACACGAACTGACCACAGGCCCGGAAATCTGGAACGATACCGATGGCAAGATTGATATTCTCATCTCAGGCGTGGGTACGGGCGGCACGATCACGGGTATTTCACGCTTTATCAAGAACACCAAAGGCAAAGCCATCACTTCCGTGGCCGTTGAGCCGTCTGCCAGTCCTGTATTGTCGCAAATGCGCGCTGGCGAACCGCTCAAACCCGGTCCTCACAAGATTCAGGGCATCGGAGCCGGGTTTGTGCCGGATACACTTGACCTGTCACTGGTGGACGAGATCGAGCAGGTCAGCAATGAAGAGGCCGTGTTGTACGCGCGCCGTCTTGCACAGGAAGAAGGGATTTTGTCAGGCATCTCCTCCGGTGCGGCGGTCGCTGCGGCTGTACGACAGGCCAAACGTTCAGAGAATGCGGGCAAGACCATCGTCGTCATCCTGCCCGACTCGGGTGAACGTTATCTCAGCTCTGTACTGTTTGAGGGAATGTTCGACGAAAAGGGCGTGGCGGTTTAAAAGTGGTGAGGCTTGCATCCAGATTGGTAGTGGCAGCAGTCGAGAAAACCTTACCTTGCCAAACCGCGCGAAGCGCCACTTTGACGAGATGCCCCCTCGTGGGGCATTCTCTTCAAAGTTGTAGCTCCCTCTCTCACCCCGGATGCATTACAATAAATTCACCGTGTTTCCCGCACGTTTCCTGGTTGTAGCTCCCTCTCTCACCCCGGATGCATTACAATGATTGAATTGATTTGGCCGCCTCGCGACTTGTTGTAGCTCCCTCTCTCACCCCGGATGCATTACAATCGGACGACATAAGCGCCAGCAGGGCGCGCAGTTGTAGCTCCCTCTCTCACCCCGGATGCATTACAATAGCTCTCACGCAAACGCCCGCCCAGCCTAGTCTGGGCGGGCGTTCTGCTTGAAAAAAGCTTTTAAAACAGCAGCATTTGATTGGCTTTGAGTGCTTTTTCCTGAAAAAGTGGTAAGCCGACCAGCATTTTCATGCTGGCAAATTGCTTTTCAGTCACAGTCAAACAGCGTACCGAGCCTTCCGGTGGCAGGCTGTTCACCAATCTTTTCATGTGTTTTTCCAGGGCGTCGTTGCCATTCAGTATGCGGCCATAGATCGAGAACTGAATCATGTCGTAGCCGTCATTGATGAGAAAACGGCGGAACAGGGTATAGGCGCGGCGTTCGGCCTTGGTGACAACCGGAAGATCGAAGAATACAAGTAAGCGCATAAACCGTCTTGTCTCCGTACTCATGTTTACCTCGTCATTCCGGGCTTGACCCGGAATCCAGCGCCTTTATGCGTATTCCACGCAAACTGGACAGCCAGTCCACGGCAAAGTGGACAGTCGGAGC
>CAYLOK010000030.1:0-34128 GCA_964385275.1 uncultured Gallionella sp. | reverse complement strand
GGCACGCTGAACTGCTAACGCGAGAAATAGAAGAATTGCATGAGCAGCAGCAGAAGCACGCACAGTCGCAGCTGACAAATTACGAACAGACCGTTGGTGCCGAGCGCAAGTTGCACACGGAACTGGCCGCCGCATTCGAAGACAAGGAGCGGCACGCTGAACTGCTAACGCGAGAAATAGAAGAATTGCATGAGCAGCAGCAGAACGCACAGGCTTTAGTAGAAAAATTACTGTTTGCTTTGGAGCAAGCGAAAAACACAATCGAAGAAATCAACAAAATCATCTAATGTGTGAGGAGAGAAAATGCTGGATATTCAAAAACCTCTGATGAGTCTATTGTCAAAGGTCAAAGTGACCAGATCCATAACAATGCTTAGAGAGCATCAGCTAAAAAGTGCAATTCTCAGATTGACCAGGATGGAAATGTCGTTGCGAAGCGTTAGGAATGTGTTCGGAAAGTTACGAATTGGCAACCCAAGGTATATGTTGCAGAGAAGAGTAATAATCCAATCCGGCTTGTTTGACTTGGATTATTACTGTTCCGTATATCCCGAATTAATTGGTGGTTTGACCAACCCAATCGATCATTATCTGGCGAAACTCACAGAGCCGGGGGGCAACCCGCATCCATTATTTGATGGCTTTTGGTACCTAGAGCGAAACCCGGATGTGGCCCGAAGAGGCATTAATCCGCTCTATCACTATTTATGTTTTGGAGCCAAGGAAAGACGTTCTCCGCACCCACTGTTTGATGCCAATCTTTACATTCGTCTTTATCCGGATGTGGCGGCAGCAGGAATCAATCCATTGCTCCACTACATCAAATATGGTGGTTTAGAAGGGCGGCGTCCGCACTGGCTATTTGATGCTTCTGCCTATCTCAAAATCTTTCCCGAACTTAAAGGGTTAGGCATGAGCCCTCTTGAGCACTACATGAGATATGGTGCTTTACTACCTTTTCAGCCGCATCGACATTTCGACACTGACTATTATTTGAATGAAAACCCCGAGATCCTGGCGGCGGGCATTAATCCGCTGTATCATTTTTTAACATGCGGCGCTTCTGGGTTGCGTGATCCAGCTGCCGATTTCAGTGTCGATGCATACCGGAAAATGCACCTTGAGGTCAAGGCAAGCGGAGAGAATCCGCTCGTGCATTTTGCAAGCTGGGCTGACTATGAACTTGTATTGCTTAACCAGGCTGGATGTGAACTACCCATACCGCCATTGCAGGATGAATATGAGGGAAAAATTCTGGAGTGCCTCACCATACCGCCGGATGCTGAGCCGCCGACCCAAAGATTGAATGACTTCCTCTACGATGAATTTGGACTGAACGAACGCAGTCGAATCGTTGCCAACATGCAGCGATTTCGTCTACCCTTAAACCCTGACCTTGACCTTGCACGTCCTGCCGATGTTGATTTGGAAAAATTGGCAGGGATGGTTTCTGTTTTGGCGGAATCTTTCCCAGTACCAAACCATCCAGACGTTTCTATCATTGTGCCGGTTTACAATCAGGTTCGTTTTACTCTGGCTTGCTTGCATTCTGTATTGTCGTGCAACACAAAATATACATATGAACTGATCGTGGCCGATGATTGTTCCAGTGATGCCACACTTGCTTTCTTTGCGCAAGGATTGCCAAATATTCATCATGTTCGCACAGCAAATAATGTTGGCTTTCTTCGCAATTGTAACGAAGCCGCCCTTCATGCCAAGGGGCGAATACTGACATTTCTGAATAACGATACTTACGTGTTGCCGGGCTGGCTTGACCATCTTGTGGAATCGCTTGATGCCAATCCAGACATAGGAATGATAGGTTCGAAATTGATATTTTCGGATGGTCGCTTGCAAGAATCCGGCGGTTTTGTTTTTGCAGATGGTTCAGGTTGGAATTATGGTCGTTTCGACGACCCACGAAAGCCTGAATATTGCTATTTACGAGATAGTGATTATGTGTCTGGCGCTTCAATCGCCATTTCAACCGAGCTCTGGAAAACGCTTGGAGGATTTGATGAGCGCTATGAAATGGCCTATTACGAAGACACCGACTTGGCCTTTCAGGTGAGGCGGGCCGGCAAGCGTGTTGCTGTGCAACCGCTTTCCCAACTTATCCATTTTGAGGGAGTAAGCTCAGGCACAGACTTAACGGCGGGAGTAAAACGATACCAAGTTGTAAATGGAGAAACATTCCGTCAACGATGGGCAGAAACTATTGCTGATTATGGTATTGCCGATTCTAAGTGCCTGCCAGTCCATCGCAGCAGCAAGGGCACTATACTCGTCATTGACGCACGCACACCAATGCCTGATCGTGACTCAGGCTCCATGGATACTTTTCAATACTTACGTATTCTCAAATCGTATGGTTATCACGTAATATTTGCGCCTGAAAATCTTGTGCATGTTGGTCACTACAGTGCTGAGCTTCAGCGTATCGGTGTGCAGGTACTCTATGCTCCCTATTGGGTGTCGTTCGATCAGATACTGAGCGCTACGGGAGCGTCACTAGATTATGTATTGATCTATCGTGCGCCTGTAGCAGCGACCGTTTATGACTTGGTGCGTAGTCGAGCTCCCCAAGCAAAAATTATCTTCGATACGGTTGACCTCCACTTTTTGCGCTTGGAAAGAGAGGCAGAGCTTACTGGGGACAAAGAAAAAAAACTTTCTGCTAAACGTATGAAAAAAATCGAACTTGATTTGATTCGTAAGGCTGACGCTACTATTGTTCTCAGCCAGTTCGAAATGGGGCTACTCAAAGAACTCGTGCCGGATGCCAAGTTGTTCGAAATCCCGATTGTGCGTGAGACGCCTCCTCCAAGCATCAACGCTTTTGAGCAGCGGCGAGACGTAGTTTTTGTGGGTGGATTCGAACATATTCCCAATGTTGATGCAGTGCAGTGGTTTGTTGCTGAAGTCATGCCGCGTCTTCAGGCACGTGGTTTTTCAGGTCAGTTTGTGATTGTCGGTTCGAATATGCCAGCCGAAATCAAAGCGCTGGCGCGACCGGGGATTGTCGTTCGTGGCTTTGTAGCGGACTTGGAGGAATTCTTCAGCGAAATTCGCCTATCGGTTGCTCCACTTCGCTATGGGGCAGGCCTAAAGGGGAAGGTAATCTCAAGTCTGAGTTATGGCGTACCCGTAGTTGCAACTACGGTAGCTGTCGAGGGCGGCGGGTTTGCGAATGGCATAAATATTCTCGTAGCAGACAAGCCCGATGAATTGGCAGACGCCATCATTCGTATTCATGAAAATAATGAGTTGTGGGATCTGTTATCCAGTGCGGGATACAAACACTTCAAGGATAACTTCTCAGTTGATGCGGTTAGATCAAAGCTTCTCAATGTAATCGAAACCATTTGAGACAAGCTCAAGCGGGTTGTTACCATTGAAATGGTTAGGTATGCACAAATATGATAGCGAATAATTGGCTGCAATAAATGGGCATGGAGGTTGTATTGATAACCTCAGTAAATTGAAAAAAGAAAGCGAATTACGAAATGGCAGAGCTACAGATTGATTTTAGAAGCTACGACGACTGGATAAAATGGTCCACAGCCAACAGAAAACATTTCAATGCTTTGCGCGAGGAATGTATTGAGGAAATAAAAAAGAACGGAATAGATGAACCACTGACACGCACGCATCGCGATCCATCTGAGCTGTTAATTGACGACAATAATCCAAGGGAAAGTATTTCGTGTAACGGCTTGAATAGTAGAAAGCGTGCTGGCTTGTTCGCCTTAGAGTTAAGTTTTGATTTATTAACTGAAGAGCAACGCAAGAAACCTCGAATTCTTTCCGCTGAGGCACTAACTACTGCGGCAAGAATTATTAGTTACAAATTCCCTTTCTTTGTCGGTACGGAATATTTACCGACACTAGATGATAGGCAGCGGCTCTTTCCGATCAGGCATCTTGATCTAGCCAACATGGAATTTGAGTCGTCAAGTTTCGATGTTTTCTACAGCACAGAAGCGCTGACTCATCAACCGGATATTGGCAAGTGTTTAAGGGAGATTTTCAGAGTACTTAAACCAGGTGGAATTATGGTGTCCGCATTCCAGTTCTTACATAATCAGTCATTGAACCAAGTGCGGACAAAATTAGGGGAAGACGGAAAGATACATCATTTACTGCCGCCACAATATCATGCCAACCCAATTGATCCAGAAAATGGTTCCCTGGTATACACAATACCGAGCTGGGAAATTGTTGAAGATGCTAAAACAATAGGCTTTGAAGATGTGAAGTTTACTTACTTGATATCAGCAAGGTACGGAATTGTTAATGCGCCTCAACCAGGAATTTTTGTTTTTTGCGCGACTAAGCCTCATGAGGCTATCCCTGGATATTTAAAAACCAATTACAACCGAAAGTGTAGCGTAAGTATTGCGCCCCCGAAAAAATTTGTCGGTTTGATTGGTTTGCCACGCTCGGGTACGACTCTTCTTACCTCGATATTCTCTGCGCATCCTGACATCAACTGTGTTTACGAGCCTTGGAATGCCAGAAAAGGACACAGAATAGACAATGTGAATATTGCTAATTTTTATGATGTATTTCCGCATGATTACGAGGCGAACAAAAGTGTCTTGCTGGTTAAGGAAACATCTACTAAGCCAGCGTACGTTCAGCGGATGAAAAGATTGTTTGATTCGGCTGATTCATCATGCAGTAAAAAGTTTATTGTGTTGCTCAGGGATCCATTTCATATCTATTTGTCCGAAATTGAAGCGAGAGTAAAGTGGTGGGGTGTCTCGGAGGCGCTCATATCAACAGCAACATTTGATGCTTGGGCGGTGCGCAGTCTTAGGTCGGTATTTCGTATGCTTTCACTCGCTGAACATTGCAACGGCTTGCTTATTAGCTATGAGTATATAACTGCCAATCCAAGAGATGCCGTTGGCCAATTGATGGAGTATGTTGAAATCCCCTTGGATGAAAAACAGTTTGACTACCATCTACATATGAATAAATCAAAGGTGCGAGGCGATCCAAAGATGATTGACTCACCATCGGGTGTAAGCACTGATAGACAGATTGCCAGAGATGCTCAATTTAATAAAATAGAGCAACAAATATCCAGCTCCAAGTACTACCGGGATGTTTGCCTTTTAAGGGGGTATGTGGAAAGGCTTACGGAAGCTGGGCCTGTTACATTCAATGAATTTGGACATCAAATAGGAATAGCACCTGCACGACATATGCCGATAAATTAAGTGGTAAATCAAATTTAATGGAGGTCGATTTTGAAAGTTTTTTATAGCCGTTTACTGTTTCTTCGGTATTTTATACTGTTTCTTGCAGGCCTATTTCCGTGCGCTGTTATAGCGGATGGCATCTCGGAGTGGGGCGGATCAAACTATGTCGTTACCGATTTGAAATTAGATAGGCTTAACACTGAAGCAGATTGGAAAGACAAAGAGATATTCAAGACCCCAGCATGCCTTCTTCAGGCTAATCGCGATAAGACCTATAAAGACTTGAGTAGTCTTAGGGCTAGCGGACAGCGAAAAGTAGCCCTTCTTCTTTGGCACACAAGGCTTGAAAAACACATGGATTGCAAGGGGTTTCTGCTAGATAGCAGTGGCGGTGTTTTTTCACCCGGCGTAGTTGACAACCTGGTTTCGTTTTTACAGCTTGCAGCAAAGTTGGGATTTGATGAGGTTCAGATTCGCTTCGCGCCGATGGGTAAAAACTGGCCTAAAGAATGGAAGTCTTGGAATGAGTCATTGTTTCAAGAAAACTGGTCTTTGATCCGATCAACAGCTGTCAGCCTTAAAGTCAATAATACTCCACGTGTGGTCTTCGATCTTGGGGCAGAGCTTGGGGGGCTAACTGCTCCGGGTTGCGTACAGTGTCCTGAGTATACCCGACGTATGTGGCAAGAATACACCACTGAGTTCGGTGCTGATAATTCATACGGTTTTTCTATAGCCTATGCACCTGGGCGTTTGGGGCGGCTGATCGACACGCTGCGCGCTGTTGGGCCGCTTCCCACGGACTATGCAGTGGATCTTTATGTGGAACCATCCAGAGTTGGGGTGGCAATATCTAACCTCACAAGGGAGGCGAATGATAAAGGCTTGGATGCGCCAGAATTTCTCATACAAGAAACTTACTATGCTGACCAAGAAATGTATCAAGCTTTGCTCGCTGCTCTTCGGCAAAACAATGTTACGATACGAGCTGTTATGCAATGGCCACAGGTGCGGGGTAGCAACCGAAAACATTTTGGTGTGTCGTCAACACCAGACTATTTGTATCACCCTACGCCGTAATATTTCGTTGGCAATCGTCATTCGACATTTAATGCGTGTTCAATGCTTTGCAAGTTGGCTTGGTTTGAAAACAAGAGAGGGCTGGCAACACAGATTCTGGTGGCAGGCCTTTTCTTATATTATGGATAAAGAAATGAAACAGAATTTTCAACAAAGACTGGATTCAAGCCAGATAGCAATACGGCACATATCATCGTATTCAGAATATATGAAGTACTGCCGTGCAGCCAAAGAGCTGCACCAAGCTAGAAAACAATACATGACTAAATTCGAGCAGACGCAGCATACCTTTTCGGTGTCTGGTAACTGTTTTGTTTGTGGTGAGAAAACAGATTTCAAAGTGGCACTTCCGCCGAACGCCAGCGGTAACGTAAAACCCAATTGGCGTGAGAGCCTAGTATGTCCCGGTTGCTGTTTTAACAACCGAATCCGAGCCTCAATTCATATTTTTCAGCAGGAATGTTTACCAACACAAAATGCTTTGATTTACATGACTGAGCAGACCACCGGCCTGTTCCAGCTTGTTAAAGAAAACTATCCTTCGACCATAGGAAGTGAATATTTGGGTGGCGAAGTGTCATTTGGCCAGACAAACGGCAAAGGGATAAGAAATGAAAGTGTTACAGAGTTAACTTTTCCAGATAGCTCCTTCGATTTTATTTTATCCTTCGATGTCTTGGAGCATGTCCCGGATTATCGAAAAGGATTTGCAGAGTGTTTGAGATGCTTGAAACCTGGCGGACAAATTTTATTTAGTGTGCCTTTCATCATACAAAATGAATCTACTGTAGTGCGCGCAACAGTCGGGGAAGACGGAGCGGTGACACACCTGCTACCGCCGGAGTATCACGGCGATCCAATTAACTCCAATGGATGCCTATGTTATTACCATTTTGGTTGGGACATGCTAGGCAGCCTTGCCGAGATGGGATTTGAAAAAGCGGAGGTATTACTATACTGGGGATCTGATTTTGGATACTTGGGTCTTGCAGATCAAATCATCTTTTTGGCTAGAAAACCGCTTATATGAAGTATTGCGATAAGCATTAGATTTGGCGCATGAAAATCGAGTGTTTTAGTCAATTAACCCACAATATGCACAGGTTTAAAGTATGAACAAAATGGATAATTATGCGCAACGCGTTGCGAAAGAATCACAATTCTTTCAAAATCAGAAAACAAACTTTAACCAGTTGCCGCCGATGGTTAATTGGTTATCTGAAAGTTATTTGAAGCCACGAGTTGAGATGATATTTAATACACATGGCCCAACCGATTTTTACGCGAAACCAATAAGCCAAAAAGCTAAAGCAACAAATAAGACGATTCGTATCGTGAGCATTGGCAGCGGAGATGGAGAAATCGAACTGGCTCTTGGCTGCCATCTTAAAGATAGGGGAATATCAAACTTTCTTATCGAAGGATACGAACTTTCGAAAGATTTGGTGAATGCAAGCAATCTCTCTGCCAATTCGAAATTATTATCGGAAAATGTGTGTTTTATTTGTGCGGATTTAAACCAAGAGGAGATCGAACCGGGAGTTGATTTCGTGGTTGCCAATCAAATTCTTCATCACATCTTGGATCTTGAGGTTTTATTCCAAAAATTGTTTGATGCTTTGACTCACGATGGTGTCATTATGGTTCGCGACATGATTGGGAAAAATGGTCACCAAGCTTGGCCAGAAGCTAAGGGTATCGTTGATGTAATTTGGAATGGCATGCCAAATCTGTATAAATTCAACCACAGGAGCAATAAATCTTTTGCTGAATTCCCCAACACTGATTTTTCGTCTGGTAGTTTTGAGGGCATCCGCTCACAGGATATTTTGCCGATAATGATGAGACAATTCCACTTTAGCCACTTTTATGCCTTCGGTGGAATTGTTGAAAGATTCATCAATAGAGGATTTGGTCACAATTACTCAATAGATTCCGAAGATGACAAACGTTTTGCCATAATGCTTCAGGATGTCAATGATGCTTTAATAGATGGGCGATTTATCACACCAACTCAAATGATGGGATATGCCAGCAAGAACGTAGGGTTGTTGAAATGCTGGAAAGATCGCACGCCTGAACGAAGCATCCGGGTTCTTTAATTAATGACCTTATTTGTTGTTGTGTTCAAATGCTTCAACTTGCTGGATACAGAGGCGTAACGGAAATGCGTATGGATAAGGTATATGCCGTAATTTTGGCAGGAGGAAGCGGAAGTCGATTGTGGCCGTTATCGAGACAACATCTGCCAAAGCAATTCCTGGCATTGGATGGTGAGGCGACATTGTTGCAAACCACCATTGATCGCTTGTCTCCGACTATCAATGCCGAAAGCGTATTGATTGTTACGCAAGATGCGCATGCAAAGGGTGAGGCATATCATGCGCTATTACCCTATCAAGCGTTGTATGAACCTATCGGTCGCAACACGGCCCCCGCTATTGCCTTGGCAGCAATCTACCTTATGGCGGATGGTTCTGATCCGGTCATGGTCGTGCTGCCGGCAGACCACATCATCGAAGGTGCGGCACGTTTCCGCGCGCATCTGGATATCGCCATTCAGGCGGCGCAAAGCGGTAAATTGGTCACCTTCGGTATTCAGCCTACCCGACCTGACACCGGCTTCGGTTACATCAAGGCACATCGAGGCGATGATGAGCAAGTATATGAGGTCGAGCGATTTACTGAAAAACCC
This sequence comes from uncultured Gallionella sp., assembly GCA_964385275.1. GTDB lineage: Bacteria > Pseudomonadota > Gammaproteobacteria > Burkholderiales > Gallionellaceae > Gallionella. The sequence continues at coordinate 25,140 of CAYLOK010000030.1, read as the reverse complement.
GACCATGCAACTGCCGAGCAATTCCTCGAAGAAGGCGGTTATTACTGGAATTCCGGTATGTTTGTATGGCGTGCTTCAGTGATTCTTGCCGAAATACAAAAGTACTTGCCAGATGTGTATCACATCGCACAAACCATACTTACTGAAAGCCATGCAGGTGCAACTTTCCAACAGGCGGTGAAAAAGAATTTTGCAACTATGCCATCTATTTCCATAGACTACGGCGTGTTGGAGAAATCAGATCACGTTTCTCTCATCCCATGTGATATTGGCTGGAACGACGTCGGTAGTTGGCAGGCAGTGCATGAAATATCACCCAAAGACGCGAATGGCAATGCGTTGCTGGGTAACGTCATCACGGTGGATTGCAAGAATAGTTTGATACGGGCAGAGAAGCGCCTGGTCACCGCCATTGGAGTAGAAGATCTGTGCGTGATCGAGACAGCAGATGCAGTTTTGATCTCAAAGAGTGACCAGACTCAGCGAGTGCGCGAGGTGGTTGATGCGCTACATGAAAAGGGCGCGACCGAGCATATCTTTCACATAAAAGTGAATCGCCCGTGGGGTAATTACACGGTACTAGAGGAAGACCCGGAAGGTTTCAAGCTAAAACGCATTGAAGTCGCACCCGGTGCCCGCCTCAGCTTGCAAAGTCATGCACACCGTTCAGAGCACTGGGTCGTTGTGTCGGGTACGGCGACGGTCACTCGTGGTGACGAAGTTATCTCCGTGTACAAAAACCAAAGCACCTATATACCGATAGGTGCCAAACATCGTTTGGAAAATCACGGTAGTGTGCCGTTGCACATCGTGGAAATACAGATCGGTGATTATCTGGGCGAAGACGACATTCAGCGTTATGAAGACAACTACGGTAGATAGAAAGATGCGGACTCCCTAAAAAAAGGGAGGGACTAATGACAATCAAAGTAAACTTCGTAATTGGAGGCGCTCAAAAGGGAGGGACGTCTGCCCTTGATACTTATCTTCGTGGGCATCCGTCCATATTGATGGCAAAACACAAAGAGCTTCATTTCTTTGACAAGGAATCACACTTTTCTGCTTCCCCAGTAGATTACGCTGCCTATCATGCTAATTTTGATAGTGGCTTGGTAAACTCTCGACTCCTGGGGGAATCCACTCCCATATATATGTATTGGTACCCAGCTCCTAGAAGAATTTGGGAATACAACTCCGAAATGAAGTGGATACTCATATTGCGTAATCCCATCGAACGTGCTTTTTCTAACTGGAACATGGAGAGGATTTGTGGGCGTGAGCATCTTCCATTCATTGAAGCTATTTTCTCCGAAAGAGAGCGATGTCGTAGCGCACTCCCAGTGCAGCACCGCTATTGCTCTTATATCGACAGGGGATTTTATACTGAACAAATCCGTAGGATTTGGCATTTCTTTCCAAAAGAGCAAACTTTATTTCTAAAAAGCGAAGAGTTAAATGATCATCCAAATTGCACATTAGGAAAGGTTTGCTCCTTCTTGGGGATAGAACAACTTCACACCCAAAGCGACGAGCGTATACATGTGGGACAATATACCAGCAGGCTCTCAGAGGAAGAGAGAGAACAATTAATAAAGTTATTTGAAATTGAAATTCACGTATTAGAGAAGTTGCTCGGCTGGGATTGCAGTTCTTGGCTCAAAAAATAGGTATAACGAGTACAGGCAATGCCATCAACCTTAGTAAATACAGAGGAAACAATAGTGCCCAATACACAAACCAACGCTATGAAAGGTGTCAATTCCTACGGGAATGAGTTAACCCCACAAAACATTAATAATAAGATGCACAGGAGTTTTGTTGGTGGCTTGTGGGAAGAAGTAGGGTTGCTACAGTTTAACTTTCTCAAGTCGCAAGGATTATTGCCGACCCATAAGCTATTGGATATCGGATGCGGGTGCATGAGGGGCGGCGTTCATTATGTTTCTTATCTTGAGTCAGGCAACTATTATGGGTTAGACGTTAATGAGTCACTCATCCAGGCTGGTACTTTTGAAATCAAGGATGCTAAGTTAGAGGGCAAATGCCCAACGTTGTTGATTGATGACCAATTCAGGCTGGGTAAATTTGGAGAGTCCTTTGATTTCATGGTTTCAGTTTCTCTCTTTACTCACCTACCAATGAATATAATTATCCGATGCCTATGTATGGTAAGAAAAAACCTGCGTTCAGATGGTATTTATTTCTCAACATTTTTTCAATCTCCCACTTCGGCTAATTTGGAAAAGCTAACACATCAACCGGGTGGGGTTGTAACGAATTACGATGCTGATCCATTTCATTATTCATTAGAGGAAATCTCATGGATGGCGGGCATTGCAGGCTTGAAGGTTCGGCTTATTGATTGGGAGCACCCCAGGAATCAGAAAATTGCAGCGTTTTCGATTATGCGGGAAATTCCTTGAGGTGTGTTTCTCACCCCCTCGGATTCTAAATTGAATTGACCCCACCTCGTTGTGGAAGCAAGTGGATGGCTCCGATGGTGACGCTAACGCCTGCCGGAGCGATTGATTGGTGAATGGGGACATCCACGTGACCAGAAAATGCTTGGTTTTAAAGTGGGAAAGCCACTGCGATAATGTCACGATAGGCGTTTGGTAAGACTTGGCAAACTACTATGCAATGCGATTAAGAAAAATGATAAAGAGCGATTTTCATGGATGGGTGCTTGTCGAGACTCAGCTTGACCGAGATGAGCGGCATGAATATATTCGTTTGCAGGGCGGCGAGGCATGTGGCAGCAACATTTTGGAGGCAACATTCCCCGTGTTGCAGAATGGACGTGTTCACGAGCTAATCAAACTGCCTGATGGTATAACCTGGTTGACACTATTGTTTGCCAGCGGTGAACCGCTGGATGTTTCCAAGGTGGTCATCAGGCGGGTGGGGCGCTTTGAACGTGTCTTGCGTATGGCTAACAGGGCGATCGGCGCCCTGCGGCGTCTTTCAGATGCTCAGCGGGAGAAAGTGGGTCTTCAGCGTTGGATGTTGTTTTTTAAGTTGTCTGACGCATATCGTATTGCAACTCAATTTCGTGAAACGATACCCTATTCAACCTGGATTCAGCGTTTTGATTTACTGACAGATCAGGACTTGCAGTGCATGGTTCGGCACATTGGCCGGATGCGTGTGCAACCAAATTTCAATTTATTGATGCTTGCGGATGGCGCGTCACCAGAGGTTATTCAGATAACGTTGGATTCGCTCAAACATCAGCTATTCCGCAATTTTTCTTGCACTGTGCTGGACATGTGCGCAAGCGATTTTGAATCGGACGTAGGTCGGGCTTTAGCCCGACATGTCGGGTTGAAACCCGAACTACAGAATAATGTTGCGCGTGATCAAGTGGCAGCCTGGCTGGAGCCATTCAATGCCACGCTCGCTGGCAGCAAGGAGTGGGTGATGCTGGTACGTGCTGGCGATGTGCTCGCGCCTCATGCGTTGTATCAATTTGCTTGCGCGGCGCTGAACAGGCCGGAGGCGGCTGTGCTGTATTCGGACGATGATGTGCTGGATGAAAATGGACAGCGTTGTCAGCCCAGGTTCAAGCCGGATTGGTCTTTGACACATTTGCGCGCGACAAATTTTGTGGGGGATGCTGTGGCGTTGCGCGGGGGGGAGGTTGCTCAAGCGGGCGGTCTGAGTATGGATTGTTGTAAGTACGGTAGTTACGATTTACTGTTCAGGGTAGTGGATGTAATGGGCGATGCCGCAGCCGAGCGCATCGTGCATATTCCGGCGGTATTGTTGCACCGACAAGCGGGACAACAACCAGAAGAGCCGCAGTGGGAAGTTGAGGCGGTGCGTTCGCATCTGGCGAGAAATGGGGTCGATGCGCAAGTATCTGAAACATTGCCGGGATGTCGGCGGGTGCGCTACCGCTTGCCGACGGACACACCGCTGGTAAGTATTATTGTGCCGACCCGGGATGCTCTGGAGTTTATCCGCAGATGCGTGGGGAGCTTGCTGGAAAAGACCAGCTATCCATGCTTTGAAATTCTGGTGGTAGATAATCAGAGTGCTGATTCGGATGCATTGGCTTACCTGGAAGAAATTACCTGCTACGAGCAAGTAAGGGTGTTGCGCTACGATCAGCCCTTTAATTATTCGGCAATCAACAATTTTGCGGTACGGGAAGCGCGGGGCGAGGTAGTGTGCCTGTTGAACAACGATACCGAGGTGATTTCGCCGGACTGGCTGGAGGAGATGGTGGGGCATTTATTGCAACCCGCAGTCGGGGTGGTGGGGGCGAAGCTGTATTTCCCGGATGGCCGGGTGCAGCATGCGGGTGATACCGTAGGACCCGGCGGGTGCGCGAATCACCTGCATTCGTTTATCGGGCGTGATGATCCCGGCTATTGCAATCGTGCCATGGTCGCGCAGGAATTGTCAGCGGTGACGGCGGCGTGTCTGGTAACGTGGAAAGCTGTTTATCTGCAACTGGGCGGGCTGGATGAGAAGCACCTGAAGGTGGCCTTCAACGATGTGGATTATTGTTTGAGGGTGCGGGAAGCGGGCTATCGGGTGGTGTGGACACCGCACGCGGAGTTGTATCATCACGAGTCGGTTTCGCGCGGCAAGGATACCAGCCCTGAAAAAAAACGGCGTGCAAAACGTGAAGCGGCTTATATGCGTAAACGATGGAAAAAGGTGATGGGTCACGACCCGTTTTATAACCCGAATCTTAGTTATGAGCGCCCGGATTTTTCTCTGAGCCATGCACCCGCAGTGAAAAATCCATGGCAAGCCTGACTGCATCCGAATTTTCCCCGGAGATCGGCAGCATGATTTATGTGGTCGAAGAGCAAGCCAATCCATCAACGGATTATTTTGTATTGCCTGCCGTATTGCACACAGGCTTGCAGGTGGTGCGCTGTGGTTTTACGGATTTACCCGCACCCGCCGATCTGGAGGGAGCGGCGGTGGTCTTTGTGCGTTATGTGTCGGCGGAGTGGGCCAGGCTGATTGAGACGGTACGCCCCCGCTTGAGTGCGTTGGTTTTTTTCATGGACGACGATGTGCTGGATGTGGGCGCTTCCGCCGGAATGCCGTGGCGTTATCGCTTCAAGCTGTTGCGCTTGGCTGCCTGGCGGCGCGACTGGCTGCAACGTCAGGGGGCGGAGTTGTGGGTCTCAACGCCTTATCTGCAAAAGAAATATGCCGGGTGGCATCCTGTGTTGGCGTTGCCTTCACCCGTGGAGAATTCCGCCGATGTGCGTCGGGTGTTTTATCACGGCTCGGCTTCGCATGATGCCGAAATTCGCTGGCTGCGCCCGGTGATGGAAGAGGCTTTGCGTTGCGATGAGCGGATGGTTTTCGAGATCGTCGGTGGCGGGGACGTGTATCGTTTGTATCGGGGATTGTCGCGTGTCAATGTGGTGCATCCGATGAAGTGGCCTGCCTACCAGGCTTTTTTATCCGCGCCGGGACGGCATATCGGCCTGGCCCCCCTGCTGGATTTGCCGTTTAATCGGGCGCGCTCGTACACCAAGTTTTTCGATTTTACCCGTTGTGGCGCAGTGGGAATCTATTCATCGAATAGCGCCTGTGCAGAGGTGGTCAGGCACGGGGTGGATGGATTGGTCGTCAAGTTGGAGCAGGAGGCCTGGGTGGCGGCTATTTTGAATCTTGTCCGTGATGAACCGTTGCGGCAGAGCTTGTTGCATAATGCCGGGTCGAGTCTGGCAGCGATGGCTGACCTGGCGCAACGCGGTTATTCAGGCATGCTGAAGCAGAAAAAATTGTAATGGGTTTTATCTTGCCTTCCGCTTGGGTGGTTGTGCAATATATTGATTTAAAAGATATTTTTTTCGGGGAAAAAGATGGAGCAAAAGAAATCGAGTAATGTCGTCTGGCATCAGGCCACGGTGACACGTGAGCGCCGCGAGGCTTTGAATGGTCATCGCAGCGTGATGTTGTGGTTCACCGGTTTGTCCGGCGCCGGTAAATCTACGCTGGCTCACGCCGTTGAGGAGCGTCTGCACCAATTGGCTTGCCGCACTTTTTCCTTTGACGGCGATAACGTGCGCCACGGGCTTTGTTCCGACCTGGGATTTTCTGACGAAGATCGTGTCGAAAACATTCGTCGCGTGGGTGAGATGGGCAAGTTGTTTCTGGAGGCGGGCGTCATTGCACTCACTGCCTTTATTTCCCCTTTTCGCTCTGATCGGAAAAGGGTGCGTTCGCTGATGCCGCACGGCGAGTTTCTTGAAATTTATTGTTACTGCCCGCTGGAGGTATGTGAAGAGCGGGATGTAAAAGGACTCTATAAACGTGCTCGCGCGGGGGAGATAAAAAACTTTACGGGTATCTCGTCTCCCTACGAAGCGCCGGAAAATCCCGAATTGCTGGTGGATACAGGCAGTCTGCCTCTGGATGAGTGCGTGGAAAAAGTGATCAGCCTGCTGAAGGAAAGAGGCGTGATTGGAAGTGGTGAGGGGCAATGATGGGTGTGACGATGAGGCTACTGGAGGAAATCGAGGTAATCGCCCGTGAGGCGGGGGCGGCGATCATGGCGATTTATGCCCGGGATTTTTCGGTGCAGGAAAAGGAGGATAAGTCGCCTCTGACCGAGGCCGACGAGGCTGCTCATTTGATTATCACGGCGCGTCTTTCCCGCTTGCTGCCGCTGCTGCCGATCCTCTCCGAAGAGGCGGTGGAAGACTTTCACGGCATGGGTGAATCGGGAAGCTACTGGCTGGTTGACCCGCTGGACGGCACCAAGGAGTTTATCAAGCGCAATGGCGAGTTCACGGTCAATATCGCCCTGATCGAGGGCGGGTGCCCCGTGCTGGGTGTGGTTTATGCGCCGGTGCTCGATGTGGCCTATCTGGCGGCGGAAGGTTTGGGCGCATTCAAGGTGGCGGCGGGTGGCGCACGCACCGCCATTCATGTCGCCACGCATGCAGAAGGATCCTCATGGCGCGTGGTCGGAAGTCGCTCTCATGCCGGAGATTCACTGCCCGCGCTGTTGGCGCGACTGGGTTCGCATGAGTTGATCGCGATGGGCAGTTCGCTGAAGTTCTGTCTGGTGGCAGAGGGCAGTGCCGATGTCTATCCGAGGCTGGGGTTAACTTCATTGTGGGATACCGCTGCCGCGCAATGCGTGGTGGAACAGGCGGGCGGAAGAGTCATCCGCCTGACCGGGGAGCCACTTTCCTACGCGGATCCGTCTGTCACGCTCAACCCGTTTTTTGTGGTTCATGGCAAGAGCGCAGCCAACTGGACTGATCTGGTTGGGGCGAACGCCTGAGCTTGGGCGGGTAATAAAATTTTGCAGGTACGCCCCCCAATGTCTGGAAAGAATACCGCCACACTAATCGCCACTTCGCGCGCCGTAGCCAATTTGCCCGGATTAGGCGAACTGCTCGGAGCGCCGGTGGCGCATCGTTGGTCTGTGCGGGATGCGGCCTCATGCGGCGGAGTGATCGCATGGGGGCGCAAGGCCAGCGCTTCGAGGGCGTCTGATTTTGCTGATCGCCACGGTTTGCCCTTGTTGCGTCTGGAGGATGGTTTTCTGCGTTCGGTGGGTTTGGGAAATCAGGAGCCGCCGCTTTCTGTCGTTGTCGATGATTTGGGTATCTATTACGATGCGACCGCACCTTCGCGCCTTGAGCTGTTGGTTGCCTCCGCCCATGCCGATGAGCAACTTTCCCGTAATTTGATAGCTGCCTGGCGGGCGGCGCGCGTATCCAAATACAACCATGCGCGGGAATATGATGGCGAGTTGCCGGCGCGTTATGTGCTGGTGGCCGACCAGACGCGGGGCGATGCTTCGATCCGCTACGGGATGGCTGATGAAGCCAGTTTTCAGCGTATGTTGGCTGCGGCGCTGAAGGAATACCCCGGCTGCACAGTATTGCTCAAGGTGCACCCCGAAGTGATGTCCGGGCGCAAGCGCGGCCATTTTGATCTTACTGCTCTGGCAAAAGAATCGCGCATACAATTGCTGGGTGAAGATGTGCACCCGGCCTCGTTGATCGAACATGCCGAAGCCGTCTATGTGGTGACATCCCAGATGGGCTTCGAGGGATTGTTGTGGGGCAGGCCGGTGCGCACGTTTGGCATGCCGTTCTATGCAGGGTGGGGGCTGACTCGCGATGAATTACCTGCGCCGGGGCGGCGCAGCCCGGTGTCGCTGGAAAATCTGGTTCATGCGGCGCTGGTGGAATATCCCCGCTATATCGACCCGGAAACAGGCAAGTGTTGCGAGGTGGCGCGGGTGCTCGAATGGATGGCGCTGCAACGGCGAATGCGCAACCGGTTTCCCGCAATCGTGTATGCGGTGGGCTTCACGTTATACAAGAGGAGCATCGTCCGGCGTTTTTTTCAGGGCAGCCGTGTCCGCTTCGTGCGCAGGGAGAGCCAAATACCAGGCGGGGCAATGCGGGCGCTGTGGGGGCGCAAGGCGGGTGTTTCGTCGGCAGAGGGCGCACCGCTCGTGCGACTGGAGGACGGATTTATTCGCTCGGTAGGCTTGGGCGCCGACTTGGTGCACCCTTTGTCGTGGGTGATGGACCAGCGCGGTATTTATTACGATGCAACGCGCCCGTCGGATATGGAATCGCTCTTGCAGGGCAGCCGTTTTGACGGTGAATTGCTTGTCCGCGCGCAGGCTCTGCGTGAACGTCTGGTGGCGGATGGACTGACAAAATACAACGTGGGAACGTCAAATTGGCGGCGGCCCGAAACTTGCACTTGCAGCAGTCATCTGGCGGAGGGCGAGGGTGAAAAATTGCGGGTGATTCTGGTGCCCGGGCAGGTGGAGTCGGACGCTTCGCTGGCCTATGGTGCGCCGGGGATTCGTCGTAATCTCGATTTGTTGCGTGCAGTGCGCGAGGCCAACACGGGTGCGTATGTGATCTATAAGCCTCACCCGGACGTGGTGGCCGGGCTGCGCCGCGAAGGTTTGGGCGAAGTTGAAGCCGCATTCTGGTGCGACGAAGTGCTGGCGGATGTTAGTATGGGGACACTTTTGCCATTGGTGGACGAGGTTCATACGCTGACATCACTGGCCGGTTTTGAGGCATTATTGCGCGGTAAAAAAGTGGTTTGTTATGGCCAGCCCTTCTATGCGGGCTGGGGGCTGACCGAAGATATTCTGCCTGTTGCGCGCCGTGTCCGTCGATTGTCGCTGGATGAACTGGTGTCAGGGGCGTTGGTCTTGTATCCTGCTTATGTCAGCCGTGTGACGGGCAGGTTTACAACGCCGGAACGGGCGCTGGACGAATTGCTGGCCTGGCGGGAAAGTGGTAAATCCGCCATACCATGGTGGGGTGGTGCATACAGATTTCTGGCGAGAAGAATCTTGCGCCGGATTTAAGTATCAGCCGGGTGTATTAAAGTGATTGTGCGTGACATGGAATGTTATAGGGGAGCGGGTCTGATAATGGTTTTTTCAATTGAATCAAATGGATATAACGGAGTGGTGCGACAGCGCGCGCGGCAGATTTTGCTCCTGTTGGCTATGTTGCCCGGCTTGAGTGTGGTTGATGCCCGGGCGGAGACAACTTCCGCTGATCGTGTGTTTGATTCAGTCGCCATTTACGCAGGGCAGGGTGCCAATCACAATCTCCCGGATTTGCCGGGACGTATCGCCTCCGGGAATTTTAATTGGGATAAGTCTTATTTCAGCGCGTTGGGGCTGGGCAAGAATCTCAATACGCTGGGCCAGAGTCTGGAAATTCTTCAGGACACGCCGCTCGCCTCTGTCCGGCAGGGTTATGAAGTGGTGCTGGTCAAGCACAGTGGTTTGCAGAGTAATACCGAGATCGGCGCCGCCTATACGCTGAGAACGCCCGATCTGAAAATGGGGCCGGTGGGGGTGAATTTCGAGGCTGGCGGCGGTTTGTCGCATGCTCTCGGCAATCCGAGCTACGAAGATGGCTCGAAAGCAGATCCGGCGAGGCGTTATCGTACGCAGTTGTTACTTTTACTTGAATTGGAATGGCGTGTGCGCGGGATTGAAAATCTGTCGCTGCTTACTCGTGTTCATCATCGTTCAGGGGTGTACGGGCTGATCGCGCCGAGGCGCGTGGGTTCGAATTTCATGGCGGCAGGTGTCCGCTACGAATTTTGACATCGGCGCCGATATAAACCATGGTCAAGGGCGGTATTTCGATATTCAAAGGTAAGCGGGTGTTGCTGCTGCAAGGCCCGCTTGGGCCGTTTTTCCATCGTCTGGCGCAGGATATAACTCAGGCTGGCGCTCAGGTATTCAAGGTCAATTTTAACGGCGGGGATTGGTTGTTCTATCCTGAAAACGCTTTTAATTATCGCGGTCAGCCCGAGCGCTGGCCTGCCTATTTTGAGGCTTTGCTCGATCAGTTGCATGTCGATATGGTGCTGCTGTTTGGCGATTGTCGCCCCATACACAGTTCGGCGCATGAGATTGCACACCGTCGCGGGATTGAAATCGGCGTATTCGAAGAAGGATATATCAGGCCGTATTACATCACGCTGGAACGATTCGGTGTTAACGCGCACTCATCCATTCCGCGTGCGCCCAATTTTTATTTGAATAATCCCACGCCCCCTCATGATGCACCCCGGTCGCTGGGCAAGACATTCCGCTATGCCGCGTACTGGGCCATGCTGTATTACCTGGCCGCCGGCTTGTTGAAACCGTTTTTTCCTCATTACCGTCATCATCGTCCGCTCAGCTGGCTGGAAGGATTGCCCTGGGTGCGTTCCCTGTGGCGCAAGGGATATTACGCAGTCAGGGAACGGGGAGTGTCGGCACTGCTCAGGGGTAAGTTCGCCGGGCGCTATTTTCTTGTGCCGCTCCAGGTGCATAACGATGCCCAGGTAGTGAAACACTCGGATTTTGATACGGTTACGCATTTTATTGATGAAGTGATGACATCCTTTGCCGGGCATGCCCCGCAAAGCGGGATTCTGGTGATCAAGCACCACCCCATGGATCGCGGTTATTGCGATTATGCAGCCTTGATCGCCGGACGAATCAAGCAACTTGGATTGCAGGGAAGGTGTTATTACATCCACGATCAGCATTTGCCCACCCTGTTGGATCACAGTCGCGGTGTGGTTGTCGTCAATAGCACGGTGGGGTTGTCGGCTGTCATTCACGGTGCGCCGGTCAAAGTCTGCGGAAAGGCCATGTACGACATGAAGGGGCTGACTTTTCAAGGGCCGTTAAACAAGTTTTGGCGGGAGGCGCAGCATGCAAAGCCTAATCCGCGACTGTTATGGAGTTTTCACGATTATCTGGTTGTTCATTCGCAATTGAACGGCAGTTTCTATAAGCGTTTGCCCATTGTGGCATCAGCGGCAGGACTGCGCTGGACGTTAAACGCTGAGGGAATTGATGATACGGGCTCAAGCGTCGAGTAAATTTGTGGGAAAAACGCAGGGCAGGCAATGGCAGATCCATCAATAACGAGGGTTATGGGGATCGTGGACACTGATTACGAATGAACCTAAAAATCGCAGTTGATTTTTCTGTACGCGCGAATGAATTCGCGCCTACGAAAACCTGTAAGCTGTTGACGCGTTGTGTGAAATTTTCCAACTGCGTTTTCCAGGATGAAAAAACATGAGCCCGCTATCAGTTGGAATAAACCATGAGTGAGAAAATTGTTTTCGTCAGAACGAGCAGCGGCGAGGATGAAGTGCGCAGCAGGACTGCGCATTTGTCCAAGGACATCAAACGCGCCTTATTGATGGTGGACGGAACGGCCACCGTTGCTGAGATAATCAAGCGTGCCTCGCCCAGTCTGCGCGGCATGCTGGGAGACATGTTTATCGAATTGGCAAAAGGCGGTTTTATTCAGGACAAGGCCAGGGCTGCGAGTTTATCGAAGCTGATCACGCCAAATATACCGGCTGCATCGCCTAAAAAACCGGCTAAAGAAGAGGATGAGCTGGATTTTACCGCAGCTTATCGTGCGCCCACGCAAGCCATGCTGGAGGAAGAGGCGGCCAGGGTGCAGATGGTTGCTGCCGCCAAGGCGGCAGCGGAAGCCAAGTCGCGTGCTGAGACCGAAGCGCAAGCCAGACTGGAAGCGGATGCGGAAGCCCGTAAGCGCGAAGAGGCGAAGCAGCGCGCCGCAGAAGCATTGGAAGCGGCCCGTAAAGCCGAACAACACGCTGCCGAGGTCAGAGCCGAGGTGGAAGCAAAGGCCCGTGCTGTAGGGGAAGAGAAGGCCAGGCTGGAAGCTGAAGTGCTCAAATTAAAGGCGCAGGCCGAGGCGGAAACCAGGTCGCGTGTTGTGGCCGAAGCGCAAGCCAGGCTGGAAACCGATGCGGCCAGATTAAAGACGCAACAGGAACTGGAACGCATGGCCCGTGAGACGGCGGAAGCGGCCCGCAAAGCCGAACAGCGTGCGGCTGAAATCAAAGCCGAGGCGGAAGCAGAGGCTCGTGCTGTCGGGGAAGAGAAAGCACGGCTGGAAGCTGAAGTGGCCAAATTAAAGGCGCAGGCCGAGGCAGAGGCCAAGTCGCGCGCCATGGTCGAAGCGCAGGCCAGACTGGAAGCCGACGCGGCCAAAGCGCAAGCCGAACGCCTTGCCGGTGAGGCACAGGCAGCGCGTATTAAAGCCGAGCAGGACGCTGTAAAAATGAGGGCCGAGGCGGAAGAGCGTGTAAGGGTAGCGGCCGAGCGTCATGCCAGAGCGGAGTCGGAGGCTGTCCATAAAGCCGAACAGCATGCAGCTGAAGTCAAAGCCGAGACGGAAGCAAAGGCAAGGGTTGTCGCGCAGGAAAAGGCCAAGCTGGAAGCCGAAGTGGCCAAATTAAGGGCGCAAGCCGAGGCCGAAGCGGGAGCTCGCGCCGAAGCCGCAGAGCAGGCCAAACGGGAAACCGAACGCCTGGCCCGCGAGGCAGAAGCGGCGCGTGCCAAAGCCGAACAGGAGGCTGAACGTGCTCGCGAGGAAGTGGAGCGAGTCAGACAGCAAGCCGCAGCTGAAGCACGGGCGCGAGAAGAGGCCGAACGCGTTGCCAGACAAGCGGAAGCCGCACGCGTGCAAGCTGAACAGGAGGCGGCAAGAATAAAAGCCGAGGCGGAAGCAAGGGCGCGCGCCGAAGCTGCCGAAGTGCAGCAGCGGGCGGAGGCGTCGCGTCTCAAAATCGAACAGTCGGCGGCCAATGTACGCAATGCGGTCGAGCGTGCCAGACAGGCAGCAGAAGCCCGGGCGCACGACGAAGCTGCGCGCCGCGCCACGGAAGCCGATGAGGCGCTCAAGGCGGAACAGGAAGTGGCTCAGGCGATGAAGCGCGGTGAATCTGAAGCGCGCACCAATGCTGAAATGCTGGTCTCCATTGTCCGGCTTAACACCAAACATGCGGCGATGGAGGAAAGCGTCTTTTCGGCTCTGGACGAACTGGCGCAGCAGGAATCGGCAGAGGAGGCCGCACAGCGTGCGGATATTCTGCAAGACGTGTCGAGCGGTCTGGCGGCAGAGGCGGCAAGCACCTCTGTGGCAGAAAGAAGGACAACCATTGCGGCGGTGGTGTTCTTCGATGTGGTGGGTTACAGCGCACAGCCCAACAGCCGGCAGATTGAACTGAAAAAACAGTTTAACCAGTTGGTGTCCAACAGCATCAATCTGCTCGGCAGCAGTGAACGAATTATTCTGGACACAGGCGATGGTGTTGCAATTGGCTTTCTGCAACATCCCACCGATGCGCTGGAAGCAGCGATGCATTTCCGCAATGGCCTGATGGCCAACAAGTATCATGATTATCCCGATTTGCGGGTGCGCATCGGGATACATCTGGGCCCGGTCAGCCTGGTCAAGGACATGAATGGCCGGATCAACATGCTGGGTGACGGCATCAACAGCGCGCAGCGCGTGATGTGTCTGGCCAGCAAAAATCAAATCTATGTTTCCCGTGCCTATTTTGACTTTGTGTCGAGTCTTAGTGATGAGTATGGCGACTTGTTCCGTTATCGCGGCTCGCAACAGGATAAGCATGGACGTGAATTTCAGGTTTATGAATTGCTGGATGCCGAAGTGTCTGCGGAAGAGTTGGTGCAGACGCAGGATAGCAGTCCGCTTGAGCCTTCAAATGATTTGGCCGATTTTGATTTTGCAGCTTTTGATGCCGTGTTATCGCAGCCTTCGCAGGAAATTTTAAAATCTCAGCCGGCAGAGCCTCCGTCGGCGGAGCTTCAGCAAACGGATGTCGCCGGGCAGCTGCTCAGGGACGCTATCGGACTAGGCCAGGCGGAAACCGTGAAATCGGTAGAGGAGCCCGCCGTATCTGACGCCGGTGATCAGACAGATGCCGTAGCCGAAGAGCCGCTCCGTGCCGCCACGCAGGAACGCCAATATTCTGAAACGGAAGCCATGCAGTTGGCCGAAGCGCAGGCTAAAAAATGGCAGGAAGCAGAACAGCGTGCCGCTGAACTGGCCCGGAAAAATGCGGAAAGCGCTTCCACGAAGGTTTTGCAGCCCTCTGTCGAAGCGGCGCCGTCCGGCAGGGCGCGGTCGCGTCGCAAGCCGGTTTCGTGGGGCAAGCTGGGTGCGGGATTGTTTATGCTGGTACTGGCCGCGTTATTTGTTGTGCCCGCCGTACTGCCAACGCAAGTCTATCTGAAGCGCATGGAACAGTTGATAGGCTCAAAATTGCAGCAACCGGTACATATAGGGCATCTGGCGGGGCGCATCCTGCCCACGCCGCGTCTGGTTTTGGGTGATGTATCCATCGGTGAGGCAGGGAAAATACAGTCGCGGCAAGTGCAAGTGAATTTCGCTTTTTCGGCACTATTTGACTCGAAACGACACATCGACAGTCTCGATCTTGACGGTGTTCAGGTCAAGGGCGCGGCATTGCCGCTGGTGGCTGACTGGCTGCAACAGCTGGCGGGCGATTATCAGTATCCGATTGCGCGCATCCTCTTGACCCAGGGGCAGATGGAGGCGGACGGGATTAAATTTTCGGATGTGGGTGGTGAGTTTAATTTTGATCCGGCCGGTAAATTTGCGTTCGCCAGCCTGAATGCTGACGGGCATAAGCTGGCGCTGGATATGCGTGCCATGCCGGAACAAAAGCTGCATATATCCCTTACGCTGCGTGATAGTGCGTTGCCGTTATTGCCGAATTGGCCGTTTGAGGAGTTAAAGGCAACGGGTGAATTGACCCGTGACGAATGGCGTATTACTGACCTGGATAGTCGAATCATGGGCGGGGTGTTGACCGGAGAGGCGCGTATCAACTGGCGTTCCGGTTGGCGCGCGCAGGGGGCGTTGGTGGCTAAAGTCATCCCGTTGCAGAATCTCAGCAAATTGCTGAGCGGAGATATGGATGGCTCGGCACGCTTCCAGATGCAGGCGGAAAATCTGGCCGGGCTGACCGATGCGGCGGTGCTGAATGGAGTTTTTGCCGTCAGGAAAGGACTCGTCAGCGGCATGGATATTGTCGAAACCGCCCGTTTGCGCAGTCGGGAAAACTTGCCGGGCGGCAGAACTCACTTCGATGAATTGACTGGCGAACTGGCTTATGCCAACGAGAGCTATCAGTTCAGACAGTTGAAGATGAATGACAGCGTGGTGAAAGCAAGCGGTTCGCTGACGATAGTCAAACAGCAATTATCGGGGAGCGTGTCGGCCAATCTGGCGATGCGTGCCGGGATGGGGGCGGTTGCGCTGCAAGTTGGCGGAACGACCGAAAGCCCGACGCTGCGGGCTGTGCGCTAGCAGCCAGTCAGAGGTATCTGCGAGGATTTTGAGTGCGGGGGCATGACCCCCGCGCGGACGTGTCCGCGCACTCCTGTTGAATTACCCCAGCGCGCGCGCGATACGCTTCAGGGCTTCTTGCAGGTTTTCCATCGAGGTGGCGAATGACAGGCGGATGTAGCCTTCGCTGCCGAATGCCGAGCCGGGTACCACGGCTACGCCGGCTTCCACCAGCAGATACTCGGACAGCGCGATGTCGTTGGCTTCCTTGATGATGCCTTTTTGATGCAGCGCGGCAATGGCGACCCTGGCATCGGGGAAAGCATAGAACGCGCCACCCGCCATCAGGCAACTCAGTCCGGGAATTTTGTTCAGTTCGTTCACCACGAACACATGGCGCTCGCGGAACGCCTTGACCATAGGGGTAATGCAGCCCTGATCGCCGTTCAGCGCGGCTTCTGCCGCCACCTGCGAGATCGAAGTCGGGTTAGAGGTGCTTTGTGACTGCACGTTTTCCATCGCGGTGATGATGTTCTCGGGGCCTGCCGCATAGCCGATGCGCCAACCGGTCATCGCGTAAGCCTTGGATACGCCGTTCAGCACCATGGTGCGCGGATACAGATCCGGGCAGGCATCCAGAATGTTGACGAATTTGGCATCGGTCAGCGCGACATGTTCGTACATGTCGTCGGTGGCAATCAGAATGTTAGGATATTTGCGCAGCACTGCGCCAAGTGCCTTCAGGTCTTCCAGCGTATAGACTGCGCCGGAAGGATTGCTCGGGCTGTTGATGACCAGCATTTTAGTCTTGGGCGTAATCGCCGCCTCCAGCTGTGAGGGAGTCAGCTTGAAACCTTGCGCGATGTCGGCCTGGACGATCACCGGCCGGCCTTCCGCGATGATGACGATGTCTGGATAGGAAACCCAATACGGCGCGGGGATAATCACCTCGTCGCCCGGGTCGATCACCGCCAGCGCCAGATTGAAGAAACTTTGTTTGCCGCCGCAGGACACCAGAATCTGTTTCGCGGTGTAATCCAGCCCGTTATC
The DNA here is from genome assembly GCA_964385275.1 of uncultured Gallionella sp. Taxonomy (GTDB): domain Bacteria; phylum Pseudomonadota; class Gammaproteobacteria; order Burkholderiales; family Gallionellaceae; genus Gallionella. The sequence goes on along the minus strand of CAYLOK010000030.1, from coordinate 8,434 downwards.
GCGCTTGAGCTTGGCGATGACGGCTTTTTTGAGTGAGGGTGTGCCGCCCACAGCGGTGTATTTGGTGAAGCCCGCGTTGATCGCGCCGATGGCGGCGTCCTTGATGTGTTGCGGCGTATCGAAATCCGGTTCGCCCGTTCCCAGTCCGATGATGTCCTTGCCTTCAGCCTTGAGTTTTGCGGCACGTGCCGTGACGGCAAGAGTAGGGGAGGGTTTGATGGCTTGCACGCGTTTGGACAGGGACACGATGTTTCCTTGGATTATGGACAATGCCGCGAATTATACACGCAGCCACTTACCACTTACCACTTACCACTTTCTATTCTGTCCGTAACGCTTCCACTGGATCAAGCCGCGCAGCGCGCAGCGCGGGCATCACGCCCGCTATCAAGCCGATGCTGATTGCGGAGAGTTCGGCAAGCGCGGCGAAAATCCAGGGCGTATGTACCGGCAGCGCGGGGAATAGCAGGTGCAGCGCCTGCGCGATGCCGATTCCCAGCGCCAGCCCCGCCAGCCCGCCCAATGCGGACAACAGCATCGCCTCGCCCAGAAACAGCATCAGCACTTGCCGCTCGCGTGCGCCCAGCGCGCGCAGCAGACCGATTTCGGCGGTGCGCTCGGTGACGGCCATGGTCATGATGGTGAGGATGCCGACGCCGCCCACCAGCAACGATATTCCGCCCAATGCGCCGACCGCAAAGGTGATGACGTCCAGTACCGAACCCAGCACTTCCAGCGATTGCTGCTGCGAAATCAGGGTGTAGTCTTCGCGTCCGTGCCGCGCGGTCAGGATGCTGCGGATGCCTGCCTCCACACGGGCGAGTTCGACGCCGGGGCGATAGGTGACGTGTATCTCCATCAGTCCGGGGCGGTTGAACAGCTCCATCGCACGCGCGGCGGGGATATACACGGCATCGTCCAGGTCGAAGCCCAGCACCTGGCCTTTCGATTCCATCACGCCGATCACCCGGTAGCGCTGCCCGCCGACGCGCAGATAGTTGCCGAGCGGGTTGCCGTCGCCGAATAATTCCTGCCGTACCTTGGAGCCGAGCACCACCATGGCGCGCGCCTGATTCGGGTCTTCTTCCGGCAGGAAAGAGCCGGTACGCACATAAATGCGCAAAGCCTGCGGCATTTCGGGGCCGACACCGTATATCGTCGAGCGGCGCGTCCGGCCGTTGGCGCGCAGTTCGGCATTGCCCTGTACGCTGGGGCTGACATATTCGATGTAAGGCAGGCGGCGCAGGGCTTCGGCATCGTCCAGCGACAGCGGCCTGCTCGACCCGAAGATGCCAACATTGCCGCCCTGTGTCTGGGTCTTGCCGGGCTGGATACCGATCAGATTGGTGCCGAACTGGGAGAATTCCGCCAGCACGAACTGGTGCAACCCTTCGCCGATGGACGTGAGCAAAATCACCGCCATGATACCGATAGCGATCCCCAGGCCGGTGAGAAAACTGCGCATCCGGTAGGCCAGGAAGCTGGAGGTAGTGAGGCGAATCAGGTCGGGGAGTAACATGGAATCGTCATTCCCGCGCAGGCGGGAATCCAGATAATAAAAGATTCACCGCGCAGCGGGGCAGCATCAGTGGTTTGTCCGCCTTGCGGAGTTTGTTTTGTCGCTGGATTCCGGCCTGCGCGGGATAACCAGCGACTTGCCTGCTTGCAGGCTTAGTCGAATGGCTAGTAGTTCCATCAATGACGGCATGATGGATTAGCAAGTTTCATCCCTCTCCGCCATTTTCAATCAGCGCGATTTCGTCGGCGGTGAGGTTGAACAGGGTATAGACGACCCGGTTCAAGGCGGCTTCGTGTTGCGCGATTTGCGCGGAGTGTTCGGCCACAATGGCGCGCTGGCTATTGAAATAGCGCTCCCACTCGTTGCGCTCGGACAGGGCAATATCTTGTTTATAAAGCTTTTTTATCTCGGCGCGAAACGCGGCAAAGTCCAGTTCCCACCAGTTGTTGAGTTTGCTGTTGAGTTTGATTCCTTTAGTCGGGGCAAGATCAGCGATGCGATTTCTGAATGCCGCCTGAGTATCGCGACGCGCTTCGGCTGCCCGCTGGCAGGTTTCGGCGAGATGTGCGATTTCGGCGCGCTGGGAATCGCTGGCGGCAGGGATGGGACATTTTTCAAGAACGTGTCCATGAACTTGAAAAAAGCCACCGCTCATTAAAGAGGCTGTACTCCGAATAAAAAACCAGATTACCGAACTAATCAATACGCCGAGTTCAAAATAAGACGCATCGGGGAAAATATTTAATGCGTTGTTGAGATAGTACCGGTCAGTATCCAAATAAAATAAAGGTTCAGCCATGAAACGAGTGTAAATAATTTTTGGCTTTTCAAACGCCTCGTAATATGCGCAGGCACGCAGTTCCCACCAGAACTCTCCCTTGTCGCTACGCTTTCTGGCGGCAATTTCAAAGGGTACAAACCGGCGCATCAGGGCAGGATAGTGAGTTTGCATCCATACCTGTGCCTGCGCTTCATCGCTCAAACCGCTTTGCTGGCGTGTCCAGCCTTTCGGGCAAAGAATCAGCCACAGGTCTTGCGTTTCGGCACGCCATTTTTTCAGGTCTTTGCCTTCCAGAAATGGTTTGAGCAAGTCGGCGGATTTCGGGTCTTCGGCTATCAGCGCATCGCGCGTGGCGCGGTCAATGACAAAGGCTTCGTTAAAGCCGGTCTTGATGCCATACAACGGGGAACCATAAACCTGTTTGAGCGTAGGGTGTCCGTGTGTCAGTTTGTCGCGTAACTGCCCGCGCGCGCCGCTTTCCATTTGCCAACTACCCGAACCCAGGCGGGATTGCTGCATGGTCTTCGCCTGTTGAAGAAAGGCGACAGACAGGCCGTCGGCGGGCAGGGTTTTGAGATTGAGGTAGCTCAACGAACCCGTCATTCCCACGCAGGCGGGAATCCAGTTATTTGAAGATTCCCCGCGTAGCGGGACAACGTCAAGGTTTTGTTCGCTTCGCGGCTTTTCGATAGTCTGGATTCCCGCCTGCGCGGGAATGACGGAGTGTGTGGATTTTTCCAGCACCACAATCGCCGGATAGGTGGTCACACCTTCAAATACCTGCAAGTCGCCAAAATCCACCACGCTGCGCAACTGTGTCTGTTCCAGTAAGTAGCGGCGCAGCGGTTCGCCTGAGCCGGTCTTGAAGAAGGTGGAAGAGGAAATATAGCCCAGCCGTCCGCCGGGTTTGAGCAGTTTCACGCCCAACTCAAAGAAGTAGCAATACAGGTCGGCGACGCCGTGATACACGGCATAGTGTTGTTGAAAATAAGGTTTGAGATCGGTAAAGCGTTCCTGGCGCACATACGGCGGATTGCCCAGCACCACATCAAAACCACCCCTGCCTGTGCCGTACTCGTCACGGCAGACAGGTGCCGCGAACACATCTGGGAAGGTGGCTTGCCAGTCGAAGGCGCGGGCATCCAGTGAATCGCCGTTATTTTCCTTACTAATCAAGCTATTACCTACGCGCAAATTCGCTTCCAGCGTTTGCAGCGGTTTGCCGTGCTGGGCGGTTTTCAGCCATAGCGAGAGCTTGGAGATTTCGATGGATTCGGGGTTGAGGTCCACGCCGTACAGGTTGCCGTTGAGGATTTCGCGGTTGATGTCGAACAAATCCGCCGTGCCGGTGATGGCTTGCATCTGTTCGTTGACCTGACGATATTCGGCATCGAGCAAGTCAAAGGCAGCGATCAAAAACGCGCCCGAGCCGCAGGCCGGATCAACCACCTTGATGGTAGTCAATTCTTCGCGCCAGTGATGCCAGAACAGGAATTCGCTGAGACGCGCCGCTTCGCGCACCTTGCCGGCTTGTTTCTTCTCGGCGGGCGTGGGTTTGCGATATGCGCCGGATTCCAGATAACTCGTGCGCAGTTGTTCGCGGCGCGTATTTAGATAAGCGCCCAGCGTTTGTTCTACGATAAAGGCGGTGATGTCGTCCGGCGTATAGACGATGCCGTGTTCCTTGCGTTTGCCGGAAACGCCGCTGGCGGTGGCGCGTATTTCATGGGCTTTAAGCCGAAACGCATCCAGATCAGTCAGTTCGCGCAGTTGTTCCAGGTCGGAAATGGATTGTTCGAAAATGTGTCCCAGTACGGTGACACCGACTTCCGAGGCAAAATCGTATTCGCCCAGTTTCTTGAACAATTCGCAGGCGTTATCCGGCACGACAAGGGTATCCATTGCTGCATCCAGCCTGAACAGTCCGCCGTTGTAGGCGGGAATACCAAGCTGGGCATTGCCTTTATCTACGGCACGGAACAAGCCTTTGAAATTCTCCCAGATGGGTTGCGGCGCATAGGGATTGGACTGGCGATAGGCGCTCGCTATCGTCTTGGCGGGCAGCAATTCGCGGTCTTCGGCAAAGGCGATAAACAGGATGCGGTCGAGCAGGGTTTGCGCGTGGGTAATAATTTCCGGTAGTGGCAGGTCGTTGTGTTGTGCCAGTGCCAGAATCAGTTGGATGCGGCTGTCGCGGTAGTCGGAATACAACTGGCGGGTGATAGATTTCTCGGCTTCGGCGCTCTCCAAAAGCAGTTTTTCCGTCTGTCCGCCGAGCAGATTGTCCGCGCCCAGCAGCAAACGGAAGCGCTGGTATTCGGCATCGCTATTCGCCAGCTCAAGGATGTTGAACGATTCGTACACCTGCCGCGTATGGGCGTAGGCGTACAGCCGAATCTCCAGCATGTTGGACAGCACGATGAATTTTCTGCCGGGAATGTCTGCCGCGTATTCCCAGGCCTGTTGCACCGGCGATTTATGCCGCCCCGGCATAATGGCATCGAGGTTGGGCGTGTCCGCGCCCTTGAGTTCGACAGGCGCTAAAACGCGCGTCTCATTCGCGCCAAAATAACCCAGTGCCGCATCCGCGCTGCCCGTACCGGTGTGATGTTCTTCGCTGATGGTCTGAGTTGAGCCGCAGCCGAACGGCACATAACCCAGCATCTCGATAAAGAATTTCTGGATAAAGGCGCTGCGTATCGCCACTTCCTTGTTGCTTTTGCGGGTGATGCTGCCGTCCCGTATGGTCTGCGCCCAGTCGTGCAGAATCTGTTTATGTAGGGCGGGCGTAGTCGCAGTTAGGCAGCGTTTGGCGACTAAGCGCGGATTAAACAGAGGTTGGCGAAATAGGGTCATGTTTTGCTCTTTCGCCACTGAATATCGGCTTGGATGAAGTTAGTGCAGGACGGTAGCTTGTTCCAAAAATACGCCGGGTTGTATGCCGAAGCGTTTCGCAAGTGCGTTGATCTGGCGCACGTTCAATTGCCGGGTGCCGGATAACAGCATCGAGATCACGCTCTGGTTGCCCACTTCCGGCAAATCGGACTGCGTCAGCCCGTGTTGATCCATTAGAAAGGCCAGCACCGTGCGCGGGCTGGCATCGGGAACGGCGTAGTGCTGGGCATCATAGTTGCGAATCAACTCGGAAATCAGATCCAATAAATCCAGCAGGGGATGCTGTTCGGCATCACCGATAGTATCCACCAGCGAGTCAGCCAGTTGCATCATCTTGGCGTAATGCTCTTCTTCCCGGATGGGCGCGATGTGGGCGTTTTGATTTAACTGTTGCCAGGCAGCTTGCAGATTGTTCAGGTTCATTTCTTCCACCCTTCCTTGTCGTATTCAACATGGGTCAGTACGTGTTTGATGTAGCAGAGCTTGCGCTCAAAATGCAGGTAGGCGATCAAGCGGTATTTGTTTCCGGCGATATTGAAAATATGCAGATTGCCGACCTTGTCCACCCCGCGAAACACTTGCCTCAATTCAGCGAAATTACCATAGACACCGATTTCCATTACCTTGCGCCAAGCCTGAAGCGGTTCGCTGGCATCGATATGTAGCTCTGCAAATTCCAGCAAACGGCGATTGTTGATGACCCTCATGGCAAGCATCCTATTGCATATTGCAATTTATCTCAACAACAATTATTAGCGTCCCGCCAGCGCCGTTACCGGGTCGAGTTGCGCCGCGCGCCGTGCGGGCCAGACGCTGAATAAGATGCCGGTGACTAGCGAGGTGCCGATGGCGGCCAGTATCGCCCACCAGGGGGCGGCTACGGGTAATGAGGGGTAGAGGCGGCCTATGACCAGCACGCCGGCCTGCCCGAGTATCAGGCCGACCACGCTGCCGATTCCGGACAGCAGGATGGCTTCGGCGAAGAACAGGTTGCGGATTTGCGCAGCGGGTGCGCCCAGTGCCTTGAGCAGGCCGATTTCCTTGACGCGCTGCGAGACGGCGATCAGCATCACGTTCATAATGAGAATTCCGGCGACCGCCAGACTGATGGCGGCGATGCCGCCGACCGCCAGCGTCAGGGCGCGCAGGATGCGGTCGAAGGTCGCCAGCACGGCATCCTGCGTGACCACCGTTACATCGCGTTCACCGTTGTGGCGCTCCGTCAGTATCTGTTCGGCATCGCGTTTGGCAGGTTCTATGGTGTCGCGGCTCTTGGCCTCGACCAGAATGCGGAACAGGCCTGAGGTGTTGAACAACTGGTGCGCCGAGGCGACGGGTACGATGACGATCTCGTCGGTATTGAAGCCCATGGATTCGCCCTGGCTGGTCATGATGCCGATCACGCGGAAACGCCGGTCGCCCAGTCGCACCCAGGCGCCGATTCCAGATTCATGGCCGAACAATTCGCTTTTGATTTTGCTTCCCAGCACGCACACGGACTCGCTGGAATGGACGTCGCCTGCGGGCAGGAATTGTCCCTGTCCCAGACTCATGTGACGCACTTCCAGTAAATCGCTGGTTGACCCCAGCACCACTACTTCGCGATTGAGCGCGCCTTGCGAAATTTGCGAGGTGCCTATGGTCAGCGGCGCGATGCGGCGGATGGCGCGGCTGCGCAACAGGGCTTGCGCGTCGTCCAGACTGAGTTCGCGCGGAATCTGGCCTAACAACATGCCGGGGCCTATGCCCGCCGTTTCGGTGCGTCCGGGAAAAACGATGACCAGATTGCTGCCCAGCGAGGAAAATTGATTGATGACATAACGGCGCGCACCTTCGCCCAGCCCGGTCAGTACGACCACCGATGCCACGCCGATGGACATCGCCAGGATCATCAGCAAAGTCCGCGAACGGCTGCCGTGCAGACTCGCGGCGGCAAACTGCACGACATCCAGAAATTTCACTTGCCGTCATTCCCGCGTAGGCGGGAATCCAGTTCATTTGTGATCTGTCCGTCCACCATGTGCAACTGCCGCTTGGCCCGTCCGCCGATGGCGGGGTCGTGGGTGACCATAATCAGTGTGACGTTTTGCTCCGTCAGTTTTTCCAGCAGGTTGATCACCTCACGGCCTGTGGTCTGATCCAGATTGCCGGTCGGCTCATCCGCCAGCAGCACGGCGGGATGCATGCTGGTGGCGCGGGCGATCGCCACGCGCTGGCGCTGTCCGCCGGAAAGCTGATCCGGTCGGTGGTCGGCGCGGTCGTTCAGGCCATAGTTTTCCAGTAATTGTGCGACGCGGACTTTGCGTTCGGCAACCGGAATGCCCGCCAGTATCAGCGGCAGCTCGATATTCATCGCCGCCGTCAGGCGAGGCACCAGATGGAAGGACTGGAATACAAAGCCGATCTTTTCGCTGCGCACGCGGGCCTGCTGTTTGTCATCCAGTTCGGTGACATTGCCGCCGTCCAGTTTGTAAGTTCCGGAACTCGGCCTGTCCAGCAGACCGATCAGGTTGAGCAGCGTGGATTTCCCCGAACCGGATGGCCCCATGATGGAAACATAGTCGCCCGCCGCGATGGATAGATTAATGTCGCGCAATGCGGCGACCTGCTGATCGCCAACCAGAAAGCTGCGGCTGACATTTTCAAACTGGATCATTTCTCACTTTGTCGGGATAAATCCCGACCTGCAACTTTTACGCCGGCCTTCACGCCAGCCTGATCCAGCGACAGCACAATCCGTTCGCCTTCGGTAAGCCCGGAGGTAATTTCACTTTGTTCCCAGTTGGCAAGACCGGTTGTTACAGTGCGTTCTTCGAGTACGCCATCGGTCTTGTACAACAGTACTTTTTTGCCCTCCAGCAGGGTTTGGGTCGGGATGCGCAGCACGTTTTCGTGGCGGGTATGGACGATTTCGACGTCGGCGCTGTAACCCACTAATAAGTTTTCTGCCGATGGAGGCTCTGTAAAATCGACCTCCACTTCCACGGTGCGCGCCTGTTTTTCCAGTTCCAGCACGTAGGGCGCGATGCGTTTGACGCGGCCTGCAAATGATTTTCCCTTGATCGCATCCAGCGTGATTCGGACCGTTTGGCCTGCCTTGATGTTGGCGGCATCCACCTCGTCTATCGGTGCGCTGACGAACAGGCAGCGGTCGTCTATCAGGTCGATTGCGGGCGGGGTGGGGATGCCGGGCGGGGAGGGGGTGGCGTATTCGCCCAGTTCGCCGCTGATGTCGGCGA
>CAYLOK010000029.1:0-42208 GCA_964385275.1 uncultured Gallionella sp. | reverse complement strand
TCCCGCCTACGCGGGAACGACAAAACCGAATAAATCAGCACATCCTTAGCAAAAAAATCGATGAAAAAATGAAACAGATTGATTGACTTCAATTTGCAGTAAGGCAAAAGGCACGGCAACGTGCCTTTTTACTGGTAGCGCAACGCCTCTATCGGATTGAGCCGGGCGGCTTTACGGGCAGGGTAAAAACCAAAGAAGATGCCCACCGTCGCCGCCACGCCAAACGCCACCAGCACCGAACTGCCCGAGATGATGACCATGGTGCCTGTTAACGCATGGGTCAGCAAGGCGCCGCCTATGCCCAGCAGCAAGCCGATAAAGCAGCCGAGCACCGAAATAATGATGGCTTCCAGCAGGAATTGCAGCAGGATGTCGCGCTCTCTTGCGCCGATGGCCATGCGGATGCCGATTTCGCGGGTGCGCTCGGTAACCGAAACCAGCATGATATTCATGATGCCGATGCCGCCTACCAGCAGTGAAACCGAGGCGATAGCGCCCAGCAGCAGCGACATGATGCGCGTACTTTCGGCGGCGGAATCAGCCACGGCAGTGAGGTTGCGCAACGAGAAATCGGCGTCCTGACCTTCGCGGATGCGATGCCGCTGGCGCAGCAGTTCGGTCATGGATTGCTCCACCGCAGGCATGATTTCCTGTGTGTCGGCCTGCACCATGACCATGCGCACCGATCCCGGAAACTGGCTGCCGAACACACTGCGCTGTGCGGTGGTGATCGGGATAATGATGGAATCATCCTGATCGCGCCCATCCATGCCCTGGCCTTTTATGCCCAATACGCCGAGCACCGTGAACGGGCTTTGCCGGATGCGCAGGGTCTTGCCGACCGGGTCTTCATCGCCGAATAAATTCTGTGCCGTGGTTTGGCCGATCAGCGCGACGCGAGTGGCCGAGCGTACATCGGATGCGGTGAATGGCGAACCTTCCACCACCGTCCAGGAGCGCGCATCCAGATAAGCCGGCGTGCTGCCGATCACGGAAGTATTCCAGTTGTTGGGGCCATACACGACCTGCGCACTGCCCGGATGTATCGGTGCGACGGCTTGCACGCCGGGCAACTCGGCAATCGCGTCCGCATCGCTGATCGTCAGTGTATAGCCGCCGCCGCTGCCGGAACGCACCCCGCCCGCCTGACTGCTGCCGGACAGCAGAATGAACAGATTGCTGCCCATCGCGCTGATGGTTTGTTTGATCGCGTATTGCGCACCCTGACCGATGGACATCATCAACACCACTGCGCCGACGCCGATCACCATGCCCAGCATGGTCAGTACGGTGCGCATGCGGTTCGCGCCCATCGCGCGCCAGGCTTCGCCCAACATCGCGAGGGTCATGCTGTATGCTCCGGTGTGGCCTGGTCACTGACGATGCGCCCGTCGTAAAAGTGCACCTGACGTTGGGCATGTTGTGCGATGTCGGTTTCGTGCGTGACCAGCACAATGGTGATGCCTTCGCGATTTAACGCATCGAACAGCGCCATTATTTCTTCGCCGGTGCGGCTGTCCAGGTTGCCGGTAGGTTCATCCGCCAGTAGCAGACGCGGATTGTTAATCAGCGCGCGGGCAATCGCCACGCGCTGTTGCTGGCCACCTGAAATCTGGTTGGGCAGCGAGTCCGCCTTGTCGGCCAGACCGACCTTGACCAGCATCTCGCGGGCGCGCTGCTGACGCACTGCCGGTTCCATGCCGGAATAGATTAGCGGCAGGGCGACATTGTCACGCAAAGACATGCGCGGCAGCAGATTGAAGCCCTGAAACACGAAGCCTATGGTGCGATTGCGCAACAAGGCCAGTTCGTCACGGTTAAGTGCAGCCACCGGGCGGCCGCCCAGCGCGTAGCTGCCGACAGTCGGTGCGTCCAGACAGCCGAGGATATTCATGAAAGTGGATTTTCCCGAACCGGACGGCCCCATGATGGCGACAAATTCCCCCGCCAGGATAGTCAGGTCCACATCCTTCAAGGCCGGAAACAGTCCGGCGGAAGTCTGGTAGGACTTGCTCAAACCTTCGATGCGGATGACCGTGTTGTCCATCAGAACATTCTTATGCGCATCGGCTGTGCGGTGTTTTGAGCGCCGTTGCCCTGTGCATTATTCAACATATCGCCGGTCACCAGCGGGTCGCCCGCTTTAAGTTCACCTGAGATCATTTCGGTATTGCGGTTGTCGGTAATGCCGAGCTTCACCGTGACGGGTACGAGTCCACCTTTTTTCAATACATACACCTTGCCGGAGTAGCCGTCGTGCGGGTGCCCGGACAAATTCTTTTCGTGTCCGGCGTTACCCTGAGTGCCGTTAGCTGCGACTGAACGTGAGCTATCATTCCTATTTATTTGATTATTATCAGATTTATTCTTATCATTATTGGCCGGTTTGAAGCGCAAGGCGGCGTTGGGAACGAGCAATACCTGCTTGCGCTCAGCCACCGCAATGCTGACATAGGCTGTCATGCCGGGCATCAGGATTTGTCCGGGGTTGCTTACGTTGATGACCACGTCGTAAGTGACAACGTTTTGCAAGGTCGTCGGATTCAATCGTATCAGGCGGACCGAACCCTGAAAATTTTGATTCGGGAAGGCATCCACGGTGAAGTGTACGGTCTGGCCGACGCGGATGTTGCCGATGTCCGCTTCGGCAAAATTGGCATCAATCTGCATCCTGGACAAATCCTGCGCGATCTTGAACAGCGTCGGGGTCTGCAAACTGGCGGCCACGGTTTGCCCGACATCCACCGAGCGATCCACCACCACGCCGGAGACGGGCGAACGTATCACCGAGTAGGCGAGGTTGGCCCGGTCTTTTTCCACTGTCGCACGGGCCAGTTGCAATTGCGCTTCGGCGGATTTTCTGGCCTGTACGGCGGTATCCAGTTCCAGGCGCGAGGCGTATTCCTGAGCGTACAAATCGCGGCTGCGCGCCTCATTAGCGGTTGCCAGTTCCAGCAGGGCATGGGCGTTTTGCACATTGGCCAGGCTCTGTTTTTGTTGCGCGGCCAGCAGCGCGTCATCCAGCTCCAGCAGAATCTGCCCCTTTTCGACGGCACTGTTGAAATCTACATACAGTTTTTTGACTGTACCGGAAACCTGAGTGCCGACATTCACCAGCGTCACCGGATTGATCGTGCCGTTGGCGGAAACCGTTAGCCTGATGTCGCCTTTTTCTGCGGTTTGTAAGCGATATAGTTGTTCGGGCGCAAGCTGATCGAGCTGCCGGTAAGCGACATAGCCCGCAGCAACCAGGAAAACAGTGATCAGCAATAAGAGCAACGGGGAGAGCAGGGGAGTTTTCATGGTTTGTGTGAGTTGTGTGCATCGGTATCCGGCAGCGCGTGCAGCAATCCCGCATCCAGACTGCCCATCGCCTGAGCGAGTGCGGCACGGCCGATATTCCAGTTAAAGGTAGCCTGAATGCGTTGCTGGCGAGCGCTGGCCAGGGCGTTTTGCGTATTCAGTACATCCAGCATAATACCGGCTCCGGCCTTGTAACGACCCAGTGCGACGCGTTCGGATTGTTCCGCGCTGCTCAGCAAATCCGCCGTGGTCAGTCTGTTTTGCGTGGCCGTGGCGAGATTTTGATACGCAGTCCAGACATCCAGAGCGACTTGCAGGCGTATCCGCTCAAATTGTGCCTTGCGGGTTTCGGTTTGCGCCTCGGCGGCGCGTATCCGGTAGGTCGGGGCATAACCGGAAAATAGCGGTACGCTCAGGCTGACTCCCAGCGACGAGCCGTTTGTCGTCATGCCTGAACTGCTGTTCCGGCTGGTCGCGGCGCTCAGCGAGATGGCCGGTTTGCCCGCCGCCCGCGCCGAATCTATACCTGCTTCCGCCGCCTTGAGCAGCGCAGCGGCAGCCTGCAAATCGGGCCGTTGCCGACGTGCCTGCGCTATTAAAACAGCGATATTCTGTTCAAAATCTCCGGGAGTTTTTGTCTCATGGCTGGCGGGTAGGGCGTCAGCCGTGAGGCTCAGCTGCCGGTTGGCATCCAGACCCAGCATGTTGGCCAGATTTCCCTGCGCGATTCTCATCGCGCCGTGGGCCGTAATGCGGTTCAACGTGGCTTGCGAATGGGCGGTCTGGGCGGCGAGTTTGTCGGCAGGGGTAGCGCTCCCCGCCAGATAGCGCGCCTTTGCCGCAGCAAAACTTTCCTGTGCGGCACGCTCCGATACGCTTGCCGCATCGAACGCCGCCTGTGTTGCGCGGGTCTGGTAATAAGCCTGCACCGCTGCCAGAAACAGGGTTTGCACCGTGCTGTCCTGGCTGGCGCTCGCCGCCGCCAGCAATTGGCGGGCATACTCCAGATTGGCTGCGCGCGCGCCAAAATCGTAGAGCAGATAGGAAAGGCTCAAGCCTATGCTGCGCTGGCTTGCACCCGGCGCACTGCGGTTTTCGGAAACGCTTGCGCTGACGCCGGGCAGATAACTTGCCTGACTCACGCCGACTTGTGCCGCCTGCACCCGCGCATTGGCCCACGCCTCGCGCGTTTGCGGGTTGTTGCACAACGCGATATTGACGACAGCGGACAGATCAAGCATGCGATCCGGCGGCAACTCCGCGCAAGGTTCGGCAGCGCGTGAAGCGGGCCACTTCGACAGGCTCATCGCCCCGGTCGAAAACGGGTCGGAAGATTCCCCGGCTATGGCCCAACTGCCCCATGACAGGGTGCAGATCAGCATCCACAGGGGCGGACGGGCAATAGCAGGCTGTTTTAGACGTGGGTACATGGAGGATAAACCGGATTTTGTCTGTGCATTGTAACGGTTTGAGATAGTCAGACAAGGCTGCGATTGTAATGGATTGTTATTGCGCTGATGCGGGCATGGCGATATATTCGCACCCGCCTTAACCCCATTAAAAAACCGCATCACAAGGCAAGCGCGATTGTTTGTCCTGTTTTGGATGCCCAGGAGAAAACCATGAATAGAAGAGAATTATTGTTGGGCGGCATGGCACTGGCAGGAGCGGCTATAGTCGGCAATGCTCAGGCCGCAGAACATGATATGTCCATGCATGACCATCACCACGCCTCACCCGCCAATACAGCATTGGCTGCATCGGCGTCGGATTGTGTTCAAAAAGGTGAGGTGTGCCTGAGCCATTGCCTGGTATTACTGGGACAAGGCGACAAGGACATGGCCGCTTGCGCGCAAAGCGTCAACCAGATGCTGGCACTGTGCGGCGCATTGCAACAGCTCGCCAATCAAAATTCCAAACTGCTGCCGAAACTGGCCGCCATCGCGATGGATGCCTGCAACCAGTGTGAGCAGGCATGCAAGAAACACGCCGACAAACATCAGGAATGCAAAGCCTGCGGTGAAAGCTGTGCTGCTTGTGCAAAAGAATGCAAGAAGCTGGCAGCGTAACCCTTAATCAATAACTTAATAAAAAATGCCGACGAAAGTCGGCTTTTTTATGGGCCGCATCCGCAGCAAAACCCACCGATAAAACGGCTAAACAGCCGGGCCGCGAGTTATTGTGGCCGGGAAATCAAGGTTGAGGTGCGCCGAAGCATGTCACGCCATGCCGGGGTGCGACATTTTGTCGCGCGACAATATGCCACATTCACAAGCAGTTTTTTCATCCCTACAATCCGCCCGGTTTAAAAATAAAGTCGAAAAAACAGGGGGATGAAATATGAAAATCAGACAATTGTTCGCGCTCAGCGTGCTCACGCTGGCGGTGAATCAGGCGGTTTATGCAGCGGAACATGCAGCAGACATGTTGGATGATGTGGTGGTGAGTGCGTCTAAAATCAAACAATCGTCGCTGCAAGCACCGAGCAATGTTTCGGTGCTGACGGCAAAGAAAATTGAGAAAACCAACAACCAGCGTTTGGGTGATGCGCTGGTTGCCAAAGTCCCCGGTTTATATTTGCGCGGTGGCGCGCTGGGCAATGCGCGCCCCGGCGTGACGATGTTGAGTTCGATGCGCGGTCAGGGCGGCACGCTGACTAAAATAGCCGTGCTGGTTGATGGCATGAATATGATTGATGCTTATTCGGGGCAGATCAACTGGTCTATGGTGGACATGGATTCGGTAGAACGCATCGAAATCGCACCTGGGGTGGGTTCTTCCCTGTACGGTGGCAATGCGATGGGCGGGGTTATTTCTGTAACCACCAAAGCCCCTACCAGGAAGGAAGTCATTGCTAAAGCGGGTTATGGAACGGGTGATGCGGCCGGAAAATATGCCAGTGCGTTGTATCGCAATAAGTTCGACAATGGTTTCGGTATGGTATTCGGCGCTTCGCAAAATGACCGTGATGGTTATATTGCCGATTTTGTGACCCGCGCAACACCTGCGATTGGTGCGCGCCCCATTTTGACCACAACCGGATTGCCTGCCTACATTATCGGCGACAAAGGTAACAATGCTTCGACCGCGCAAAATTTGCATGGCAAGTTGTATTACGACCTGTCGCCTACCGCCAAGATCAATGCAGGCTTTGCCTATACCAATAACAAGAGTTTGAATGCGCCTTATCACAACTACTTGCCTGTGCCTGTGCCCGAATCAAGCTTCTTTGGCTCTGTACCGATGGGTAATACCGCCCTTAGATATTTCGCAGGCTACGATGGCGAAGTGTTCGGTGGCAGCAAATTGAGTATGAACATCGGCAGGATTGATCGTGACAGCTGGAGTGCCTCAGCGGGTGCGGGTGCAACCTTTGTATCGGGTGTGGGCACAACGAGTTTTTCACCTAACAGCACCACCAACGCCACAGCGCAACTCAGTCTGCCTTTGACTGAAAAGCAGTTCCTGATTGTAGGGGTGGGGTCTGAGCTGGGAGATTTGCGTCAGAAAAAATATGTGCTTTCAAACTGGTCAGACATTAACTCCAGGACGGCTGTCATTGATTCGGTGGATGCCAAGAGTTCGACTAACTCCTTGTTTGCTCAAGATCAAATCTCGGTTAGCGATAAATTCACCGTCTATGCGGGGGCACGGTATGACTCGTGGAAAGCCAGCGGTACGGCCTTTGCCAGTGCGTTATCAGCTGTCCCGGGTACAACGATTTTCCCGGAACGTACCGTTACCGCACTGAGTCCGAAAATTGCCGGGGTGTACCAGATCAACGACCACTTCGCCATCAAGAGTTCACTGGGTACGGGATTCCGCGCGCCAACCAACTATTACCTGTTCGCCAATCCGACCTTTTCAGGGGCAGCCGCACCGAACGGCAAGATAATTCAATCCAATCCCAACTTGAAACCAGAAAAAAACAAGGCTTTTGATTTGGGGGTGGAGTACGACTTTGTGCAAGGCGGGAATTTCAAAGCCACTTACTACATCACCAAGACCAAAGATTTGATTTATCAGAATGTACGCAAAGTGCCTCAGTATTTGGATCCGATTATTAACAAGCTGATTGATTATGTGGGGATGCAAGAAAACACGGGAACGGCTTTGGCGCGCGGGATTGAGTTGTCTGGCGAATATCCTGTCAAGGATTGGTTGACGGTCAGCGGTAGCTATGCCTATACGGATTCCAGAGTGGGTGAGGATCTAACCAATACTGGCATGGCCGGTAAACGTGTAACCAACGTCCCGAAAAACTTGGCCAGTCTCGCCATGGAAGTTAGAAAAGGCGATTGGTCCGGGGTGTTGTCTGGCCGCTATATCGGGGAACAATTCAGCACCAACGATAACTCAGATGTTGTTAAGCACACATGGACTGGCTACAGCATTTATACGCTGGCTGACTTGAAGGTGGGCTACCAGATAACCCATGATTTCAAGGCCAACTTGATGATAGATAACATTTTTAACAAAGAATATTACGAGTACTACCGTATGCCTGGACGTGGGGTAACGCTGGAAGTCGTGGGGCATTTCTAGACGCTATCACTGCAACCGTAAGGACATTGTTTTATGAACAGTAATCTGGCCAGGTGGTGAAGGGTGCGGCTAAATGCCGCAGAGGACGCACGAAATTTTTTGCAATAATCCAAAAAACACTTCAGGAGGAATCATGCGTAAAGTCGTTGTTTATCTGCATCGTTGGGTGGGGCTGGCGGTGCTGCTGTTTATCGGGGTTGCGGCGGTCACTGGTGTTATTATTTCTTTCGATAAAGAATTAGATCGTGCGCTGAACAACGGTTTATTCTACGTACAACCCGCAGGGCAACGTTTCGCGATGGATGATTTAGTGAAGCGTGCCGAGTCTGTTTATGCAGGCAAGCGCGTGACTTTTGTGCGCAGTCCTGAAGAGGCAGATCGGGCGTATGAATTTTATTTGCGCACGCCCAATGAAAAAGGAGCTGAAGAAGCCAGTTTCTTCAAAGCCAATAACAAATATCACACCGTCTATATCAATCCCTACACGGGCGTGGTGTTGGGATCGCGGGTGAATGGTGAGTTCGGGGTGGACGCACGCCACTTGATTCCGATGCTGGTGAAGCTGCATTACACCTGGTATATGGGCGATTTTGGCAAGTGGCTGATTGGTATCGCGGCGGTGTTGTGGTTGCTGGATCATTTTGGTGCGGTGTATTTGTCGTTCCCTCATTTGAAAAGCTGGAAAAAATCCTTCCAGTTTCGCTGGGCTGCTGGCGGTCACAAGCTGAATTTCGATATGCACCGTTCGGGGAGTATGTGGATTTTACCTGTATTACTGGCATTAGCACTATCCAGTATCTATCTGAATCTAAACGAACAATTTAAATGGGTGGTGAACAAGTTTTCGCCTGTCACCAAGGTGGAATGTGCCTGCCATGTTGATCCTAATGCGAAGTGGCTGGCAAATACGGCTTCCTGGGATGGCGCAATCAAATTGGCGCAACAAACCAAACCCGACATGGTGGTGGGCGGCATGACTTTCTTGCCCGATACCCGCAAGTTTATCGTGTCCATGAAAAGCCCCGAAGATCTCACTAAAGAAGTCGGCATGACTAAGGTCTATGTGAACGCCATGACGGGGGAATTGATGCACGTACATGACCGCAGTGCGGAAACGGCGGGCGACACTTTCAATGCCTGGCAATTGCCGTTGCACACGGGTCGTGTCTTCGGCTTGTTCGGTCAGATCATCATTCTGTTGAGCGGCATTGTCATCACCCTCATCTGTGTGACGGGTTTCCTGATTTACCTGAAGAAGTCCAGAGCGCGTGATGCGAAAAATCCCCAGGCGCAGGCGGCAGTGCAAGGTCAGGCCGTAGTGTTTACTGAAACCAGCGCGGCCAACTCATAATTCGATAGAAAGAAGTTAAAAAATGGAATTGCAATCGCCTCTATCTGTGAGGAAAATCGTTGATCCAGGCGGAAAATTGCTGTCCCGATGGCCATTATCCGGCTTGTTTGTTTGTTGCTTTCTTACGCCTCTGGTTTGGGCGGAAGATGCGCAGACATTGCAGGAGGTGAAAGTGATCGGCAAGCGTGACGATATCGCCGAGCGCCGCGAATCGAGTACGCAAAAAGTGGTGTTGGATCGCAAGGAAATTGAAAAACTGAGCGCACAAAATATCGGCGAGGTGCTGGGCAAACTTCCCGGTGTCGAAATAAAAGGGGACAGGCCGAGTGCGCGCGGCATGTCACGCGATTCAGTCAATATCCTGGTGGATGGCGAACGTCAGGCGAATGGTTCTCTGGTGGTGTTCGGCGCGTTGGGACGGATGCCTGCCGGTGAGTTGGAACGAGTGGAAATTCTGCGCGGTTCATCCGCCGAATTTGGCGGCGCTTCTGCGGTGACGGTTAATTTGGTTCTGAGAAAAGCCTTGCCCAAGCGTTCGACGGAAAGCCGGGTTGGTCTTGGTTCGCGCGGTGGCGTGACAAATTATTCGCTGGGCTGGACCGAAAACGGCGGGGAGGGTAACTTCTCATGGTCAATTCCGGTTTCACTGATCTGGAGCAACGCGCCGCTCAACTCATCGGTTGATAGGCAAGACTGGAACGCTCTGGGTACGCGCACCCTGTGGCAGCAAGATCGTAGCGATGGCGCCGGTTATCTGGGGCATCACGGCATTACGCCGCGCCTGACCTGGAAGTGGGGTAAAGATAGTCTGACGGTTTCGCCGATGTTGTTTTATGGCGGACCGACCACGCGCGACACCAACACGGCACTGAGCCAATACAACGCGCCTGCGACGGGTACGGGATTGGCATTTAACGGAGATCGGGTTTCACACGAAAATTCGTTGCATCGGGTGCTGAGATTGCGCGTGGATGGCGAAAAATATCTGGCCGATTCCAAATTGACCGGGCGCGCAGCGGCGAACAACAGCCGCCGCAGTTCCGGCCTGACGCGTGATGTACACGATGCGTTCAACGTGCTGACGAGTTTCACGGAGAGCATGTCGGGTGTGGATAGCGAAATCAATACCGCGCTGCGTTGGGACAAGCCGGTGGAAACGCATCTGCTGTCGCTGGGCGCGGAATACGTCAAACTGAACCGCGATGACCAACAGATATACGGTGGCGGTTACATCGCGCAAAATAACAATGTCGCATCCTCCCGCGATGGTATTTTTTGGCTACAGGACGATTGGACGGCGCAATCGTCCGTAACATTGACCACCGGTTTGCGCAGCGAGAGGATGGCATTGAGTGCAGATGGCCTGTCGCAGCAACACCACGCCTGGCTGCCCTCTGTCGCAGTGCGTTGGGAGCCGGCGGATAAATGGATCGTGCGCAGCTCGCTGGGAGCGGGCTTGAAAATGCCGAAAGTGGACGAGATCAGCAATGCTGCGCTGCGCAGCTTGGCGGCCAATACCCCGGTGGAAGCAGACCGGCGCGGCAATCCCAATTTGCGCCCGGAACGCAGCGTCAATTTTGAAGCTGTGCTGGAGCGTTATTTGCCGGACGATGTGGGGGTGCTGGGGGCTAATCTTTACATTCGCACCACGCGCGACTTTACCGAGCGGCACGTACAACTGGAAGGGTTGCGCTGGGTGGATCGCCCATACAACGAGGGCGATGCCAGACATTGGGGTGTGGAACTGGATGGCAAGCTGCGTACCGATAGATTAGGCTGGAAAGGCGCGACCGCGAAAGCGCACCTGACCTTGCCTCATGCCCAAGTAGATGACGCCCGTCTGGGCATGACCCGCATGGCTCGCGACACACCGCGCTATCTTTTGTCGC
This sequence comes from uncultured Gallionella sp., assembly GCA_964385275.1. Lineage (GTDB taxonomy): Bacteria > Pseudomonadota > Gammaproteobacteria > Burkholderiales > Gallionellaceae > Gallionella. The sequence goes on along the minus strand of CAYLOK010000029.1, from coordinate 31,120 downwards.
TGGGGCTGGATCAGGGTTTACCCAGCCTGAAATCGAGCTATGGCGTTTCGCTGCAACATTCCTCAGTCAGCGAAACACTCATACCAGGCGAACAACGCGGATACACCCAATCGCGCACGCAACTGGATGCATTCTGGCTGTACCAACTGAACAAGGAGTTCAAGTTGCGTCTCGCCGGGCAAAATCTGTTGGCGGCAGATAATGCCCGGCAGAACACGTTGACCTCGGCAGCCGGTCAATGGCAAGTGAGCAATACGGACTATGGCTATCGCAGTGTATTTTTAACGCTGGAAGGACGCTGGTAGAATGTACGCCCACGCACTTGCACACCATCCATTTATGACACTGCCGCGCTCTTTTACAGCGGAATATGAAACCACGCCGTTGCGCGAGCGGGTTGGCACAGTCACGCTGGTGCTGGTTTTGCATGTGGCGGTGCTGGGGGCCTGGCTGCTGCAACCGGAACAACCGACTATCGTGTTAAACGAGATGTCGGTTTCCATCGCCATGCAGCAAGCACCTGTCGTTGCGCCGCCCCCCACGCCTCCGCCTAAACCACCACAAGCAAAAATTGAGCGGACGGCCAAGCCAACGCCTCAACCTGTGGTTCGCGAAGTGGTCGAGACTGCGCCGCAAGCCTTGCCACTCGCGCCCCCGCCGCCTGTTGCAGCGGCTCCCGCCGTGGCGACTGCGCCCGTGATAGATACCCAGCCGGATTACAAAGCCAGTTATTTGAATAATCCGCGTCCGCCTTACCCGATGGTGGCACGGCGCATGGGGTGGGAGGGGCGGGTAATCCTCAACGTCGAGGTACTGGCGGAAGGAGCTTGCGGTGCGGTACATGTGTTTCGCAGCAGCGGCCATGAAGTGTTGGATAACGCGGCGATGAACACAGTCAAGACCTGGCGCTTTATTCCCGCCAAGCGGGCAGGGCGTGCCTTTACCCAATGGTTCAAAGTACCGATCAATTTTTCTCTTGAGGATAATGAAGCATGAATAATTTCTTTTCCATTGAATCGCCTGTCGTTTCCGGCACGCTGGTGTTGTTGATTTTATTGTCGCTGGCAACCTGGTCTATCGCGCTGTTGAAACTGTGGCGGCAGATGCAAGACAAGAAACGTAATCTGGCATTCAACGCGACTTTTTGGGCGGCATGCAACTGGCGCGCTGCCGAAGATGAGGCGGGCAGGGGCGAGGGCGATGTGGCGAGACTGGCCAAGGCCGGTTTTGCCGAGCTGAAAGCACTGGATTCCGATCGTCAGGATTTGATGCACACCGGCGCACCGCAGGAAATTCTGGAGCGCCAGTTGCGCCAGCAGGTGCAGAACATCCAGCGTTATCACGAGCGCGGCCTGTCGGAGTTGGCCACCATCGGTTCGACCGCGCCTTTTGTCGGGTTGTTCGGTACGGTGTGGGGCATCATGCACGCGCTGCAAAACATCGGGCAAAGCGGTGCGGCCTCATTGGATGTGGTGGCGGGGCCAATAGGCGAGGCCCTGATCGCCACCGCGATCGGCATCGCCACCGCGTTGCCCGCCGTGCTGGCCTACAACTACTTTTTGCGCCATCTGCGTCTGCGCATCAGCGAACTGGAAAATTTCACGCACGACTTTATGCGTCTGGCTTTGAAGCATAATTTTAAGGGCTAGATTCTCATTCTTTCCCCCTGTAAGGGAGAAGGTTAGGATGGGGTTGTTGCGTAAAAAGGGAAAAAATATGGCTTTCAACAATAATTCAGAGGGCGAGATGATGAGCGAGATCAACGTCACGCCGCTGGTGGACGTGATGCTGGTGCTGCTGGTGGTGTTCATCATCACCGCGCCTTTGCTGTCGCCGCAGTCGCTCAAAATCACCCTGCCCAAGACTGATGCGGTGCAACAAAACGACAAACCGCAGAAAATGAGTCTGGAAGTGGATGCACAGGGCAATGTCGCGCTGGATCACATCCACGTCAGCGATGCAGGGCTGGCCGAAGTGTTGCGTCAACGCGCCGTTGACCCGCAGTTTCAATTGCAGATCGAAGCCGACAAGGCTGTGCCTTACGGGCGCATCGCCGAATTGATGGCGCTGGCGCAGCATGCCGGGGTTGCTAAACTGGCATTTATCACGCTGGCAAAATAAATTTTCGCAGGCCGGTAAGCAAAAAAGCACGCCGAGGCGTGCTTTTTTGTTGGAACGGTATTAGTCGTTACTTGTTGCCACCGTTGCCGCTGCGATTGCCGCCGAAGCTCGGGCGATTGCCGCCGCCGAAGCCGGGACGATCACCGCCTTCGCGACGCGGAGCGGTGTTGCCGCCGGTGTTGCCGCCGCGAGGAGCGTTACCGAAGCTGCGATCTGCGCTGCGTGGTTGAGCCTGACCGCCGAAACCAGCGTTGCCACTTGGCTGGCCGTGCCACTGGCCGTGACCTTCCTTGCGGCCTGTGTGGCTGTGACGGCTGTCCGGTGCGCTGTGATGGAAACCTGCGCCGCCGTTGTTGCCGTTGCCCGCAAATGCCGAGCTGCGATTACCGCCGCCGAAACCACCACCGTTACCACGGTTGCCAGCGTATCCGCCACCGCCGCTATTGCCGCCGCCGAAGCCGCCGCCATTGCCGCGTGACGGGCCGTTGTTACCACGCGGACGATCGGAAGACGGGCCGCCGGTGCGCAGCTTGTACTTTGGTTCCAGACCTTCGATGGTGTGCATCTTGATACTTTGTTCGGTGTAACGCTCGATACGCTTCAGCAGCTGTGCATCGCGGTTGGACGCGAAGGAAATTGCGATACCTGACGAACCGCCGCGACCGGTACGACCGATACGGTGGACGTAATCTTCAGCGAACTTGGGCAAGTCGAAGTTGATGACGTGCGAGATACCGCGAACGTCCAGACCGCGTGCTGCCACGTCGGTTGCAACCAGAATGCGCACGTTGCCGTTACGCATGTTGAGCAGGGTACGGTTACGCTCGCGCTGGCTCATGTCGCCGTGCAAAGCGGCAACTGAATGGCCCTGGGCGGAGAGTTGATCGGCCAGGCCGTCTGCGTCACGCTTGGTTGCAGTAAATACCAGTGCCTGATTTACTTCAGTATCTGTCAGCAAGTGGCTCAGCATTTTGTTTTTGTGCGCGACGTCGTCGGCGAACATCATGCGTTGTTCGATATTTTCGTGCTTGTCTTTTGCCGCAGAAACATTGATGCGTTTAGGTGTCTTGAGCAGACGCGATGCCAGATTACCAACGACACCTTCCAGCGTTGCCGAGAACAGCAGCGTCTGGCGTGTAGCCGGTGTTGCGGCGGCGATGCGTTCTACGTCATCCACGAAACCCATGTCCAGCATGCGATCTGCTTCATCCAGAATCAGCACTTCCAGACGCGAGAAGTCAATACGGCCGCGCTCCAGATGGTCGATCAGACGACCCGGTGTTGCGACCAGAATATCGACCTGACCGGACAGCATGCGGTTTTGTACCGGGTAAGGCATGCCGCCCAGAATGCTGATAATCTTGAAGCGCATGTTTTTGCCGTACTTGGTCGCAGCATCGCAAACTTGCTGAGCCAGTTCGCGGGTCGGAGTCAATACCAGCACGCGCGGGCCTTTGCCGGGCATCGTGGAGGGGGTGGCCAGACGGTTCAGCGCAGGCAGGATGAAAGCGGCGGTTTTGCCGCTGCCGGTTTGCGCGGAGGCCATCAGGTCGTGACCCGCGATAATTTCAGGGATTGCCTGTTCCTGGATAGGCGTAGGATCGGTATAACCGGTCTCAGCAATGGCCTTCAGGATGGATGGGTTTAAATTCAGTTCTTCAAATGTCATGTTGCTTCCTTTATAAAATCAAAGGGAGACCCTTTCGTCATTCGGAAATAGCACCCACAAAGGTGGATAGCGAATTAAATCCGGCATGGCGAACGTTGGGTCGTTCCCTAAGGTAAGCGCAGGTGGTAGTGCTGCCCGTTATACGGGCAGAGGATTAACCGGCGCAAAAAACATCGTTGCTAACCGGGAAACCCAGAGAATCCGCAATGCGGAAACTTGTAGAGTTCTTTAGACAGGCGCGCTTTGCAAGCACACGAGAGATAGGTCGGAAACGATGAACTAATGCCGCATAGGCTGCGGCAAGTCGCGCATTATACGGAGGAAAAAAATAAAAGCCAGCGATTTTTTTGTATCGCTTGAAGGTCAGAAGTAGATTCATTTCACATATAATCCGCGAGTGAATTTCAGAAGTATCACTTCGATGAAGCCAATAAATTCATATCACCCACTTGGACAATCGCGCACGATTCGTGCGGCGTTGTTTATCGTATGCTGGATTTATGCCGGTGGCGCGTGGGCCGCCGAAATGATCGTCCATCCGGGGGTGGCGGTTCAAACCCTGACCGTCAACGAGGCGCGCTCTATCTTCGGCATGCGTCAGCTGGTATGGCCTGGCGGTGCGCCCGTGCGGGTCTTCGTGCTGCCGGAACAACATTCCCTGCATGCCAATTTTTGCAGGGAAGTGCTCAATATTTATCCCTACCAATTAAAGCTATCCTGGAATCGGCTGGTTTATTCCGGCACCGGACAAGCTCCCACTGAAGTGGCTACAGAACAGGAAATGCTGGCCAGGGTGGCAACGACACCGGGCGCGGTCGGCTATGTTAATAAGGTAAACAGCAATGATCCAGTTCACACGATTTCTGTTCGTTAAAATGAAGCTCGCGCAGCGCTTCGTTTGCCCCCTCGCCCGATTGAGTGAGAGGGTTGGGGTGAGGGAAACGAACATGGCAGGTTTTACTATCAAGAGCGGCATCTTTGCCATGTTCGTTAATGTCGCGTTGTTCTCTATCGCGAGCGCGGGCGCACGTGATTTGTCCGAAACGGTGCAATTGCATGGCTTTGCCAGTCAGGGTGCGGCCTGGACCAGCCACAACCAGTTTGGCGGCAGTACGCCGGGCAGTGCAGGGGTGGATATGCGCGAACTGGGACTCAATCTGTCCTGGCAGGCAGCACCCGACTGGCTGGTGTCGGGCCAACTGGTGTCGCGCTGGGCGGGCGCGACGGACAACGGCACGGTGCGTGTGGACTATGCGTTTGTCGATCATGGCCTGATTGATAATGCCCGGCGCCATTTGGGCGTGCAGTTGGGCAAGGTCAAGAATCCCTACGGCTTTTTTAACATGACGCGCGATGTGGCGCACACCCGTGCGGGAATTATGCTGCCGCAGTCCATCTATCAGGATCAGATACGGGATTTCTTTCTGGCCGCGCCCGGAATCTCTCTGCATGGCAGGGAGGAGAGCGGTGACAATCTGCTTTCCTGGCAGGTCAGCGTGCTGCAACCCCAGGTCAACAGTCCGAACCTGACGGCCTACATCGTGGACAGGCAGCTGGGGCATTTCAATGCACGCACCTCAGTGCTGGCACAGACGTTATGGGAGCAGGACGGCGGAAAATGGCGTGTCGGACTGTCATTGGGCCAATTCGATATACGTTATCAACCCTCCCCCGGTGATTTTTTCGGGGCGGGCAGTTTTACCGGGGCGGGCAATGTCACCCTGAATACCGGGGTGCTGTCTGTCGAACACAATCGCGAAGACTGGAGTTACACCGCCGAATACGCCAGTACGCGCCAGTTGAGAAGCGCTTTCAACGTGCCGTTTGCGCCCATCCTGGACAAGGATACGACGATTGAAGCGTATTACCTCCAGACACTCTGGCGTTTTGCACCGCGCTGGCAGGCGCTGGCGCGCTACGATGCCGTCTATCTCGATAAACAGGATCGCAGCGGCATGAATTTCGCGGCGGCCACTATGCTGCCCGCCTCACAACGCTATGCGCGGGACTGGACGATGGGGCTGCGCTATGAAGCGAGTTCCAACTGGTCGCTGTTTGCCGAGCTTCATCATGTCAACGGGGGCGCCTGGTTATCGAAGCTGGATAATCCGCCTGCCGGCTTGAATAGCGCCTGGGATATGCTGTTGTTGCAAGCGGCCTGGCATTTCTAATTGATGAGTACGCCCTATCTCAGCATTCGCTGGAAGATCATTCTGCTTGCCGGTCTGGTGCTTGGCCTGACCAGTGCGTTATTTATCTGGCAGCAGCATAAGCTCGAACTTCACGAATTTCAGCAAGATCAAACCGGGTTTCGCGCGCGTTCCCACGTTATTGTCGAGCACCTGTTTCGTTCTCAAGCCGAGCGGATGCAGATGCTGGCCAATCTGCTGGTTGAACAGCCCAGTGTGCACGAGGATATTCTGAACAAACGCGGCGACCGGCTTGCCCGGACAATAGAAGCTAGCGCTGCAGAACTCAGTTTTGCCCAGGGTGTGGTCACGGTGGAACTTCACGATGCCGGGCAGAAATCGCTTGCCGCCTGGGGCGACCAGAGTTATTCGGACAGCCTGATTTCCTTGGCCGGATTATCCGCAACGAGCGAGAAACCGCAGGTACGCGTTTTATGCAAGGAGTCTTGCGTTTACCTGACAGTCTTGCCTGTCAGCCACTTGGGTCACACGATCGCTACCGTCGCACTCATCAGCAACCTGGAAACCATTCTGAACGATTTGCACCATCTTGCTGATTCGGATGTGGCCGTTTTGAAGGGCAGGACACAGGATAAGCACGCGCCCGTTTCAGGGGCGCGGATCGTATCAGCCAGCGGTGGAACGGTCATACGCGAGGTACTGGAAGCCGCACGCAACGGTTTCTGGACGGACGAATATTTTCAGTTCGATCACGACGGACAGGTGCATCAGGTCATATTGATTCCAACGCCCCTGACGGAGGACGGCCAGATCAGCCTGGCGATTATTCCAGATGTAACACGTCAGATACAAGGCATTGATTCGGATGCGGAATACAGCTTGTTCCGGGGGCTGGGAGTGTTGTTCCTGGCAATGTTTCTGCTGTATGCAATGTTACGCCCGACCATGCGGCGCATTCAGCACGTCAGCCAGATACTGCCTTTGCTCGGGCAGGAAAAATTTGCTCAGGTGCGTGAAGACTATGCGGCTCGCCCCCTAGGGATATGGCCGGGCGGCAAATGGAAGGATGAAGTAGACGAGCTGGAAGGGCTGGCGCTGGCGCTGGCAGACCGGCTGGAGCAATTACGCAACGAATCCATCCTGCATGCGGAGTCGCTTGAGGATCAGGCTATCCAGCTGAAATATGAGCGGGACTTTATTTCCGGTTTGCTCGATACCGCACCGGTGCTGATTTTGAGTTACGGTGACGATGGCAAAATCGGGCTGGCGAATGCCTACGCCGTGCAAACCTGCGGCCTGACCGAAGTGGCGGGGCGTGACTATGCAGCCTTATTTCTTGGCGTCAGTCAGCAGGGGTACGCTGCCGAGTTGTCGGAAATGAGGGCGGGTTTGGTGCGTCGCATGGAATCGAGGATAACCAGAGAAGACGGCAGCTTCAGTGAGGTGCTCTGGTTTCATTCCATGTTGGCCGTCGGCATGACTGAAACGCCGACTTACCTGTCGGTGGGTATGGATATTACCGAACGCAGGAAAAATGAGGCGAGGATACATAATCTCGCTTTTTACGACCCGCTCAGCAAACTGCCCAACCGTCGCATGCTGACAGATTGCATGCATCATGCAATGACTTCCAGCGCGCTCAACAAGAATCGTTGCGCCCTTGTTTTTATCGACCTTGATCACTTCAAGATCATTAACGACAGCCAGGGGCAGGAGATCGGCGATCATCTGCTCATCGAGATGGCAAAGCGTTTATGTGACAATGTGCGCGAGTTTGATACCGTGGCGCATCTGGGCGGCGACGAGTTCGTTGTCCTGCTTGAAGAATTGAATCAGGACGTGGAATTTGTGGCCGCACAAGCTAGTCTTTTCAGCGAAAAACTACGCGCAGCGATCAATCAGCCCTGTCTGTTGCAGGATTTTACTTTCCACATTACGTGCAGCGTGGGCATCAGCCTGTTTAGCGGTGAAGGGGTATCGGCGGATGAATTGCTCAGGCACGCCAATATCGCGATGTCGCATGCCAAGACCTCCGGGCGCAACACCTTGCGTTTCTTTGACCCAGCGATGCAAACAAGGCTCGCGACACGCACCACGCTGGAAGCCGATTTGCGCCTGGCGCTGTCACACAATCAGTTCCAGTTGTTTTATCAGATACAGATGAATGCAGCCGGGCAACCGCTCGGCGCCGAAGCTTTGCTGCGCTGGTTTCACCCGGAACGCGGGCTGATTCCGCCCTTGCACTTCATCCCGCTTGCGGAAGAGTCCGAGCTGATTCTACCTATCGGACTCTGGGTGCTGGAAGAGGCTTGCGCCCGGCTCAAGGCATGGGAGGAAGATACGCTGACTTCGGAACTGCAACTCGCGGTAAATATCAGCGCGCGCCAATTTTATCAGCCGGATTTCGTGGCTCTTGTGCTGCGCACTCTCGAACAGAGTGGCGCAAACCCGGCGCGCCTCAAGCTTGAACTGACTGAAAGCATGGTGCTTGACGATATAACAGATGCCATTGCGAAAATGCAGCAACTGAAAAAAATCGGCGTGCGTCTGTCTATTGACGACTTTGGCACGGCCTATTCGTCGCTATCCTACCTGACGCAACTGCCGCTCGATCAACTGAAGATAGATCAGTCGTTCGTGCGCAACATCGGGGTCAAGCACGGCGATGCCATCATCGTGCAAACCATCATCAACATGGCCAACGATCTCGGCATGGACGTAATCGCCGAGGGCGTGGAAACGTCGGCTCAGCGCGATTTTCTGGAAGCAGCGGGCTGCCTTGAATATCAGGGCTATCTGTTCAGTAAACCCATAGCACTGGATGCCTTCGCCGCCTATCTGAAAGCCGTTCGGGTTTGATACTGTTTTTCCGCTTCATTTGAGATACCCATGTCCATTGAAACCGAACTTAAATTACGCCTTTCGCCCGAACACCTTGCCCGGTTGAGGCGGCATGCGCTGTTCAAAACGCAACAGATCACCCCTCCCGTTACGCGCCGCCTGCACAACATTTACTACGATACGCCGACACTCGATTTGCACCGGGGGGAAATGGCTTTGCGGCTGCGCCGTAGCGGCGGTATATGGCTGCAAACCCTAAAAGGGGGCGGGCAGGTGATGGCGGGAATGCACCAGCGCTGCGAGTGGGAAGTGCCCGTGCCGTCCGGGGAACTGGATTTTTCCGGTCTGGACACGAGCGTGTGGGACGAACATCTGCCCCCCGCGCTGCGCGATAAACTACAGCCGGTTTTCGTCACGGATTTTTACCGCAGCAGCCGCCTGCTGGAATGGCAGGGCGCAGAAATCGAAGTGTGCATGGATCACGGCGAGGTGAAGACCTCGCAGTACAGCATGCCTATCTGTGAAGTGGAGCTGGAGCTGAAATCCGGTAATTCCGGGCAATTATTTGATCTGGCGCTGGCGTTGCTGGAAATCGTGCCGTTTGAGCTGGAAACGGTGAGCAAGGCGGAGCAGGGGTTCCGGCTGTTGTCCGGTTACATCGAACAGCCGGTCAAAGGAGGGCTGGTCAGGCTCGGTGAAAATGCCCCTCTGACGGATGTGCTGCAAACGCTGGTCTGGACTTGTCTGCTGCATTTGCAGGGCAATTTGCAGGGCGTCATGAATTCCACTGACAACGAATATCTGCACCAGATGCGGGTAGCGTTGCGGCGTTTGCGCGTGGTGTTGCGCATGGCTGAAAAAATCCGTGCCGATGAGCAACTGGCTGCATTGCGTCAGGAACTCACCGCCCTGGCGGCTGCACTTGGCAGGGTGCGCGACTGGGATGTATTTATCGCCGGGATAGCAGCGCCGCTGTGTGCGGTGCGGGGCGGAGATGCCGGTTTACAGGTGTTGCTGAACAGCAGCGAGCAGCGCCGTGCCGACTGTTACGCTACTTTGCGCGACACGGTGCAGGCGCGTGATTTGCAGCGCCTGATATTGCGTCTTGCCATCTGGATGAACGGCTCTTATTGGCCGCAGGCAGGGCAGGGCGCTCCCCGAACGCGTGATTTTGCGACGCGGCATTTACATCGGCTGGCCAAGCGCTACAGACAGGCCGGGTTGTATTTGAACACGCTGGATGCACCGCGCCTGCACGCGTTGCGCATTCTGGCCAAGAAGCTGCGCTATAGCGCAGAATTTTTTGCCGATTTATACGACAGGAAGAAAGCCGGACCGTATCTGAGTGCCTTGGGCGAAGTGCAGGAAGTGCTGGGGCAAATCAACGATGTCGCGGCGGCACATCGCCTGCTGGATGAGTTGGCGGCCAATCCTGATCTGCCTGTACAGCAGGAAGTTATCGCCTTGACAAGAAACGAGGTTGATAAAAATTTATCTAAATTAATCAGCAAATTACACAAGACAGCTGAACTATTTGATAAGCAATATGCATTTTGGTAGCAAGCAGCTATTTTCCGGCGATGCTTGCCGGGCGGACCTGGCAGCGGTGAGGTCGGGGTTATAAATCAACGGTTCGCGACCTCTTCAATAACTTTCAGAAATTCATCCCCGTAACGGGCAAGCTTGCCTTGCCCGACACCGCTGATATGGCCCAATTCAGTCAGGCTGCCGGGACGCTGGTCGCGCATTTCCAGCAGGGTGCTGTCGTGGAATATTACATAGGGCGGCACGCCCTGTTCGCGCGCCAGCGCCATGCGACAGGCTTTGAGCGCCAGCCATAGAGGGTCTTCATTGGCGCCTGCAAACGGTTCGCGCGATTTGCCGTCTCGTCCGGTGCGAACGGATTTGCGTTTGGCGGGTTCGGCGTCGTGGCGCAGCGATATTTGTTGTTCGCCCTTGAGCACAGGGCGTGCGGCAGAAGTAAGCTTCAGGCCGCCATAAGCCTCGATATCCGCCTCCAGAAAGCCGCCCGCGATCAGTTGACGGAACACGCTGCCCCACTGCCTGGCGCTGTGTTCCAGTCCGATACCGTAGGTGGAGAGTTGCTGGTGGTTAAATTTCGTGATGCGCTCGGTTTGTTTGCCTAACAGCACGTCTATCAGATGACCGACGCCGAAGCGTTGCCCGGTGCGATACACGCAGGACAAGGCCATTTGCGCGGCGCGGGTAGCCTCCCATGTTTCCACCGGTGTCAGGCAGTTGTCGCATTCGTCACAGTTGCCCGCATGCTGTTCGCCGAAATAACGCAGCAGGGTCTGGTGGCGGCAGGCCGTGGATTCGCAAAAACCCAGCAGCGCATCGAGCTTTTGCAGTTCCACCCGTTTGCGTTCTTCCGGCGCATCGCCCGACAGCAGCATCTGCCGCATCGACACCACATCGCCCAGACCATAAGCCATCCAGGCATCGGCGGGCAGCCCATCGCGCCCGGCGCGACCGGTTTCCTGATAATAGCCTTCCATGCTCTTGGGTAAATCGAGATGGGCGACGAAGCGCACATTGGGTTTGTCTATGCCCATGCCAAAAGCGACTGTGGCGACCATCACCACCCCTTCCTCGCGCAGGAAGCGGCTTTGATTGGCGGCGCGGGTCGCGGCATCCAGACCGGCATGGTAGGGCAGCGCATCCCAGCCCAGCTCTACCAGCCTGGCCGCTGTTTCATCCACGCGACGGCGCGACAGGCAATACACGATGCCCGCATCGTTCGGGTGTTCCTTGTCAAGAAAATCCTGCAACTGGTTGAGTGCGTTCGATTTAAGCGAAACGCGATAACGGATGTTCGGGCGGTCGAAGCTGGAAACGAACTGGCGTGCCTGTTCAAGAGAGAGCCGTTCCACGATCTCGCGTCGCGTCGGGGCATCCGCCGTGGCGGTCAGTGCGATGCGCGGCACGGCGGGGAAACGCTCGTGCAATACGGTCAGTTCGCGGTATTCGGGACGGAAATCGTGTCCCCACTGCGACACGCAATGCGCCTCGTCAATGGCAAACAGCGCCAGACCATGTGCCGACTGCACTTTTTCCAGCAGCGCGAGAAAATGGGCGTTCATCAGGCGTTCCGGGGCAACGTACAGTAAATCCAGCTCGCCGCGCAATAACTGGCCTTGCACTGCGCGCGCCGTGTCGGCATCCAGGCTGGAGTTCAGATAAGCCGCTTTCACACCGAGTTGGCGCAGCGCATCCACCTGATCCTGCATCAGCGCGATCAGCGGCGACACCACGATGCCGACACCTTGCCTGATTAGTGCAGGTATTTGATAACAAAGCGATTTTCCGCCTCCGGTCGGCATCAGAACCAGCGCGTCGCCGCCGCTGGCTATTTGTTCGACGATGGCCTGTTGCTCGCCGCGAAAGGTGGCGTAGCCGAAAACGTCATGGAGGATTTGCAGCGCGTGTGAAGTCATGAAAACTGAGAATGGTTATAAGGCGATGGCGCCGGACGCTGACGCCTGGCGAGGTGAAAAATGATACCATCCGCCCGTTGCAAAGGAGAAGATATTGAAGCAAACAGCAGAAAATCTGGTTGAGGTCAGCGACCTGCATTTTGCCTATGGCAAACGGCAGGTGCTCAAAGGCATCAATCTTACGATACCGCGCGGCAAAGTGGTGGCGATACTCGGTGTCAGCGGTTGCGGCAAGAGCACCTTGTTGCACCATTTCGGCGGACAGCTCAAACCTTCGCGCGGCAGCGTCAAGGTGTTGGGCCGTGTGATGCACGAGCTGGGCAACGACGAACTGTACGCGATGCGCCGGGAAATGGGCATGATGTTTCAGGTGAGCGGCCTGTTCAGCGATTTGACGGTATACGACAATCTGGCCTTTCCGATGCGCGAGCATACCGATCTGTCGGAAGAGATGATCCGCGATCTGGTTCTGATGAAGCTGCATGCGGTCGGTCTGCGCGGGGCGCATGCCCTGATGCCCAGAGATCTTTCAGGCGGCATGGAGCGACGTGTAGCACTGGCAAGAGCGATTGCGCTCGATCCCGCGCTGATCATCTACGACGAGCCTTTCGCCGGCCTTGATCCGATTTCGCTCAGCATTATCGCCAACCTGATCCGCAAGTTGAACGATGCGCTCGGGGTCACGTCGGTCGTAGTCACTTACGATATGTCCGAATCGCTGAAAATTGCCGATTATGTGTATTTCATTCATGACGGCGTGGTCGTGGCGGAAGGAGAGGCTGCGGACATGTTTGAATCGCGTGACCCGTTCGTCCATCAGTTCATTCATTCAGAACCGGATGGACCGGTCGCTTTTCAATATCCGAGCAGGCCTTATATGGAAGATCTGTAAAAGGCCATCACCGCTAAAAAACAGTTTCGCGCGGAGAAACCAGATAGAGACGCCGAGCAATAGCTTAAGCCGCGACAGAGCCCATTGGCTGCGGGTTCACAGGCAGCGTTACTATCACCGTGGTGCCACGGCCTGACTTGCTGGTGATTTGGGCTTCCCCGCCCACCATGATGGCTCGTTCCCTGATGCCGATCAGGCCGAAGGATTTTTCCATTCGTGCATGCGGGTCGAATCCTGCTCCGTTGTCGCTGACTGTCAATGTCAGCGAGCTATCCACTACGCTTAAGGTAATACTGACACAGCCTGCGCGGGCGTGTTTCGTCACATTGGTCAGCGATTCCTGAATGATCCGGAAAATCGCAGTGGACTGATTGCCGTCCAGTGTCAGCTCTGCTTCCGGCAGCTCAAGACTGCATACAATTTGTGTGTTGCTCTCGAATTCCTGCACATAGTTTTCGATGGTAAAAACGAGCCCCACTTGATCCAGCAGCGTGGGCCTCAACTCGGTGACGACACGGCGCATGGCCTGAGTGCCGGTGGCAATCAGCTTGTTCAGGTCAGTCACATCCGTCAGGATATCCGTCATTTCAGGGGGGATTTTCCTCGCCAGCAGGGCGGCATTGATATTGAGCGCGGCCAGTACGCTGCCCATCTCGTCATGCAGTTCGCGCGCGATGCGTTTTTGCTCGCCCTCTCTGACAAATTCCAGATAGGTAGTGAGCCGTTCCAGTTCACTGTACGACTCGCCCAGTTTTTTCTCGGCGAGCTTGCGCTCCGTGATGTCGCGCGATAACACGATGAAACGAGGCGATATTCCTGCCTCGACAGACTTGGAGGCGATGGAGAGCTCGAACCATAACTGCCCTTGTGGTACTTGCAACTCAATCTGTCTGCCATGGGAACGACCTGTTTCATGCGCTTCCCGGAGTGCAGACACAACTATGTTTGCCGCAGCCAGGGGCAAGACGTCGTGCACGGACTTGCCGATGAGTATTTCCGGGGGCGCGGCCAGCAATTCTGCGCGCGAAGCGCGGCAGTCATAATAATGCCCGTCCAGACCCAGCTCAAACAGCAAGTCCGGCAGTGCATCCAGCGTGGCTGCAAGTTTGCTTTCCGCCGCAAATATTTCAGCTTCCGCATGCTTGCGCTCGGTGATGTCCTGCACCGTGCCACTGGAGCGAACCGGGCGGCCTTCACTGTCGTACTGCGTTTCGCACCATTCCCGGACAAATTTGACCCGCTGGTCCGGGAAGAGCAGCCGGTGGACAATGACATACGGGGTTCGGTTGTCCAGCGAATCGCTGTATGCCTTGTTGACCATCGCACGGTCATCCGGGTGAATCGCATTCAGAAAGGCGTCGTAGGAAGCGCCCAAATGGGTCGGATCGACTTCGAAGATGCGGAAGATTTCATCCGACCAGAACAGGGTATCGTTGCTCAGGTCCAGCTCCCAGTTGCCGATTTGTGCGAGTTGTTGTGATTCGTTCAGCAAGGCCTCGCTGCGTTTGAGCTCTGCCACCGTGCGCTGCCGCTCTGACTCCGTTGCCTCCACCCGGGCCAGCAATGCCAGCGCCTCACCGGTGCGCAGTGTGGTGCGTCTTAAGTGTTCAAAGAAGAAGGCGAACAGGCAGCCCATGAAAACAAACATCGCAATCGAAAAGGCTGCCGCAGGATTTTCCAGTGCGAAGGAGAAAGCGGGCGGGATGAAGACGTACCAGGCCAGCAAGGCGCTGATGAACGTGGCAGTAAGACCGCCCGTCAGGCCGCCGAGCCAGGCGCTGAAAAATGCAGCGGGAAAAAACAGAAACCAGACGTAGGGATTGAGCTCATCCCAGAGCAACCATTGCAGGGCGCAGGCGACAAAGGGTAGCAGCAAGGCCGGAAGCAGTCGCAAGTTTATGACGAGTTTTTCGGATATTTTAGGTTGCATTATACGAAAATGTGACCCTCAGCCTGCCAGGAGATCATGCGCGAACGGGCAATTCGTGAAGCGCCCGTACTGCGTCTGGTTTTTACAGGTTTAGCGTTGTTGTCGGTAATAGTTGATGAGGCTGGTGGTTGATTGGTCGTGCTGAGCCTTGACAGTATCATCGAGCAATTCCGGCAAAATTCTGCCTGCCAGCTGTTTGCCCAGTTCAACGCCCCACTGGTCGAACGAGTTGATGTTCCACACGATGCCTTGCACAAATACCTTCTGTTCGTAGAGCGCAATCAACATGCCCAGTGAGTGCGGGTCGAGACGGTCGAACAGCAGGGTGTTGGTGGGTTTGTTGCCCGGGAAAACCTTGTGCGGCAACAGAGCTTCCAACTCTTCATTCTGCATGCCTTGCGCTTCCAGCTCCGCACGCGCTTCCGCCAGTGTCTTGCCGACCATCAGGGCTTCGGTTTGTGCGAAACAATTGGCGAGCAGGATGGCGTGATGTTCGCCGACGGGATTCTGGCTATGCAGCGGCGCCAGGAAATCCGCCGGAATCATGCGTGTGCCCTGATGTATCAGCTGGTAGAAGGCATGCTGGCCGTTGGTGCCCGATTCGCCCCAGACCACCATGCCGGTATCGTAATCAACCGGGTTGCCATCGCGGTCCACGCCCTTGCCGTTGCTCTCCATATCCAGTTGTTGCAGGTAGGCGGGGAAGCGATGCAGATACTGGTCGTAGGGCAGCACGGCATTGGAACCGGCGCCAAAAAAGTCGCCATACCAGATGCCCAGCATCCCCATCAGTACCGGAATGTTCTGCTCCAGCGGCGTAGCGCGGAAATGCTCATCCATCGCGTGTGCGCCAGAGAGCAATTCCTCGAAACGATCCATGCCGACAAACAGCGCGATGGGCAAACCGATGGCCGACCACAGCGAATAACGCCCGCCGACCCAGTCCCAGAACTCGAATACATTATCAGGATTGATGCCGAATGCAGCGGTTGCCTTGAGATTGGTCGAGACGGCAGCAAAGTGTTTTTCAACGGCGGCAGCGTCGCCTAACTGTCCGATCAGCCAGTCACGCGCCGAACGTGCATTGGTCAGCGTTTCCTGAGTGGTAAAGGTCTTGGAGCTGACGATGAACAGGGTGGTTTCCGCGTTCAGTTTTTTCAGCGTCTCGGTGATTTGGGTTGCATCCACGTTGGAAATAAAATGGGCGCGCAAACCCGCGCTGGCGTAGGGCCTGAGCGATTCGCATACCATCAGCGGGCCCAGATCGGAGCCGCCGATACCGATATTGACGATGTCGGTGAAGGCTTTTCCGGTATGTCCAAGGTGCTGTCCGTTGCGCACCGCATCGGAAAATTCCCGCATCAACCCCAATACCCGTTGCACATCGGGCATGACGTCGCAACCATTGAAAAAAACCGGTCGGTTCGAGCGGTTGCGCAGGGCGGTGTGCAACACGGCGCGTTGTTCGGTGGTATTGATCCGGGTACCGGCGAATTTGTGCTCGATATAGGCAGGAAGTTCGGCCTGTTCGGCCAATGCGACGAGCAGTCGCATGGTCTCGGTGGTAATACGGTTCTTTGAGTAATCAAATAACAGACTGCCGAATTTCACCGAAAATTTATCGAAACGCGCTGGATCGTCCTGAAACATCTGACGCATGTGAATCGGTTCGATTGTGGTGAAATGCGCTTTTAGTGCCAGCCAGGCATCGGATTGGGTAAGTTTCGACATGGTAGTGAACTCATCAGATCAATTTTAACGAAATCCCGCCCCGACAAGCGGGACGGGAAGGCGCACTTTATGCCTCAGGCACCAGAATTACACCGGCCAGAGGAGGCAATGAAATTTCGGCAGAGTAGGGCAAGCCCATCCAGGGAATGACTTCGGCCTGAATCAAACCCGCATTGCCGAGATTGCTTCCCGCGTAGTAGGTCGAATCGCTGTTCAGTACTTCGCGGTACAGGCTTTGCGTCGGCAGGCCGATGCGATAGTACTGGCGCGGCAAAGGCGTCAGGTTCAGGGCGACAATCGCAATCGAGCCGTCACGCCCGCGACGCTGGTAGGACAATACCGATTTTTCCGCATCGTTACAGTCTATCCAGGAAAAGCCTTCCGACTGGAAATCCAGTTCATGCAGGGCGGGCAAGGTGCGATACAGCTCGTTCAAATCATGCGTCAGGTTTTGCATGCCGCGATGAAGCGCTTCACCCAACTGCCACCATTCCAGTTCCCACTTGGATTGCCATTCGCGTCCCTGCGCAATTTCATTGCCCATGAAGTTGAGCTTCTTGCCCGGGCTGGTCATCTGATAGGTCAGCAACAAACGCAGATTGGCAAATTTCTGCCAGGCGTCGCCGGGCATTTTGGACAGTAGCGAACCTTTACCATGCACCACTTCGTCATGCGAGAACGGCATGATGAAGTTTTCGCTGTAGGCGTAGATCTGCCCGAAGGTCAGTTGGCTGTGATGGTAGCGGCGGTACACCGGATCGTTCTGGAAATAACTCAGCGTGTCATTCATCCAGCCCATGTTCCACTTCATCGAGAAGCCCAGTCCGCCCAGATAAACGGGACGGGATACGCCCGGCCATGCGGTGGATTCTTCCGCCATGGTCAGCGCACCCGGAAACTCATCGTGTACCATGATGTTCATCTCGCGCAGAAATTCCACTGCATCGAGATTTTCACGACCACCGTATTTGTTCGGTATCCACTCACCCGCCTTGCGCGAGTAATCCAGATACAACATTGACGCCACCGCATCCACGCGCAGACCGTCAAAATGGAATTCGGACAGCCAGTAATGTGCGCTGGACATCAGGAAAGTCTTCACTTCCTTGCGGCCAAAATTGAAGATGTGTGTACCCCAGTCCTGATGAAAGCCCAGGCGCGGGTCTTCATGTTCGTACAATGCCGTGCCGTCGAAGCGCGCCAGCGCCCAGCTGTCTTGGGGGAAGTGCGCGGGTACCCAGTCGAGAATGACGCCAATGCCGGCCTGATGGCAGGTGTCGATCAGATGACGCAATTCGTCGGGTGAACCGAAGCGGCTGCTGGGGGCAAAGTAGCCGGTACATTGATAGCCCCACGACTCATCCAGTGGATGTTCGGTAATCGGCATCAATTCGATGTGCGTGTAGCCCATGCCTTTAACGTAAGGCACCAGATCGGCGGCCAATTCGCTGTAGCTGTAGAAACGACCATCAGGATGGCGTTTCCATGAACCGGGATGGACTTCATAGATATTGACTGCGCCGTGCAGCCAGTCCCACTGGCCGCGCTGCTGCATCCATGCGTCATCCTGCCAGCGGTGCTGGTTGGCGGGCGCGGCAAGGGCTGCCGTGCCGGGACGCAGTTCATAGCCTTGCGCATAGGGGTCGGTCTTGGTCAGCACATTGCCGGAATTGCGATTGCGGATTTCATAACGATACAAGGCATGCTGCGCAATTTCAGGAATAAAAATTTCCCATACGCCGCTCGAACCATGCAAACGCATGGGGTACAGGCGACCATCCCAGTTGTTGAATTCGCCCACCACGCTGACGCGTTCGGCATTGGGCGCCCAAACCGAGAAACGCACCCCTTTTACACCATTGATTTCCACTGCATGCGAACCGAGCATGCGATAACCCTGACGGAGATTTCCTTCGCTGAACAGGAACAAATCCTGTTCGGAAATATTGGCGGGAAATTGGTAACAGTCGTATATGTCGCGTGATACGCTGCCCTGGCTGATGCGGAGGCGGTAGGGTTGCGCAGGTTCGTTTGCTCCGCGCCATTCAAACAGGCCGTCGGGATGAATTTTTTTGAGCGTCTCACCGTTGTCCAACAGTGAGACTTGCGTGGCATGAGGCTCATAAAAGCGAATAACCCACTCGCGACCTTCGCGATGCAGACCGAGTAAAGCAAACGGATCGTGGAGGCGAGCTTGCAACAAAGATTCGATTAGCATATTCACTTTATTTCCTCATTAGTTCTTGTGTCGTGCGGTAATTGTAAACGATAATGCTCCGGTCAATTAAGGTAAATATGACTTGGAGGAGGCTAAAATGAACGTTGAGTTGGGTTATCTGAAAAAGAAATACCATGTAGCAGCTGGCGACCCTGAACCCCGTTTTGTGAGTCGTTTGACAAAAAATACTTATGCAATGGTTCTGGCCGGCGGTCGCGGCAGTCGCTTGCACGAATTGACCAACTGGCGAGCCAAGCCCGCAGTTCCGTTTGGCGGAAAGTTCCGCATCATCGATTTTGTTCTCTCGAACTGTGTCAATTCCGGTATCCGCCGCATCGGCGTGGCGACGCAATACAAATCACATAGCCTGATTCAACATATTCAACGCGGCTGGTCATTCCTGAATGGTCAATTCGGCGAATATCTCGATTTGTTGCCCGCTCAACAGCGCGTCAGCGAAGACCAGTGGTATCAAGGTACTGCCGATGCCGTCTTTCAAAATCTGGACATTATTCGCGGATCGAAATGCGAATATATCGTGATACTGGCCGGTGATCACATCTATAAAATGGATTACGGCAAACTGCTGGCCTTCCATGTGGAAAAGAAGGCGGATATGACCGTGGCCTGTCTTGAAGTGCCGATTGCGGAAGCGTATGCCTTCGGTGTGATGGGCGTGGATGATGATGCGCGCGTAGTCGAATTCGTCGAGAAACCGGCGAACCCGCCTTCTATTCCCGGCAATCCTGAAAAGTCGCTGGCGAGTATGGGTATCTACGTATTCAATACGCAGTTCCTGATTGAACAACTGATTCGCGATGCGGACATGCCGGGTTCCAGCCATGACTTCGGTAAGGATTTGATTCCGCATCTGGTTGAAAAGTATCGCGTATTTGCACAAAGCTTCGATCAAAGCTGCGTGGGAATGGGCGAGGACAATCTGCCGTACTGGCGCGATGTGGGGACCATTGATTCCTACTGGGAAGCCAGCATGGAAATGACCAAGGTCATCCCGGATCTGAACATGTACGATCAGGAATGGCCAATCTGGACCTATCAGGAGCAATTGCCGCCGGCCAAGTTTGTCTTCGATGAAGAAGAGCGTCGTGGTTATGCGGTTGATTCGCTGGTGTCCGGCGGTTGTATCGTCAGCGGTTCGACGGTAAAGCGCTCGCTGTTGTTCTCCGACGTGCGGGTAAACAGCTATTCGTCCATCGAAGATTCAGTGATTTTGCCGAATGTGGATGTGGGCAGGCATGTCATCCTGAAGCGCGTTATTGTGGATAAAAACTGCAAGATTCCTGATGGAATGGAAATCGGCATCAACATCGAAGAAGACCGCAAACGTTTCCATGTCAGCGAAAACGGGGTAACCCTCATCACGCCAGAGATGCTCGGACAGATCGTTCACAGCATTCGTTAGTTCAAACTAAAATACCCCCGCCGCCAAACGGCGGGGTTTCCTTGTTATGAAAAAATCCCTAGATTTGGTTTTTCTCTGGCACATGCATCAGCCAGATTATCGCGATTATTCCAGCGGCGATTTCGTCCTGCCGTGGGTCTATTTACACGCCATCAAAGATTACACTGACATGGCCTATCATCTTGAGCACCATCCCAAGATGCGTGCGGTGCTGAACTTCGTGCCTATTTTGCTTGACCAGCTGGAAGATTACACTGACCAGTTTGCCACCGGAAAATTGCGCGATCCCTTGTTGCGCCTGTTGGTACATAAAAATTCTTGCGAACTATCGCTGGAAGAACGGCGACTGGCGCTGGATGCGTGCTTCCGCAGCAGCCACACCAAAATGATTGCACCCTATCCGGCCTATATGCGCCTATGGGAATTATTCCAGCGTTTACAGGCGGATGGGGATACGGCGCTGTCCTATTTGTCGGGGCAATACGTAGCCGATTTGCTGGTCTGGTATCACCTCGCATGGTGCGGTGAAAGCGTGCGCCGCGAGAGCGAACTGGTGGCGCGTCTGATGACGAAAGCCGAGGGATTTGACTATGAAGATCGCAAACGCCTGCTTGATCTGATTGGCGAATTAACCAGCGAAATCATCCCGCGTTACCGTAAATTGGCCGATTCCGGTCAGATCGAAATATCGGCCACGCCGCACTACCACCCGTTGGCGCCGCTGTTGATTGATTTTGCCAGCGCCAGGGAAGCGATGCCTGACGCGCCCATGCCCAAGTCTCCGCATTACCCCAAGGGAAGGTTGCGTGTAACCCGCCATATTCAGTTGGCAAAACAGAGCCACAAGGCGCGATTTGGCAGCGAGCCGAAAGGAATGTGGCCTGCAGAAGGCTCGATTTCTGTAGAAACGCTGGAAGTTTTTGCCGAGGAAGGTTGCCGTTGGGCAGCCAGCGGCGAGGGCGTTCTGGTCAACAGTTTGCGCCGCGCCCATCAGGCCGTCCCCGATCGCAGCCAGTATCTGTATCGTCCTTATCATATGGAAAAAGGTGCAGACGGTTTACAGTGTTTTTTCCGTGACGACCATCTGTCCGATTTGATTGGTTTTGAATACTCCCGCTGGCACGGCAAAGATGCGGCACTTCATTTTATTGACCAGCTTGAAATCATAGCCAAGCAGGCGCCGGAAGGTGAAACGCCTGTAGTCAGCGTGATTCTGGATGGCGAGAATGCCTGGGAATATTATCCCTACAACGGCTATTATTTCCTCGATGAGTTGTATGCACAGCTTGAGGCGCACCCCAAGATTCACGCCAGCACTTACGGTGACTATATCAAGCTGAGCCCGATACGCACTGACGTTGCACGCTCAAACGGCCTGCCGACGATTGCGGCCGGCAGTTGGGTCTATGGCAATTTCTCAACCTGGATAGGTTGTGAAGACAAGAATCGCGCCTGGGACTTGCTTTGTGCGGCCAAGCTGAGTTACGACATGGTCATGTCCAGCGGTCGTCTGAGCCAGGCAGAGCAGGAAGCGGCAGAGAAACAGCTTTGTTCCTGCGAAAGCTCAGACTGGTTCTGGTGGTTCGGTGACTACAATCCGTCCAACTCGGTTGCCAGTTTTGACCGTCTGTACCGGCACAATTTGACCGAACTATATCGTTTGCTTCAATTAGCTGCGCCGCAAAGCCTGGCCGACCCGGTCAGCATGGGGTGTACGGGTGAAACCGAAGTGGACGGAGCAATGCGCCGCGCTACCGAATAACCCGGCTGCGAAATTAGATAGTTTAGTTAATAGAATCAAGTATTTATGATAAATGATCGCACCAGCGGCATCTTGCTGCACCCAACCTCATTGCCGGGCACATTCGGTGCCGGCGACCTGGGCGCCAATGCTTATCTTTTTGTGGACTGGCTGGCCGGTGCCGGACAAAGCTATTGGCAGGTTTTGCCATTAGGAGAAATCGGCCCCGGTAATTCGCCCTACATGAGTATTTCCGCTTTCGCGGGCAATGTGTTGCTTATTGATCTTTACGAATTGGCGCATCAAGGCTGGCTGGCGGAGGAAGATTTGCAACCTCACCCGGAATTCCGTCACGACAAGGTGAGTTATGAGTTGCAGGGACCGTTCCGAATAGAGCGGTTACGCCGCGCCGCCCAGTGTTTCTTTGCCTCTGGCAATGCAACCTTGCACGGTGCATATGCTGAATTTTGCATGGCCGAAGGCGAATGGCTGGAAGACTATGCCCGCTTCATGACCATCGCCGAACAGCAAGACGGGCGTCACTGGAATCTGTGGCCTGCGTCACTCGCGAACAGGGATGCGCAAGCTTTACAAGCTTTGGACGCGACCGGCGCCGAGAAAGTTGCCTTCTGGAAATTCTGCCAATGGTGTTTTGCCCGCCAATGGATGCAGCTAAAACATTATGCCAATGAGCGCGGCGTTAAACTTATCGGCGACGTGCCGATATTTGTCGCTTATCAGAGTGCCGATGTATGGGCGCACCGGGAGCTTTTTGAGCTTGACGATGCCGGTTTACCCACGGCCGTCGCGGGTGTACCGCCGGATTATTTCAGCGAAACGGGGCAGCTATGGGGTAATCCGCTCTACCGCTGGGACGTACATGAAAAAACCGGCTTCATTTGGTGGATAAGACGTTTGCAGCACGCACTACGCAGTTTCGATCAGGTGCGCATCGACCATTTCCGTGGTTTTGCCAGTTATTGGCAAGTTCCTGCGCAAGAGCTGACCGCCATAAACGGCAGCTGGATGCCGGGTCCGGGCGCCAAGCTGTTTGAAGCATTTGAAAATGCATTTTTGCATTTACCCGTCATCGCCGAAGACTTGGGGGTGATTACCCCGGACGTGGTTGAACTTCGCGATAAGTTCAAGCTGCCGGGGATGCGCATCCTGCAGTTTGCATTCGCCGAAGATAATACCAATCATTTTTTGCCGCACAACTACATACCCAACACGATTGCCTATACCGGCACGCACGACAACGACACAACATTGGGTTGGTGGAACACGGCTTCTGACAAAGAGAAAGATTTCGTCCGGCACTACCTCGGCAGAGACGAGATTGATGTCCCCTGGGACATGATAGGCGCGCTTTCCGCCTCGGTGGCCAACACTGTCATATTCCCCATGCAGGATGTACTCGGTCTGTCCGGCGAGCATCGCATGAACTATCCGGGAAGTTCCACGGGTAATTGGGAGTGGCGTTTTGTATGGGAGCAGGTGCAGCCGTGGCAAACCATGAAATTGGCAAGCCTCACCGCAATGAATGGTCGCAACCGTTTATGTCCCGCAGGTCGCCCGTTGTAAATCTGTGATTTTGAACAGCAGATCCGTTTAATGCGCTACACCAGACCTCACCGAGGGCTGGTGTAGCAAACAGTTACTTCTTTGCGCCGTTTACCGTTGCCTTCAGTGTGGCGCCAGGTTTGAATGCCGGAACCTTGGATGCGGCGATCTTCAGTTCTGCCCCGGTCTTTGGATTGCGGCCTGTGCGTGCAGCGCGTTCGCGTACTTCAAATGTACCGAAACCCACCAAAGCCAGACTGTCGCCTTGCGCCAGTGTTTCACCGATGATTTCAATCAGTGCGGCAACATTGTGCTCAGCAGCAATTTTTGTGCTTCCCGTCTTTTCGGCCAAAGCATCAATAAGTTCTTTTCTGTTCATGTAAATTCCTCCGTGAATAAGCTTGTTAATAGGTGGCTGCGCGTAACAGCGGGCAAAGTCTAACACTCAACTGCTGCAAACTGAACAACCCAACGTGATTCTGTCGAATTATTTTTTATGTATTGCGGAGAATGGCCCGTTTAGCTATTGGCAATGCGTGCCTGCACTGTATTTATAGAGCTCAGGGAGCGGTGATTGCGCTCTTGAACATCCGGCAATTTCCTGTTCTAATGCGCCTGCCATTTTAATAATTGTTTAATAATATAAATATAAAATGCTTACATCGACTCAGGTAGTAGCGGCATTGGCGGCTTTGGCGCAAGCCACTCGTCTGGAGATATACCGCCTGTTGGTGTCCTGCGGACAGGACGGTATGGCGGCGGGGCAGGTGGCCGAAAGGCTGAAAGTGTCGCCGGCGAACATGTCATTTCATTTCAAGACACTGAGTCACGCGGGATTGATATCGAGCAGGCAGGACGGGCGATTTGTTTATTACGCGGCAAATTTCACGGTGATGAATGGCATGCTGGCCTATCTCACGGAAAATTGTTGCGCTGGCAATCCGGGAGCCTGCGCGATTCCAGTCAAACAATGTTAATTAATCAACAATAGAAGGCAGCGAGATGAGCGAAAAACAATACAACGTGCTGGTGTTATGTACCGGCAATTCCGCACGCAGTATCTTGGGTGAAGTGTTGTTCAACGTACTGGGCAAGGGCAGATTCATTGCACACAGTGCGGGCAGCAAACCGGTCGGGCGCGTCAATCCGGCAGCCCTTGAATTATTACAGCAACAGGGGCACGACATTACCGGGTTGCGCAGCAAGAGTTGGGACGAATTCGCCGCTCCCGGCGCGCCAAAAATCGACTTCATCTTTACCGTATGCGATAACGCCGCCGGTGAAACCTGCCCGATATGGCCGGGCAAACCGGCTACCGCGCATTGGGGCATCCCCGACCCGGCGCATGTCGAAGGTGAGCAAGCCCGCCGCGCTGCCTTTCGCAGGGCATCCGAGCAGTTGGCGCGGCGTATCCAGTTATTTATGAGCCTGCCGATTGATAAATTGGACAAGCTTACTCTGAAAGAGAAGCTCGCCGAAATCGGGCAAATACAAGACTGAGGACCGAGAATAATGAATCTGTTCGAACGCTATCTGACCTTGTGGGTATTTCTGTGCATCATTGCCGGGGTGTTGCTCGGGCAGTTTTCCCCTGCTTTATTTCAGGCCATCGCCGGACTGGAAATCGCCGGGGTAAACGTTCCCGTCGGGGTGCTGGTGTGGGTGATGATTATTCCGATGCTGCTGCGCATAGACTTTGGCGCGTTACATCAGGTCAAACAGCATGTGCGCGGCATCGGCGTCACGCTGTTCGTCAACTGGGCGGTGAAGCCTTTTTCAATGGCGCTGCTGGGCTGGTTGTTTATCCGCCATGTGTTCGCCGACTATCTTCCGCCGGACCAACTGGACAGCTATATCGCAGGGCTGATCCTGCTGGCTGCCGCACCCTGCACCGCAATGGTGTTTGTGTGGAGCAATCTGGTCAAAGGCGACCCTTATTTCACCTTGTCGCAAGTAGCGCTCAACGATGCCATCATGATCTTCGCCTTTGCGCCGCTGGTAGGGTTGTTGCTCGGTATCGCCAGCATCGCCGTGCCGTGGGCGACCTTGTTCGTCTCGGTGGTGTTTTACATCGTGGTTCCCGTCATCATCGCACAGCTGTTGCGCAGGCGGTTGCTGGCGGGGGGTGATGTCGCGTTCGGGCAGAAGCTGCAACGCATCGGGCCGTACTCAATAGCCGCACTGCTGCTGACGCTGGTATTGCTGTTCGCCTTGCAGGGCAATGCCATCGTCGCGCAACCGCTGGTAATCGCCATACTGGCCGTGCCGATTCTGATTCAGGTGTTGTTCAACTCGGGTCTGGCCTACTGGCTGAACCGGCGGCTGGGCGTGGCGCACTGTGTCGCCGCACCGTCCGCACTGATAGCCGCGAGCAATTTCTTTGAGCTGGCGGTCGCCACCGCCATCAGTCTGTTCGGTTTTCAGTCCGGTGCGGCGTTAGCTACCGTGGTCGGCGTGCTGATTGAAGTGCCGGTGATGCTGGCGGTGGTGAACGTGGCAAACCGGTCGCGCGACTGGTATCAACAGACGTCCCAAGCGCGATGAAATGCTGTCCACGAAAATCATGAACAAATGCGCAAGAAACCTTGATAAAAAGTTCATGTTGAATAGACGTTTCGTGTCTTTCGTGATTTTCGTGGATAAGGCGTTTGACGTTACCAAATTTTGTCTTCCCGCATGTGGTAGAATGCGCCCCCCATACATTTAGCAAGGCTGTTTCCATGTCACGCCAACTTCGCAACATTGCCATTATCGCCCACGTCGATCACGGTAAAACCACCCTGGTCGATAAGCTGCTGTCTCAGGCAGGTTCTTTCTCCGCTCACCAACACGTTGCTGAACGTGTCATGGACAACAACGATCTGGAAAAAGAACGTGGCATTACCATTCTGGCGAAGAATTGCGCGGTGGAATACAAAGACGTGCATATCAACATCGTTGACACACCGGGCCACGCCGACTTCGGCGGTGAAGTCGAACGCGTGCTGGGCATGGTGGATGGCGTATTGCTGCTGGTGGATGCGGTGGATGGCCCGATGCCGCAAACCCGTTTCGTGACCAAAAAGGCGCTGGCCCTGGGTCTGCGTCCTATCGTGGTGATCAACAAGGTTGACCGTCCTGGTGCGCGCCCTGATTGGGTAGTGGATCAGACTTTCGATTTGTTCGACAAGCTGGGCGCAACCGATGAGCAACTGGATTTCCCCGTGGTTTATGCCTCAGCTTTGATGGGTTATGCCAAGACCGAGCTGGAAGCTGTCACCGACAACATGTTCCCGCTGCTGGACGTGGTGCTGAATCATGTTCCGGCCCCTTGCGTTGCCGCAACCGAAGAGCCATTACAGTTGCAAATTTCCGCACTGGATTATTCCAGTTTCGTCGGACGTATCGGCGTGGGTCGCGTCACACGCGGCAAGATCCGTCCAGGCCAGGAAGTCATGGTCATGAATGGCGACAAGTCTGCCAAGAAGGCGCGCGTCAATCAGGTGCTGGGTTTCCGTGGCATCGAACGCGTATTGCTGGATGAAGCGCTGGCAGGTGACATTGTGTTGATCAACGGTATCGACGAGATCGGTATCGGTGTGACCATCGCCGATGTGAGCAAGCCGGAAGCACTGCCTTTGCCCAAGATCGACGAGCCTACCCTGAGCATGAATTTGATGGTGAATACTTCGCCATTGTGCGGTCAGGAAGGCAAGATGATCACCAGCCGTCAGATTCGTGATCGTCTGAACAAGGAATTGCTGGTCAACGTAGCCTTGCGTGTCGAAGAAACCGACAATACCGACGTGTTCCTGCTGTCCGGTCGCGGTGAATTGCACCTGACCATTCTGCTGGAAACCATGCGCCGTGAAGGCTTCGAGATGGGCGTGGGCAAGCCGCGTGTCGTGTACCGTGAAATCAACGGCGAGAAGTGCGAGCCGTTCGAAATGCTGACCGTGGACGTGGAAGACGCAAACCAGGGCGCCGTGATGGAAGAACTGGGTCGTCGTCGCGGCGATTTGCAAGACATGCAACCGGACGGTCACGGACGCGTGCGTCTGGAATACCGCGTACCTGCGCGCGGCCTGATCGGTTTCCAGTCTGAATTTATGACACTGACACGCGGCACTGGCATCATGGCGCACGTGTTCGATGACTACGCACCGGTCAAGGCAGATATGCCGGGGCGTCGCAACGGTGTACTGGTGTCTTCCGAACAGGGCGATGCCGTTGCTTACGCATTGTGGAAGCTGGAAGATCGCGGCCGCATGATCGTGGTTCCCGGCGACAAGCTGTATGAAGGCATGATTATCGGTATTCACAGCCGCGATAACGATTTGGTGGTTAACCCGATCAAGGGCAAGCAACTGACCAACGTGCGCTCGTCCGGCACCGATGAAGCGGTTCGTCTGACACCGCCGGTGCGCCTGACGCTGGAATCGGCGGTCGAGTTCATCGACGACGACGAACTGGTCGAAATCACGCCGGTTTCAATCCGTGTCCGCAAACGCTTCCTGACCGAAAACGAACGCAAGCGCAACGTACGCGGCCTGTAATTCGCAAGTAGCTCCAACAAACGCCGCGCTATACTGCGCGGCGTTTTACATTCAAAAAAAAACAGTTTTCAATACCTGTCATCAGGCTGATGTTTGCACGACCTCACGAAACCGACTCAATAATGGATCAACAATTCTATCCCTTTGCTGCACTTCTAATTGGCCTGCCGATAGGCGCATCAGTCGTTTGGCTGGTGTTGCGCGAGCGCATTTCGCGAATACACGGCGATGCTCAGGTCGAGCTGGCACGTCTCAATGAGCGCTTGAGCGCAGCGCAGGAAGAGGGCAGGCGTCTGATTACAGCGCGAGCCGATGCGGTATCCACGCTGCAAAAACTTGAGCAGGAATTGGGCGACTTGCGCGAGAAGGCGGGCGCGGCAGAATCCACTGTCGCCAGCCAGCGCGCTCAACTGAGCGCAATGCAACGCGAAAAGGATGAGCTTGCTGTATTGCGCGATCAGCTCACCGCAGAGCGGCAGCGTCTGAGCAATCGGGTGACTGAACTCTCTACCAGTCTGGATGCGGAGCGCAACAAGGCGGTTGAAAATCTCGCTGTGCTGAATAACGCAAGGGAAGAATTAAGTAATCAATTCAAAGTGTTAGCTAATGAGATACTGGAGGATAAAACAAAGCGTTTTACCGAGCAGAATCAGACCAATATCAGTCAGTTGCTTGAGCCTCTTAAAGTAAAAATTGCGGAGTTTCAGGGGCAGGTGCAGGAGGTCTATGTTCAGGAAAGCAAGGACAGGTCCGCATTGAACGAACAGGTCAAGCAACTGATGTCGCTGAATAGTCAGCTGTCGAAGGATGCGCACAATTTAACCTCTGCGCTCAAGGGGCAGGCCAAGACACAGGGCAACTGGGGCGAGCTGATTCTGGAAAAGGTGCTGGAGGCCTCCGGTTTGCGTCGCGGCCACGAATACGATGTGCAGGAAAGTCATACCCGTGCCGACGGCACGCGCGCGCAGCCGGACGTGGTGGTTCATCTGCCGGAAGACAAACATCTGATCGTGGATGCCAAGGTGTCGTTGAACGCGTATGAAGAGCACGCCAATGCCGAGACCGATCATCAGCGCGATGCGGCGCTGAAACGCCATCTGGATTCGGTTCGAACTCATATCAGGGAGCTGTCCGAGAAAAACTACCAGCAGCTTTACGGCCTGAAATCGCTCGATTTTGTGCTGATGTTTATCCCCGTCGAGCCTGCCTTCATGCTGGCTATCTCGCACGACAGCGAGCTATGGCACGATGCCTGGAAGCGTAATGTCTTGCTGGTCAGCCCCAGTACCTTGCTGTTCGTGGTGCGCACCGTGGCTCACTTGTGGCGGCAGGAGCAGCAGAACCGCAACGCGCAGGAGATCGCCAATCGCGGCGCCGAGCTGTATGACAAGCTGGCCGGATTCGTGGAAGACCTGGAGGGGCTGGGCGTCAAGCTGCAACAGGCGCAGAAGGCCTATGACGGCGCCTACAACAAATTTTCCGGCGGTCGCGGCAATGTCATCCGGCAGGCTGAAATGCTCAGGGAGTTGGGTGTCAAACCCAGCAAACAGTTGCCGCAAAAGCTGGTTGATGCGGCGCTGGATGTTTTTAAAGACAGGACTTAGGTAATGCAATCAATAAAAGTATTAAGCGGCGACATCGGCGGCACCAAGACTCGCCTGGCCATCGTTACCGTGAACGGTACGCAGCTAACAATCGAACACGAAGCCAGCTATCCGAGCCAGAATTACGCGAAGTTTGACATGCTGTTAAGCGATTTTCTGTCGGGCATCACAACGCCAGTCGCAACAGCGTTCGGGGTGGCCGGGCCGGTGCAGGGCAGGGCGGTGCAAACGACCAATCTGCCCTGGCGGATCGATGCCGATGCCTTGCAGCGGCAATTCGGTTTTGCCCGTTGCACTTTGCTCAACGATCTGGAAGCGACCGCCTGCGGCTTGCCTGCGCTGGGCGATGACGATTTGCTGACCTTGCAGGCAGGCGCCGCCGATGCCGTCGGCAACAGAGCGGTGATTGCGGCGGGTACGGGGCTGGGTGAAGCGGGTTTGTACTGGGATGGCGTTCAGCATCAGCCGTTTGCCACGGAAGGCGGGCATGCCAGTTTCGCACCGTCAAGTACGCAGGAATTCGCCTTGCTGCGTCACTTGCAACAGCAGTTCGGGCACGTCAGCTGGGAGCGTGTGGTATCCGGCATGGGCTTGCGGGATATACATGAATTTCTGTGCCAGTATCGCCATGCGCCCGTGCCGGACTGGCTGGCGGAAGAAATGCGCTGCGGCGATGCGGCGGCTGCGATCTCGAATGCCGCGCTGGACGGTCGCGACGCGATCTGTGCCGAAACCATGCATTGTTTCGTGCGCTTGTATGCTGCCGAAGCGGGCAACCTTGCGCTCAAGATAATGAGTCGCGGCGGCTTATATCTGGGCGGCGGCATTGCGCCGAAAATTTTGCCTATGCTGCAAAGCAGCGAATTTCTGCAAGCTTTCCTGAATAAAGGCCGCATGCGGCACCTCCTGGAAGCCATGCCGGTCAGGGTGATTCTGAATGACCGCGCTGCGCTGTACGGCCCCGCTTTGCGCGCCGCACAACTGGCCGAAGGGTAATCCGGCACACTGAACACGACAGCTTCCGCCCACGAAAATTACGAAAATAATAAGCAAAATAAAATACTTGCACATTAACTGCTAAGGATGTGCTGATTTATTCGGTTTTGTCGTTCCCGCGTAGGCGGGAACCCAATTAAATCAAGGCGCTGGATCCCCGCTTTCGCGGGGATGACGAATAAATCAGCGTTTCCCTAACGAAGCTGTAGAAAAAGTCTGTTCATGCTGCATCGTGCCGTGAACCAAAC
>CAYLOK010000028.1:0-44123 GCA_964385275.1 uncultured Gallionella sp. | reverse complement strand
AAACCCCGTTGGAATCACGCACCCTGCCCAGACTCAAACCCCATTGGACAATGCTCGCATTGGACAGCGCGGCAGTGACGGTGCTAGACTGCCTCCCAATATGGTCACGGCTTATGAAATCGCAAAGACTGGCGGAAAGCATCACGGCTGGTATCTTGAGCAAGTCAAACTCAGCGATGCGGAGCTATTGAAGGGGATCAGCAGTTTCGAGAAACAAATTGCACGGCATGAAAGCTGGATCGCCGACCCGACAATCAAAATCGCCAACTACAGCGACTTCGACCCGCGCAGGCAAGTGGCACTGATTGCTGGCTGGAAACAGGATGCCAGTCGCCATCGCGAGAGTATTGAAATACAACGCAGAATTTTGAAGGAGCGAGCAAATGGACAAAAGTAAATATTTCGGATCAATCCTCAATGCCATGGTTGAGTCTGCCAAAGAACACGGGATGGATCAACCTGGCAGCGAATATGCCCTTGCCTGTTATCAGATGCTGGAGACAGCTATATCGGAAGCGGAGGTATGGGGTGTTCCACTTGAAGAGATCGGCTTAGGAAACTTCGATACCAACGATCTTTTACAGATCAAGCGCAAAGCGGCTTGAATTTGTAACTTGACATCAAACCCGCTTCGGCGGGTTTTTTATTGTCCACAATTTCTGCGGGCAACTCTGTCAGTAAAAATCAATTTTCCCAACCCGATCAAGACGGATAGCTGCCGCTTTTAAAATTTAAGCAATCTGCCATTTCCGTCCCTGTTTCTGGCTTGACCAATCCCCGAGAATCACTCCCAACCTGAAAAGGCCAATCCTTCTGTGGCGGGTTCTAGCTCGCTCGCTCCGCTCGTTACGGAAGGTTTCTCACCAGGAACGAAGATGAATTCAAGCCGACACATTCTGCTATCTGAAGCTCCCGCCGGGACAGTGCGATTCCTTTCCGGCATCCATGTGACTCTGGATGAAGGGAAAACTCAGAGCTGGGTAACGGTAACACGCACCGGAACGTTCAATGATCCTCGCCACGGACAGTTTGTTTCAATCCTCGCCCGCCCCGGAGGGCGGGCGCTACCGACGGCAGACAGTTCTTTTCCAAGCCCTTCAGCAGTTTCAATCCTCGCCCGCCCCGGAGGGCGGGCGCTACGGAGATTTTTCTTTCGTTCTGTCAGCAGGCAGACGTTTCAATCCTCGCCCGCCCCGGAGGGCGGGCGCTACGTTATTGCAACCGTTTTTTTACAGTGCATCTAATCGTTTCAATCCTCGCCCGCCCCGGAGGGCGGGCGCTACGAGAGTGTCCTGCGAGACAGGACACTCTATTAAAGTTTCAATCCTCGCCCGCCCCGGAGGGCGGGCGCTACAATAACAGCGCCGCATTCATGGGATAATGCTCCAGTTTCAATCCTCGCCCGCCCCGGAGGGCGGGCGCTACACTAGTAAAGGCATTAGCGGTGGGCATAGAGCTGTTTCAATCCTCGCCCGCCCCGGAGGGCGGGCGCTACAAGTCATGCATAAGATTGACACACGGGGATCTGACTGTTTCAATCCTCGCCCGCCCCGGAGGGCGGGCGCTACGTTCGGCTGGGTGCAGGAATACGCCTATTACAAGGCGTTTCAATCCTCGCCCGCCCCGGAGGGCGGGCGCTACGGCGGCCAGAAACCGGTGCGGCTGCGGATCTGGTCGTTTCAATCCTCGCCCGCCCCGGAGGGCGGGCGCTACGCGGCGTAATCGCCCCTGTGCGCGGTAAAGGCGCGGTTTCAATCCTCGCCCGCCCCGGAGGGCGGGCGCTACCGTCAACTGGTCGGCATCGCCAAAGGGTGGGCGATGTTTCAATCCTCGCCCGCCCCGGAGGGCGGGCGCTACGCAGTGAAGCGAGACGGCTATGCCCTGCGATACGTGTTTCAATCCTCGCCCGCCCCGGAGGGCGGGCGCTACCAACGATGGCCGCCGAGGAAGCGCGCATCCGCACTGTTTCAATCCTCGCCCGCCCCGGAGGGCGGGCGCTACAGGAGCAGACTGAAGCGGTTGCACTTGAAGCGGTGTTTCAATCCTCGCCCGCCCCGGAGGGCGGGCGCTACAGTCCGCCTACAACGTCATGATTTTCAACGTTAATAAGCAAACTTTGCGCGAACTCCCGGATTCCTTGCGTCCGGGCGCTCACACAATCAAACGACGAAATAGAAAAATCCTTATTCGTCAATATATTGGCCACAACGCGAACCTGCCGCGTTTGTGTCATTGCTGCTGGTTCGCGCTTCATATTACCAGTGCCCCTTCAAAATCCACGGCACGAAATTTACCATACTCCTTGACGTGCAAGTCCACGGGTTCATTCAAGCGGTACAAACGCAAGCTGTCCTCCGTATCGTCAATCTCGTCCAACAGCCTTCGTTCCAATATTTCGAGTTGCATCTGATCAACCTTACATTCAAAGACGGAATGTTGCACGCGCTGCCCCGTGCTTTCGCACACTTTCGCAACCCGACGCAGGCGTTTGCGACCTGCGGCGGTGATGGTTGAAACATCGTAGGTAATGATAATCAGCATGGCACTTAACGGTAGAGGAACGGCAGATAGCCTTCCATGTCGCCGCGCAACATGCGCGCCATGAATCTCGCTTGCAACAACGGCAGCAGACCTATCGGCACTTTGCTTTCCAGCAGCGGGTGCATCACTTCTTCCTGTTTACGCTCCTGATAGGCAACCACCACGGTGCGGCGTGCATCTCCTTCCAGCAGCACTGCACCGCCTTCACGTTTGGCAAAATCGTTTGCGCCGATCTGCCCACGGTTAATCAGGGTGAGTGCCAGCCGGTCGGCGAAAATGGCGCGAAATTCTTCCATTAAATCAAGTGCAAGCGCGGCGCGTCCGGGGCGCACGGCATGCAAAAAACCGAGTTGAGGATCAAGCCCCACCGCCTCCAGCGCGGAACGACAGTCGTTCATCAGCATGGAATAGAGAAACGATAACAGCGCGTTGAAACGATCGCGTGGCGGACGCCGGGTACGCCCATCCATGCTGAATTTATCGCGTGCTTCGCGCTTGACTAGCAAGGGCAAAGCTGCGAAATAATTTTTTGCAGCTTCACCTTCTATGCCGCGCACCACATCCAGATCGGCGGCAAACGGCAGGTTGCGCAGTGAATTGGCGAGCGTTTCGGCAGCAGCACCCAGCGCGATGCTATCCTGCTCATCTCCTGCCTCACGCGCGCCGCGCAGCAAAACCTGACGGCTATTGCGCAACTTTCCGGCAATCGCACTCTGCGCCACTCCCAGCGCAAATTGCTCATCCAGCGCCAGCTTATGCTGCGCCTGCCGCAACAGGATATTGCCGGAAACCGGGCCTTCGAGACGCGCCTTGAAACGCCCGTTGCCATCCAGCAAAACCAGCGCAATGCCATCGCCCGCACAGCGATGCATCAGCGCCGGAGACAACATGATATTGCCCAGACACACCACGCTGCCCAGATGATGCAGCGGCACCTGCAATTTCTTCACATGCTCCACGTCCACGCGCAGCGTGTCGTTCTCCAGATGGAGATAGGAATTTTGTGTCATCACATACAGTGTATTTTGGATCTGGCGCGCCATGATTACATTGCCTCAGGATCAAACAAATTTTTCAATAAACCATGATTCACCGCACGTTCTGCGACAGCCTCGGGCTGGCATATTTCCTTCAGCGAACACTCACGGCAGCGCGCATCGTTGGCGGGCGGCGGCAACTTGCCGGAATCCAGCATCGCGCGGATGGCGTTCACGGTTTCGACCACCTGCTCGCGCAACTCCTGAGTAATCGCCACCTCACGCCTGCGCCGTGAACCGTGATGGTAAATCGCACCCTGCGTGATGACCTTACCGGTCATTTCTTCCAGACACATCGCCTGCGCGGCAAGCTGAATATCATCGTGGGATTTTTCACGTTTCTTGCCATGTTTGTATTCGACCGGATAAATGCGTCCGTCAGGGTGAAATTCCACCACGTCACATTTGCCGATCAGCACCAGACGATCCGACCATACCGGCAAAGCCCGTTCGGCGCGCACCCCCTCGAACGTTTCATAACCCGGCTCATCCACCCGTTCATGTGCCGCATTGCCGCGCATGGTGTGAACATTCTCGTCGAATGCCTGCTCAAGATGAATCAGCGCACACTGGCGCGGGCAATAGTTCCAGTGCTGGAGCGCGGAAAGCATGATGGGGTCGGCAACCTCCATTTAGCCGAAAAGTCGTTCCAATAACACGTCACGCTCCACGCCTTGCGCTGCAGCCACATCGCCAAGAATGGCTGAGAGCGTGCCTATACGCAACGGATCATGCAAGGGGATTGAAACGTGATGTTGCTGTGGAGCATCGCACGTCAAGCGGACATGGCTACCAGTCTGGCGCGTTTGCCGATAGCCTATTTTAGCCAGATGCCTCACCAGTTCAGCACCGGTTAAATCACGCGGTAGCCTCATGCCGCCAGCACCTCTTCCTGGACAATATGCAGCCGAATTGCCTTGGGCATATCGGCTGCGTCAAAATGGCAATGCACCGCATCTTGCACCATCCGGCGCAACTCCGGCAGCGTGTCAGCTTCTGTAAAAATAGATGCGCCCAAGGCACGGGCAATAAAGCCTCCCTCAGGATCATCTTCAACAAGAAATAAAATTTCGTTCATATTTCCTCCATGATTAACCGTTTGGCAGCAGAAGCCACTTCCGCCAAAACAACTTCCCGCGTAATGCGAGGAAAGCTGTTATGGGATTTCAAGATTGTAAATCACTATGCGCCATGCGCAACAAAGAACTGGCATGTTCAAGATCAGCCATGTAGCACTCTTCCCTCACGGTACGCACGGCCTACGACATGGTTCAAGGAATCTTTCCAGTGTTCAAATTCCTCCCGGCTGTACAAGAGAATATCCTTGGAAACGCCCAAGTTCCTTAACGCCATATACAAACGAACAGCCTCTTTACGACGGTTGCGCTGGGGCGAAAACGGCTCAGTTTCCACCACCAGCAAATCAACATCGGAATCAGGTCGGGCTTCACCTCGCGCACGAGAACCAAAGAGAATAATCGTCTCCGGCGAGACCTCACTGACGATGGTGCTCACCATTTGTCGCAATAACGATTCTTCGTCACTGTTCGAATCAATATGCCAGTCCATTTCAATACGCCCTTCAAGCCATCGGTTTCAGATTCAATCCACTTTTCGCAACAATGATACACCAGCAGGAATATTAGCCTCGTCCACCGTCACCGTGTAATCGGAGAAATCACGGGCGGGTTCTTCAATGTTTTTCTTTGCCTGAACCAACTCAAACAATTTGTGCGCCGGAGCATTGCCCAATTCGCTGTCATGTTTGAAGACATACAGCCCGCGTGTAGACATTTCACCGCGTGCGGCGGAGCGGTCATGTTCGAACATCTGCGCCAGAGCCTGCCACAACAATTCCAAATCATTCTCGTCGAAGCCAGTTTGTTTGGCGAGGAAGGAGGACACAAAACCATGTGCGGCATAAAGACCATAAGGCACGGTGAATTTGCGGCCCATGGTGCGGTTGTCTCCACCTTGTTTTTCGGCTTCCGCCTCGGTAGCAACCGCCATGCGAGTAATCGAATGCTCCAGCGCCACGATAGGATCAACAGAGCGGGCGAAGGTGAGTTGGATTGGGCCGCGCACTTGGCCGCAGTTGATGCCGGTGGACATTACCGCGCCAAATGCCCGCACGTCATAAAAGTTGCGGCACATCCACTGCCTTGCTTCATCGACGGCATCACCGCCTTTTCGCTTCTTGTCATCGCCTTCGAGCAACTCCGGCTTGCCGATGCCGACATAAGCGCGCTT
Source organism: uncultured Gallionella sp. (assembly GCA_964385275.1). GTDB lineage: Bacteria > Pseudomonadota > Gammaproteobacteria > Burkholderiales > Gallionellaceae > Gallionella. Next base: position 38,295 of record CAYLOK010000028.1, on the reverse strand, counting down.
GTGCTGGTTGTTGAGCACCGCTTTTTCTTTGACGTAAATCTCGAACGGTGGCTGTTCTCCTTTCACTAGCCCAACAAAATTTCGCACCTTGCGTTTGAGGCAAACGTCCGTCACCAGACCACGCCCAGTTTCCGCATCCACGCGGGGCAGGTTGCCCGCATCCGGGTCGCCGTTGGGGTTGCCGTCTTTTACGTCGAACAGCAAAACAAAGTCGTAACGATTAGTCAGTGCCATGATGTTTATGCTCCTTGAGTGGTAGATGTGGATTCGGATTTTGTGAAGAAGAATTGCCGCTGGTGGTAATAGCCGATGGCAAAACGCCCCTGATCGGCAAGGTTCAAGTGAGCCGGAAAATCGTTGATGTCGGACATGATTTGACCGATGAGTTTTTCGAAATAGCGTTTGCGACCTTCTTCGAGTTTTGAGAGGTGGTGGTTTTTCAGTTTCATCAAATTTGAGAAGACAGTGACCGGTGTGCTGGACGCTGCGCCATAAAAACGGTCGCGAATCGTGGCGCTGGGATTGACCGCCTCTTCCTGAATTTTTTCCAGCGCGGCAAAAAGGCGACCGATGCGGTAACCGGGGTTGGTGTTGGAATCATCGAGTGCCACAGCAATCTCCTTTTCTTGGAATGACGGTGAATAACGTGCCTGCCGGTTAAGGCAGGCTTTGATGAGGGCGGCGCGGGGATAAGTTACTTCACGCTCCGCACGGATGCGGCGCACGGCGGCTTGCAACAGTGTTTGCGGATAAGGCAGCCCGGCCAGAATGGCGCGCATGAATTCGCCTGCCAGATTGGGTGGAATGTTTTCTGATTTGCCCTGTGTTGCAGTGGACTTCAGTAACCAGAACAGCGAGAGATACGGTTTCTCATAACTGGCGTGAACGATCTCCAAATCCTCAAAATGCTGACGTATCCGCGCCGACATTTCAGCAACCGTGCCGACTTGCCAGAAACGCACGCTGATGCGCGCGGCATTGGGCGCGAGGCCAAGCACGTAGAAACGGGGTTTGCCGCCCTCGTCGCCGAGCGCGCCCGTCTGTGGTGCTTTGAATAAGGCTTCGATAGCGCGCGTTTGTTTTGCCGGATTGTCCTTGGGCGGTTCGTCGAACAGGTCGGCAAACGTGTCTTCCAGGTCGGTATGCTTTTCCGACCAGAATACGGTAGAGGCATCGCCTACCTGAATGCGTTGCGTACTCTCCTTACTCAACAGGTAGTTAAGCGCCGTGGTATATGCGAAGGCGGCGCGCTTCCCAACGGGGGCATTTGCGCCTTGTTCTTTCCCAAAAGAATTAAACGCATCCTTGTTGAAAGAGACGATATTTGCTCCGCTGGATTGTGCGCCCCATACACCTTTGATTGCTGTGTGAAGCCGTTCGAAACCATCCGTTTCTCCGCTTATCGAGCAAGTAATCTCTTCTGCATTAGTTTCAACCTGTTCCAGCACCGCTCTGATAGCAGGTCGCTGGCAAACCAGTTCGAGATCGCCATTGAGGCGGAATGTCAGAACTGGATTGGTTTCCAAAATTTCCGACCACAGCGCATCGGCCTCCAATTGCGTTCTGTCAGACGTTTGCAAAAAATTGCGCACGGCTTCCAAACCGGCATCATCAATTTTTTCAACCAGCGCATCCAGCTTCGCCCGGAATGCCGCATGTTGTTCCTGCACTCGCTCCGGTTTGCCTGCGCTGGTAATACCCAGCACATATTCGGCGTTGTCCCACAATAGGTTGGTGGCAATCCCAGAGGTTTTTTTCACGCCTTGTGGCATCAGAAAATTACGCGCAATTTTCTTCTTACCCTCAAGGGTTCGCGTGTCTTCAATTTGAGCTAACTGACCAGCCAAATTGATTTCAATCACAAACGGAATGGCCTTGGTTTCAAAGCCCAGACGAGGCAAGTCCGGCTTGCGCTCGTAGTAATCGCATAACGCCTGAAGAATCATCCCAGCACCTCTACATCAGTTAAATCCAGTACGCCGCGTTTCAGCTCGGCGCGGAAGAAGCGCGGACTGGGGCTGGCGAGGTTGCTGTAGTCCATGTCGTGCAGCATCCAGCCCAGATCGAGTGTTTCAGATATCGGGGCGGGTTCAGCGGCAATGTCTTTGACCAAGCGGAAGTTGGCCGCGAATTCGCGGCAACCCAGGTAGGGCTGATTTACGCACTGCCCCTTACTGGCGCGGCGCTCGAACATGTTCAGGAATTTAGCGGGAGAGTTCGCTTCGTCGGCGGCTCGCTGTTCGTCGGCATCGTTGATGCGGTGTTTGGCAAGATGCGGGAAGTTGGGTTTGCACCCGCCCAAATCACGCGAGTACAAGTGTTTCGCGGCATCGCATAGCTCAAACCCTGCGTGGATGCGGTAAGCGACATCGCGCAAAAACAGCCCGGCTCGCTGCTGGCGTTCGTCTTCGATGTAAAGGCCAAGATCACCGCTACCGCTGTTCATGGCAGATTGCACATTCCGCGACGAAACCACCGCACCCACTTCGTTGCGCCGCAGAGTGATCCACTTGATCGGCTTTAGCACTTCGATTCTGGTTACATGCCAACGGATGGCTGGCTTCCACAAAATGGCCTCGAACACAGCGCGGGCAGCGGAAGGTGTCATCACGTCATAGCTGACGCGCTCCACCTTCATTTCAGGCCGGGTGAAGCAGGCGAAATCGCCGGTAACTTCCAGGCAAAATGTCTTCATGTTTTCCTTCCTTGACTACATACATTGCTGTTTCGTCGTACCCGTGGAAACGGGAACCCAGTCAATCAAACCGCTGGATTCCCGCCTTCGCGGGAATGACGGACTCTTGCACTTGCCGTTACACAGCTAGATTATCGGGCGCTATGCTGCCATCAACCACCACACCGAGTGTCTTATCGTAAAGCGTATCGCCAACTTGAATAAACATACCCGGCAACTTTTTGCTTTCCTGCACACCGCCTTGTCTTTCGAGTTGCGCAAATACATGCTTGGGGATGTTAACCGAATAGCGTTGCAGTTTACGCATCAGCCAGCGTTGTGGGCCTTCTTTTTCCAGCTTGCCGAGTAATGTGTCGTTGTTGCCGTAGCGAACCAAGATAGTTTGGTAAGCGCTGTCGTCTATCAGCCTGAATTTTTCCGCCACGGTGCGAAACTGAATCTGGCAATTGCGCGCATCCTGCGTGAGCAATTCGTGGATGCCGTGTTTGTCGAGTGACGGCGCACGCACATAGAGGTGTTCGAAAAATCGTTTGGCCAGACCTCGCCCCAATACGTTACTTTCGTTCCCCGACAACAGGCTCACCGAGATTTGTGTGGCTTGCCGTAAAAGCCCCGGCGGCGCGGATTTCGGCGGCACAAAAACCACGACCCGCCCCAAACCATCTTGCTTTCCTTCGCGGTTGCAACGTCCCGCCGCCTGCGCAATTGAATCCAGCCCAGCCAAAGTGCGATACACCACAGGGAAATCCACATCCACCCCGGCTTCCACCAGTTGGGTACTGATGACCCGCACGGGTTCATTGCGTTTCAAGCGTGCCTTGATGTCGGCAATGACTTTGCTGCGGTGCTCGCCGCACATCAGTGCGGACAGGTGCAAGGTGTCTTTGCCTTGCTCATTCGCGGTCATCAGGCGGTGCAGTTCGCGTGCATCATCGCGACGACTGACAATACACAATACAGATGGATGTTGAATCAGTTCGTCAGCGATGCTCTGCCAGTCACGCGACGTTTGCAGATCATTTGGAACACAGACCTCCACCCGTTTCAATTTTTGATACAAGACATCCGGGTCATCCATAATTTCGCGCACATTATCCAGCCCGCGAAACGGTTTGCCGCCAAAAGACTGAAACGAACCGAGCGCTGGCTGAGTAGCAGTAGAAAGCACGAACGTCACCCCGTAATGGCTTGCCAGTTGATTCATCACATCGGCGATGGGTTGCAAAAACTCCGGCGGCAACAACTGCGCTTCGTCCAGCACCACCACGCTATTGACGATGTTGTGCAGCTTGCGGCATCGACTGGTACGCGCGGCAAACAGCGATTCAAAAAATTGCACATTGGTGGTGACGATAATGGGCGCATCCCAATTCTCGGTTGCCAGACGGGAGCGCGCATCTTCTTTCTCGGAGTCAAGGTTGGCATGGTGCTCGACCACATTATCGCCAAATATCTCGCGGAATATACCTGCCGTTTGTTCGATGATACTGGTGTAGGGGATGACGTAAATGATGCGCTGTTTTTTGTGTTGCATGGCATGGCACAAGGCGAAGGCCATGCCGGATAAAGTTTTCCCGCCGCCAGTGGGTACGGTGAGCGAGTACAGACCCGGATTGAGTACCGCTTTCTCCCGACACTGACGCAGGATGTCGGCGCGGATAACATTGACTGACGTGGCCTCTGCCGACGCGGATTTATTCACCATGTACTGATCGAAGTCGGCCAACAAGCAGGGCAAGTCTCGATACCCACTACGGACAGCAGCTTGATTCCCATCCATAAAAGCTTCGGTATCGAGAAAGTCTGCGTCAACCAGACAGGAAAACAACATGCGTAACCATAAATGCAAACCCTCTGCACCGCCTTGTGGCTTGGTTGTGGGTTTGGATTGGGTGAGAATTCCTGGGGGAATGGTTTGTGAAGGTATGCGGTCAAGTAAGTGATTTTGCTCCGGCCCCAAGCGGATAGAGAGTGCCTTGCCTCCCGTTTCTGCCGCGTTCCAGTCGGGCAGACCGGCATGATGACCTGCAATCAAATAGGCCAAAATTCTGCCATGCGCGCCGAACTGCCGAATCGCATGTATTGCACCCGCCGTGGAGTGGTCAACCCGCCCAGCTTTGCCTTCGATATGTGCTTCCGCATCGTAGCCACTCACGGTTTTGATGTAGCGCTGAAACTCGCTGCTGTATTTACCCAAGTCGTGCCACAAGCCAGCCAGACTTGCCCAGTCATCACTATCGAATTGCTTGGAAAACTTGCCCGCGAGGTAAGCAACCCCCCGCAAGTGTTCATCCAGCAGATGTTCATGCCACTCGCCGCTTTTGTCTTGGCGAACATGGGCAAGTGCTTGGCTTTGTGGTTTATCGTTCATGGCTGCCATGCTAACACCCCCACTGTCTCATAATCTGAGCCTGTCACTGTTATTTTCGATAGTTTTCCAGCCCCTGTTGCAGTCGTTCGGTGATTGCATTTCGCAGTGTTTCGGGGGCGATAACTTCCACATCGGGCCCGTATTTGAGTATGTCCATCACCAGTTCGCGCGGGTCGGAATAAGGTATGCGCAGCTCATAGCTTCCGTTCTCCAAAAAACATCCCTGCTGCTCTGGATGCCAATGCTCGTCAGCCACCCAGCGGGTACGTTCGGGGGTGAAGCGCAATACGGCGACGTGTTCCGGTTCTCCTGCGAAGATGCCGTAGGAACTGGCGTAATGCGCATCGAGTTGTGTATCCGGTATGTCATGGCAACGCTGAGACATTACTTTGGCGGCGCTGATGCGTTCGACGGCAAAGCTACGCAGTGCATTTCGAGTGTGGCAGTACGCATCGAGATACCAGTTATCCCGGTAGTGGATGAGCCGTTGCGGGGAGATTTCGCGCGAACTGGTCTGATCGTTGCCGCGCCCGTGGTAGATGATATTCAGGCTGTTTCGTTGCAGCAGTGCGCCTGCCACGGTCTGAAAACATCCAGGTTCGACGTTGCGTCCGCTCATGCGCAGGATATGCACCCGGCTTGAAATCTCACTGCTCGGGTGCCCGGACAAAAGTTTTACGTCACCCAAGTGTCTGGCGGCAAGAATTTTTTCGATACGTTCCCTGACCGGTTTGAGTTGTGCGTCAAGCAGTCCAGGCTGGACTTGCGCCAGCAATTGCTGGGTGGTCAGCAAAGCGTAAATTTCAGTTGAACTGAACCAGAGTCCGGGAAGTTCGAAAGACTGACCTTCGCCAGTCGCATAGCGGTAGCCGTTATGTGATCGGTCATATTCAAGCGGTGCATTGAAATACAGGCGCAGTTCCGTAATGATGCGCCTGACCGTAGCGCGCGAGCAGCCGAGTTCGGCTTGCAAAGTCTGACAGGATACGGGATGGCGGCGTGAGGAAATGGCCTGATGCAGTTTGTAAATACGTTGCAGACTATCCATGATTTAAACTCCTTTCGTGGGGAAGTCTTGAATTGCGACGGGTAAATCACCGCGAGGAGGATAACAATCCTGAACAACATTCAGATTGTAGTCCAATACGTCTCCAGCGCTGTTATCTCCCGCCGCCTTGTGGCAAACTGTCGCCCGTTCCAACACACCAACAAATCTACCTTGCAACCCTACGAACTGTTCATCGGTCTGCGCTACACGCGCGCCAAGCGGCGCAACCATTTCATTTCCTTTATTTCGCTGATTTCGATGCTGGGCATGGGCTTGGGCGTGATGGCGCTGATTGTCGTTTTGTCGGTGATGAACGGTTTTCAGAAGGAAATCCGTGAACGGATGCTGGGCGCGTCGCCGCATCTGGAAGTGGTCGCCGATGACGGTCGGATGGAGAATTGGCAACCGATACTGGCAACGGTTTCGCATCATCCGCAGGTCACGGCTGCCGCACCCTATGTTTCGGGGCAAGGCATGCTGTCGTTCGGCCAGAGCGTGCAGGGTGTGATGGTGCGCGGCATAGACCCGGCGCTGGAAACCGGCATTACCGATTTATCCAATAAAATCAAGGTCGGAGAACTATCTGCTTTGCGCAGCACGGAATTCGGCATCGTGCTGGGTTCCGATCTGGCGCGTGCGCTGGGCGTGCGGATGGGCGAAAAAGTGATGCTGATTGCGCCGCAAGGTTCGATCACACCCGCCGGGATGATGCCGCGTTTGAAGCAGTTCCGCGTGGTGGGCATCTTCGAGATCGGCATGGCGCCTTACGACAACAGCCTGGCGCTGATCAACATCAATGATGCGCAAAAATTATTTCAACTGGACGAGGCAGTGACCGGCATCAGCACCAAGTTGCGCGAGATAGACCAGGCCCCGCAAGTCGCTGCCGAGCTGCAAAGCCAGCTGCCAACGGGCTTGTACGCTAACGACTGGACGCATCAGAACAGCAATTATTTCAAAGCGGTACAGATGGAAAAGAAGATGATGTTCATCATCCTGTCGCTGATCGTCGCGGTGGCCGCGTTCAACATCGTCTCGACGCTGGTGATGGCCGTCACCGACAAACAAGCCGACATCGCCATCCTGCGCACGCTCGGCGCAGCCCCTTCCAGCATCATGAAAATCTTCATCGTGCAGGGCGTGGTGATCGGGCTGATCGGCACACTGGCGGGCAGCGTCTGCGGCATTTTGCTGGCGCTGAATCTGGATGTGGTGGTGCCGTTTATCGAACACCTGTTCGGCGTGCAGTTCCTGGCCAAAGATGTGTATTACATCAGCGAACTACCGTCCGACCTGCGCTACACGGAAGTTGCGCTGGTGTCGGGTTTGTCGTTCATTATCAGCCTGCTGGCGACGCTGTATCCGAGCTACCGAGCCTCAAAGACCCAACCGGCGGAGGCGCTGCGCTATGAGTAAACGTGAAATGGGAAACGTAAAATGTGAAACGGTTATCTCATGCCGTGATTTGAGCAAGACCTTCACCCTCGGCAAGCTGCAAGTACCGGTACTCAAGGGCATCAGTCTTGAAGTCGGGCGCGGCGAACGCATCGCCATCGTCGGCGCTTCGGGTTCCGGCAAGAGCACGCTGCTGCATCTGTTGGGCGGACTGGACAATGCCAGCAGCGGCAGCGTGCAGATATTGGGGCAGGAAGTGCAGGGCATGAACGAGACGCAGCGCGGCGACATCCGCAACAGGTCGCTGGGCTTCGTCTATCAGTTTCACCACCTGTTGCCGGAATTCACCGCGCTGGAAAACGTCGCGATGCCGCTGTTGATACGCGGTATGAAACGCGCAGAGGCAGAACCGATTGCCGCCGCAATGCTTGCAAAAGTGGGGCTGGCGCACCGCCTCGACCATCTTCCCTCAGAACTGTCCGGCGGCGAACGCCAACGAACTGCGGTGGCGCGCGCGCTGGTCACGGAACCGGCCTGCGTGCTGGCTGACGAGCCGACCGGCAATCTGGATAGAGCGAGTGCAGAAGCCCTGTTCGACCTGATGCAGCAACTCAATGCACAACTGGGCACCAGCTTCATTGTCGTCACCCACGACCTCGAACTGGCGGGGCGAATGCAACGAAGTTTGCGACTGGTGGATGGCGTACTCACAGCGAGCTAAACCTGTACGGAGTGCGGCGATGTGTCGCCGCATTGGCACCGGGTGCTGACAAGTCAGCGCACTCCAAAATCAACTGTGCAGTTTTCTCGCATCATGTACCGCGCGGGCAGAAAACCCCCTGCCCACCCTATCTTATCCTGCCGGCCCGGCACCGTTTTCTCGCGCGCCATTGCAAAATCACCGCTATGCGCCAGACTACACGCACCGCGACATAGCCGACAATCGCCAGAATCACTGCAAGTAACGGCAGGCCAATCAGCAGCGGTTTGCCCAGTTGCGCCAGCCAGCCCCACAACCCGGCCACCCAAGTGTTCCAGTGCAACTCGGGGAAGGCCAGTTGCTCGACCACCAGACCGTTTTGCACACCGCTCACCCACGCGCCAAGTTCATAGGCCAGCATATACAGCGGCACGATGGTGAAAGGATTGGTGTAAAAGGTAACAAAGATTGCGACAGGCAGATTGACGCGAAACAACACGGCCAGCGGCGCGGATGAAATCACTTGGAATGGCCCCGGAACCAGCCCGCAAAACATCCCCACCGCCACACCACCCGCCACCGAACGGCGGTTCAGATGCCACAAATTAGGGTGCTGCAACCAGCTGCCGAACGGTTTGAGCCAGCGGTTGTTTTTCACCGACTCGTGGTGCGGTATAAATTGCCGTAAAAATTTTCGCATGACGGCATTCTAGCCGCGCGCTACGCTACGCGCATGATTCTCTTCACACTCTTCTTCACCCTCGGCGTGTGGCTGCTGCAACAGCAAGCCACGCTGCCGGATTTTTCCCGGGCCTGGCTGCTGATCGGCCTGCCGTTTGCACTATTTATCCCAAACAGAACACTCGCCTCACGCCTTGTCCGCGCACTATTGATCGCCGCGTTTGCCTGCGGCCTGGGTTTCTTTCACGCCGCCTGGCAAGCCGAACAACGCCTTGCGGTCAGTCTGCCGTATGAATGGCAGGGACTCGACATCGAGGTGATCGGCGTGGTTGCCGGACTCCCTCATAAAACCGAGCGTGGTTTGCGCTTCAGCTTTGATGTAGAAAAAACGCTCACGCCGGAAGTCCGGGTTCCCGATCACATCTACCTCAGCACCTATTTCGATCCGCGCCATCCGCCGCCCGCCGTACACGCGGGCGAACGCTGGCAACTCACGCTGCGCCTGAAGCAAGCGCACGGCAGCAGCAACCCGCACGGCTTCGATTTTGAACTGTGGGCGCTGGAAAACAAGGTGCGCGCAGTCGGCTACGTGCATAACTCCGAAAAGCTTTTGATAAAGCCGTCGGCCATTCGAGCAGACGAACAAACAACCTTCGCCAGGTCGCAGGCTATGGGCGGGCAGCCGAACGGCGGCAATGTCCGTCTGGACGCCTTGGCCGATGGCGTGTTTTACCGCATCGAAACCTGGCGCGAGGCGGTGCGAAATAAATTCAACGCCACGCTGGGCGGCGCGCCTTACACCGGGGTATTGACCGCGCTGGTCATCGGCGATCAGGGCAGCATTCCGCAGGCACAGTGGCAGGTTTTCACCCGCACCGGAATTAATCATCTGGTCAGTATTTCAGGACTGCACATCACCATGTTGTCCAGCATGGGCTTTGCGCTTGGCTACTGGCTATGGCGGCGCAGCGCGCGCCTGACGCTGTGGCTACCGGCGCGAAAAGCCGCTGCACTGTTTGCCTTGCTGGTGGCGACAGGCTACGCGCTGCTCTCCGGCTTCGGCGTACCCGCACAGCGCACGGTGTATATGGTGGCCGCCGTAGCCGCCGCTCTCTGGCTAAACCGCAATTTTTCGTTAGCCCAGATACTCAGCATCGCGCTGCTGGGGGTATTGCTGGCCGATCCGTGGGCGGTATTGTCACCCGGATTCTGGCTGTCGTTCGGTGCGGTAGCGCTCATCCTGTATGCCACCGCTCACCGCATCGGACACACCGATATTGACGGAACATCCGTCGCGCTCCCGTCAAGGGCGTCAGCTCCGCGCAACCGCAGGCAAGCGTTGCTTTGGCAGGTGTTGCGAGAATACGCGACCGTGCAGTGGGCGATGAGTATCGGCCTGATTCCGTTGCTGCTGGGACTGTTTCAGCAAGTCTCGCTGGTATCGCCCCTCGCCAACGCCTTCGCGATTCCGCTGGTAAGCCTGATCGTCGTGCCGCTCGCTTTGCTGGGTGCGGCATTGCCGACCGAGGTGCCGCTGTGGCTGGCGCATATCGTGATGGACTGGACGATGATCCCGCTGCAATTTTTGAGCGCGCAACCTGAAGCCGTATGGACGCAACACGCCCCGCCGCCGTGGAGCATCGTATTCGGCATCCTGGGTATATTGTGGATATTGGCTCCCAAAGGCTTCCCGTCGCGCTGGTTGGGGCTGCTGCTGATACTGCCGATGTTTTTAAACAGCCCCGAAGCCCCCAAACCGGACAGCGTGCGCCTGATCGTTTTCGACGTCGGGCAAGGCTTGTCGGTCACAGCACAAACCCGACAGCACGCCCTGCTCTACGACACGGGGCCTGATTTTTCAGGCGAAGCCGACAGCGGCAACCGCATCCTGATTCCCAGCCTGCGCGGCATGGGCATCAGCACACTGGACGGACTCATTTTAAGCCACGACGACACCGACCACACCGGCGGCACCGCATCCATCCTGCAAGCCATGCCCGTCCGTTGGGTCTCGACTTCGCAGCCCATAGCCCAACTAAAATCCGTTTCGACTCTCCCCTTTGCGACCCGCCGCTGCCGGGACGGCGAAAAATGGAACTGGGACGGCGTGCAATTCGAGATATTGCACCCGGGGCCGGAAACCGCAGCCAAAACCAAGCCGCACGACAACGACCAGAGTTGCGTATTGCGCATCAGCACCGGCAATCAGCACATCCTGCTGACAGGAGACATGGCAAAGCACAGCGAACAGCGCCTGCTCAGGGAGCATGCCGACCAGCTTGCCGCCAGCCTGCTGGTGGTTCCTCATCACGGCAGCGCAAGTTCGTCAAATGTCGAATTCGTCGCTGCCGTATTGCCCGACTACGCCGTGTTCACCGCAGGTTACCGCAACCGCTTCGACCATCCCAAGCCAGAAGTCCGGCAACGCTATACCGACAGCGGTGCAATTTTGCTGCGCTCAGACCGGGACGGCGCGATTCTGGTCGAGATGAACGCACAAGGCCTGACTGTCGAACGCTACCGAAAAACCCACCGCCGCTACTGGACGCATATACCAGAATCTGACTGACTAGGCCGAATTACCTAGGCATTTCGGCATATTGCACCGCCGCCTGAAAACTGGAAGACTGCGCGTTCATATGCAAATCGGAACAACCGTGGCTTGATGAATTGACGGCAATTGGGGAGTTTCACCGATGACAAGCTATCTCAGCAGCAAGAATTTTCCCTGTGATTCGGCACAAGCGTCCGGCGAGCTGGACAAGCAACTGGGCACATTGTTACAGATTGATTATAAAGGGGATTTTTATCAATTACTGGCGGGCTATCAGCGCATTCTGGCCGATAACCAGCGTCAGCCGGAATGGCCCGCTATTCACGACAAGCTGCGCACGCTGTTTATGTGCGGCCGCGCCGCCCCCCTTGACGGCCCGATGGCGGGCATTCCCGTTTGCATCCGCGACAGTGATTTTTTCCGCGAAATTACCCGCGACTTTGGCCAGGATCGCTCGGTAGCGGCCGGCATCGAGGTGCTGGCGACGGCGTGGAATTCGACCTTCGCTGATACCGGATTATGGATGGGCAAGGCGTTCGAGCCGGTCTCACGCGAGGTAGTCAGCCAGAAATGCGGAGACAATTCCGCCGTTATGGCGGCCTTTGACGAGAATCTCACGCGCATCGGTCGCAATTTCTTTCGTGAACCCGCCGACCCCAATCTGTTTCAGGCACTGGGACTCCCGGCACTCACCCGGTTATGGCATCTGAAAGACCGCCCCGCCTCGCCCGATGCAGCCGGATTTGAGGGACAGTTGCTGCAACAAAATCTGGATAGGGAAAAGGCGATTCCCTATAGCAGGACGGGCGGCTACTATCTCGCCGATATGGGCCAGTCCGTGCTTCCCGAGATGCGTGGCAAAGCGGTCTATGCGCTCAATTACCGCTGGCCGAATCTCAACCCCCCCTTTCCAATGACTTGTCTGGTGGACGAGATCGTACAAATCGCCGAAGGCATTTATCTGGGCCAACTGATTTATTCCACCCGCCATTTCAGCCTGGGAACGCTTGATTTTCCTTTCATTCCCGGCAATCGCGCGGTCGAACTGGGGGAGCCGTATGCGCCACATGGCCGCAACCCGGATTACGGCTACCAGAACAACGGTTACTTCCTGATGATGGATCCGGCTCATGCCAAGCGCATTTATGCCGACACCGCGTTCCCCCAGTTGCGTCCACGCCCCGGCGAAAGCGGTTATCACGAACTGGGTTACGACCGGATCGACATGCCAAAAACACCGCGCGCCACGGAATTTGACTGGGCTGACGGCTGGCGCGATCAGGCTGCGCTGCGTCAAAAATTTACCACCCTGATGACCACTGAGTCACCCCGGTGCGACGATGGCGATGTGCATGAATTGCTGCGCGAGGATGAATCCGTGCTGCAAATGCTGCAACGTATCAGCGCCACTATCTCGGCAAAGACCAATCCAGAAGACAACCTCAATCACTTCGAACCATTGCACCGGCTGTTCCGCGCCGGTGTCGCACCGGGAATAAAAAACGGCCTGTTTCAGGGTTCGGGAACAAGTGGCTACAACGTCCGCGTCGAGGGGCACAAGATACACAACTGGTATGGTGAAACCGAATTGAGCCACGGCTTCGACTATTACCACGGCGCCACGTTGAACCTGCATTGCGGCTTTGCCGACAACTTCCGTTCTGCCGCCAATATTGCCGAGGCGCAACTGTTGCCGGGCATACTCGCCAGCCAATTTACCGGCGACGCAATATCGAGCCCCAACATTCTGAACATGGTCTGGCACAGCATAGGCAAATACATCTTCCCGTGGGCGGGCAAATCGTTCGAAAAAATCTCGCCGCGCAAATTGAGCATGCTGGTGGATGAAAGCGCCGATCTGGCCCTGCGCTATCCGGCAAGGGTGACTGAACTGAAACACCATCCCGCCAGCGCGCCCCACTATATTGCCGTGATGAAGGATGCCGAAAACGACTGGCAACACCCCGCACGTTATGCCGCACATCTGAGCCGCAGTTGGGATCAGGGCATGAGCGATGAAGACCGCGACTTCTGGCGACAGCAAGCCGATGAACACTGGGTAATGGGCTACAACTTGCAGGATCAGCGCATTCTGCCCGCCGACGCGCTGATGAAAATTGCCGATATGAATTACCGGATACCCGAAGCCGCATTGCAGCAAGCCTCGGTAGCCAGCGGCTCGCCGTTCCAGCGTCAGGGATATGTCTTTCTGGGGGTGTCCGGGCAGGACTCCATCCTGCCGATAAATAACAACGCATCCCGGAAGAAACAAGTCTTCCAGTTCCACTATCGTTTCCCGCTGATCGGCGGCCCCGCTCCGATCGGATTCTGCCTGGACGAACTGGTGGAGATTGCCGATGGCCTGTTTCTCGGCCAGTTGATCTATTCCACCGCACTGCATCTGCCCTTCCATTCCGGGGTTGATCCCGACGAATATGACTATCAGCTGTTCGGTTACTTCCTGCTGCTGGACGACGACTGGGAGCGCCATCGCCAGGCCATCGGACTCGATACAACAACATGAAGGGTGAAGGGTGAAGACCGCAAGGGTCTTCGCCTAAAAACATAGTCGTGCTACGCACTCGTTGTTTTGAGCGAAGGGTGAAGGGTGAAACAGAATATTGTCCGTACAAACTCAAGGAGGGAATTACCATGCAAATCGACTTTCACCACGCCACTACCTATGTAGTCGCACGCGATGCCGGGTTCTGTCATAACGATGCCGACCTCATCGCCTACTCCGCACAATATGTAGATGATGCCACCTGTTCCGGTGCGGTCTATTTCAACAATGGCGCCGCATATGGTCGCATCAGCTCGGCTCACCGAATGCTGGATCCGCGCAACGCCGAAGAACTGGCCAACCATTACGTCTGGATACCCTTCCACTTTCTACCCGGCAATGGCGGGCTTTCCGCAGATCAAAATCCCAAGGGTAATTTCATCGAAAAGATTATTTGCACCCCAAACAGCCCGGTAGCCCAGGAAATGGTACGGGATGCCATTCTGGCAAAAAACAGCGCCTATGGACTGCACAGATTGGGCGTGACCATGCACGTCTACGCCGACACCTGGGCGCATCAGGGGTTTGCCGGTGTGCTGCATAACGTAAACGAAGTTGAAAATGCAAAGGAAATCAGTAATTCAGGCATCTTCAAAAAATCCCTGAGCGGCATACTGAGCGGCCTTCTTGACGATGCCATTCCGCCGCTGGGACACGGCAGAGCGCTGGCTTTTCCCGACATGCCATTTCTCCAGTGGCAATACAAGAATGGCCGGGGCGAACTGATAACACGCGACAATCCGGCCGATTTTATTACCGCCGCCGAACACATGTGCATCGCCATGCGGCGCTACATTCTGGGCGACCCTGATGCAGCTGTAAAAGGCCTCAGCGATGCAACCCGCGAACAGATCAAAAACATGTTCGCCTCCACCATCTCCGATGAGGGCGAAAAACGTCATCAAAAATGGCTCAAAGCAATCCGGGACGGGTTGTTCACAGCTTGCGGGCATGCTGACATAGACGACTATTTTTCCCGTGGCAACGATTCATGGAAGGCGACTGCACTGGGCACCAGCTTCGATATGCGTATCTATCCCTATAAAGATGATTTTCTGGCCAGCAATTGGAAACACTTTCATGATGCGGTTCAGGCACACCGTTTCAACGTGGTTTACAACATTCTGCCCCGGTACGGGATTTGTGCAGCGTAGGGGAAAACGGGTAGCATGTAGCCAAAACAATAACCATTTGTATTATTTACAATAATTTAAATTTACCACGCAGTCTTTCAGTTGTTTCTCCGACATAAAGCCGCAAGTCAGTTGCGGCGTCCTGCCCAGTTTTATGGCCTTATCCTGCCACAAGGGATTATAGGGCAGCAAAGTTACCCCCTTAATGTCGTGATCGCGCAGAAACTGGCCGATGGCAGCGAGGTTTTCCGGCGTGGCGGTCATGCCGGGAACCAGCGGGACGCGCACATTCAGCTGAATCGAAGCGTCACGCGAAAGACGCAGTAAATTGGCAAAAATCGGCTTATTGGATTGACCTGTCAGGCGATGGTGTTCTGCCTCATCCATGATTTTCAGGTCGAAGTAGATGCGGTTCAGATACGGCAACAGCTGTTTTTCAAAGCTGGCGTAATGAAAAAATCCGCAGGTCTCGATGGCGGTATCTATCCCCTCCAGTCGCAGGCGTTGCAGAAAGGCGCTGACGAATTGCATCTGAACAGTCGGTTCCCCGCCGGAAACCGTGACCCCGCCGCCGCTGGAATTAAAAAACGGGCGGTCTATCAGCACGCGATAAAGCAATTCTTCAAGCTCATACCAGCGGCCCACAGGCCCGTCGTTCGGACAGTGTTTTCCACAGCCTGCGATACGTTGCTGGCCTTCCGGGTTCTGGCACCAGATGCAGCGCAGCGGGCAACCCTGAAAAAACACCGTGGTGCGGATGCCCGGCCCGTCTTCGCTGCAATCGCGCTTGATGTCGAATACCCGTCCGCGCACATCGTTCACTGCTGCGGGGCGGTCAGGCGTTGCACATCGGCGCCGATGGCACCCAGCTTGAACAAATGCCCGACGTTTCCGGTCAGCTGCACCCGGTTTTGCAGCAACAGGCCGACGATATCGACATTGGGCTGGCCGATCAGGCCGAGTATCGTCTCTGCGTCCTTGAAGCTGATCACCAGATCCACCTTACGCTCCAGGCGCTCGGCTTCATCCTCGTCCATGGCGCGGGTATGGACCACGGCGAACGGGTCCAGACACTGCCCCCAGGGCATTTGGCGATACAGTTTGTCGGGTTCCGGGCAAAATTCCAGCAGCACGTTCATGTCGTCCCCGTCACGGCGGGTGCGGATCAGAAATCGCCCCTGATAATAGCGTTTGCCGCCCGGCGCCATAGGGTCGGTGATTTCAAAATTATCGGCAAAGAACTCCCGCGCCCGGCGCGACTGCGCCTCGTCGAGCAAACCATCGCGCAGAATCAGGCTAAAGCCCAAGCGCAGCGCCAGCGCCATCCCCTCTGCGACCATGTGTCCGCCACTTTGCGAAAGCAGCCCCTTCAAATGTGCATCGCTCTGCATCCCCGAATTCAGGGTGCGCAAAATCCCGGGGGTTACTTGAGGAAATCCGGCATGCATGTTCGTCTCCTTAAAAATTCATCGACTAGCTACCCGCTTCAACCTACAAGCTATGTACCGCGTGCTGCTCGACCCCATCCTTCAGCGCAAAATTGGCGCGTGCGATGATTTCAACGCGCATCTGCGGACTCAGCGTAACGAAATAGGCCGAGTAACCCGCCACCCGTATCATCATGTCCTTGTAGGGAGCAAGTGCCGCCTGTTCCGCAGCCCCTGAACCCGACTGCATCGCGGCCGTGGCCGCCTTGTCTGCCGCCACCAGATCGGTGATGGACGAGACGCACATCTGCACCAGCACGCCGTTGTTTTCCGTGAACGCCTTCATGTAACGGGCGAACAGTTCGGTGTCTTCCTCGCGTTGCGCCAGTCCGCGCGTGGTCAGGCTCAGGTTGTAGGTATAGCCGTTTTTCACCGCATCGCTGTCCACTGCCGCGACCGAGAGCATATGGTCGAGCGCCATCACCGGCGAGCCGTCGCGCTTGACGATGCCGGGACAGGGCGTAATGCCGGAAGCAAACGCCTGCCCTGCCTTGCGAAGATTCGGTGTGGCCTTGGTCAGCATGCCGAAACCCGCGTGATTGGTCATCGACCAGTAACCCGTCAGATAGCGCCCGCCCCGATGAGTGCGGTAACGGTAGAACACCTCGTGAATCATGCGCGTCAGCAGCCTGCTGTATTTCACCGCCAGACTGTTGTCATACACCCCGTCGTTGGCAACCCCTGCGCCGTAATGAGCGGTGCGTGAAATCGCGGTGCAAATTCCCTTCAGGCGCGCTTCAGTCAGGGTGGGCAGCACCGTTGCGTCGTCGGGATGGAACCAGTGACGCATCTTTTCCAGCAGCTCCTGCCAGGCATTGTTTCCGCTATCCGGTTTAACGGCGGCAAAATCGGCCTGCATTGCGGCCAGCAGCTCAACGGCACTCACTTTGCCGCCGAACACCAGCTCATCCAGTATGCAGAAGGTGTCTATCACATCGGCCAGACCAATGATCGCCACGCCTGCCGAGTTGTATTTGGCCCCGCCTGCGGCTACGTCGCGAAACTTTGCGCCGCTGCCTCCCGGCAGATTGGTCGGCCCGGTGAATAAACCGGACAAAAAAGGCGACGCTCTGT
The DNA here is from genome assembly GCA_964385275.1 of uncultured Gallionella sp. GTDB lineage: Bacteria > Pseudomonadota > Gammaproteobacteria > Burkholderiales > Gallionellaceae > Gallionella. The sequence goes on along the minus strand of CAYLOK010000028.1, from coordinate 20,594 downwards.
CTCGCGCCATAAAACGCCCCAGATAATTGTTGTTCTGCACCGCATGAGAGGCCATTTGATCGAGCTGAAAACGGAAGGCGGTGATGAATTCGTCCATGTGTTTCATGCGGCTGAGCGGTGGCGTGGTATAGGCCGCCTGCCCCTTGAACAGATCGGGATCTTTTTCACCGACACCATCGGAACGATGCTTGCCGCCGAACAGCGCGAGCTCCAGCACGGCGGGCAGCACCAGCAAGGTCGAGCCGGAATTGCCGTAATGCTTGCCCGGCGCATTCTGTTCGATGCAGCCGATCGACGCGTAGTCGCAAGCATCCGTCATGGCTTCTTCGGGAGTCACCCCCTCGTGGTCGGCATAGTAGGCCGCCATGCTCTTCACCACCGGGATGTCGCCATGCAGCGCGGGCGTGGCGCGAGTCTGGATGTTCACCTGGCAGATGCGCCGCAGATAGGCATCCATCATGCCCTTGGGCAGCGGGTGGCCGGAAGCCGTGCGATGGTGAACCTCGGCGTGGTAGCGGGCATGCACGTTGGGATCGCGGATACTGAGGAGTTCCGTGGCTTTCAGGATGATGTAGGTCATGTCGTTGACCGCATCCACCACCTGCCCGTTTTCATATTTCGTACCGCCCACCGTCAGCGCCTGATTCGAACCACTGCCCGCAAACAGCGTTTCCGAACCGGAGGTGGACAGCGGCACATGGTCGGAACAGCGCAGGAAAAAGTGGCAGACCAGCTCGACCGCACGTTTGCTATAAGCCTCGCGCGCCTCGTCGCTATCCAGCGCCTGCCATTCCTTCAGATAATACGGATTGAGCAACTGATCCAGACGCCCCAGCGACAGGCCGAAGTTGGTGTTTTCCTGCAACAGCAGGTGGTAGCAAATCCAGATCGCCGTCAGCGCCTCGTGCAGCGTGTCGGCGGGATGCGCGGGCACTTTGCGGCACACCGCCGCGAGTTGCGCATTGCCCGCCTGCCCGGCGGCATCGGCCAGAGCTTGCGCGTAAACCGCAGCGCCCTCAAACACTGCGATGACACCTTCCAGGAACTGACGTTTTGCCAAAGTATCGGCCACCGCCAGATCCTGTTTCATCTGCGCGCCCAGGCCAAGAAGACCATGTTTTAACAGCCTGTCCCAGTCCGGCACGGTATGCGAGACGCAGGTGGATTTGTCCGACAGATAGAACGCCACCCGTTCCATCAGCGCCTGACACTTGGGCGTTTCGCCCGCCTGCTTGACAAGCTGCGGGTCGCTAGACTCGCCTTTGACTGCATCGAGATCAGGAAAATCACGGCTATCGTACTCCGCTGCCCGCGCTGCCTCCGGCACGGGCAGTTGCTTGTTCAGCCAGAACGGGAAAATTTCCTTGTTCAGGCGCTCAGCCACTTCGGGGCGTATCCTGAACGGATTCTGCAAGCGGGTGGAGACGGATTTGAGTTCCGGCCAGATGCAATAACCGATGGTATCCATATAAACCACCGGGCCGACGAAACTGGTGGTCGTTTCCCCCGGCATCAGGTCGGAATCGCGCACCAGCGGTGTCTTGTTCGCGAACACATGATTGACCGCCCTGGCGCGACGCACGCCGGGCGGCAGCTGCTGCGCCTCCGTGGTGCGCAGATATTCGGTCAGCAAACGCGGCAGTTCGTCGCATATTTCCGGGATGAAGGCCGGGTCGAACAGCTTCTGCCGCCAGGCTTTGACCACCGGAAAATCGTCCAGCGTCAGCGAACTCATGGACAAATCCACAAGCGTTCTGACCCTGGCAAAATCGGTATTGGTAATCGGAAACAGGCCGGTCGGCGTAATACTTGCACCACCGCCCTGCAAACTGACCCGGATATTCCCGGGATGGCTAGTCGTATTCATATCCACCTCCACACGCTAATTCAAGCTTGTCAGGACAATTCGATACAGCCGGAAACGATACATCCCCTGGTAAAATTCCCGAAGAAAATGCAGTAGCGGATGAATCACTGTGGGCACGAACGCTACCACTGCTTCACAGCCAAAACAATAGGCCAAAATACATAGGCATTTGGGCATAGCGAATCTACCCGGGATTTCCCGCCCGGACAATTCCGTTCACTTCCTGCAGTTGGCCTGTGCTACCCTTCCCGGCATGAAAAACATCACCCATCACCTCGCCTCCCTTTCCATCACTCTCTGGGTCGGCAGCCTGTGGGCCATCGGCTATCTGGCCGTCCCCGTGCTGTTTCACACCCAGCCCGACAGACAACTGGCGGGCATGCTGGCCGGACAGTTGTTCAGCGCGGCGGGCTATCTTGGTCTGGTTTGCGGCGTGTATTTGGCGGGCTACTACGCGAACCGGTCGGGACGCGCCGCATTGCGCCAGCCACGGCTCTGGATAGTTGCATCCATGCTATTGATTAACTTGATAATTCAGTTTGGAATCCAGCCCGTCATGAGCGATCTGAAAGCACAGGCCTTACCGCTGGAGGTAATGCACAGCGCCCTCTATGGGCAATTCAAGCTGCTGCACGGCATTTCCAGCATCGCCTATCTGATAGAAAGTTTGCTGGGCGCCCTGCTCGTCATCAAAAGCCGTTGTCTGTAATTCACAGCCTGACGAAGCAATAAAGCCACACTAGCGCTTCGTCAGCAGCGCCTCAAACTCCTCAACCGGCACAGGCTTGCTGAAGCAATAACCCTGATAGCGGGTGCAACCATTATCCAGCAGCAGCTGGCGTTGCTGTTCCGTCTCCACCCCTTCGGCGATGACATCCAGATTCAGGCTGTGTGCCATTGCGATGATGGTGCGCACAATCGCCCTGTCGCTGCTGTCATGGGCGATGTCGCGCACGAACGACTGATCTATCTTGAGCTGGTCGAGCGGCAGTTGTTTCAAATATTGCAACGATGAATAGCCTGTGCCGAAATCGTCCAGCGAAAACTGGACACCGATCGCTTTCAGCGCATTCATCGTGGCGATGGTGTCCTCAATGTTCTCCAGCAACATGCTTTCGGTCAGCTCCAGCTTGAGCCGACCCGGCTCGATCGCGTGGCGCTGCACGACCGTCTGTACCTGAGCCACAAAGCCGGACTGGCGGAATTGTTTGGCGCTGACATTCACCGCCAGCACCAGCTCGCGGGTCAGCGGCGCCCGCTGCCATATCTTGAGCTGTGCGCAAGCCGTCTCCAGCACCCAAAGGCCAATCGGCAAAATCAGCCCGGTTTCTTCCGCCAGCGGGATGAACCGGGCAGGCGACACCATGCCGTGTTCGGGATGTATCCAGCGTATCAGTGATTCTGCGCCCACCGGGTGATGCGAACTATCCATCTGTATCTGGTAGTACAAATGGAGTTGCCCGTTTTCCAGCGCACTGCGCAATTCGCTCTCCAGCGCGGCGCGGGCGTTGATGGCATCCTGCATCTTCGGGTCGAAGAAGCGCAAGGTGTTGCGTCCGGCTTTCTTGGCCTGATACATGGCGATGTCAGCCTGCTTCAGCAGTTCATCCACCGTTTGCTGATGCTCGTTGAATACGATGGCGCCGATACTGGGAGAGTTGTGAAACACATGCGCAAGCAATTGATAAGATTCATTGAGTTTTGAAAGAATTTTCTCGCCCACGGCTTCCGTCTGCGCAGCGGCTTCCGCTTCCTGTTCGCCCAGATCTTCCAGCATCACCACGAATTCGTCGCCGCCCAGACGCGCCACGGTATCGCCTTCACGCACACAGGCCGTCAGGCGAATCGCGACCTGTTGCAACAGCAAATCGCCGATGTCGTGGCCCAGCGTGTCGTTCAGCGTCTTGAAATTATCCAGATCAATGAACAGCAATGCGCCACGATGTCGGCTGCGCGCACTTGAGGCCAGCGCCTGATTGAGCCTGTCCATCAGCAGCCGCCGGTTGGGCAGACGGGTGAGATGGTCATAGAACGCCAGATGTCTGATCTCGTCTTCCGCAGCCTTGCTGTCGGTGATGTCATACAGCGTGACCAGATACAAGTCGGTAAAGCTTTCCGCTATAGGCGCAGCGCCGATCAGAAAAATACGCGACGAACCGTCCTTGCACACGATGTTCACTTCCATGTTGGGGAGCGGCGTATTGGTGCGCATCGCATCTTCCAGATTGTGCTGCCACATCTCGGTTACCCATTGCCGATATTGGGGGTCCGGGTAGGCAAGCGGCCACCAGTGGGCCAGCGTGGGAATATCGTCAATGGTGTAGCCGATCGTCTGTACAAACGCCTTGTTCAGAAAAGCGATGTTCCCCCGATCATCATTGAGCGCGAGCGGCACGGGAGTAGCCTCGATAATGGAACGAAATCTCGCCTCATTATTCCGAAGCAACTGTTCCACTTGTTTGCGCCCGGTAATATCCTGCTTGACTGCGACAAAATGCGTTATCTCGCCCTGTGCATCGCTCAGCGGCGAAATCGTCATTTCCTCGTCGTACAGGCTGCCGTCCTTGCGCAGGTTGACCAGATCACCCTGCCAAACCTTGTTGGACAATATGGTGCTCCATAGCGACTGATAAAAGGCCTGATCCTGTTTGCCTGATTTCACCAGTTCGCAATGGCGGCGACCGATAATCTCGTCCATGCTGTAGCCCGTGAGGCGGCTGAAAGCCTTATTGGCCCACGCGATTCGACCTTCTCTGGTCGCGATGGAAATGGCATTGCCCGCCGCGTTGAGTGCGTTTTCCTTCAATTGCAGCGCGGCCAGCGCTTCCCTGGTTTCATTAACATAGGCTGCCAGCGCCATGCCGACCACCGACTGAATCAGCATGTAAGCCCAGTAGTTATGCAAACCGGCTCTGGCAATGTCATGGGCAAAAAAACCGCTTCCGAGATAAGCGCCCGATAATGCCTGCACTGCAATCATCAGCACAACCAGCGTCGTACCGCGCATGCCCAGGCGCATCGCCACCCAGGCGACAAAAAGAAACATCCAGTAATCCTTGGGGGTATCGCTGAGAAATTCCTGAAACCAGCCAAGAAAGATAATTTGCCCCGCCAGAAATACCAGGCCGACCAGCAACAAAGGTTCCAATCGCGGCCTGCTCTTGACCGGCACGAATTCTTTTTGCCGCCAGACCATGATAAAAGGCGTGAGCAGCGCAATACCGAGCACATCACCCATCCACCAGTGAGTGGCATTTTCAAGATAATCGGACGGGGTAATATAGCCGGCGAGCAGCAAAGACAATCCGCCCAGGCCTGCGCCGACGAGGCTGGCGATACCGCCGCCCCAAAAGATCAGGCGCAGATATTCCGGCAAGGTATGCAGGGAATTGACCGCCCGTTCATTGCGCGTGAGCAGCCAGCAACCCAGCAACGCCTCCAGTCCATTGGCCAGCGTAATGCCGCCCACCGCCCAAAGGGAATCGTTGGCCGATGCGTTAAGCAGCAATGCGCCGAACAGCACGCCCCAGATATAACGCCTGCCGCCAATCAGCAGCGCCGCAAGCGCCAGGCCGCTGCCCGGCCAGATGACACTGACAATACCGTTGTCGGTAAAGTTGTGATGGATGAGATAGCCGAAAAGCAGATAGAGCAAGGCGACGCCAAGCTGCTTCAACCAGCCTGATAGCGTGCCCGGCAAGGCCAAGTCGTTTATGTTCATGCTCGTTTCACCCATTCAACCATACAGCGCCGATATAAACGAGCGGTTAAACCTGTTGATTTTTCCGGGAAAAAGCCCGGCCACGCCCCTCATCAGAGAATGGCATTTAATCCGGGTTCAACACGTGATACCCGGAAAACTTACGCCAACGACTTAATCACATCCTCGACCACCTTTTTGGCGTCGCCGAACACCATCATGGTCTTGTCCATATAGAACAGATCATTGTCCAGACCGGCATAACCGGACGCCATCGAGCGCTTGACCACCAGCACGGTGCGCGCCTTATAGACATCCAGAATCGGCATGCCGTAGATCGGGCTGGGTTACGCAGATGCCAGTTCGCGTGCTACGTCTTCCAGTACGTCATTTGGAACCCCGCGTTTTTTAAGGGCTTCGATCAGTCGCGCTGTTGCGCCAAGGGAATATCGCGCCTCGTCATTGCGTAGTCCTTCGCTGATGTACGATTTTAACAGTGTTTGATATCCGGTAAATCCCCTGTGTGGCGCAATTTCTTTCATTGATTCAACCACGTCAAGCGGAATTCGCATCGTGATGGAAGTCATCGGACGGTCTTTTTTCAAGCGATTTTTCATGCGTTCAGAAAGCATAATTCAACTCCTCGTCAGGTTCGGCGCGGCGCGCGGAAATGATACGGATAAACGATTCTTCGATTTCGATGTGAACCACATAGAGCAGGTGCCCGTTCGTATCGAAGCCGATAGCCGCATCGCGCGTTTCACTATTTCGTGATGCATCTATCAGCACAAATACCGGGTCAAAAAATACGGTCGCAGCCTCCCCAAAGCGAACGCCATGCTTGCGCCAGTTTTTCTCAGCTTTGCTCGCGTTCCAGACAAACTGCTCGCCATTGATTTCAAAGTAAACATCCATGTGCCGCATTCTAACCAATGTATTTACATTGTCAATGTATTTGACGGCAAAAAAATCCGCTTCCTGGTTGCATAAAAGACTTTTTATCAATAACTTAGGGATGTGCTGATTTATTCGTCATCCCCGCGAAAGCGGGGATCCAGCGCCTTGATTTAATTGGGTTCCCGCCTACGCGGGAACGACAAAACCGAATAAATCAGCACATCCTTAGTGTTTTCCGTGCTTTAAGCCAGTGCTTTAATCACATCCTCGACCACCTTTTTGGCGTCGCCGAACACCATCATGGTCTTGTCCATATAGAACAGATCATTGTCCAGACCGGCATAACCGGACGCCATCGAGCGCTTGACCACCAGCACGGTGCGCGCCTTATAGACATCCAGAATCGGCATGCCGTAGATCGGGCTGGACTTGTCGTTCTTGGCGGCGGGGTTCACCACGTCGTTCGCACCGATTACCAGCACCACGTCGGTGTCGGCGAACTCGTTGTTGATTTCGTCCATTTCCACGACTTGCTCGTAGGGCACTTCGGCCTCGGCCAGCAACACGTTCATGTGGCCCGGCATGCGGCCTGCCACAGGGTGAATCGCGTAGCGCACCTTGACGCCCTTTTCGGTGAGCATCTTGGACATTTCGTTGATGGCATGCTGCGCACGCGCCACGGCCAGACCGTAACCCGGCACGATAATCACGGAATCGGCATTACCCATCAGGAACGCGGCATCGTCCGCACTGCCGCTGCGGTAAGTCTTCTTCACGCCGTCTTCTTCACTAACCGCCTGCGCCTCGCCGCCGAAGCCGCCCAGAATCACGTTGAAGAAGGCGCGGTTCATGGCTTTGCACATGATGTAGGACAGGATCGCACCGGAGCTGCCCACCAGCGAACCCGCAATAATCAGCATATTGTTGTTCAGCGTAAAACCGATGCCCGCCGCCGCCCAGCCGGAATAGGAGTTGAGCATGGACACCACCACCGGCATGTCCGCGCCGCCGATCGGCATAATCAGCAACACGCCCAGCAGCAGCGCGATGGCGGTCATGATCAGGAACGGCGTCCAGGACGGATCCATAAAGAACACGATGCCGAAGGCGAACATGGCAATACCCAAAGCCAGATTCAGCCAGTGTTGCCCCGCAAAACGCAGCGGACGACCGGACAGTTTACCGGACAGTTTACCGAAGGCGATGATGGAACCGGTGAAGGTAATCGCGCCGACAAAAGTGCCGATAAACAGCTCGATGCGGTTGGCGGCGTGCAGCACCTCACCGGCATGGGTCACGATGCCGTAAGCAAACGGGTTATTAAACGCCGACATCGCCACCAGCACCGCAGCCAGGCCCACCAAGGAATGCATCGCGGCGACCAGTTCCGGCATGGCGGTCATTTCGATGCGACGGGCCACCAGTGCTCCGACGGAACCACCCACGGCAATCGCCAGTAAAATCAGGCCGGGGTTATGCGTCAGGCTCAACGTGGTCAGCACGGCAATCGCCATGCCGATCATGCCGAACATATTGCCGCGACGCGAGGTCACAGGCGAACTCAGGCCCTTCAGCGTCAGGATAAACAGCACCGCCGCGACCAGATAGGCGAGTGAAACATAATTGGCTGACATTTACTTACCTTTCTTCTTGAACATGCTCAACATGCGCTGCGTGACCAGAAAGCCGCCGAACACGTTGACGGCGGCCAGTGCCACGGCGACCAGCCCCATTATCGTGCCGACATCCATCTCTTCCGGTTTGGCCGCCAGCATCGCGCCGACGATAATGATGCCGGACACCGCATTGGTCACCGCCATCAGCGGCGTGTGCAGCGCGGGGGTGACATTCCATACCACGTGATAGCCGATAAAAATCGCCAGCACGAATACGGTCAGATTCATTACGAGTGGATCAACTACCTCAGTCATGATTTTTTCCTATTGTAGGTCGGGTTTTAACCCGACGATGCAAATGTCGGGTTAAAACCCGACCTACCTTTTTATTTTGCTGCCGGGACGAACGGCGCGCCGTCCCGGCACAGCAAGGTTCCGGCGATGATGTCGTCTTCCAGATCAACATTCATCACACCGCTTTTGTCGCACAATAAATTGATAAAATTCAACAGGTTACGAGCATAGAATGCGCTGGCATCCGTTGCCGCCAGACCGGGCAGATTGGTTTCGCCGACGATGGTCACGCCGTGTTTGACAACGATCTTGCCCGCTTCGGAAAGCGGACAGTTGCCGCCCGCCTCCACCGCCATGTCAATCACCACGGAACCGGGCTTCATCTGCCTGACGGTATCTTCGTGCAGCAACACCGGGGCGGCACGACCGGGAATCAGCGCGGTGGTGATGATAATGTCGGCCTGTCTGGCGCGCTCCGCGACCAGCACGGCCTGACGCTGCATCCACGCGGCAGGCATCATGCGCGCATAGCCGCCCACCCCTTTAGCGATTTCGCGCTCTTCGTCGGTCTCGAAAGGCACGTCGATGAATTTCGCGCCGAGGGATTCGACCTGCTCCTTGGCAGCGGGACGCACGTCGGAGGCTTCGACCACGGCGCCCAAGCGTTTGGCGGTGGCGATGGCCTGAAGTCCCGCCACGCCCACGCCCAGTATCAGCACGCGCGCGGCTTTCACCGTGCCCGCTGCGGTCATCAGCATCGGCATGAAACGCTGGTAATAGTTGGCACCCAGTATCACCGCCTTGTAACCGGCGATATTGGCTTGCGAAGACAGCACGTCCATCGCCTGCGCACGCGAGGTGCGCGGCAATTTCTCCATGGAAAAAGCGGTAATGCCTTGCCGGGTATAAGCGGCGACCTGTTCCGCCAGATGCGGCGTGAGCAGGCCGATCAGCACCGTGCCAGCCGCCATTTGCGCCAGCTCATCCGCTGTCGGCGCTTTGACCTTGAGGACAATCTGTGCCTCTTTATACAGACTGGTCGCATCGACCAGTGTTGCGCCCGCCGCTGCAAATTCCGCATCGGGATAATGTGCGCCTGCACCTGCACCTGTTTCTACCAGCACCGTATGACCCGTTGCCAGCAGCTTCTTCACCGTTTCCGGTGTGGCTGCAACACGCGACTCGCCCGCTCGCGTTTCCGCAGGAATGCCTATACGCATCTACCTCTCCTCTGGTGTAAGTCTTTTAAAGTCCCCGGCGCAACCCAACCGAAGGCATTTTTGAATGAACGCAGGATTATACCGATTCTCGCTGAACATAAAACCCCACTATAATCGCGCTCCTGAATTATTCCGCGCCCGATTGCCCCATGTCCTCCTCCATACGGGTATTGCCCGAACTGCTGATCAACCAGATTGCCGCCGGTGAAGTGATCGAACGTCCCGCCGCCGCGCTCAAGGAATTGCTGGAAAACAGCCTGGATGCGGGCGCGACCGACATTTCAGTACAACTTGATAATGGCGGCATCAAGCTGTTGCGGGTAAGCGACAACGGCAAAGGAATAAGTAAAGACGAACTGTCGCTGGCGTTGATGCGCCATGCCACCAGCAAAATCGCCTCGCTGGATGATTTGCAGAATGTCGCCAGCATGGGGTTTCGCGGCGAGGCGCTGGCCAGCATGGCCGCTGTGGCGCAGCTCACCTTGTCCAGCCGCACCGCCAACGAGCCACACGGCTGGAAGGTCGCGGCGCTGGACGGGCATCTGTCCGAAGCCGCGCCCGCCAGTCAGCCGCAAGGCACCACGGTGGAAATGCGCGAACTGTATTTCAACACCCCGGCACGGCGCAAATTCCTCAAATCCGAGGCCACCGAATTCGCCCATTGCGAAGAAACCTTCAAGCGCATCGCGCTGTCGCGCCCCGATGTCGGCTTTTCGCTGCAACACAATGGCCGCACCGTCTGGCAACTGGCCTCGCCGCCGCGCCTGCTGGATGAATGGCAACGTGACGCGGCGTTGAAGCGTGTCGCCGCGCTGCTGGGCGACGAGTTCGGCAAAGCCGCTGTCGCCGTGACGCGTAACGCGGCCAATCTGACGCTGCACGGTCTGGCCGCCCTGCCCGCCTATTCGCGCGGCAACCGGGATGCGCAATATTTCTTCGTCAACGGGCGTTTTGTGCGCGACAAAGTCGCCAGCCACGCCTTGCGTCAGGCCTATCAGGACATCCTGCATCACCAGCGCCACCCGGCCTTCGTGCTGTTTCTCGAACTGCCGCCCGAACAGGTCGATGTCAACGTGCATCCCGCCAAGAGCGAAGTGCGTTTCCGCGAAAGCCAGGGCATACACCAGTTTATCTTCCACACCTTGCAGCAGGCGCTGAGCGCCCCCACTCCAGGCGACCATTCTGATTCGTCATTCCCGCGCATGCAGGAATCCATGTTATCCAGCAACGAACTGGATTCCCGCATGCGCGGGAATGACAGCTTTACCCATTTCCAGCAACAAAGAATCCCGCTGGGCGCAGCACAACTGAGTGCAACTTATCAGGTGTGGGGAATGCAAACTGAGAAGGGAGAAACCGCGCCCGATGTTTCCCTTCCCTCGCCCCCCCTTCCCGCCGAAGGCGCTCCGCCTCTGGGCTTTGCCTTGGCACAGCTCTCCGGCATTTACATTCTGGCGCAAAATGAACAAGGCTTGATTGTGGTGGATATGCACGCGGCGCACGAACGCATCGTCTATGAAAAACTCAAAACTTCGATGGACGCCGAACGGATCGCCACCCAACCCCTGTTAATTCCCGTTGTTTTTCATGTAGATACGCTGGATGTCGCCACCGTGGAAACGGAACAGGAGGCGCTGCAAAAGCTGGGTTTCGACATCGCGCCGCTCTCGCCTACCACGCTTGCGGTGCGCGCCATGCCGGTGCTGCTCAAGCAGTCGGAGACTGAAGCCGCCGCGCGCGAGGTGTTGCACGAATTGCGCGAATACGGCGCCAGCCGCGTGCTGACCGAACGCCGCAATGAGTTGTTAGCCAGCCTCGCCTGCCACGGCGCAGTGCGCGCCAACCGCATCTTGAGCATTCCCGAAATGAACGCGCTGCTGCGCGAAATGGAACAAACCGAACGTGCCGACCAGTGCAACCACGGCCGCCCGACCTGGTTTGCGCTTTCCATGAACGAGCTGGACAAGATGTTCATGCGGGGGAAATAAGGAGCGAGGGCTGAGAAAAACAGAACTCTTGTACCATTAACCGCTAAAATCAGGCCAACAACTTGTTTTTAAATTGAAATTTAAGCATCCCTATTGGCTTGAGCACGCAACAGAAACAAACCATGAATAAATCATTGAACGTCCCCCCTCAATCCTCAATCCCCACCCCTCGCTCCTCGACAGTACGCATCGCCTTCGCCAGTTTTATCGGCACGGCCATCGAGTTTTACGACTTCTACATCTACGGCCTGGCTGTGGCGATGGTGATCGGGCCGGTGTTTTTTCCCGCCAGCGATCCCGCCACACAGGCGTTGAATGCCTTTCTCACCTTCGGCATCGCCTTTGTCGCCCGTCCCATCGGTGCATTGCTGTTCGGTCATTTCGGCGACCGCATCGGGCGCAAGACCACGCTGGCAATTTCCCTGCTGGTGATGGGCACTTCCACCACGCTGATCGGTTTTTTGCCCGGCTACGACTTGATCGGCTGGACCGCGCCCGCCCTGCTCTGTTTGTTGCGTTTCGGACAGGGCATAGGCCTGGGTGGCGAATGGGGCGGCGCCGCATTACTAGCGGCGGAATATGCTCCGAAAGGGCGGCGTGGCTGGTTCGGCATGTTTCCGCAACTGGGGCCGCCGGTGGGTTTTCTGTTGGCGGTCGGCAGCTTTTTGTTGCTGTCGCAACTGCTGGATGAGGCGCAATTCCGCGACTGGGGCTGGCGCATCCCGTTTGTGGCCAGCGCGGTGCTGGTCGTCATCGGCCTTTATGTGCGGCTGAAACTGACTGAGACACCGGTATTCACCCAAGCCTTGCAATCACAGCAACAAGTGAAATTGCCGGTAGCCGAATTGTTCGCCCGCCATGCCACGCCGTTGCTGCTGGGCGCATTGGTGATGGTGGTGTGCTACGCGCTTTTCTATATTTCTACGGTATTTTCATTGAGTTACGGCACCACCACGCTCGGCATCCCGCGCCCGCAATTCCTCGCCATGCTGTGCGTCGCCGTGCTGTTTATGGCCGCCGCCACACCGTTATCCGCCTGGGCAGGCGACCGGTTTGGCCGCCGTCCGGTGATTATCGCGGCGGGCTGCGCCGCCCTGCTGTCCGGTTTTCTGCTGGAACCGGCGCTTGCCAGCGGCTCGATTTTTCAGATCACCGCCTTTCTCAGTCTGGAACTGTTCCTGATGGGCGCGACCTTCGCGCCGATGGGCGCGCTGCTGCCTGAACTATTCCCGACCAATGTGCGCTATACCGGTGCAGGCGCTGCCTACAATCTGGGCGGCATATTAGGCGCATCGCTCGCCCCCTACATCGCGCAACAACTGGTGATGCATGGCGGACTAAGTTGGGTAGGCGGCTACATTTCCGTCGCCGCTGCCATCAGCGTACTGGCCGCCATCGCGCTGAAAGAAACCCGCGACAAGGAACTGACATGAACCAGTTAACTCGTCATTCCCGCGCAGGCGGGAATCCAGCAAAAAATAAAGTTCCGCGTAGCGGTACAACTGTCGTTCCGCTTCGCAGGGATATTTCTATCATCTGGATTCCCGCCTGCGCGGGAATGACGCAATTCATTATTATGGATGACTTGCCATGAGTAGTTTTCCACCCGCGATCTTTCTCATGGGCCCAACCGCCAGCGGCAAGACCGGCGTGGCGGTGGAACTGGCGCAGACGCTGCCCGTGGAAATTATCAGCGTGGATTCCGCGCTGGTGTATCGCGACATGGACATCGGCACGGCCAAGCCGGATGCCGCCACCCTGCTCCGCGCGCCGCATCAGCTGATCGACATCATCAATCCGACGATGGCGTATTCCGCCGCCGCGTTCCGCAGTGACGCGCTGCGGCTGATGGCGGACATCACCGCGCGCGGCAAAATTCCGCTGCTGGTGGGCGGCACCATGCTGTATTTCAAGGCCTTGCGTGAAGGGCTGAGCCAATTGCCGGTCGCCGACCCTGCGGTGCGTGCCGAACTGGATGCCATCATCGCCCGACACGGCATCGGCTACCTGCACAGCCAGTTAGCCCTCGTTGACGCGGAAACAGCGGCACGATTGTCGCCGAATGACACCCAGCGCATTCAACGCGCAATGGAAATCTATCGCTTAACCGGCACGCCGATGTCGGAACTGTTCAAGCGCCAAACGGAAAACACCGTGTTACCTTACAACATCACCTCGATTGCGCTGCTGCCCAATGACCGCGCCGTGCTGCACCAGCGCATCGCTACGCGTTTCCGGCAGATGATCGAACAGGGATTGATGGAAGAATTGCGCGAGCTGCGCGGCAAGTACGCCCTGCATCCCGAACTGCCGTCCATGCGCTGCGTCGGCTATCGCCAGGCCTGGCAATATAGGGAGGGCGAGATCAGCGAGGCGCAGTTTCAGGAAACGGGCATCATCGCCACCCGCCAGCTTGCCAAGCGCCAGCTGACCTGGCTGCGTTCCATGCCGGAAAATATCGAAATTGATTGCCTTGCGGACAAGCTGACACGGCGGGTTCGCGACGCACTGCGCCTGTAACACGAACTCGCCAAACTGCGTGATCATTTCAGCCCGCCAGTCCCTCAAGTGACGCTTCAAACTGCTCGACCGGCAGTGGCTTGCCGAACAGATACCCCTGATAGTTGATGCACCCCTTGAGCGCCAGCAGGTGCCGCTGCTCTTCGGTCTCCACGCCTTCAGCAATGATATGCAAGCTCATGCTTGCCGCCATGGCAATGATAGTGCGCACAATGGCTCTGTCCAAATCATCATGCAGAATATCGTGCACGAAAGACTGGTCGATTTTAATTTGATCCAGCGGCAGACGTTTAATATTGGACAGAGAAGAATAACCCATACCAAAGTCGTCCATGGAGAATTTCAGCCCCAGCGACTTCAGTTGCTGCATGGTGCTGATAATATCTTCGACATTGTCCACCAGCATACTCTCGGTAATTTCCAGCTTGAGGCGGGCAGGATTGATTCCACTCAGCTCAAGCAGGCTGCGGACTTGCGCAACAAACGAGGCATCGTGGAATTGCCTCACGCTCACGTTGACCGCAAGTACCAAATCGCAGGTGAGCGGGTTGCCCTGCCATTGCTTGAGCTGGGTACAGGCGGTTTGCAGCACCCAATGCCCGATCGGCACGATCAAACCTGAATCTTCCGCAATCGGTATGAATTGGGCGGGCGGGATCATCCCAAGATCCGGGTGTGTCCAGCGCAACAGGGCTTCAGCGCCAATCGGCTGAGAATCTTCGTCCACCTGCACCTGATAGTAGAGTTGCAGTTGCTGTCTGTTCAGCACCTGACGCAGCGCATTTTCCAGCTTGCTGCGCGCCACCAGTATCGCCTGGGTGTGCGGGTCGTAGAAGCGTACCGTATTGCGGCCGGCCGTTTTGGCTTGATACATGGCGGTATCGGCGTGTTTGATCAGCTCTTCCACATTGACTGAATTGTCGCAAAACAGGGCAATACCGATACTCGGCGTGCTGTGATGCTCATATCCGCCCAGCAGATAAGGCAGATTCAATTCATGCAATATCTTTTTCGCCACGCGTTCGGCATGCATTCCCGCCTCATCGTGGGTGGTACTCATATTCTCCAGCAGCAGCACAAACTCATCGCCGCCCAGGCGGGCCACGGTATCTTCGACGCGCACACAGCCTTTGAGTCGCCGGGCCACCTCGATCAACAGCAGATCGCCCACACCATGGCCCTGAGTGTCGTTGAGCGTCTTGAAATTATCCAGGTCGATGAATACGACGGCGCCGTGCTTGTCGTTGCGTATATTGCTCGACAACGACTGTTGCAACCGTTCCATCAACAAGCGCCGGTTGGGCAAGTTGGTCAGCGGATCGTAATAAGCCAGTTGCTGGATTCTTTGTTCCGATTGCTTGCCCGCCGTGATGTCCGTGCGTATCGCAATATACTGATAAGGCTTGCCGCTCTCGTCCTTGAACGGCACGCAGGTCATCTCCAGCCAGTACAGACTGCCGTCCCTGGCGCGGTTGCAAACCTCGTTATGCCACACCTCCCCGTGCGCGATGACCCGGTACATCTCCTTGAAAAATTCTTTCGGATGGTATCCCGAGTTGACAATGCGATGATTGTGTCCCAGTAATTCTTCGCGCGAATACTGGCTGATCTGACAAAACCGTTCATTGACATAGATGATTGTGCCGGTGACATCGGTGATTGAAACAATCGCATGTTCGTCCAGCGCCAGCTTCTGTAACTGCAACTCCATCATCGCCTGCTTCGAGCGTTCCTCGCTTTCTTGCAGCTTCTTTTGCGACTCGCGGCTGACCAGCAGATTGGTGCGAATCTGCTGGTTAAGCACTTCCAGTTCCTGCGTGCGTTCGGTGACGCGTGATTCCAGATGCTGATAGATGGAGTCGAGATTGTGTGACATGCGATTGAAGGAATTGGCCAGCACGCCGAATTCGTCCTGAGAATCGATTGCAATGGGCTTACCGAAATTCTGGGTGCGTTCGACTTCTTCGATGGCGTGTTGCAGCTTGAGCAGCGGATGAATAATGGCCCTGTCCTGCAAGCGCAGATACAGATAAATCGCGACGATACTGATCAGCAACAGCATGCCGAACTGTTCGATGAACATCAGCCACATCGGCCACAACAACTCATCGGCCTCCTGTTCGACCACCAGCGTCCAGCCCGAATCGTAGAACGGCATGGACGCGCCCAGCATTTTTTTGCCGGTCGCACCGGTGTAGAAACCCATGGTTTCACGGCAGCCGGTGGTGCATTTTGCGTTGGTGGTATAAGTCCCGCTGCTGCTGCACACCACCCCGGCCTGCATCAGCGTGGCGCGCCAGGGCTCCTCGCTGCCGCGCCCTTTCAGGAATTGTCCCGGACGGGTGCGCGATTCGGTGATGAGCAGATTCTCCTTGTTGACCAGGTAATAATCGAACGTCTTGCCTACCCCGGCCAGATAGTAAGCGCCCATGTCGCCAGCCAGATTGCCGATCTCGCCGCTGACAATGTTGGTCAACATGCGCGCATCGGCATGCACATACACCATCCCCTTGGCTGCGGGCGCGGCAAAGCTCATCACAGGCACCGTGCCGTCCAGATAAGGGTCGGAATAACCCGGCTTGAGATCAAGCGTCCTGTTCCAGGCCATGCCCTCGCGCGCAGCATCCGACGAAACCCGGATCACCCCCTCCGAGACATAGTCGATCGCGTGATAAACAGACCAGGTAGGGATACTGCGCCGACCGGAGGCGATCTCGTCCTTGAACGGGTGCTCGTCCAGACGGAATACATCGGTAGCCGCGATGCTCTGAAACTGGCTGCGCAGAATTTTTGCATCGGCGTGCAGCGACAAATCGGCGAGCTGCCGGGCCAGCTTCTCGTTCTGGTCGATAAAACGAATCACCCCCTGCTGCTTGGCATCGGTGAAGTTCATCAACCCGCCCAGGGCGGTCTCTACGTTCAGCCAATAACTCTGATAGGTGAAATAAGCGAAGCCCGCCGTCAGCGAAATGCCAAACACCGCAGCCGACAGCCAGAATATTTTCCACTTGACACTGAGTTTACGCAGCCTGCCCAACCAACCTTTATGACTCATCACTATTTTTACAACCTTTATCGGGGTCAAACCTTTAAGCAAAAGGCAAGACCTGACCCATTATTGTTAAACCCGGAACACTTCGACGGCGCTGCGCACCTGCCCCGCGCGGCCTTCCAGCGCACCCGCCAATTGCAACAAGGCGCTTGCCGCCTGGGAGTTCTCTTCCGACATTTGCGCCACGCGTTCGGTATTTCTTGCCAGATCGTTTGCCGCAACAGCTTGCTCGGCAAGAGACGAAGAAATATCCTCGATCACACCGGCCACTTCGCCAAAACTCTGACGGATATTGCCGATCGAGCGCTGTGCCGACTCCGCGTCGCTCACCCCCTCACGCGTGGTCGCCACCACCGTATCCATCCCCTTCAGGGCCTGCTTCGCCACTTCGCCGATCTTCGCCGACATCTGGTTGATCTCCAGGGTGGCATTGGCGGTACGCTCGGCCAGCTTGCGCACTTCGTCCGCCACCACGGCAAACCCCCTGCCCTGCTCACCGGCGCGCGCCGCCTCGATGGCCGCATTGAGCGCCAGCAAATTGGTCTGATCGGCGATCTCCTTGATCACCTTCACCACCTCGCTGATATGCGATGCGTCCTCACCCAATCGGGAAACCTCGCCGGCCGCGCGCTTGATTTCACTTGCGGTCGCCAGCAGGCCGGACACCGTCTTGGTGACTACGCGCTCACCTTGCGCGGCAGTGTCGCGCGAGCCGTCGGCGATACGCCGGGCGCCATCGCCCTGCGTGCTGATCTGGCTGGTTGCGACGCTCATTTCCTCGATGGCCGAGGCCATCGTGCTGACCGCATCGGCCTCACTGTGCGCATTCGCGGCGATCTGTCTGGCTGCTCCCGCCAGACTCTGCGCCATGTCGCCCACCTGACTGGCCTGATTCTTGACCGCCGCGATCATCTCGCGCAGCGCAGACTGCATGTGATAGGCATCCGCCAGCAAGCTGCCCGGAGCCGGCAGCTTGGCGGGTTGTGCGGAAAAATCGCCCAAGGCCATGGTATTGACCACTTGCGCCACCTCGCGCGGGTCGCCGCCCAGCATGCCCAGCACCTGACGGATAATCAGGCTGGCCAGCAGTATCGACAGACTCAATGAAATCACTACCCAAATAATGACGACATTCCGCCTGGACTGAAAATTCTGTTGCGCAAGCTCGCCCTTCTCGACTCCCTTCCGGTGGACAAACACCCCGAAACTTTCGCGCTGCTGCTTTATTTTTTTCGTCAACTCGCGATCTACCCCCTTCACCCTGGCATCCGACTCAGCGGTACTGCCGTTATGCGCATCGATCTGCGCCAGATACTTGCCGCTCACCACGCGATGTTCGTCCGCCAGAGCCGCCATGTTGCCGATAAAGCCGTCGAAACCCGTGTGCCCTTCGGCCAGCGTCTTCAGTCCCGCCAGCGCCGCCGCCTGGCTATGATTATAGTTTTCAGAAGCCTCAATGAACTCGCCCCGGTATTTGCCTATCGTGGCGGCATCCGCACCGCGTATCCAGACATCCTTGGCCAGTTTCACTTCCGTCATGAACGCAATATTCATATCATCTATCTGGCCCATCACCTCGATGTCGGCATTCAGGCGCGCCACATTTTCCTGCCCGTCCTGCACCGAACCGCTTAGCTGAACCAGCCCGAACAGCGCCATCGCGATGAACATGCTGAACGAGACTGCTTCCAGCGCCATGAATTTGTGTTTCAAGGTCAAACGATCGAACATGATGCCTCTCCTGAGTTTTCGTTATAAATTGTTAGGGAAACGCTGATTTATTCGTCATCCCCGCGAAGCGGGTTAAGCAGGCAAGCCGCTAAACGGCTGCTCGCAAAGCGGGGATCCAGCGCCTTGATTTAACTGGGTTCCCGCCTACGCGGGAACGACAAAACCGAATAAATCAGCACATCCTTAGTGCAGTCGGGGTTTTCGTTATAAATTTATCCACTGCATTTCACTTAGCGCCAAATGTCCGCTGCCGCGCTGCAACAATCGGCTGAATTCCTCCGCCGGAACGGGGCGGCTGTAGTGGTAGCCTTGCCCGACCCGGCAGCCTTGCACCGCGAGCAGCGCGCGTTGCGCTTCAGTCTCGATGCCTTCCGCGACGACGCTCATGCGCAGGTTATGCGCCATGCCGATGATGGTCTTGACCATCTCCGCATCGTCCGGGTTGTTATCGGCATCGCTGACGAACGACTGGTCTATCTTGAGAATATTGATCGGGAAGCGGCGCAGATAGGACAGGCTGGAATAGCCGGTGCCGAAATCGTCCAGCGCCAGGTGGATACCCAGCGCACGAATCTCATGCAGCACCTCGCCCATCCCCTGCGGGTCGAGCAACAGGCTTTCGGTCAACTCCACTTCCATGCGCGCCGCATCCACACCGCTTTCCGCCAGCGCAGCCTTCAACGATTGCATCAACTCCGCAGGACGCATGAACTGGCGCGCCGAGACGTTGAAGCTCACTTTGATGTCCCGGCCCTGATCGTGCCAGCGTTTGGCCTGACGGCACGCTTCCTGCATCACCCAGTTGCCGATGTCGATAATCAGGCCACTGTGTTCGGCAATCGGGATGAAGCGTCCCGGCGATATTTGTCCCATGCCGGGGTGATTCCAGCGTATCAGCGCTTCGCAACCGATAATACGCCCGTCGCGCAAATCCACTTGAGGCTGGTAATACAGCTCAAATTCGTGGCGCTCCAGTGCATGGCGCAGCAACCGTTCCAGCTGTACGCGCTCCACCGACTGGTCATGCAAGGCTTGCGTGTAAAAACGGTAAGTGGCGCGCCCCTGCTGTTTGGCCTGATACAGCGCCGCATCGGCATATTTAAGCAAGTCATCCGCGTCGCGCCCGTCCTGCGGACACATGCTGATGCCCAGGCTGGGGGTGATGCGCAATTCGTCGCCGCCTATGCATACCGGCCGCGACAGTTCGTGCATGATTTTTTCTGCGGCGGTGGAGGCGGAATCCGCATCATTCAGGTCGTTCAACATCAGCACGAACTCATCTCCGCCCATGCGCGCCAGCGTGTCATCGGCGCGGATACAGCCCAGCAAGCGTTCCGCAACCACTTGCAGCAAGGCGTCTCCCGTGCCGTGACCCAGGCTGTCGTTCACGTCCTTGAAGTGATCCAGGTCGAGATAGATCACCGCAAGTTGCGCATCGCGGCGCACCGCACTGCTGATCGCATGACTCAGACGGTCGTGCAACAGGCGACGGTTGGGCAGGCCGGTGAGCTGGTCGTGATAGGCCAGATGCTCGATTTGCAGTGCGGCCTGTTTTTGCTCGGTGATGTCGCGGAACAGGGTCTGGAAGGCAATCCGGCCATCGGGCAGTTGCACGACCTGCACCGACACATCCACCTCCAGCAGACGACCGCTGCGGGTGCGATAACGCGATTCAAAATCATCGCGCCCCGTTTGCTGCAATTTTTCCC
>CAYLOK010000027.1:0-46720 GCA_964385275.1 uncultured Gallionella sp. | reverse complement strand
CAATGATAGTGTGGATTACCCATGTGAAAGTAGGTCATCGTCAGACTCCTTATAAACAAAAAACCCCCAGGTGAAAGCCTGGGGGTTTTTTGTTTTCCGCTTTTGAAATGAATTTTATTCAACGCATGCGATAATCACATCATTCCGTAAACTCACATTTCATGCCCATCGTTCGCGTTGCCCTTGATGTTCCGCTGCCCACTTTGTTTGATTACACGGTGGATGAAGCCGTTTTGGTGGGTCAGCGCGTAATCGTGCCATTTGGGCGCAGACAGATGGTTGGCGTCGTGATGGAGTGCATCGACACTACCAACGTGCCGCCGGATCGGATCAAGCCGGTAGAGCAGATTTTGCATGATAGCGCGCCACTTTCTGCTAACTTGCTCCATCTCCTGCGATTTTGCAGTGATTATTATCACTATCCAATCGGGCAGACAGTATTGTCGGCGTTGCCGACGCGGCTTCGTTCGGATAAGCCGATCACGATTAAGCCGGTTCTGCACTATCGGCTGACTGACTGTGCACCTCTTATAGATTCTTTACCGAAACGCAAAGTGATTGCGCTGCGTATTCTTGAAAAACTGGCCGCACAGCCGTGTAATCTTCAGCAATTAAAAGCAATTTCTGCAACGGCGGGAACGCAACTGAAATGGCTGGAGAAGGAAGGGTGGGTTGAGCCGTGCGAAGTGCTTGCCATGCCGCAGCAGTTAAACGTTGCCAGTCACACTTTTGCCAATGCGCACCAGCTGACTGACGAACAACAGCAAGTGGTGGACACGGTCACGCAGGCTGCCGGCTTTGGTTGTTTTCTGCTGCACGGCATTACCGGCAGTGGCAAGACGGAGGTGTACGTACATCTTATTGATTACGTGTTGCAGCGAGGTGGGCAGGTGCTGTTGCTGGTGCCGGAAATCAATCTCACGCCGCAACTGGAAGGTTATTTTCTGAACCGTTTTCCTGATGCGGCGCTGGTCAGCCTGCACAGCGGCTTGTCGGAAAATGAGCGTCTTAAAAATTGGCAGCAGGCACAGACAGGCGCAGCGCAGATCGTGCTCGGTACGCGCTTGTCTGTTTTTGCCGAACTGCCGAAGCTGGCATTGATCGTCGTCGATGAGGAACACGACAGTTCGTTTAAGCAGCAGGACGGACTTCGCTATTCTGCACGCGATGTAGCCATTTTTCGTGCCAGCCAGAGCGGCGTGCCCATCGTACTGGGTTCAGCAACCCCCTCGCTTGAAAGTTATCACAATGCGCAGTCCGGACGCTACGGCTTGCTCAGGCTGACCGGTCGTGCGCAAGCAGAAGCCCGCTTGCCAGCGGTGAACTGCATCAATATCAATCAAACGGTGATGACTGACGGTATCAGTGAAAAGCTGCTGCGCGCAATAGAACAGCGAATTTCCCGTGGCGAACAAAGCCTGTTGTTCATCAATCGCCGGGGTTATGCGCCCGTGCTGATGTGTACGGAATGCGGCTGGCTGTCGGATTGCAAGAACTGCGCCGGGAAGATGGTTCTGCACCTCAAAGACAGGAGATTGCGTTGCCATCATTGCGGCTATCAACTGCGTGTGCCGACGGCCTGTCCGGGTTGCGGTCACGCCGAGTTGTTGCCGGTCGGCAGCGGCACGCAACGCGTGGAAACGGTATTAGCGGCGCGTTTTCCTGAGGCGCGCATTCTGCGGGTAGACAGGGACAGCACGCGAAATAAGCGTGCGTGGGAGATGATGCGTGAGCAGATACACGCAAATGAGGTAGACATACTGGTTGGTACACAAATGCTGGCCAAGGGCCACGATTTCCCCGCGTTGACGTTGGTGGGGGTGCTGAACCCTGACAGCGCACTGTATAGCAGCGATTTTCGTGCGGCAGAAAAACTGTTCGCGCAGCTGATGCAAGTCGCGGGACGTGCGGGGCGTGCTGATAAGCCGGGCGAGGTGCTGATTCAAACGGCCTTCCCCGACCATCCGCTATTTCGCTGTTTGCAAAACCACGACTTCGAGGGTTGGGCGGCGTTGCAACTGGCCGAGCGGGAGATGGCCGCTTTTCCGCCGTTCGTTTATCAGGCTATGCTGCGTGCGGAAGGAAAGAATGAGGTTGAGGTTTATGACTATCTCAACCGGGCGCGCACGGCTGCCCTGGAATTGAGGCATGCTGTGGAAGTGTTTGGCGTAGTCCCCGCTTCTCTTGCGCGTCGCGCCAATCATATCCGCGCACAATTGCTGATTCAGGCTGTTACGCGCAAAGGTTTGCAGCAATTTATTCGCGCCTGGAAGCCAATGATTGATGCTCTCACGGCACAGAAACTGCGTTGTTCGCTGGACATTGACCCGCTAGAGTTTTGAAATACACCCGACAGGGCTATAACAGTGCCTGTAATAGGGTGGTGTATAATCGCCCGAAATATACTGAGGATAGAAAAATGACCCGAGAAATTCAGCGATTCACACTGGCCGATTTGGCTTTGCCGATCAAAACGCTTTTTACCGGCTATCTGCTGGTTGTTGGTTTGGGTTTGTTGTTCGCTGGAGCGCAGATTATGCTGACTCACGGCATGGCGGATGGCAAGCTAGGACTTTCGGTGGACGACATCATCTACAGTTATCACGGCAACCACGAAGGTTCGAATGCTTCCAAGCTGGAAGCCAAGCTCAACGGATCAATGAAAGAGAATGCGCCGCCTGAAGTGCGTCTTGCGCTGATCAAGTGGGTGAGCAACGGCGCGCCGGAGGGTGAATGGCAGACTTCCATCAAGCCGCAAGTGGATCAGTATTGCGCACCCTGTCACGCCAATATGCCGGGACTGGCCAATATCAGCGATAAAGCGGTGATGGACACGATGACCCAGGTTGACGGGGGTGCATCTGTTTCTACATTAACCCGCGTTTCTCATATTCACCTGTTCGGTATTTCCTTTATCTTTTTCTTCGTGGGTTGGATATTTACTTACGCGAGCGGATTCTCGCCGAGAACCAAGGCCATTGTGATCTTCACACCATTCGGCTTTTTGATTGTGGACATCCTCTCATGGTGGCTGACCAAGCTGGAACCCAACTTTGCCTGGCTGGTCATTATCGGCGGTTTTGGTTATAGCCTCGCGGCGAGCATCATGATATTCGCGTCGTTGTACCAGATGTGGATACTGCCGAGACGCCTGCTCAATCCAGTTAATCCACTGACCGATTGATCTTTCGTGTCTCCAGAGACCCGACTGCTTGAAATCATCGCCGCCCTCACGGGCGGCGATGCCGTGTTGACGGGTGAAGCCGCCGCGCCCTATTGCAATGATTGGCGTGGCCGTTATTCCGGTGATGCGCTGGCCGTCGTGTTTCCATCCAGCACGCAGCAAGTCTCGGAAATCGTCAAGCTGTGTGTCGCCCGGCAGATTGCCATTGTGCCGCAGGGCGGCAATACCAGCTTGTGCGGCGGGAGCGTGCCGCTGTCAGGGGAAAGGCAAATTGTGCTGAATCTGTCGCGCATGAATCAGATCCGTGCGGTGGATGCAATCAACTACACCATGACGGTTGAGGGCGGGTGCAAGCTGGCTGCATTGTACGAAGCCGCCGAGCAGGCTAATCGCCTGTTTCCGCTCGGGCTGACGGCAATTGCGCCGCATTGCGAAATCGGCGGCAATCTTTCCACCAACGCGGGAGGTATCGGCGTGTTGCGTTACGGCAGTGCGCGCGACCTGGTGCTGGGTCTGGAAGTGGTGCTGCCGGACGGGCGCATCTGGAACGGGCTGCGCAGTCTGCGCAAGGATAATACCGGCTACGATCTCAAGCATTTGTTTATCGGCGCGGAAGGCACGCTGGGCATTATTACTGCGGCTGTATTGAAGTTGTTTCCGCGCCCGCAAGCCACTGCCACCGCCTGTGTTGCGATTGCCAGCCCGGAGGCGGCGGTGCGTTTGCTGGCTTATATTCGCGCCACGTGCGGACAGGCGTTGAGTGGCTTTGAAATCATTTCGCGTAATTGTCTGGATCTGGTTTTTAAGCATATTGAAGAGACGCAGGAGCCATTCAAGAGAAAGTTTGAATGGTATTTGCTGATCAAGGTTGATGATGTCCTGCAAAATTCACCCGATGGTGCGGTACGCAGTGGCCTGCTCAATTTTGGCGGAGAAGTGCTGGCGTTCAGCATTACAACCGATGCACAGCAGGCGGAAAGCTGGTGGAAGTTACGCAAGAATATCAGCGAGGCGCAAAAGCGTGAAGGTCTCAGCATCAAGCATGACATCGCCGTTCCGGTGAGCCGCGTGGCGGAATTCATCGCACAGGCAAGCGGCGCATTGCGCAGTGCGTTTCAGGACATACGCATCGTCGCTTTCGGGCACATGGGTGACGGCAACATTCATTACAACGCCTCCATGCCGGAAGTTGAAAAGAACACGGCATTCATCGAACAGCACGAGTCTGAGGTGAACCGCATCGTATATCAGGTTGTGGCACGCTTGAATGGCAGCATCAGTGCCGAGCATGGACTCGGGCAACTCAAACGCGAAACCATCCGTGAATACAAAGACCCGCTGGAGCTTGAACTGATGCGCACGATCAAGCAGGCGTTCGACCCTGAAGGTCTGATGAATCCGGGCAAGGTAATCTGAAATCTCGCTTGCTCACCCCGCTTAACGCCGTACCACGGCAGACTTCCCCTGAGCAGCGTCGGCTATAGCGACGACATCAATGACGACAAAAGCATTAGTGCGCCTCGTCCCAGTTTTTCCCCGAACCCAGTTCGACCAGCAGCGGGACGCTCAACGCAACGATATTGCACATCAGGCCGGGCAGTGTTTCTTTTGCCCGCGCCAGCTCTTCCATCGGCACTTCCAGCACCAGTTCATCGTGAACCTGCATAATCAGGCGAGTTTTTAAGTTTTCCGTTTCCAGCCATTGCTGCACTTTAATCATCGCCAGTTTGATCAGATCGGCTGCCGTACCCTGCATCGGGGCGTTGATCGCGGCGCGTTCGGCGCCCTGGCGTTTCATGGCATTGCTGCTGTTAATCTCCGGCAGCCATAAACGACGTCCGAACACGGTTTCGACGTAACCCTGTTCCCTGGCCAGCAAGCGCGTGCTGTCCATATAGTGCTTCACGCCGGGATAGCGGGCAAAATACCTCTCGATATAGGACTGCGCCGCGCCGCGTTCGACGCCTAACTGTTTGGCGAGGCCGAATGCCGACATGCCATAGATCAGGCCGAAGTTAATCACTTTCGCATAGCGGCGTTGCTCGGGAGTCACATCCGCCGGAGTTGTCATGAAAATTTCGGCGGCGGTGGCGCGGTGGATGTCCTCATTGTTGGCAAATGCCTGCAACAGCCCCTCATCGCCGGACAGATGCGCCATGATGCGCAATTCGATCTGCGAGTAATCCGCCGCGACGATGCAACTGCCGGGGGGCGCGATGAAGGCTTCGCGGATGCGGCGGCCTTCCGCGCTGCGTATCGGGATATTTTGCAAATTGGGATCGCTGGACGCCAGACGCCCGGTCACCGCCACCGCTTGCGAATAACTGGTATGCACCCGCCCGGTGCGGCGGTTGACCATTTTCGGCAGCTTGTCGGTATAGGTGGATTTGAGTTTCGCCATGCCGCGATATTCCAGCAACAGCTTGGGCAATGGGTAGTCCAGCGCCAGTTCCTGCAACACTTCTTCATCGGTGGACGGCGCGCCGCTCGGCGTCTTTTTCTTCACCGGCAACTTGAGCTTATCGAATAGAATTTCCTGTATCTGCTTGGGCGAATTGAGATTGAACGGCTGGTCGGCGGCCTCATGAGCGCGGGCTTCCAGCGCGACCAGCTTTACGCCCAGTTCATGGCTTTGCACATGCAGCAAATCGCTATCGAGCAATACGCCGTTGCGCTCCATGGTGTAAAGCACATGCAGCGCGGGCAGTTCGATTTCACGATACACATGCCGCAAACCTTTTTCTTTTTCAATTTGCGGTGCAAGTTCTCTGTGCAGCTGCAAGGTGATGTCCGCATCTTCGGCGGCATAGTGCGTGGCGGTGTCCAGATCCACCTGATCGAAACAAATCTGCTTCGCGCCCTTGCCCGCCACTTCGGCATAGCTGATGGTTTTCACGTTGAGATGGCGCAGCGCGAGATTGTCCATGTCGTGCGGTTTGTGACTTTCCAGCACGTAGGATTGCAGCAGCGTGTCGTCGTGTATCCCTGCCAGCGCAATGCCGTGATTGGCAAAGATATGCCGGTCGTATTTGAGATTCTGCCCGACTTTTTTGTGCTGCGCGCTTTCCAGCCAGGGTTTGAGTTTATCTAGCGTCCGACTGCGATCAAGCTGATCCGGCGCACCGGGATAGACATGCGCCAGCGGCAGATAAACCGCTTCGTGCGGGGTGATGGCAATCGAAATCCCGACCAGCTGCGCTTCCATCACCTCCAGCCCGGTGGTCTCAGTATCCACGCAGACCAATGCTGCTGAATTTATTTGTTCAATTAAATCAAATAGTTGTGCATCTGTCAGTATCGTTTGGTAATGGGCGCTGTCGGTGTGAGCTGCTTCGCTTGTCGGCGCTGCTGTGCTTTCTGTTACCCCATCCCCAACCCTGCCCTCCCCTTGAAGGGGAGGGAGTTCCTGCGAGGATGAGGAAGCTCCCAGTTCGCGCAGCCAGGTTTTGAATTCCAGCCGTTCAAACAGGTGAGCAAGTTGCTCCTTGTCCTGCTGCGGGGCGATCAGTTCGTGATAAGCAAGCGGCAAGTCCACATTGCATTTTACGGTGACCAAACGCCGCGCCTGCGGCAGCCAGTCCAGTGCGCTGCGCAGATTGGCGCCTACCACACCGCTGACGGTGTCGGCATTGCGCATCAGATTGTCCAGCGTGCCGTGCTGCACAAGCCATTTCACCGCCGTCTTGGGGCCGACTTTTTCCACGCCCGGCACATTGTCCACTGCATCGCCGGTCAGTGCCAGATAATCCACAATCCGTTCGGGCGGTACGCCGAACTTGGCAGTCACGCCGGCGGTATCCAGCGTTTCGTTGTTCATGGTGTTGATCAGCGTCACATGTTCGTTCACCAGTTGCGTGAGATCCTTGTCGCCGGTCGCAATGATGCAGCGCACACCGTCTGCGGAGGCTTGCCGTGCCAGCGTGCCGATCACATCATCCGCTTCGACTCCGTCCACTACGGCAATTTTCCAGCCGGATGCGATTATGGCCTGATGCAGCGGCTCGATCTGTTGCGCCAGATCGGCAGGCATGGACGGGCGATTGGCTTTATATTGCGGATACCAGTCATCTCTGAAGGTTTTACCTTTTGCGTCAAATACGCACAGGCTATAATCCGCCGGGTAATCCTGGCGCAGACGACGCAACATATTGAGTACCCCATAGACCGCGCCGGTCGGTTCGCCGTGGCGATTGCGCAGATCGGGCATGGCATGGAAGGCGCGGTACAGGAAAGACGAGCCATCTACCAGAAGCAATGTTTTACTGTTTGTTTTATCGGAACTCATTTCATTCGTTTTCATTTTTTGATAATTTTAAGGTACTGACATGAGCAATATACCGAAGCTGCCGATACCCGATACTCCAGAAGCCTGGGATGCCAAAGAGGCATGGCGCGTTTTCGGCATTATGTCAGAATTTGTTTCCGCCACCGACCGGCTCGCGCAAATCCATCCTGCCGTCAGCATCTTCGGCAGCGCACGCACTCTACCGGATCAGCCGTATTACAAACTGGCCGAAGAAATTGCACGGCTGCTGTCCGATGCGGGGTTTTCGGTGATTTCCGGCGGCGGTCCCGGCATCATGGAAGCGGCTAACAAGGGGGCGTTCTACGGAAAATCACCCAGCGTCGGCTTGAATATTCAGTTGCCGCACGAACAGTCCAACAATCCGTACCAGAATATCAGCCAGACTTTCCAGCATTTTTTTGCGCGTAAAGTGATGTTCGTCAAATTCGCCCATGCCTATGTCGTCATGCCGGGCGGCTTTGGTACGCTGGACGAACTGATGGAAGCGCTGACGCTGGTGCAAACCGGCAAGACACGCCGTATCCCCATCATTCTGGTAGGAACACAATTCTGGGGCGGCATGATCGATTGGTTCAAATCCGCGCTGATGGAAGAGCAGGTCATCAACCCGGAAGACATGGAATTGATCCAGCTTATTGATAATCCTCAAGAAGTGGTCAGCGCAATTTTCAAACACTACGAATCGTCCGGCTTTGAACCCAGCGATGCTGAACGCGAACGGCAGCTTTACCTGTAGCTTTGTGCGGGTTCCCGTCATTCCCCCGCCCGTCCGAGTGATGAATTAATAAAGCGCGCCAATAAATCGGCTAAAATGCACACCTTCCCATTTACAGGATCGCTGCCATGCGTTTCTTATCCTTTTTACTGTTGAGTGGCCTCTCAATTTCGGTTTTTGCGGAGCAACCCGTGCCCGCCAATCTTGAGCCGCTGCCTCGTCCGCCGGTGTTTACGGCTGAACCCGAGCCTTCAGCCGATGAGGAAACGGAAATTACCATTATCAAACAAACCGAATTGACCGTTGAGGAATATCGCTCCGGCGGTCGTTTGTACATGATCAAGGTGACACCAAAAATCGGCCCGTCTTATTATCTGGTGGATGATCGGGGTGACGGGAAATTTGCACGCCAGGAGAGTCTCGACTCCGGTCTGCGTCCGCCGCAATGGGTTATTCACCGCTTCTAACGCATGTCTGTTTATACTTCCGTTACAGAGGCCGAGCTAACTGCCTGGCTGGCTGATTATTCTCTGGGGCAGTTGCTGGAATTGCAGGGCATCGCATCCGGCATCGAGAACACCAATTATTTCGTCACCACCAGCAATGGCCGCTTCGTGCTCACGCTGTTTGAAAAGCTCAGCGCCGATGAATTGCCGTTCTACCTGAATCTGATGGCGCATCTGGCGCGCCACGGCATTCCCTGTCCCGCTCCGGTGGCGAATCGCCAAAATCAATTTCTGGGCATGCTCAACGGCAAGCCTGCCTGCATTGTCAGCCGCCTGAGCGGCAAGTCCACCACCGCGCCCGGTCTTGTACAGTGCGCGGCGTTGGGTGCGATGCTGGGGCAGATGCACATTGCGGGCCTGAGCTTTACGCAAATCATGCCCAACGCCAGAGGCGGTTCATGGCGCGCCGCGACTGCACCACAAGTCAGGCCTTTTGTGAGCGTACGACAAGCCGCGCTGCTGGATAGCGAAATTATGCTGCATGCGCAGCAAAACTGGTCATCCCTGCCGCAGGGACTGATCCACGCCGATTTGTTCCGCGACAATGTGCTGCTGATTGATGCGCGCGTTGGCGGGCTGATTGATTTTTATTTCGCCTGCACGGATGCCTTGTTGTATGACGTGGCAATTACCGTCAATGACTGGTGCATGAACGCCGACGGCACCCTTGACGCCGGTCGGGCGCAAAGTTTTCTGCATGCCTACCATGCGGTGCGCCCGTTGCAGGAGAACGAACGCGCAGCCTGGCCGCTGATGCTGCGTCTGGCCGCGCTGCGCTTCTGGCTGTCGCGCCTGTTCGACCTGCATCTGCCGCGCGACGGCGAATTGATACATGCACATGACCCCGGACATTTTGAACGCATCCTGAAAAATCATATTGCAGCGGAACAAGCCGTCTGGCTGTAAATGCAGTGAAGGGTGAAAGCAACGCAGTCGTCGGTCGGGTTCTCATTCAGCAACAGCAGCCTTGGCTGCGTTGTTGCGTGGGATAAACAGAATCTTGGCACATGTATTATCGTGCTTAGATAATGTTTAGTTGTTTCATCAATGCCCTAGCGGCATCAACCCGACATCTCTAAAGTTTTAAGGAAAATATGGAACCGCAACGTTTAGAAGCAAACCAGGGCTGGCAATGGATCAAGCGGGGCTACGCCCTGTTTATGCAGGCGCCGCTGTTATGGATCGTATTGCTTGCGATCTGCTTTGTCGCGGCAGCCGGCGTGTCCGTGGTGCCGGTCGTTGGCGAACCTCTGGTCAGCCTGCTGATGCCGGTGGTGATAATCGGCCTGATGGTCGGCTGCCGTTCATTGGAGCAAGGCGATGAACTGGAACTGGCGCATCTGTTCAGCGGCTTTCAGCAACACACCTCGCATCTCATCACCCTGGGCGGTATCGCGCTGGTCGGCCAATATCTGATTTTTGGTGCAATGATGATGCTCGGCGGCGCGACACTGGTCGGCATCATGATGAGCAGCCAGGCACCCGGCGACCCGGAAATTATCCGCGAAGCCATTGCGGGCGCGGGAGCATCCGTATTGCTCGGCATAGCGCTGTTCAGCCTGTTGCTGATGTCCATGCAATTCGCACCTATGCTGGTGTTCTTCCGCAATGTTGCGCCGGTGGCCGCAATGAAGCTCAGCCTGCGCGCTTTTACCCACAATATCGGCCCGATGTTCGTATATGGCATGTCTTTTTTGTTGCTGGCGATACTCGCCAGCATGCCGATGATGCTGGGCTGGCTGGTGCTGATGCCTATCGTGTTCACTTCGCTGTACGCCAGTTTCTGCGATATTTTTCCGGACGTGAAGGCAGTTGACCGCGCACCCGGCGATGTCGCAGGCCATGACGACCAGGCGCATTTCTGATGCGCCGCACGACGGATTCACGGCAGCCTGTCTTGAGTATCAGTCTATGCTAATATGCGCCCATCGTTGAATCATAGGTTGGAGTAAACCATGCAATGCCAGGTTAGCGAAACAGAAGTCAAACAGGCGCAACTGCCGCACAACCTGTTCATCACAGGTCTGTTTGCCTTCAACCTGTTGATGATTCCGGCTGTCATCATATTGAATACCGGCATGCCGGGTTTGCTGATTCCGTTGTTCAGTTCGGGTGTGCTAGTCGCCTATATCTACCTGCGCAGCAAAAAAACCACCAACTGGTTTGTCGATATGCATTGGCTGCTGGCTTTCAGGAATAGTCGATGGCTGATGTGGGGTTATGCCGTCACGGCAGTATTGATCTTCATTGCCTGGCTGATCAGCCTGACCGCGCACGAAGCCAGCATGAAACACATTTTATGGACAGCGCTGACGCGCATCGCATTGTTGCCGACGCTGATCGCAGTCATGGTGACAGCCGTTTCAGAGGCCAGCGCGATCAGTCTGGCGAGCAAACGGGAAGTGCCTGACAAGTTGGCAGCGAGCTTTCCGCCGCCCGGCGTTGCTATGCAATAAAAGTCGCGGCCTGTCCATGGTGGATACCCGCCGCATCCAGCAGATTCCACACCGTGCCATTTTGAATCATAAAGCGCCTGCCATCTTTGGTAATGCGTTCGCCGCAATAATCATCCACAAACCCCTGCGCCGTGACTCTTGCCAGCAAACGGGTGCGCTCTTGCTGCGCCAGAGGCCCGGCTGAAAGGCGCGAAGGCATAGACACGAATTCGGCAAAACTCATCTCGAACAACTGCAAGGCCAGCTTGTTGCCATAGAAAAATACCGGATCGTTCCCGGTGCCGTGAGCGACGACGGCGCACGGTGCATTCCACAGCGCCAGCGGATCGAAGGCTTCGAGCAGCGGCTTGCCTGTCAGTCGCTGATAACTTTCGACTATCAGCGCAAGACGCGCGTCGTCCATGGCCGGGGGGAAATCAAACTCACTCATAGCGCGGTAAGCTTCGCGTATTCCAGCGACAGCCATTTGCTGCCGGCATGTTTGAAATTGACCTGCACCCGCGCATCCGAGCCGCTGCCTTCCGCGCCCGTAACCATGCCTTCGCCGAATTTCTGGTGAAATACCCGCTGCCCCGCGCGCCAGCCTGTTCCGCTTACGGAACGCTGTATCGGTGCGGCTAGAGGAGCGGACGCCGCAGGTGGCGTATACCCGAAGGAGGCGAACGGATTGCGTTGTACCAGGCGCGGCGACAGCCAGTGCACCAGCTCTTCGGGCAGTTCGCGCAGGAAATTCGACGCCATGCCGTAACTGACCTTGCCGTGCAGCATGCGACTCTGCGCAAACGTCAGGTACAGGCGACGGCGCGCCCGGGTGATCGCCACATACATCAACCGGCGTTCCTCATCCAGTCCGCCGTCGACATTCTGGCTGTTCTGGTGTGGGAACAGCCCCTGCTCCAGCCCGGTGATGAACACCGCATTGAATTCCAGCCCCTTGGCGGCATGCACCGTCATCAGATGCAGCGCGTCATCCTGATCGCCCGCCTGATGTTCGCCCGCCTCCAGCTGCGCATGCGTCAGAAATGAAGTCAGGCTGTCGTCCTCATTTTCGTGCACGAACAGCGTCGCCGCCGTTACCAGTTCGTTCAAATTCTCCAGACGCTCCTGCGCTTCGCGCTTTTTCACACCGGTTTCATTCTGGTAATGCGCGATCAGCCCGCTATGTACCAGCACATGTTCCATGATTTCAGGAAGCGGGAGGTCTTGCGTCGCCTGACGCAACGCTTCGATCAGTCCGACGAAGCCGGACACCTTGCCGCCCGCCCGCGCCGCCGCATCCCACAACGTCGTATTGTTTATTCTGGCAGCATCCTGCAACTGCTCGATGCTGCGCGCACCGATGCCGCGCGTCGGGAAATTGATGATGCGCAACAGCGCATTGTCGTCGTCGGTATTCTCCATCAGCCGCAGATAGGCCAGCGCATGCTTGATTTCCTGACGCTCGAAAAAGCGCAGCCCGCCGTACACGCGATACGACAATCCGGCCGACACCAGCGCATGTTCCAGCACCCGCGACTGCGCGTTGGAACGGTACAGCAGCGCGATTTCGGCCAGTTTCAGTCCCTCTGACTGTAACTGTTTTATTTCGCTGACAATATAATTCGCCTCTTCCACGTCGGTGGGGGCCTCATACACGCGCAGCTTCTCGCCGCCCTGTTCCGCCGTCCAGAGATTCTTGCCCAGACGGTTGCTGTTATTGCTGATCAGCGCATTGGCCGCATCGAGTATATTGCCGTGCGAGCGGTAGTTCTGCTCCAGTTTGATTACCGCCTCGACATTAAAGTCACGCAGCAAATCTTTCATATTGCCGACATTCGCGCCGCGAAACGCATAGATGGATTGATCGTCGTCACCCACCGCAAACAAGGCGTTATGCCGGTGTGCGCCCGTAGCCTCCGACTCCATCCTTCCGCCACCGGCCAGCAACTTCAGCCACTGGTATTGCAAGGGATTGGTGTCCTGAAATTCATCCACCAGTATGTGTTTAAAGCGCTCCTGATAGTGCTCGCGCAGTTGTTGATTGCGCGACAGCAGTTCGTAACAACGCAGCAATAATTCCGAAAAATCCACCACGCCTTCACGCTGGCACTGTACGTCGTACTCGGCGAACACTTCCACCTTGCGGCGGGTGTACGGATCATAGGCTTCCACCTCATGCGCGCGCAGTCCCTGCTCCTTGCTGCCGCTGATAAAATTCTGCATCTCGCGCGGCGGATATTTTTCATCGTCCACATTTTGCGCCTTCATCACCCGCTTGATCGCGGAGAGCTGATCGCCTGAATCGAGAATCTGGAAAGTCTGCGGCAAGTTCGCTTCGCGAAAATGCGCGCGCAACAGCCGGTTACAAAGTCCGTGAAACGTGCCTATCCACATACCGCGCGTATTGATCGGCAGCATCGCCGACAGCCGCGTGACCATCTCCTTGGCCGCCTTATTGGTAAAGGTCACCGCCAGAATCGCGTGCGGACTGACCGCACCGCTGCTGATCAGATAAGCGATGCGCGTGGTCAGCACCCGCGTCTTGCCGCTACCCGCTCCTGCCAGAATCAGCGCGGACTGGTGGGGAAGGGTGACGGCTTGCAGTTGAGGGGTATTGAGGCCGGAAAGGAGTGTGGTATTCATGGGCGAATTATCCCACAGCACCGCGCCTATTATTGCATCAAAAAAGCGTTACAGATGGCACTTGGCTTTTTCGATGCTGCTGGCAATCTTTGCTTTCGGCACTTTTTGCAGCATACAGAGCAACTCGTGGGAAACAGTTTTAAGGGCATATTGCTGCTGAATATCCGACACCATTCTGCACCACAGATGCGCGGTCATCTCGGCATCGGCAAGCGCCCGGTGAGCGCGGGCGGCCTGCGGCAGACCCAAGTGCCTGACCAGCGTTCCCAATTTGTGATTGGGTGCGGCCGGATAAATTCTTCTGGACAGCAGCATCGAGCAGGCAAATGGCTGCTGTCGTTGTTTGCCGATGCGCGCCCATTCAGCATCCAGAAACTTGCAGTCAAACGACGCGTTGTGCGCCACCAGTGGAACATCGCCGACGAATGCCGCCAGCTCGCCCATCACCTGCGCGGCGGGCGGCGCACTGCGCACCATGGCATTGCTGATGCCGGTCAGTTCCGTGATAAAGGCGGGAATATAGGCACCGGTATTCATCAAGCTCTGATAACGATCAACAATTTGTCCATTGCTGACCAGCACCACCGCCACTTCGGTCGCACGGTCGCTCATATCCGGCGACATGCCGGTGGTTTCAAAGTCAATTACCGCAACTATGCCCATGCAATACCTTGTTTATATTGAATAATAAAAAAGAGGGCAAACTTTCGTCTGCCCTCTTCTGCGCTAGCGGAACACGTCCGTCAGTTCAAAGTTACTTCTTCTTGTCTTCGATCATGTCGTGCATGACGGGAGCCAGGATGACTTCCATCGCATGGCTCATCTTGCCGCCGGGCACGACCAGTGTGTTGGCGCGTGACATGAAAGAGCCGGGAATCATGGCCAGCATGTACTGGAAATCCACGCCTTTGGGCTCGCGGAAACGAACCACCACAAAACTTTCGTCCGGTGTCGGAATATCGCGCGCGATAAACGGGTTGGAGGTATCAACCGTTGCAATACGCTGGAAGTTGATGTCGGTATGGGTGAACTGCGGGGTAATGAACTTGATGTAGTCCGGCATGCGACGCATGATGGTATCCACGGTCGCTTCTGCGGAATAGCCGCGCTCAGCCTTGTCGCGATGGATCTTCTGGATCCATTCCAGATTGACCACTGGCACTACGCCAATAGCCAGATCGACATATTTTCTTGCATCAACACCCTGTGCATCATCTTTTGCCAGGCCATGCAGACCTTCGTAGAACAGCAGGTCTGAATTGGTTTCGATGTCTTCCCAAGGGGTAAATACGCCAGGGGTCAGGTCGGTCAGGCCGAAATGCTTGTTGTGTTCTACGGCTTCAGGTTCGCTGTGCACGTAGTAACGACGCTTGCACATACCCGTATTGCCATAGGCTTTAAACATTTCCTCGATCTTGTCGAAGTGGTTGGCTTCCGGTCCGAAG
Source organism: uncultured Gallionella sp. (assembly GCA_964385275.1). Classification (GTDB taxonomy): domain Bacteria; phylum Pseudomonadota; class Gammaproteobacteria; order Burkholderiales; family Gallionellaceae; genus Gallionella. The sequence continues at coordinate 31,486 of CAYLOK010000027.1, read as the reverse complement.
TGGCTGAAGGTATTGTTGCCGGCCTTGGCGGCTTCGGCAGCAGCGGCGCGGAACGCCATACGATCCAGGCTATGCAAGCTGTCGCCCTCGATAACCGCCGCTGTGATCTTTTCACGGCGGAAGATGTTTTCGAAAGCGCGTTTAACGGTGGTGGTACCTGCGCCGGAAGAACCGGTAACCGCAATAACGGGATGCTTGCTCGACATAATGACCTCTCCTGGACGTAATGATTAAAATTTTGTGAACGGCGATTTTATATCAAACAAACAATCACCACTACTACAGATTGTCCAATTTATGCATAAAAAGTGTTCAGCCTGTCCGAAAATCGCCGTGTCACCTGATTGACATGCCTGTCCAGAGCAATATGACGCTTTGCGTGCAACGCGTTCTTCAGGCCGACATGGCGGGTTTTGTCATCGGGCGCGATATTTTTGCCATGCCTGTTAAGCTCGATTCGCGGGTGAAGGGCTATGCCGCTATAATGCCGCATCCAAGAATTCAGACTGCCGCCCGTAAAATCATGCAATCCAACTATCACCCTGCCTCCATCGAACAGCAAGCCCAGCAACACTGGGATGACTCCGGCGCATTTGCCGCCACAGAATCGGGCGACAAACCCAAGTATTACTGTTTGTCAATGTTCCCTTATCCGTCCGGCAAGCTGCACATGGGGCACGTGCGCAATTACACCATCGGCGACGTGCTCTCGCGCTATCACCGCATGAAGGGCTATAACGTGATGCAGCCTATGGGTTGGGATGCGTTCGGCCTGCCTGCAGAAAATGCCGCTCAGGCGCACAACGTGCCGCCCGCCGCATGGACTTACGACAACATCAATTACATGCGCCGCCAGCTGAAAAGCCTGGGCCTGGGGATAGACTGGGCGCGCGAAGTGACTACTTGCACCCCGGAGTATTACCGCTGGGAGCAGTGGCTGTTCACCCGCCTGTTTGAGAAAGGCATCATCTACAAGAAGACCGCTTCGGTGAACTGGGATCCGGTGGATCACACCGTGCTGGCCAATGAATAGGTTATCGACGGGCGAGGCTGGCGTTCCGGCGCGCTGGTGGAGAAGCGCGACATCCCGATGTATTTCTTCCGCATCACCCAATATGCTGACGAATTGCTGCAAGACCTCGACACGCTGGATGGTTGGCCGGAACAGGTCAAGACCATGCAGGCCAACTGGATCGGCAAGAGTTTTGGTGTGCGTTTCGCTTTCCCCTATCTTGTTGATAATAAACAAGATAATTTATGGGTTTACACCACGCGCGCCGACACCATCATGGGCGTGACCTTTGTCGCGATCGCAGCGGAACATCCTCTGGCGACTTATGCCGCGCAAAATAACCCTCTACTTGCCGCCTTTATCGAAGATTGCAAGCATGGCGGCACAGCCGAAGCCGACATGGCGACGATGGAAAAGAAGGGCATGGACACAGGACTGAAAGTCAACCATCCGCTGACCGGCGAGCAAGTGCCGGTTTGGGTAGCCAACTATGTGCTGATGGGCTACGGCGAAGGGGCGGTGATGGCGGTTCCGGCGCACGACGAACGCGATTTCGGCTTTGCCAAGAAGTACAATTTAGCAATCAAACAATCCATTGATTTACTGCCTACTCTAAAAGACAAGCATCCGGGTGCATCTGCCTCGACAACCAGGGCTGGCACGGAAATCTGGAGCGATGACGAATGGCAGGAATGGTACGCAACCAAAGAAGGCTTTTGTGTCAATTCCGGCAAGTATGACGGTCTGAACTACCATCAGGCGGTGGATGCCATCGCCGCCGACCTGGCTGAAAAAGGCCTGGGTGAGAAGAAGGTGCAGTTCCGTCTGCGCGACTGGGGCATTTCGCGCCAGCGTTACTGGGGCTGTCCGATCCCGATCATTCATTGCGCAAGTTGCGGCGATGTGCCGGTACCGGACGAGCAGTTGCCCGTGGTGTTGCCGGAAGATGTGGTGCCGGATGGCGCAGGCTCGCCACTGGCGAAAATGCCGGAATTTTATGAAACCACCTGCCCGAAATGCGGCGGTGCGGCGCGGCGCGAAACCGACACCATGGATACCTTCGTGGAATCTTCCTGGTATTACGCACGTTACACCAGTCCCGGCTGCACCACGGGTCTGGTCGATGAACGCGCCCATTACTGGCTGCCGGTGGATCAATATATCGGCGGGATCGAGCATGCGATTCTGCATCTGCTGTATGCACGCTTCTTTCAGAAACTGATGCGGGATGTCGGCGTGTTTGGCGAGGGTGAGGCGGCTCAGAAGCTCCCTCACTCCAACTCTCTCACGGAGGGAGAGAGAGCAAACAGCTCGCTGCGCGAGGCTAAAACCCTTGATGAACCGTTCAGAAATCTGATTACTCAGGGCATGGTGATTGCGCCGACTTTTTACCGCGAACAGGAAAACGGCAAGAAGCAGTGGATCAACCCTGCCGATGTGGATGTGGTAACAGATGACAGGTCACGCCCGACAGGCGCAACGCTGAAAGCTGACGGCTTGCCGGTCATTATCGGCGGCACGGAGAAGATGTCGAAATCCAAGAATAACGGCGTCGATCCGCAAGCCATCATTGACGAATTCGGCGCGGACACCGCGCGTCTGTTTATGATGTTCGCCGCCCCGCCTGATCAATCGCTGGAGTGGTCGGATGCCGGTGTGGAAGGCGCGTTCCGCTTTCTCAAACGCGTCTGGAAGGCCACCCACGATCACGTCGAACAGGGCGTGGTGGCGGCCTATGGCAGCGGTGAACTGAGTGCGGCGGCCAGGGCGATGCGCCTGCATTTGCACCAGACCATCCATAAAGTGGGCGATGATATTGGTCGGCGCAAGACGTTCAATACGGCCATTGCCGCGAATATGGAGCTGCTCAACGCGCTGGGCAAATTTGATGATCTGACCCCGACGGGGCGCGCCGTGTCACAGGAAGCGCTGGAAGCCATCACGCTGATGCTCAATCCCATCGTGCCGCATATCTGTCGTGCGTTGTGGTCTGCATTGCGCCCCGGCAGCGACCTGCTGGATCAGTTATTCCCGGAAGCCGATCAAAACGCATTGGTGCAGGACGAAATTACGCTGGTGATACAGGTGAACGGCAAGTTGCGCGGCAATCTGACTGTGGCCAAGGCGACCGACAAGGCCACGCTGGAGCAACTGGCCGTGGCGCACGAGGCGGTACAGAAACAACTGGCGGGCGCACAACCGAAAAAAATCATCGTCGTGCCGGGTCGTTTGATTAACATTGTTGCGTAGGACGGAAGCCCAGCAGGGGCGTTCCGCCGCGATTAAAATCCGTGCGGCGAAATCACGAGACTTTCCGCCCTGAGTTTTTCCGGCTTAACTGGTATTGAGAGAAAATCATGCGTATATTGGCTTTAGTGGCCGTTTTATTGCTCGCCGCCTGCGGCTTTCACCTGCGCGGCGAGGCAAAAATGCCGTTCACCACGCTCTACATCGAAGCCGCCAATCCCGGCTCATTGCTGATCAGCGAACTGCGCAACAATCTGCAAGTCAATAATATTCAGCTGGCTAACAGCGCCGAGCAAGCCGATGTCGTGCTGCACATCGCGTTCGAACTTGCCGAAAGGCAGATTTTGACGCTGGGCGGCAGCGGGCGTGTGAGCGAATTCCAGCTGCGCTATCGCGTTTCGCTGCGGGCCTATGATCTCCGGCAAAGCGAATGGCTTCCTGCAGAAGAGTTGCAGATGACTCGTGACTATGCCTATGACGATACCAAGATTCTCGCCAAGGAAGCCGAGGAGGCGCTGCTCTACCAGAGCATGCGTTCCGATATGGTGCAGCAAATCATCCGTCGTCTGAGCCACGCCAAACCTGTGGTTCAGCCGCAAAAATAATGCAATTAACCAGCGAAGCGCTGCCGCGCCATCTTGCCTCCGGGCTCAAACCGCTCTATGTGGTGCATGGCGATGCGCTGCTGCTGGTCATCGAGGCGGCAGACAGCATCCGTGCGGCGGCCCGCAACGCCGGATATACCGAGCGCGACACGCTGATTGCCGAACAGCATTTTAAATGGGATGAATTGCGCAACTGCGCACAGAGTCTTTCCCTGTTCGCCACGCGCCGGGTGGTGGATTTGCGCATCCCGTCCGGCAAGCCCGGTATCGAAGGCGGGAAAGCGTTGCAGGATTATGCCGCCAGTCCGACCGACGACGTGCTCACCCTGATTACCCTGCCCAAGCTCGACTGGAGCGCGCAAAAGAGCCAGTGGTTCAGCGCGCTGGCGCAACACGGCGTGATGATCTGTGCCGACGATATACCGCGCAATCAGCTGCCGGACTGGCTTGATGGACGATTGCAACGCCAGTCGCAATCCACTGACAAAGCCACGCTGGAATTTCTTGCTGATCGTTGTGAGGGTAATCTGATCGCCGCGTTTCAGGAGATACAGAAACTGGGGTTGCTGTTTCCGCCCGGCGCCCTTTCTTTCGAACAGGTCAAGGAATCCGTGATGGATGTGGCGCGCTACGACATTTTCAAGCTTGCCGAAGCGATGCTCGTCGGCGATGCCGCGCGTTACGCGCATATTCTCGACGGTCTGCGCGCCGAGGGCACGGCAACGGTGCTGATACTGTGGGCGATCAGCGAAGAAATCCGCACGCTGGGAAAGTTACTGCACGCCACCCGGCAAGGCGGCAATATACGCGATGCCCTGCGCGAGGCCAGGGTACGCAAAGAAAAGCTGGGACTGGTCGAAAGCGCGGCACGTCGCCTGAAATTCCCGCACATTGAGCGCGCGATCCAGCATGCCGCAAGGTTGGACAAAACCATCAAGGGGCTAAGGTCAGGCGATGTGTGGGATGAATTGCTGCAACTCGGCTTGCGCTTCGCAAAATCATGAGCGACGTCTTGTTGGTTATTACCAACCTGCCGGACGCGCCAGCGGCGGAGAAACTTGCCCGCTGCATTATCGAATCGCACGCGGCCGCCTGCGTAAATCAACTCGCTCCCTGTACTTCCACCTATCGCTGGGAAGGCAGGATTGAAACCGCCAGCGAAGTGCCGCTGCTGATCAAGACCACGCAATCGGCCTACCCGCGCCTCGAAGCATTGCTGCGCGCCGCTCACCCCTACGAACTTCCCGAGATTATTGCTGTCCCTGTATCGGTCGGCTTGCCGGCCTATCTTGACTGGGTAAACCGGGAAACCAACAAGGAATAAACATGCGCTTTGCACTATTACTGTCGCTCTTCTTTATTGCTCCCGCTGCCCAGGCCGAAAATTTTCTGGACAGGCTGCCTGCTTTTGGTGGAAAGCAACAGCCGGTATTTTTGCCGCCCGATCAGGCATTCGCTTTGCAAGTACAGGTACGCGATGCGCATACGCTGCAAGCCAACTTTAAGATAACGCCCGGCTATTATTTGTACCGCGATAAGATCAGTTTCACGACTAACGGCGATACAGCGAAAATCACCTCTGTCACGCTGCCCGCAGGCGAACTGAAACACGATGCCAATTTCGGAGACACCCAGGTTTTTCATCAGTCGTTTCAGGCCGAAATCGTTCTGGATCGCGCCAGTGATGCGGCGTCCCGCGTCACGCTAAATGCGACCTATCAAGGCTGTAGCGATCAGGGTTTGTGCTATCCCAGCCAGGACAAGTCGCTGCAAATTGATCTGCCTGACGGAGGGCGGCAAGCCGGGGGCGCAGGGTTGAAGACCATTGCAACTGCCGATAAAAAGATGGAGGCGATTAGCGTAGCGCCGCAGACAGACAATTCGAAAATCGCCGAATTGTTCAAGGATGGCAGTTTCTGGCTGATTATTTCATTTTTCTTCGGTGCGGGACTGTTGCTTGCCCTGACCCCCTGCGTGTTCCCGATGATCCCCATCCTGTCCGGCATCATCGTCGGACGAGGCCACAAGATCACCAAAATGCACGCTTTCGTCCTGTCGCTGGCCTATGTGCTGGGCATGGCCATTACCTACGCCGCCGCCGGAGTCGCGGCGGGGCTCAGCGGCGACCTGATTTCCAGCGCGTTGCAAACGCCCTGGGTGCTGGGCAGTTTCGCGGCGGTGTTTGTGGTGTTGTCCTTGTCCATGTTCGGATTTTATGAACTGCAATTGCCCAGCGCATGGCAGAGCAAACTCAGCGAGACCAGCAATCATCTGCATGGCGGTCATCTGTCAGGCGTGTTCGTCATGGGGGCGCTCTCCGCCATCATCATGGGGCCGTGCGTTGCCGCACCCCTGGCAGGCGCCCTGCTCTATATCGGGCAGACGCACGATGCCGTGCTGGGCGGGGTCGCCCTGTTCGCGCTGGCGTTAGGCATGGGTGCGCCGCTATTGCTGATCGGCACGTCGGCTGGCGTGTTGCTGCCCAAAGCCGGGGCATGGATGGACGGGGTAAAACGGTTTTTTGGCGTGCTGTTGCTGGCGTTGGCGATCTGGATCATTCAGCCTCTGCTCCCGGTGGCCGTGCAGATGCTGCTGTGGGGCGTTTTATTGATTTTGTCCGCCACCTATTTGCGCGTGCTTGACACGTTGCCGCACAACGCCACCGGCTGGAGCAAGCTACTGAAAGGCATCGGACTGCTGGCGCTTTTGCTGGGCACTGCTTATCTGGTTGGCGCATTGTCCGGTGCGCGCGATATGTTGCGACCGCTGGACTCTGTTTGCGCAGCCTGCAAAGCCGACACGCAACAGCCTGCCGGCCCGGCGTTTTCGCGTATAAAAGATCTTGCCGAGCTTGAGCAAAGGCTGGCGACGGCTGACGGCAAAACCGTCATGCTGGATTTCTATGCCGACTGGTGTGTTTCCTGCAAGGAAATGGAACGCTTTACTTTTTCCGATTCTGCCGTGCAAGCCAGACTCAAGTCGGCTATAGTTCTCCAGGCCGATGTGACCGCCAACAGTGCTGCCGACAAGGCATTGCTGAAACGTTTTGGCCTGTACGGCCCGCCCGGTATTCTGTTTTTCGACGCAAAAGGCCGGGAAATGAGCGATTTTCGCGTGGTAGGTTATCAAAATACCGAGCAGTTTTTGAACACCCTGCAACAAGTCGGTCTTTAATGTTATTTGCCTATCTGTATAAAAAACATAGACAAATAACCTCAAATTACGGCAAACTACGAATATGAAAGTCATTCTCGTACTGCACGGACCCAACCTGAACCTGCTCGGAACGCGCGAGCCGGATGTTTATGGCAGTACCACGTTGGATGAAATTAACGCAGGTTTAGCTGTATTGGCCGGTAAAAACGCCGCAAGCCTGTCCTGTTTTCAAAGCAATGCCGAAGCTGCCCTGATCGAGCGCGTGCATCAGGCGCGCAGCGATGGCACGCAATTTATTGTCATTAATCCGGCCGCTTTTACGCATACCAGTGTGGCATTGCGTGATGCGCTGGCGGCGGTTGCGATACCGTTTATCGAAGTACATCTTTCCAACGTGCATGCGCGCGAAGCATTTCGCAAGGAATCGTTTTTTTCTGACCTCGCCGCTGGTGTCATCAGCGGCTTGGGTGCGGCCGGATACGAATACGCAGTGCAATATGCGCTGAACTATAAAAACTAAGCCAGGAGGATATTATGGATTTACGCAAACTCAAGACACTAATTGAATTGGTCGAAGCTTCCGGCATTGCCGAGCTGGAAATCAGCGAGGGCGAAGAACGGGTGCGCATCACGCGCACGGTCGCGGCCGGACAACAGATGTACGCCCCGGCTCCGCAGCAACAATTCATGGCCGCGCCCGTCGCAGCGACGCCAGTGGCAGTTGCAGCACCGGCGGCTCCCGCAGCCGAGGAAGGCCATGTCGTAAAATCACCGATGGTAGGCACTTTCTACCGCTCTCCCTCGCCCGGTTCCAAGCAGTTTGTGGACGTAGGTCAAAACGTGCAGGCGGGCGATACCTTATGCATCATTGAAGCCATGAAGCTGCTCAACGAAATTGACGCGGATCATACCGGTGTCATCAAGGCCATTCTGGTGGAGAACGGCCAACCGGTTGAGTTTGGTCAGCCTTTGTTCGTTATCGGTTAATTACGTCATGGAGTGCGCGGACACGTCTGCGCTTTAGAAAGCGGCGACGCATCGTCGCACTCCAAAAAAGTTCGGAGCATACACATGTTTGAAAAAATCCTGATCGCAAACCGTGGGGAGATTGCTCTCCGCATTCAGCGCGCCTGTCGCGAGATGGGCATTAAAACGGTTGTCGTACATTCCGAAGCGGATGCCGATGCCAAGTATGTAAAACTGGCCGATGAATCGGTCTGTATCGGCCCCGCACCGTCAAATCAGAGTTATTTGAGCATTCCCGCCATCATCAGCGCGGCAGAAGTGACCGATGCCCAGGCGATACATCCGGGTTACGGTTTCCTTTCCGAGAATGCCGATTTCTCCGAACGCGTGGAAAAGTGCGGTTTCGTATTTATCGGCCCGCGCGCTGAAACGATACGCCTGATGGGAGACAAGGTCAGCGCCAAGATTGCGATGAAAAAAGCCGGTGTGCCCTGCGTGCCGGGCGTTGAAGGCGCGTTGCCGGACAATCCTGCCGAGATCGTCAAGATTGCGCGCAGCATCGGCTATCCCGTCATCATCAAGGCGTCGGGCGGCGGCGGCGGGCGCGGCATGCGCGTGGTGCACACCGAAGCTGCGCTGCTCAATGCGGTCACGATGACCCGTAGCGAAGCGCAGGCCGCGTTCAACAATCCCGTGGTCTATATGGAGAAGTATCTGGAGAATCCCAGGCACATCGAGTTTCAGATACTGGCCGACCAGCACGGTAACGCCGTGTATCTGGGCGAGCGAGATTGTTCGATGCAACGCCGCAACCAGAAAATTATCGAGGAAGCACCGGCCCCGCTGCTCAATGCGCGTTTGCGCAACAAGATAGGCGAACGCTGCGCGGAAGCCTGCCGCAAAATCGGCTATCGCGGTGCCGGCACGTTTGAATTCCTGTATGAAAACAACGAGTTCTTTTTCATCGAAATGAACACCCGCGTGCAGGTCGAACATCCCGTGACCGAGATGATTACCGGCATTGACATCGTGCAACAGCAAATCCGCATTGCGGCTGGCGAAAAACTGCCGTTCCGTCAGCGCGATATTCAATTTCGCGGGCATGCCATCGAATGCCGCATCAATGCCGAGCATCCTTACAAATTCACGCCGTCACCGGGGCGCATCACTTCCTGGCACGCGCCCGGCGGCCCCGGCATCCGGGTTGATTCGCATGCCTACAACAATTACTACGTGCCGCCTCATTACGACTCGATGATAGGCAAGGTCATCGCTTACGGCGATACCCGCGATCAGGCGATGGCGCGGATGCGCACCGCCTTGTCCGAAATGGCGGTGGAAGGGATAGACACCAACATCGCACTGCATCGCGATTTGTTGCTGGACGCGGCTTTCATGCGCGGCGGAACCAGCATTCACTATCTGGAAGAGCGTCTCGCCGAACGCAACAAAGACAAGTAATGGCTTGGTTGACGCTCATTGTAGACACGGATGCCGGGCACGCCGAAGCCCTGAGCGATGCCTTGCTCGAACACGGCGCGCTTTCGGTGGATTTGCTGGATGCCGATGCCGATACGCCGGATGAACAGGCCATCTTCGGTGAACCCGGCGAACCGCCGCCCGGGGTCTGGCTGCACAATCGGGTCAGCGCCTTGTTCGATGCCGACCGCGATGTTGCCGGAATTTTTCGCGCAGCCGTCAGCGATATTGGCCTTGCACAACTCCCCGAACACCGCATAGAGACGCTGGCCGACAATGACTGGGTGCGTCTGACTCAATCACAATTCGAACCGATTCCGATCTCACCGAGGCTGTGGATTGTGCCGACCTGGCATACTGCCGCCGATCCTGATGCGATCAATATCGTGCTTGATCCCGGCTTGGCATTTGGTACTGGCAGCCACCCGACCACGCGTTTGTGCCTGCGCTGGTTGGACAACAACCTGGCCGGCGGTGAAAGCGTGCTGGACTATGGTTGCGGCTCCGGCATTCTTGCCATTGCCGCGATGAAACTTGGTGCTGCACACGCTGTTGGTGTGGATGTGGACGCGCAGGCGGTAACAGCCAGTCGCGACAATGCCATCGCCAATCACGTTGAAAATGTGCGTTTCCATCTGCCCGACGAAGCCGCCAGGGACAGTTACGATCTGGTGGTAGCCAACATCCTGACTAACCCGCTGCGCCTGCTCGCTCCCTTGCTGGCGGATGCCACGCGGCAAGGCGGACAAATCGTGCTGTCCGGCATTCTGGAATCTCAGGCGCAAGATGTGATGAACATCTACCAGCAATGGTTTGAGCTGAATGCGCCGATTTTCGAGGATGGCTGGTCATGCCTGTCTGGCCGTAAACATTGAGCGCAGCGCCGATGAATGGCACGACACGTTGCCTGCACTGCGAAACCCGCTTCAAAATTAGCGAAGCGCAATTAGCCACACATCACGGCATGGTGCGCTGCGGTCACTGCCTGCAAGCGTTTGATGCCCGCCCGGGTTTTATCCCCGAACAACCCGGCCCGCAACTTGATCTGCTGACAGATGAACTCAGCGAACACGCTGAAGCGACCGTGCCTGAAGAACATGCCGAACCGCGCGAGTTCAGGGTTGATGAAACGCATGAGGAAGCCGAAGCCGTTACAGAAATAACCGATATTTCCGATCAGGCTGCGCCTGACGCCGCCGCGCTGCCTGAAGGTGAGGTTGCGGGCGAAATACTCGAATCGGACGGCCAGGAAAAAATTTCAATAGAAACAATTGCTTGCGGCATAGAAAGGCAGGAAGCCGCAGTGCCTGAATCTGATGGCACACTGGATTTCAGCTGCCCGGCTGCATCCGTTCACGAGCAGACGGCTCCTGCGGGCATCACTCCTGACGACACAATCCCTTTCAGGGAGAGTCTGCCGCAGACGCTGGCGGAACAAGTGGTTATAGCCGAGGACGATACCGGGGATGCCGTTGCCGAGGAACGCCGCACCTGGCCCTGGGCAATAGCGGCGCTTGTGCTGGTCGTGCTACTGATGGCGCAGGCGGCGTATTTTTTCCGCGTCAGCCTCGCCGCCCGCTTGCCTATGCTCAAACCCGCACTGGTCGGATACTGTCAATTGCTCAATTGCAGCGTGCCGTTGCCGCAGAATACCGAACTGATGGGCATAGAGTCATCCTCACTCGTCGCAGAACCCGGGCAGGAAAACCAGGTCACCTTCAACGCCTTGCTGCGCAACCGCGCCAGTTACACGCTGGCGTTTCCCATACTGGAACTCACACTCAACGACGAACAGGACAAACCCCTGGCGCGTCGCTTATTCCTGCCGAAGGAATACTTGCCGTCCGATGAGAGCGAACAGACCGGCTTCCCGAAAAATCATGAAGTCAGCATCAAGCTGCGCATGAATACCACCGACCTCAGACCGTTGGGTTATCGGCTGGAATTGTTTTACCCGCACTAACTTTCGCGCACTCCTGAAAAACACATAGGCTGTTTGGCGTATTGACGCTGCCCGCCAATGCGGTGAAGCTGCCGCACAATCCGTAATCGGATGAAATTCTGGTCTGCACCCAAAATATTCTGAATATTCCGAAGGAGACTGAATGAAAACTCCCGCGTTCATTCTGAGTTTGTGCATGCTTGCCGCGTTGCTTTCCGGTTGCGGTGAGAAGCAGGGCGCAGCGGCTCTGGATACGCCTGTTTTGGCTTTGTCTGCCACTTCCGGGCTATTCGTGGATACCGACGCGACCCGTGCGCTCCCTTCGGAGCAGCATATCGTCCGCTCCCGGTTTGTGAAGGTCAACCTCGCATTGTTGATGGATGAAACCGGGCAATCCCGCAATGTGAAGGAGATCACACTCAATCTTTTCCCGGGCGTGGCTTATACGGGGGTGCTCATGCAGATCGAGCCGAACGGGGACGGCTATTCGTGGGCAGGTTATCTCAAGGGCGTGGAGTACAGCGGGTTGACCATGGTCTATACGAGTGGCGTGTTCATCGGCCATTTCGCCAGCCCGTCGGGTGTATATGAAGTATCCAGTGCAGGCGATGACCTGTACCGGGTCATTATGATAGACCAGACGAAATTCCCGGGAGGATAAGAACCATACTCAATGCACGGACTCAACAAGCCAGCAGTACTGTTGGCGCGAGTTTCCCGTTAAATGACGATCTCGTCACCTTCACGCGCAAGGCGAATATCGAGTTTTTCCGCGATATCTGCGTGACGGCCCAGCGCTTCCGCAAACACGGCTTCCAGATCGTCATCGCAGCGGGTGGGTTCGTGGTGAGTGCAATAGAGACTCTTCGCTCCGGCCTCTCTGGCAAGCTGGATACAGCTGTCAAAAGTGCCATGCCCCCAGCCTTTTTTCGTCACATACTCATCAGGGGTATATGACGAATCGGCCACAATAATATCGACCCCGCGAATGGCCTCAATAATGGACAGACGCTGTTCTTCGATCAAAGTCTGGTATTCGTTATAACCTTCATCGCCAACGTCGTAAATGTTGAAATGCGGCTCGTGGTCACCGGTAAAGAAAATAGACTTGCCATTGCAATCGACGCGATAGCCGAAATTGATCACGGGGTGATTAAGCAGGATCGAGGTGACGGTAGCCGCGCCGACTTCGGTAGCCTGATTCGGCATCAGGGAAATGTATTCAAAATTGGATTGCATCTCGGCTTCGCGTACCGGGAAATAGCTGTATTGCAACTGCACATTCATGATGCGTTCCGGCCCCGCGCCCGAGATCGGGTCAAATGCGCCGTACAGTTTGATGATATTGCCCGGAATGAAAATGGGAATAAAAAACGGCAGCCCCTGTATATGATCCCAATGGCTGTGCGTATTGAAAATATGTGCCGTGACCGGAAGCTCCCGGAGCAGCGTTTGCGCCAACGGAAAAATACCCGTGCCACCGTCCAGGATGATGAGATCATTATCGTCGCTGCGTATCTCGATGCAGGTGGTGTTGCCACCATAGCGCACTGTTTTTTCGCCCGGTGACGGGATTGATCCGCGCACTCCCCAGAATTTCAATTTCATGTCAGCCCTCCTTGGCTATTTGCGCAAAGACGGATGCTTCGGTCACAAGCTGGGATGCATCTCCCAGGCTGGCGATGAGGTCCGGCAACGCCATGCCGAAATATTCCAGCAAAACCGGCGGCAACTCTTCCACTACAGGATTGCCGCTACTTCCCGGCGCAAGCTGCTTGCTGATCTGATTCGCGGCAAAAAGGCAACTTTGCACGGTATCCCCCGGCGCAATATCGCTGTGATGATTGCGAATATTGTCGGTGAGCTGCTTGGGAAACTGCCATTTTTCCACCAGCATCCCGCCGACCACGGTGTGGTCAATGCCGATAATCTGCTGCTCTGCGGCATGCAGCGGAATGGATTGTTCGACGCTGCGAGCGAGCGCCTCCCTGAATTCTGCGGCAAGAAATTGGGCGAATACCACTTTGCCAAAATCGTGCAGCAGGCCCGCGATATAGCAGTCGCCGGGATCGGTATCGTCCCGGCTGTATTTTTGACACAGGCTGCGCGCGAGATTGGCCGTGGTCAGTGAATGTATTAAGTAGCGCTGCACATCGAATCCTGCCGCGTTGTACGGCGGCAACGAACCCATCGCCGCGAACGACAAGGCCAGGTTTTTGACCGTATTCAAGCCGAGATAAACCACCGATTGATTGACCGAAGTGATCTGCTTGGAAAAACCGTAATAAGCGGAATTGAGGATGCGCAACAACTTCATTGTCAGCACCGGGTCTTTTTCAATGACCATGACCAATTCCTTGGGAGAGCAATTGATGTCGCGCGTCAGCTCCAAAATGCGTTGCACGCTTTTGGGAAACACGGGCATTTTTTCTACGGCCAGGGATAATTTTCTGGTCAGTTCTATAGAAGTTTCAGTCATTTTTTCCGGTCTTTATATTCGACTTGCCCTGTATCACTTTGTCGTTGCTTCAGCGCATCAGCAGGCCGCCCGGAAATCGGTGTTGAATTCCTGTTCCGCAGTCACGAGCATCTGTACAAAAAAATGAATTTTCATGTTGGCATCGGCGTTGAGCGAAGTGAACTCAACCCCTGCGAGATGACGGTTTTCAACCGTCCTTAATTGGACGACTTTTGCGTACACATCGGACACCTTGAAATCGACCAGCGGAATATCAAAATCAAGCCTGATATCGTCGAGCGGACTGAGCGGATAATCGATTTCCATCAGAAGGCCGTGATAACCGATGTCCCGGATAGTTGCACTGATGGTTTTCGGCATTACGATCTTGTTTTTAATCAGCCTGAAAGAGCAGGCGAGGTTGACCTCTAAACGGTGGCTTCGCCGGGCTTCATTACGTTTCACCTCCATATTCAGTGAGGGAATTGAAAACAGCTCGCGTAATTTGACTGATTGGGCTTTGCCTTTAACGAATACTTCCATCGCTTCACCGACAGTGACAAAGTCGCGGCAGCGATCAAAGGTGTTTTCACCGATCAGAATCTGGCCCCGCAAACTGAAAGATTCGATACGCGAGGCCAGATTAACCTCGTCGCCGATCACCGTATATTCGGAATAAAAGTGTGAGCCGAACTTGCCGGCCATGACGCTGCCGGTATTGATGCCGATACCCATGAACAGCTCGGGTATGCCGTCTTGCTGGTTTTGATTGTTGAGCTCTTCCATCGCAAGCTGCATATCCATCGCGCAGGTCAAAGCCCGTTTTACGTCATCCGCGTGCTCGTCGGGCACGCCAAACAGCACCATGACGGAATCACCCATGAATTTATCGACAACACCGTGATGGCGGGACACCACTTCGTTCATTCGCCCCAGGCAACGATTGAGCATTGCAATGACCGTTCCGGTCGGCAGTGCGGCAGTGATGGAAGTAAAACCTCTCAGGTCGGCAATCAGAATGGTGACCTCGCGCTGTACGAAGGAATGCGTCGAAACAACTGCATCGCCCTCATCGCCAACACCGAGCGCATGCCGGACGATGGAAGTCATCTCCGCCTCAGCGGGCAGCTTAAGCGACTCGCCGGTTTCGCGAGCGATTAAGGCCTGCAGGAGACGCACTGCTTCTTTGCATGGATCGTCTTTCATGTGCCTGTATAGAGGTACCTTAAGTCAAATGTCATGTTTCAGCAGCCTGCTAAGCCTGCGCGTCATCAAATACTACATCGCCTTCGGCTACCGCCTGACCAAGCTGCATATTCTTGAAATCAAACAGTTTTCCGTCGAGCAAATGTGAGGGTGCAACATTCTGCATCGCGGTGAAGATGGTCTGGCTGCGTCCCGGATATTGGCGTTCCCAGTTGCTGAGCATTTCCTTGATGTTCTGGCGTTGCAGGTTTTCCTGCGAGCCGCACAGGTTGCAAGGAATGATGGGGAATTCCATGCCGCGCGCATAACGGGCGATGTCCTTTTCCACGCAATAGGCCAACGGGCGAATCACGATATGGTCGCCCTTGTCGGTCACCAGTTTGGGCGGCATGGCCTTGAGTTTTCCGCCAAAGAACATATTCAGGAACAGCGTTTCAATCATGTCGTCGCGGTGATGTCCCAGCGCGATCTTGTTCGCACCCAATTCGCCCGCCACCTTGTAGATAATGCCGCGCCTCAGCCGCGAGCACAGCGAACAGGTCGTTTTCCCCTCGGGAATTTTTTCCTTGACGATGGAATAGGTGTCCTGAGTTTCGATGTGATATTCAATTCCCAGTAATTTGAGGTAATTCGGCAGTATTTCGGCGGGAAAGCCGGGCTGCTTCTGATCCAGATTCATCGCGACGATGCGAAAGTCAATAGGCGCACGTTTGCGCAGATTCAGCAGAATATCCAGCAGTGTGTAGGAATCCTTGCCGCCGGAGAGGCACACCATCACCGAGTCGCCGTCCTCAATCATATTAAAATCGAAAATGGCTTTGCCGACCTGATGTTCCAGGCGATTCTTGAGTTTGTTGAAATTGCCGGAATGGTCGAAATGGATAGGTTGTGCGATTGAGTTCATAAGATTTTACGTTAAATATTAATGCTTCTGCCGCCATCTACCGAGATGACCTGTCCGGTGATGTAAGGCGCGTCTTGTATCAGGAAGGCGACTGTCCGGGCAATATCGTCCGGCTCGCCCTCGCGTTTAAGCAGCGTATGCGCAACAATTTTGCGTCGTTGTGTTTCATCTTCCCAGAGGTCGTTTTCGGGCCAAAGTATCACGCCCGGCGCGACTGCGTTCACGCGAACCTGAGGTGCCATTTCTTGTGCCAGTCCACGCGTCAGGGCGACCAGCCCGGCTTTGGCCACGCTATACAGCAGATGACCGTGCATCGGGCGTTCCGCATGAATGTCCACGATGTTGACGATACAGCCATGCTGACGGCGCAGTTCATCTGCCGCCGCCTGTGCCAGGAACAACGGCGCGCGCAGATTGGTGCCGGACAAATCGTTCCATTGCGCCTCATCGACTGCTACCAGCGGCGTCGCATAAAAACTGGAGGCATTATTGACCAGCGCGTCCAGCTGACCGAATCTCGCTATGACCTGATTTACCAGGGCCTGCAGCGCAGCCAGATCAAGCAAGTCAGCGGAAAATGCAGCCGCGCTATTTTCGCGTCGGGCGTTCAATTCATCCTGCAAGGCCAGCGCTTCCTGAGCCGAACTACGGTAATGCAGCGCAATGGTGGCCCCCGCCGCGTGCAGACGACGACAAATTGCCGCGCCCACCCGCTTGCCGCCACCGGTCACCAAGATAACTTTGCCTTGCACCGCACCCTCCATTAAAATCGCGCACTCCGCGAATTATACCTGACCATGCCCAAATCACCTGCGACAACCCTGCCTGCGCCCGGCGCTGAAGCCGCACAGCACAGCACACGTCTGATCCATGCCATCCGTGAGGACATCGCGGCACAGGGCGGCTGGATTTCCTTCGCGCGTTATATGGAGCTGGCGCTTTATGCCCCGGGGTTGGGCTATTACACGGCGGGGGCGCACAAATTTGGCGAGGCGGGCGATTTCATTACCGCGCCTGAACTCTCGCCGTTATTCGGATGCACCCTGGCCCGGCAGGTCGCCGAAATTATGGCGGGCAGTGCGCCGCATATTCTGGAACTGGGGGCCGGCAGCGGCAAGCTGGCGGCGGACATGCTGGGTGCGCTGGATCAACTGGGTTGCCTGCCGGACAGTTACAACATCCTTGAAGTGAGCGCCGACTTGCGCGCCCGCCAGCAGGAATTGTTGCAACAACGCCTGCCGCATTTGTCGGATCGTGTGCATTGGCTGGATGCCTTGCCGGGCACATTCTGCGGCGCTATCGTCGCCAATGAAGTGCTGGACGCGCTGCCCGTGCATCTGGTGCGCTGGCAAGACAGTGCGACAACGGAAATCGGTGTCGCGCAGCATGAATCCGGTTTCCTCCGCGAGGAACGCGTCATCACGGATGAGGCACTGTTACAGGCGTCCCGGAAGATCAGCGTGCCTGACGGTTATGTCAGCGAAATCTGTCTGGCTGCACGCGGTCTGGTCAACAGTCTGTCCAGCCGGTTAACACAGGGCGCGATGCTGTTCATCGACTACGGTTTCGGCGCGCGCGAGTTTTACCATCCGCAACGTGCCACCGGCACGCTGATGTGTCACTACCGGCACCGTGCCCACGACGACCCGTTCTTTCTGCCCGGTTTGCAGGACATCACCGCACATGTGAATTTCACCGACATCGCAGAATGCGGCATCGACGCCGGACTGGAGTTGCTGGGCTATACCAATCAGGCCTTTTTCCTGATTAACAACGGCATCACCGAATTGCTGAAAGACACCTCACCGGAAAATCTGCGCGATTACCTGCCGCTCTCGGCGCAATTGCAGAAACTCACCAGCCCGGCAGAAATGGGCGAACTGTTCAAGGTTATCGCCTTGGGCAGAAACCTTGTCCCGAGCCCTGTCGAAGGGCCGTTATCAGGATTCGCCCGTGGTGATTTGACCCGCTTGCTGTAATTACTGCTGCGCCACGGCCGGGCCCGAAGCAGACGCCGTATCCGCATTGCCCTTGGCGCGCACGTAGTCGGCAATTTCCTTGATGACCAATTGTTCATCATGGTTGCTGTCTATCTCATCAAAGTTTGCGCCCATATTCGGCAGCGCTTTGGCCTCATCCCTTGATAATTTGCCGTTTTTATCCTTGTCCGCAGCTTCCAGATGCTGGCTAAACTCACGCCGCCTCTTGTCCGCCGCAGCAAAAGCGTCTCTGATTTCCTTTTTGGTCAGACCGCCGTCGTGATTGACATCAATCTGGTCGAAATTTTCCGCTATGGCGGGTGCTTTTAGCTCGGCTTCCTCCCTGGAAATTTTGCCTGTTTTATTTGTGTCCAGATTATGGAACACCTGGTTGAACCTCGCATCCTGTTCTTTCCTGTTGCCCCCGGATTGGTCTTCCGCACCTGCAACGCAAGGCATTGCAACCAATAAAACACCCCATATCCATTTGTTCATTGCTGTTCCTTTCGTTGTTTTTCCACCCGGTTTTCTATCGCGCTGATGCGCGCCTGCCGGACGGCGGCAGGAATTGTACCGCTATCCTGACATGACCGCGCAATCTCGCCCGCGTCCACCGCGCGCGCGGTCGCCAACAATTGCAGCAAATATTCAGACTGCGGATAAGCGTCATGCTCGCGACCCTGCCGTCCGCGCGCATCCGCAGCACAGACTTGCAGCAATTGAGCAAAACGCTCGGGGCGGCGCCATGCATCCGCAGACTGAAACAGCCTGACTATCGTGTCGGCGCGCAGTTCCGTCGCACGGTGAATATCACCGTGATAGCGTGCCGCCAACAAGGCCAGATCGCGACATTCGCCAGTCGCCCGTAAACGCTCCGCCAGCGTTTTAACCAGGTTCATGCCGCGCAGCTCATGTCCGATATGGCGCGGCAACTCATTTTTCGGCGTAGCGCCCTTGCCCAGGTCATGTGTCAGCGCGGCAAAGCGCACTTCCAGCGCGTAGTCGTGCTGTGCGGCATCGTCAATAACCATCAGCGTGTGGAGAGCGCAGTCGATTTCGGGGTGGTATTTTTCCGGCTGAGGTACGCCGAACAGCGCATCCACTTCAGGCATGATTTTCGCCAGCGCGCCGCAACTGCGCAGCGTCGTAAAAAAACGGGAGGGTGTTTTTTCCATCAGCGCGCGCGCCAATTCCTGCCAGACCCGTTCGGGCACCAGTGCGTCCACTTCGCCGTTGCCGACCATATCGCGCATCAGCGTCAGGGTCTCCGGCGCGATAACAAAGCCGAAGCGTGCGGCAAAGCGCGCTGCGCGCAAAATGCGTACCGGATCTTCGTTGAAGGCATTGCTGACATGCCGCAAAATCCCGGCGCTTAAATCGGCGATGCCGTGGTGCGGATCAATCAGGTTGCCCTCCGCATCCTGTGCGATGGCATTCACCGTAAAATCCCGGCGCAGCAAATCCTGTTCCAGCGTGACATCGGGCGCCGCATATACGGCAAAACCCTTGTAGCCGCGCGCCGTCTTGCGCTCGGTGCGCGCCAGCGCATATTCTTCATGAGTTTTCGGATGCAAAAAAACCGGGAAATCTTTACCCACCGGTTGAAAACCCTGTTCCACCATGGCTTCCGGCGTGCTGCCGACCACCACCCAGTCGTGATCCGCAACCGGCAAGCCCAGCAAGCGGTCGCGCACCGCCCCGCCTACGCAGTAGATGGCACTGCTCATGGGCCCGCATCCGGTGACTTGTCATCAATGAGCGTAGCCGCATTGTCGCCCGTTTTGCCGGCAATTATGCCCAGGCGCTGCTTCAGGGAGCGCGGCGGATCACCGAATTGCCGGGCGTAATGCACCGTGTTGCTCATCACCTTTTTTACATAATCACGGGTTTCATTGAAAGGGATGGTCTCGGCATAAATCGCGCCTTCCAGGGGTTGGTCTGTGCGCCAGCGTCTCGCCCGCCCGGGGCCTGCATTGTAGGCGGCAGACGCCAGAACCGGACTATCGTCCAATGATGACAACATATTTTTCATGTAAAAGGTGCCCAGCTTTAAGTTGGTGTCCAGTTGATGGATCAATGACTCGCGATAATCCTTCAAGCCCAGTTTTTTGGCTATCCAGCGCGCTGTTGTCGGCATGACTTGCATCAGTCCTGCCGCACCCACCCCGGATTTTGCGGAGGTCACAAAACGGCTTTCCTGGCGCATCAGGCCATATACCCATGCTTCTTCCAGGCTGTTTCCCTGAATATGTTCGCGCAGTGCCGCACGGTAGGGCGCCAGATAACGCAGACTGAAATCATGGACTCGCACGGTTTTTTCGGCCGTGTTGATGGCCCGGTCATACATCTCGTTGCGCCGGGCGAGTTCAGCTGCGGCAATCAGCTCCTGGTCGTTGAAATTGCGAATGACCCAAATCCACTCCCGCATCGCATCGGTGCGCAGGTCCATGCGATACAACGCCAGCGCGCGCTGTACCCCGGGCAGTGCGGCAATGGCTGCCATATCCTTTTTGTCAGGCTGGTAGGTTGTTTGCAATGCGCTGAGTACGGGCGTATCGGTCAATTCCTCGCTGGCCAATTGCCCGTAAAAATCATATTCCGCACTCAGCGGCACGAAGATTCTCGCCGCTTCTGCGCGTCGGCCCGATGCTTGCAGGGCGCGTGCCTGCCAGTATCGCCAGGCAGTTTCGCTGCGTTGCGCTGCGCTCATTGCATTGATGGCAGACAACACTTCCGGCCAATCCTGCGCACGCAGCGCCGCACGTACCCGCCAGGCCGATTGTTGCTCATTTAGCGGCGTTTTTCCTGCTTCCCTGAACCATCGCAGCGCGCGCCCGTCATGCTTGCGTGCGCCCTCATACGCCAGCCAGCCGAGGAAATAATGCTGTTCGCTTTCGGGGAAACGCCCCTCCATACTGCTCCAGCGTTCAGCCGCCAAATCCGGGGATTGTTTGGCCAGACGCTGCAAGGCAAACAACGCAACGGCGCGTTGGCCTGCGCTGGCGCTGTCCAGCGGTTCGTGTTCCAGATAGCGTGCGGGATTATCCATCGCACGACTCAGCGCAGCAGACGATACGGCGCGCTCCCCCGCAAGCTGCCCGGCAAGGTACTGGGCAAGCGACACATTGCCGGCCTCCAGAGCCTGACGCAGACGCTGCCATATATCCTGCTGGCTGATAATTCCGGCTGCCAGGGCGGCGGCAAACAACACGCTGCAACTCTCCGGCTGTTCCTTGCCGCTGAACCACAGGTCACGCGCTTCACGTAACACGATTTGCTCCTGGCTTCTCAGGCGCGATTGCAAGGCATAACAAGCCAACTCTGCATTTTCAACCAGCAGGCGCGGATACTCGCTGTCAAACAATTGCCATTGCTGTTTTTTGCCGAGCGTCCTGAGCCATTCAACGCGCATTCTGTCTATCAGCGGCGTATCGTCAGGGCGCGCCAAATAAGCCCGGATCACCCCGGCATCGGCAGTTTCCAGCTCCATCCGCAATTGGTAATAGGAAATGTAAACTTCCAGCGTGGAGTGCCGAAGACGTTGTGCAAAGATGGCCAACTTGGCTGCATCGCCCGCGCGAAACGCGTCGCGAGCAGCCAGAAAGTCGTCATCCTGACTCGCCAGGGCGGTGCCGGCAATCAGCGATAAAAACAACAAAAGGAATTTCATCAAGGGAAAGTGACTGACTAAACTGTTAATAAGCATACCATAACGCCGTCAGACTCCGGTCTGTGTAAAGGTGCAATTTGTAACAGGCTACGCAGCACGAGCCGTGCGGCATGGTTTACCCGGAGCCGCGCGCGTGCTAGCCTTCCCGCCCCACTCGACAGAAGAACACTCATGAAAATCGGTATCCCCAGGGAAATCAAAACCAATGAAAATCGCGTCGCGCTGACACCCGGCGGCGCGGAAGCGCTGGTCGCGAACGGGCATAGCGTTCTGCTCGAAGCAGGGGCGGGCGCAGGCAGTGGTTTCGGTGACGATCAATATCTGGCCGCAGGCGCACGCATCGAAAGTGAGGCCGCCACGGTCTGGGCCGAAGCGGATCTGATCGTAAAAGTGAAAGAGCCGATTGAAGCCGAATGGTCATATATCAAACCCGGCCAGATCGTTTTCACCTACTTTCATTTTGCTGCCAGTGAGCCGTTGACCCTGGCGCACATGGCCTCCGGCGCGGTCTGCATAGCATACGAGACGGTAGAGCTGCCCTCGCGCGAATTGCCTTTGCTGACGCCGATGTCCGAAGTTGCCGGACGCATGGCGGTACAGGAAGGCGCAAAGTATCTGGAGAAATTGCAGGGTGGTCGCGGCGTGCTGCTTGGCGGGGTGCCCGGTGTACCCCCCGCCAGAGTCGTGATTCTCGGCGGCGGCGTGGTCGGGATGAATGCGGCAAAAATGGCGGCCGGTCTTGGCGCGACTGTTATCATTCTCGACACCTCACTGGAAAAACTGCGCCAGCTCAGCCATATCCTGCCTGCCAATGTTCAGTTGATTTTCTCCAACCAACACAATCTGCTGGAACAAATCGCCAGTGCCGATCTGCTTATCGGCGCGGTATTGATACCGGGTGCCGTGGCGCCCAAATTGCTGCGCCGCGAAGACCTCCGGCTGATGCGCAAAGGCGCGGTAATCGTGGATATTTCAATCGATCAGGGCGGCTGTATCGAGACTATGCATCCGACCACGCATGAAACACCTACCTTTATCGTAGAGGGCGTGGTTCACTACGGAGTGGCCAACATGCCCGGCGGTGTGCCGGTCACCTCGACACTGGCGCTGACCAATGCAACCTTTCCCTATGTGCTGCAACTGGCTGACAAGGGCTGGCAGCAGGCGTTCAAGGACTCACCGGCGCTGCTCAAGGGGCTTAATATCATCGCAGGGAAAGTCACCCACAAGAAGGTGGCTGAGGCTTTTGGCATGATACATTACCCCGCAGATACCTTCCTGGACTGATCCGTCTTGTATGCACCTGCCGGTTTTCCAGTATTTCCCCGGTCAAATTCTCTTGGCCGATCTGTATAATCAGCGGATTTTTCGGGAATACTGCCATGTGGTTTAAAAACATTTCCATTTATTGTCTGCCCGCCAACTGCACCATTACCGCCGAAACATTACTGGAAAAGCTGGCGCTCAAGCCGCTACAACCTTGCAGCGGACTGGATAAGCAGAGTCGCGGATGGGTTTCCTGCCGGGGCGATGACCGTCTGGTTCACGCAAGCAATGGGCAAATCCTGTTTGCGCTGGGTGTAGAACAAAAATTATTGCCGGCCACCATCATCAACCGCTTTGCCAGGGAACGCGTCGCCGACATCGAGGCGCAACAGGGTTACAAAGTTGGCCGCAAGGAATTGAAGGATCTCAAGGAAGCGATTACCGAAGAACTGCTCCCCAGAGCTTTTGCAATTCAGCGTACAACCTGCGCGTGGCTGGATACGCTCAATGGCCGGTTAATCATTGATGCAGCCTCTGCGGCCAAAGCGGAAGAGCTATTGGAATTCCTGAACAAGACACTGGATGATTTGCCGGTCAAGCCGCTGCACACCGAACTCTCGCCCGTTGCCGCGATGACCGGCTGGCTGGCCGGTGAAGATGCCCCGTCGGGCTTCACGATAGACCGCGAACTGGAACTGCGCGCCACAGGGGAGAGCCGCGCAACAGTGCGTTATGCCAATCACGCTCTGGAAGGCGAGGAAATTCTTGCCCATATCGCGGCGGGCAAACGCGCCACCCGTTTGGGAATGACCTGGAACAGCCGGATTTCCTTTGTTATGACCGAACAGTTGCAAATCAAACGGCTCGAATTCCTGGACATCATCAAGGAAGAATCCAACGCCCTGGCCGATAACGCAGACGAGATGTTCGAGCTCGACTTCACGCTGATGACAGGCGAACTGGCAAAAATGATAAGCAATCTTGCCGAGGCGCTCGGCGGAGAAAAAGTGAGTGGCTGATGCAATATTCGCCTGCCCGCAGATTTTCGCCGATCAAACAACCGGCTACCGGGTTAATCTGCGGATTGAACTGCCGTTTTAAGGATAAATCAGTTTTCCCTTGATATTTGTGCGAAAACATGGAACTTTTTGCAGGTTGGCTTGCCAGAGTCTCCAGTTAGCGCAAGCTTCCACCCGTTGACTCCCCTTGGCGGGTATCTTAACTCCTCCCAATTGGTTAAGACATTTGCCCCTGAACCTCACGGTTCAGGGGCATTTTTTTACCTTTCGCATCTTGCGTGGGCCTGCGCCGTTAATCAATTTCGCTTGCTGACGTTGAAGCGCATGATGCGGTAATAACCGGAAAAGACGTACTCGATATGCGGTTCGTCGTTGAGCGTCTTGCCGTTTTCACGCAGCGCTTCGCCTAACTTTGCGGCGACATCTTCCTGCCGGAAGCCCGGCAGAAAAGGTTCGAGCTTGCCGATCAGCCGGCGAAACGGGCTGAACCGATACAACAAATGATGGCGCGGGGTGGCTGCATATTCGGTAATCAGCACCGAACCGCCTGCGCGTACCACACGCGCAATTTCGGCATAGGTGCGACGGCGTGCATCAGCGGGCATTTCATGAAGCAGAAAAAACACAATCACCTGATCGAACGCATCGTTCGCATAGCTCAGGCATTCGGCGTTCATTCGCGCCAGGTGGCAACGCTCGGCTACATGGCGGGTTTTGCGCCGTGTCAACTGTAGCTGGCCATCAGCCACATCACACAGGTGAATATCATTTCCGGTAATGGACAGCAGCGAGGGCGTAAGTTTGCCGTACACGCAGGTCAGTTGCAGCAGCCGTGCACCCGGCCGGGTTTCGACTTGCGCCTGCGTTTTGTTCAGCAGCTTGTCGTATTGGCCGAACAGAATGGCATTAATGATGGTTTGGTGGTCGAACAGCCAGATACCCCAGGGCCACAGGTACGCCCACCAATAGTAACGCGCCAGATACTCCGGCACATGATCGAGGAATTTCCGATACAGACGCATGTGCTCCGGGGACTAGCGGGCATGGCAAAGATGCCGCCCCTGATGATGAAACACGCTATGCCCGTTTTCCTCTCCCGCTTTGCGGGCGAGGGAGCGAATGAATCGCTGCGCGAGTTTCACGTTAAAGCAGGCCGCGCGGCTTGTGCGGCGCACGGGCAAACAAACGGTCATACAGCCAGCGCGGCAGTCGCTTGAACAGCGCGCCGACCAGCCCCATTTGCCACGGAATCACCGCAAAAGAGGTTTGCCGTTCTATCGCGCGTGCCATGCGCCTTGCCGCCTCGTCTGCATCCAGAATGAACGGCATCGGATAAGGATTGATCTTTGTCATCGCAGTCCTGATGTATCCCGGACACAGCGTGACTACCTTCACGCCGCTGCCATGCAGTTCGACGCGCAACGATTCCAGATAGCTAATCGCGGCGGCCTTGGACGCGGAATAGGCGCCTGCTCCCGGCAGGCCGCGCAAACCTGCCACGCTGGCGATGCCGACCAGAGTGCCGTGACGGGCGGCACGCATCGCCGCGACGAAGGGCTGAAAGGTCTTCACCATGCCCAGCACATTGATGTCCATCACTTGCTGAAATGCATCGTTATCCTCGGCATATTCGGTGAGCGTGCCGACACTGACGCCGGCGTTGGCGATGACGATATCCGGCACACCGACGCGCCCGATAAAATTAATGGCGGCCTGTTGCACGGCTGCGCCATCGCGCACGTCCAGCGCGTAACAATAAACCTGGCCGGGAAATTCTGCCGCGAGACTTTGCAGTAACTCGCCACGCCGGGCGAAGGCGGCAACGGCTGCGCCGCGCTCAAGATAATGGCGCGCGAGCGCTGATCCCAAGCCGCTCGACGCGCCGCTAATGACGATTTTCAAAGGCATTAATGTTTGGCTTTTGCCTTGTTCTCTGCGGAGCGAGCCTTGCGTACCATCGCGATAACCTCGTTCAGCACACGAATGGTGTCAGCCGGTTGCAGGCCGGTAATCGCATATTTTCCGTCCACGACCAGCGTTGGCGTGCCGTTGATGCCATAGCTGCGGATCATTTGTTTGGCGCGTACTACTTTGCTGTTCACCGTGAACGAATTATAGGCGGCCGAAAACTTGCTGCGATCCACACCGTTGCTGCCGACAAACGCGGCTATCGTATCCAGATCGTACAGGTTCGCCTGTTTTACATGGATGGCCTGATAAATTGCGTCGTCCATTTGTTTGATTTTTCCTATGCTTTCAAGCGCGTAATAAGTGCGTGCCAGCGGCTCGGTCGAATCACGGAAGATCGTTGGCACGAAGGCCAATTCAACATCGGCGGGCATGGTTTTTTCCCATGCGGCCAAATCGTGGTGCAAATGGAAACAGTGCGAACACTCGTAAAAGAAAAATTCCAGTACTTCGATTTTCTTGGTGCTGGCGGGCTGCGCCGGGTTAAGCAGGGTGTAAGCCTTGCTTGATTGTGCTGCGGCAAAGGCTGTGCTGCCGAACAAAAAAATGACTGTAACAACCAGACTCTTAAACATATTTTTCACTTATCGCTCCTTTAGTGATGACAGGTATACCGGGAAAATGGATATTCAGCTTCTGTAGACCGGCTGTTACGTCCGGTCGGGAAGAGTTTATATCAGCGCGTTGGAGTCGCTTCCATGCCATTTAGTTTCAACGTGCCGCGCACACTGGTCATTTCCTGCTCGTTTTGGAAGGGGCCAAGCCGTACACGATGCCTCTCGCCTTTGCCGGGAATCGTCACTGTCTGTATCTCGGCTTCCAGCCCTTTCATCGCCAATGTCGCTTTAAGATTTTCCGCATCGGCCACATTCGTGAACGCACCTGCCTGCAAATAAGTTTCCTTGGGCGAAACAGGCGGTTTGCTCGCAGCCGTTTGGGGTTTTTCGGCCGACTTGGGCGGCGTGTCAACGGTTGCATCCTGCTTGTCCGTCAAAACCTTGTAAAACTCAAAACGCGGCTTGGCTTCCTCTCCGTCGGGAGTGACCGCTGCATCAACCCTGGGCTGGGCGGTTTCAACGAACGGCTTGACGGCTTCCGCTGACGGTTTAACCACTTGCTCCTTGTTGACGAAGGGGCTGGGCGATTTCAGTATAAACCAGGCCAAAACGGCCGCCAGCGCGACGCCGGCTATCATGCCCAGCAAGATTCCCATTAGCATGGGGCTGCCGCTCTTGCGTGGTGCGGCGGATTTGTTGCTTGTTGCTCTGCTCATGTTTTATATTTCCATTGGTAAATAAGGTGCTGCCTCAGCCGCCGCGCAATTACATCTTTTCCGGTGCGCTGACACCCAGCAACGCCAGACCATTGCTCATCACTTGTGCTGCTGCCGCAATCAGCGCCAGACGTGCATGCTTGATCGCTTCGTCCTCGACCAGAAAGCGCGAGGCATTATAGTAGCTGTGGAACGACGCCGCTAAATCCTTCAGGTAAAACGCGACCAGATGCGGCGCCAGATCCTGCGCGGCATTTTCGATTACTTGCGGATAATCAATCATCAGCTGCAACAAGGCGGTTTCGTATTCGCTATCCAACAGGCTGAAATTCGCCTGCAATAAATCCAACCGTTCGCCGCCCCACAGCTCCAGCACTGTGCTGATGCGGGCGTGAGCATACTGAATGTAATACACCGGATTGTCGTTAGTCTTTGATTTCGCCAGATCAATGTCGAAAACCAGTTGCGAGTCCGGGTGCCGCGCCGCGAGGAAATAGCGCGTGGCATCGCAGCCGACCTCGTCTATCAGGTCGCGCAACGTGACATAACTGCCGGCGCGCTTGGAAATTTTCACTTCCTCGCCGTTTTTCAACACAGTCACCATCTGATGCAGCACGTAGTCCGGCCAGCCCTTCGGTATCCCGATGTCTAGCGCTTGCAGCCCGGCCCTCACCCGCGTGATGGTGCTGTGATGATCTGCTCCCTGCTCGTTGATGACGCGGACAAAGCCACGCCGCCACTTGTCGAGATGATAGGCCACGTCCGGCACAAAATAGGTATAACCGCCATCCGACTTGCGCATCACACGGTCTTTGTCATCGCCGAAATCGGTGGTGCGCAGCCACAGCGCATCGTCCTGCTCATAAGTGTGGCCGCTGGCGATCAGTCCGCTGACCGTTTCATCTACTTTGCCCTCGCTATACAGCGCAGACTCCAGCGAGAACACATCAAATTCCACATTGAAGGCGCGCAGATCGAGATCCTGTTCGCGGCGCAGATAGGCGACGGCAAAATGGCGTATCGCCACCTCATCACCGACCTCACCCTTGCCGGTCGTGCGCTGATCATCCGCCTCCACCGTCTCCTTCGCCATATAGGCGCGGGCCACATCGGCGATATAATCGCCGCGATATCCGGCTTCCGGCCAGGAAGGGTCGTCCGGCGTGACACCCTTGCAGCGCAACTGTACAGAGCGCATCAGATTTTCAATCTGCGCGCCCGCATCGTTGTAATAAAACTCGCGCGTGACATTCCAACCTGCCGCATGCAACACGTTGCACAGACAATCGCCCACCGCCGCGCCGCGCCCGTGGCCGACATGCAACGGCCCGGTCGGATTGGCCGAAACGAATTCCACCTGTAGCTTGCGGCCCGCGCCGAGATGAATGTGGCCATAGCCGGCGCCTGCGTGCAACACGGCATGTACTATCGCCTGCTTGGCTGATTTGGTGATAAACAGATTGATAAATCCGGCGCCTGCAACCTCAATTTTTTCAATGACATCGGATTTCGGCAATGCAGCGATCAGAGCCTGCGCGATGTCGCGCGGCGATTTGCGTAACGGTTTAGCCAGTTGCATCGCCAGGTTGCAGGCGTAATCGCCATGGCTGGCCTGCTTGGGGCGTTCGATAAGAATATCGACTTGCACCGCATCGGGTGCAATTTCGCGCAACGCCTGCGCAAACAATTCGGAAATATGGGATTTAAAATTCAAGACAGCTGACATGAAACGGTACCATTAAACGTGAATCTCGCGTAGCGATTCGTTTGTCCGCTCTATCCCACGGAGGAAGCGGAGGAAACGTGCGCGGCGAGTTTTATTTCAGGGGGTGGCATCATCGCCACACCCGTTAAAGAGGCGCGGATTATATCACTTGAGCAATGTTCGTTTGTTTATGAACTTGCGTCATCCACAAAACTTGTTTTATCCGCGAAATGAGGGTGGTCGACGGTATAACGGTTGCGGCCTACGACTGACCCGGGGTGCGGGCGCTGCGCTCAATGCTGATCCCCACCATCTTGCAGTTGCGTATCGCCTGAAGTTTTGCGACGCTGACCTTGACCCAGGGGGCGTTGAAGTCTTTGAGGATGATTTGTGCAATATGTTCGGCCAGCGTTTCAAGCAGCGAAAAATGGCCTTCGCTTAATACGGTCTGTATGTGTTGCGCGACTTGTGCATAATCCAGCGCGTCATTGATGTCGTCACTAAAGCAGGCGCGGCTGTTGGGCAGCGCGATGTCGAGGTCTAGCTGTAAGGTTTGCGGCACCCGTTTTTCCCGTTCGTAAATACCGATCAGGGTTGTGATTTTGAGCTCGCGTATAAAGATGATGTCCATGTGTTTTCGCTGTTTGGTGGTTAAGTGACGATTCGCGTAGAATTCGCACCTGTTGAATTCTAAGGTATTACCGATGTTGACCCTAATTTTTGTTATTGCCGCCTATCTGCTGGGCTCGATTTCCTTCGCTGTTGTGACCAGTCGTGCATTTGGCATTGCCGATCCGCGCACCTATGGTTCCGGCAATCCCGGTGCAACCAATGTGTTGCGCAGCGGCAAGAAGTCCGCCGCCGCGTTGACGTTACTGGGCGATGCGGCGAAGGGCTGGCTGGTGGTGTTTCTGGCGATAAAATTTGCGCCGCACGACGGGCAAGGCCTGCTAACAGTGGGTTTGGTCGCCCTGGCGGTGTTTCTCGGTCACGTGTTCCCGGTGTTTCTGAAATTCAAGGGGGGCAAGGGCGTGGCGACAGCGTTGGGTGTGTTGCTGGCGTTGAACGTCTGGATGGGCTTGGCGGTGCTGGGGACCTGGCTGCTGGCGGCGGCGGTGTTCCGTTATTCATCGCTGTCGGCCTTGGTGGCAGCGATCGCCGCTCCGGTTTACGCCATGCTGATTCATCTGCGCCCCGAACTGGTGCTGGCGACGGCCATCATGTCCATGCTGCTGATTTGGCGGCACAAGAGCAATATTCAGAATCTGATGACGGGCAAGGAAAGCAAGATTGGCAGCCAAAAAGCCAAGAATCAGTTAGCGGATAGCGCGACCAAAGAAAACAATTGATGAGATGGTGCAGGTGCGAATTCATTCGCACGCACGACGAATGATGTGCGAATAAATGCGCACCTGCCGACGTAATGTTTTGTAGTGAGGCTAAGCCGTGAGGCTCATTTGTTGCAAGTCCCAGCGCGGCTTGACGTTGAAGCGGTAATCCCTGTGACCTTGTTGTTGTGCCAGACGCAACGCGCCGGCGAAGGCGATCATTGCGCCGTTGTCGGTGCAAAATTCCAGATCAGGATAAAACACGCGTCCGCCACGTTTGCCAATGTCATCGCTTAATCGGCTGCGCAACATCTGGTTTGCGCCTACGCCCCCTGCCACCACCAATTGAGTCAATCCAGTCTGCGCTAAAGCCGCGCGCGCCTTGTGCGCCAGCACATCGATAATGGCTTCCTGAGTCGCATAGGCAATATCGGCGCGGGTTTGTTCGTCGAACCCACTTTGCCTGACCAGCGTCAGCACCGCCGTCTTTAACCCGCTGAAACTGAAATCAAGATTGCCGCTGTGCAGCATCGGGCGAGGCAGCTTGTATAGTCCGGGACGCCCCGAAGCGGCAAGTTGCGCCAGCGCCGGACCGCCCGGATAACTCAGGCCCAGCAATTTTGCACTTTTGTCGAAAGCTTCCCCTGCGGCGTCATCCACTGTTTCGCCCAGCAACTCATATCGCCCGACGCCCTCCACGCGCATTAGCTGCGTGTGTCCACCCGATACCAATAGCGCGACGAACGGAAATTCGGGCGCAGGGTCGGACAATAGCGGTGAGAGCAGGTGGCCTTCCAGATGATGGATACCGATAGTGGGGATGTCGAGTGCGTAAGCCAGCGAGTTGGCGACGCTGGCGCCGACCAGCAGCGCACCGCCCAAGCCCGGTCCTTGTGTATAGGCAATCGCGTCTACCTGATCGAGCGATACACCGGCTTGCTGCATCACCTGACGTATCAACGGGACTACGCGCCGCACGTGATCGCGCGAGGCGAGCTCCGGCACGACGCCGCCGTATTCGCTGTGCATGGCAATCTGGGTATGCAGCGCGTGCGCCAGCAAACCGCGCCCCGTTTGATAAAGGGCGATGCCGGTTTCGTCGCAGGATGATTCAATTCCAAGTGTAATCAAAGACATTGTTGTGCTTTCAGAGTAGGCGGCATTGTAAAGAGAAAAGGGGTAAAACGGGTTGCCTGTAAATAATTACAAAAATATTTCAAAAAAGGGTTGACGGGAAAGCTTGAGTCTCTATAATGCGCACCTCTTCGCTGCTCCGGCAGCTGTTCTTTAAAAAACTAATTAA
>CAYLOK010000026.1:0-49071 GCA_964385275.1 uncultured Gallionella sp. | reverse complement strand
CCTGAAATCCTTAAAAGGGCACCCCTTCAGACTCAAACCTCGATTGGAATATACTTTGATCGCTCCCGACAAATTCAGGCAAACGGGGGCAGTAATACCCGCACCGGCTTAAAACTCCTGCGATGGACTTCTGAGACACCGTGTTTGCGCAAGGCGGCCAGATGTGCGGCGGTGGGATAGCCCTTGTGGATGGCAAAGCCGTAGGCCGGATATTGCGCATCGAGTTCCAGCATCAGCGCATCGCGCGCCGTTTTCGCCAGAATCGATGCTGCGGAAATCGCAGCGACTTTGCTGTCGCCTTTCACAATCGCTTCACTGAAAATCCCGGTCTGCGGGCAATACAGGCCATCAACCAACACCAACTGAGGCTGAATGGCTAAGGCCAACACCGCCCGTTTCATCGCCAGCAACGTGGCTTGCAGGATATTGAGCTCGTCTATTTCTTCCACCGAGGCATAGGCCACCGCCCAGGCCAGCGCACGTTCGCGGATCAGGGGAGCAAGTCGTTCGCGTTGTTTTTCGGATAGTTTTTTCGAGTCATTCAAGCCGGGAATCGGATTCGCCTCGTCGAGAATCACCGCCGCCGCACTCACCGGCCCCGCCAACGGCCCCCGCCCCGCTTCATCCACACCACAAATCAGTGCGGCAGTTTGATTATTTCGTTCCATCGAACACCCTAGAATCAGTTGACTGCAAAAGACGATATTTTTCGATATAAAAAATATCAATAAAAACAAATAGTTATTAACTTTATTAGTTTAAGCCAGACGCTGCTTTGATGAGATCAGTAATTTTTCTGTTGTGAAGTTGTTTCTGGAAGCTCACTTTGATTTTAACATCCAGCTGATTAAAAAACGCCTCGGCGTGTTTGATTCTTTTCGCTTCGTCGCCGCCCAGTCCCAGCTCGGTTTTGTCTTTCGCTTCTACCACTAAATTCAGCGCGCTTTTTCCATCCACCCCTTTTACCACATAAGCAAAGTCGGGCGAATAAGTATGCCCGCCCACCAGCGGAATGCGGATCGAGTTCCTGGGGATTTTGCTATAAACAACGACCTGTTGAATCACCTCATTGATGTCGCTCAACTCTAGCGCAGAGTCATAAAAAATCTCGTTAAACAAATAACTGGCTGGCGGCTGGTCATTGCTAGCAAACACACCCACATCGGCACTATCAATGCTTGCCTTGGGCTTTCCATCCGGCGTGGTGAACTTGGTCGGATGCACGGTGTTGTTGGTTTTGCGATAACTCACTGCAAACTTACCGAACACATGCGCCATCAAATACTCGTTAAAGCCCTTTTTGATTTCACGTATCGCCACCAAACTCATATAGGGATTGATGTCCAATTGCCGACTTGCCAGCAACTCGCCAAACACCTCGTGCAACATGGCAATGCCCAGCGCGGTTTCTTTGGATAACGCCATCAAGAACGCCTGATAGCCCATCATTTTGAACGGCAGAATTTCGGTTTTGGTGCTGTGTTCCACGCGATAGCTTGCCTTGTTTTGCTCCACCACCAAGCGTTGCTGTGAACTCATCGCCCCCGTTTTTACAAACTGACTGCTGTGTTCAATCAAATAATTTTTGAACAGTGATTTGAAGTCGTTCGTGTTATCCAGCTTGTACTCCAGCACCACCTTCTGGTTAATCGCTTCCCATAAGGTTTTCAGCTCGTCATATTTGCCGAGACGAAGGCTGGCGGTACGTTTGGTTTTACCTGCCACCTTCACCTTGCCGTCTTTCAAGCCCGTGCCAAACGCGGCTGGATAAGTCGCTTTGAGCTTGTCAAAACCGCCGTCTTTAAAATCGTTGTTGCGCTTAATGATGCCCGCATCGCCCAACGCCTCCAGCAATTTTTCATCGTCATTTTCAAACGCGGGATACGCTTTCAATAGCGCCTGAATTAACACCGCATCCAGCTTATTGTCATTGAACTTAATGCCCGATTTATCGTTGATTTCCTGCGTCAGCTTGGCAATGAAATCCTGCTCGGTAAAGTCCACGTAGTAATGCAAATCGTGCGAACGGCTCTTGTCGCGGCTCATGTATTCATTCACAGGCAAGCGCAATCCGCGCCCGACTTCTTGCAGCTTGGAAGTCTCGCTACCACTGGAACGCAGTTTGCAAATCTGGAAGATATTCGGGTTGTCCCAACCTTCTCGCAACGTCCATTTGGAAAAAATAAATCGGCGTGGATTCGCCAAGCTCAACAGCGTTTCTTTATCGTGCAGAATCTCCACCATCTCCTGTTCAATGGCTTCGTCTTTATCGCTGTTGTCCGCCGAGAAATAACCGCCGTGTGTGGCGGATATATCCTTCAGCGCATCGCTCAAATGCTGCTGGTAAAACACATCTGTCTCTTTGGCAAGCAAACTCTCTAAATGCACTTTCACTGACTGCTCAAAGTAGCTACGCATCGCGCCATCTTTGTCGCGGTAGCTGGGGATGTTATCAATGAAGAACAGGCTCAAAGGCTTGATGCGAGGGCTTTGCGCCAGCAAGTCCTTTTCAATTTCAAAGTGGCGAACAATCGCTTGCTGAAGCATTTTGTTCTGCAAGGTTTCGGCATAGGAGAACGGGTTAATCACGTCGCCTTTGCGCAACTCCAAGCCGTTGGATAACACCAGTTTGCTTTTGTTAAAGTCGCTCACGTCCAAGTCCGTCATCGCAGGATGCGCCCGCGACAGGCTTTCATTTTTAGCCAGTTTGAAAGTTTTTTTCACGCCATTTTCATTCAGTTCAAAACTCGCCTCACCATCCAAACCAGTCAGTTTCAGCGTGGCATTGCTGCCGCCATCAAACGTCTCCACATGCGCCACGATACCTTTCACCAGGTCTTGATTGAAGGCTTCCACCGCTGTGAGCTGATGCAGCAAATTTTGAAAGTCGCCGTCAAAGGTCGCGCCATAACGCAAGGTAAATTGCGCTTTGAAATTACGAATATTGGCAAAGGTTTTGTTGTCAGTTTTGAACATGTGCGGCTCATCAATCACCAGCACCGGGCGAGTGTGGGCAATAGCATCAAACCCCACACTGAATTGATCGAACAAGGCAACATCAAAAGCCTTCGCCAGCGTCGGCGAGTTAATCATCCCCGCGTTTATCACCAGCGCATGAATTGTATTCGTATTGGTGCGACTATCGGCGCGGCAAAAATCCATAATCGCTTGCGGCATCCGCTCTTTTTTGCCCTTGGTTTTCTTTTGGCTTTGCACCTCATAAACCTTGATTTGCTTGCCTTCAAAGTCCAGCTTGAAATGCTCACGCGCCGCATCGGAACTTAAAAAACTCACCGTCCCCGCCTTGATTGCCACTCGCGGCACGGCGATGATAAATTTGAATAACCCGAAGTGTTTGTTCAGCTCAAAAATTGTTTTGGTGTAGGCGTAGGTTTTGCCCGTACCCGTTTCCATCGCCACATCAAAAATTAAATCCTGCGGATTATCGAGGTGCAGCGGCGCAGTCAGTTCGCCCGTTTTTTGCAGCGCGAGCAGATTGCTTTTGAGTTGCAACAATCCCATCGCCAAGCCCATCACAGGGTTCTCAACGTGCGAGGTCGGTTGCGTATAGCCGATGGCATCAAAGGCATGAATCACCGCCTCTACCGCAGCCGTTTGGTGCGGTAAATCCCGCTCGAAATTAAAGCCAGCCATGAGAACCTCTCACAGCCGTCATTCCCGCGCAGGCGGGAATCCAGCCAAATATAAAGCCCGTGCCACGCACGGACAAAACTAAATGCCTTTTTGATAAAAACACTGGATTCCCGCCTGCGCGGGAATGACGAAATGGAGATGAAAATGAGTGAATGTGCATTTATTGAAAGCCTGCCATATCAGTTGTACCGAATATCCAGCGTTAGCTCGATGCCTTTGCGGTTGTTGTAACCCTTCACCGCCTCA
The DNA here is from genome assembly GCA_964385275.1 of uncultured Gallionella sp. GTDB lineage: Bacteria > Pseudomonadota > Gammaproteobacteria > Burkholderiales > Gallionellaceae > Gallionella. Next base: position 45,171 of record CAYLOK010000026.1, on the reverse strand, counting down.
GTCATTTCGCGCTGGGTTTTGCTGTCCAACAAATAGCCCAACACCACCAAGCGGCTGGGCGCGAAAGCGGGGTTGTTGTCGAGTTGCTCCAACAACGCCACCACCGCAGTCAGCGAAATATCGGGTTCGATGAAATACAGAATCTTGTCGGCAGCGTAGGCGGTGTAGCCCCCCAAAATTACGGGCGAGAGTGCCACGCCGAGCTTGATACCATCGCGCACCGCCCACGTCAGCATCAAGCTGTGTCGATCTTGCTGGCTCAAGGTTTCCACATCGAACAATTCCAGATTTTCTGTCAGCGATTCGGGGGCATCTAAATACCTGTCAAACATCGTCTGCGTGGCAAATACCTTGAAACCTATATCGCCCGCAAACAGTGGATTTTCTGCTTTGATTTTCGCCGCCGCCTTACTGATGCGCGCTTGCGTGATGTCGAAAATGGTTTGGTAGCCCGCTTTGTAGGCTTCGCTTTTCGGGTCGGTGGCTTCGTCTATTTGTACGCAAATAAATTGGCGGTTGCCGCCGTCTTCCCCGTTAAGCTGCATCACAGCATGGGCCGTTGTGCCAGAACCTGCGAAGAAATCGAGAATAATGTCCTTGTCTAATGTGGCTGCCTTCAATAATTCCTTGATAAAAAATGGCGACTTCGGTGATTGAAATAACTTGGCTTTCGTGCCAAAGAGGCTATTGAACGCCTTTTGTCCGCGCTCTGTAAAAAACGACTTGTCTGAAAGAATGGTTTTCAACATTCTTTCAGCACCGTTTGCGTAACTCTTTCGATAGACCTTCCATCGCCCATCAATCTTTTTGCTTGTCAGCAGGTCAATTTCTGCTATTGCTTTGGGCTTCCCCCATGTCCAGCAACCTTCATAGCCGTCATCCCAAACTGGCAAGATTTTGGCTCCCTCATCAGCTAATGTGGAAACGTCACCATCATCATTCACATATAGCGGAAAAAACATATCCTTACGATTGTGCTTGCCAAATTCGCGATGAGTGTTTCGTAGTTCCAGCAGCCGATATTTTCCGCCGTCATCCTCTTCGGCGTACTCGGCCTCAATTTGCTGTTCATCCTTTTCGATAGATAGGCAACCTTTCGGAAGCATAGTTTTTGAGTAGGCAAAAGCGTACTCGTGATTAGTCGCGAAATATTTATCTTGAGATCGACCTTTTGGATTACAAAGAATGCTCATCTGCGCAACAAAATTCTCTTCCCCAAACACCTCATCACACAGCACTTTCAGTTGCGCTTGTTCGTTGTCGTCTATGGAAATAAAAATCACGCCATCGTCGCGCAGCAATTGTTTGGCGAGATACAAACGCGGGTACATAAAGGTGAGCCACGCGCTGTGGCTGTTGGAGCTGCTGGAGGTGAATTCTAAAATGCGTTTAGCATCAATTTCGTCTATGCCCGCCAAGTTGCTCAATTGTTCCACGCTGAATTTGCGGTCATCCTGATACACAAAGCCATCGCTGCCGGTGTTGTACGGCGGGTCGATGTAAATCATTTTGACTTGTTCGCTATACGCGCCCATCAAGTGCTTGAGCACTTCGAGGTTGTCGCCTTTGATGAGTAGATTTTTGCTGGCGGCGTTGGCGGGATTTTCGTTGTGCGCGGTGTCTGCGACAAGCCGTGTGCGGATGGCTTCATTCGCCAATAGTCTGGCGTAAGACTTGCCTAACCAGTTGAGGCTGTAGCCCTCTTTGGAGAGTGCCACGCCGCTACTCTCAACAATTTCTTGCAGCTTGGCGGCGATGAAGTTGCCATGCTTATCAAAGCAATTCGCAAAGTGTTTTTTCAGCAGCGCAAGCTGTTGGCTGTTGGCTGTTGGCTGTTGGCTGTTGGCTGTTGGCTGTTGGCTGTTGGCTAACAATGATGGTTGTATTTGTCATAAGTCAAGGGTTATTTCGTTTATGAAAATGCGGGTTGAATGCCAACTTGAATATACCGCACGGCCTTGGCGCGGGCAGAATTACAATCTATGCAATCTGCGGATAAAGTCTTTTATATTTATGCACTTGGCAAATACGGCAGAATTGCCGCCGCCGCCCTCTCGGCGGTATTCTGGCGCAGGGTTTGATGCAAGTCAGCGAAGGTCTGTTCGAGTTGCGCCACAGCATCCTGATCGTTCAGCAGATTGAGCAGGGCTTGTGACAGATTCTCCGGCGTTGCATCGTCTTGCAGCAACTCAGGCACGACGAAACGTCCGCACAGAATATTCGGCAGGCCGAAATAAGGCAGATAGCTTTTGCGCTTCATCATCCGCCAGGTCAACGGTTTCAGACGATAGGTAATCACCATCGGACGCTTGAGCAAGGCACATTCCAGCGTCGCCGTACCGGATGCCACCAGCACCATATCGGCCGCCGTCATCGCGTCCTGTGCATGGCCGAACAGCAGTGAAACCGGCAAATCCTGCGCGTCGCAATCATAAAGCGCCTGTTCGAAGAGCGCGCGCGTTTCACGACTAGCCAGCGGCACCAGAAAGCGCGCATCCGGCAATTGTTGCAAAATCAGCTTGGCTGTTTCGATATAAAGGGCTGCCAGACTTGTCACCTCACCCTGACGACTGCCGGGCAGAAACGCAAACACCCTGGCCTGAAGCGGAATGCGCATCGTCTCACGGATTCCGTCGCGATTAGGCCGATCCGGCAACATGTCGGCGAGCGGGTGTCCGACATACTCTACCGGCACTCCGGCCTCTCTGTATATTTCTGGCTCATGCGGAAAAAGCGCCAGCATATGCGTAACCGCACGTTTGATTTTGTTGATGCGCTCGCCCCGCCATGCCCAGATCGACGGACTGACGTAATGAATGGTCGGAATTCCGTGCCGCTTGAGCGCGAGTTCCAGATCAAGATTAAAATCCGGCGCATCCACTGCAATGAACAGGGTCGGCCTGTTTTCCAGAAAATATGCGCGCAGCTTGCGACGTATGCCGGTAATTTCGCGGTAGTGGCGCAGTACCTCGACGTAACCGAATACCGCGAGTTTTTCCATCGGATACAACAGTTGCATGCCGACAGATTGCATTCTGGGGCCACCGATACCGACGAACTCAATCTCCGGGCGGGCAAGTTTCAATGCCGCCATCAAGTGACTGGCGAGCAGATCACCCGATGCTTCGCCCGCGACGATACCGATGACAATTTTCTGTTGCGACATGAACAAACCTGTTAGCGAACGATGCCGCGTTGTGAATGAGCCAAAAAATCAGCCAGTAGTTGCAATTCGGCGTGTTCCGCCTGTAGTCCCTGAATCGCAGCCTGAGCATCAGCCAGGCTCAGGCCTGATTTATACAGCGTCTTGTAGGCGCGCTTGATCGCCATGACCGACTGACTGGAAAAGCCGCGCCGTTTCAGTCCTTCGGAGTTGATGCCATGAGGCGCACAGGGGTTGCCTGAGACCAGCACATAGGGCGGCACGTCCTGCAACAAAATCGTGCCCATGCCGGTAATGATGTGCGCACCAAGGCGGACGAACTGATGCACCACGGTAAAACCGCCCAGAATCGCATAGTCATCGACCACAACATGCCCCGCCAATTGGGCGTTATTGGCGAAAATGGTGTGATTGCCGACCTGACAGTCGTGCGCCAGATGCACGTAAGCCATGATCCAGTTGTGATTGCCGACACGGGTTACGCCGACATCCTGAGCCGTACCGAGATTGAAGGTACAGAATTCGCGGATGGTGTTGTAATCGCCGATTTCCAGCCGCGTCGGCTCATTGGCATATTTCTTGTCCTGCGGGATTTCGCCCAGCGAACAGAACTGAAAAATACGATTGTGCTGACCAATCGTCGTGTGGCCGTTGATCACCACATGCGGGCCGATCACCGTACCGGAACCTACCTCGACATGTTCACCGATGATCGAATACGCCCCCACCTCGACATCAGAGGCGAGCCTGGCATTCGGATGGACGAGTGCGGTCGGGTGTATCATCAGGCCACCGTTTTAACGGTACACATCAATTCAGCTTCGGCAGCCAACTGCCCGTCCACTTCGGCCTGCGCCTTGAATTTATACACGCCGCGCATGCTGCGCGTCAGTTCGACCTTGATGATCAGCTGATCGCCAGGCATCACCGGGCGCTTGAAACGTGCGCCGTCGATACCCGCGAAGTAATACACCGTTTTTTCATCCGGTTTCTTTTCCATACTTTGAAACGACAACAAGGCGGCGACTTGTGCCATCGCCTCGATAATCAGCACGCCCGGCATCACCGGATGATGCGGATAGTGGCCGGGGAAAAACGGTTCGTTGATGGTGACGTTTTTCAGCGCGACGATGCTTTTGCCCGGCTCAATTGAGAGCACACGGTCAACAAGTAAAAACGGGTAGCGGTGCGGCAAGCTTTCAAGAATTGCGTGGATGTCCATAACGGGCACGGACTTTTCGGATTGTGTACTCATTCTGCACTACCTTTCAGTATTTCCTGTTTTAACAACAATTTTTCCAATGCTTTGATTCTATTTGACATTTCATCAAGATGACGCAGATGAACCGCGCTCTTCTTCCAGTCATCCGTCTTGCTGAAAGGGAAGATTCCCGTATAGGAACCCGCTTCTCGGATGGATTTACCGATCAGGGTGAACGATGAAATCACCACATGGTCGGCGATTTTAAGATGCCCCAATATCCCCGCGCTGCCGCCGATCTGGCAGTATTTCCCGATCGTCGTGCTGCCCGCAATGCCCACACAACCGGCAATCGCGGTGTGTGCGCCGATGCGCACGTTGTGAGCGATCTGAATCTGGTTGTCCAGCTTCACGCCGTCTTCGATCACCGTGTCGTCCAGCGCGCCGCGATCTATCGTGGTATTCGCACCGATCTCGACATCGTTGCCGATCACCACACGTCCGATCTGCGGAATCTTGATCCAGCGGCCTTCGTCCATCGCAATGCCGAAGCCATCCGAACCGATCACCACGCCCGAATGCGCGATCAGATTGTCACCGATCACACAGCCGTAATAAATCACCACGCGGGGATACAAACGCACATGACAACCGATCACCACGTTATCGCCGATACAGCAGCCCTCACCGATCACCGAATGCGCGCCAATCACCACACCTGCACCGATCACCGCCGTAGCGAGAACACTGGCACTCGGATCAATCTGCGCGCCCTCCCCCACCACGGCGCCGGGATGAACACCAGGACGGACTTCGGGATAAGGATTGAGCAAGGCGGAAACTTTGGCGAAATAGGCGTAAGGATTTTGTGAAATGATGCGCGGCAAATCGGTCGCATCACTATCGGCTTCGCCCAGTATCACCGCACCGGCACGGGTATTCTCCAGCTGAGCGCGATATTTACTGTTGGTCAAAAAGCTGATCTGGCCGGACAGCGCATGCTCCAGCGTCGCAATCTGGGAAATTCGCACCCCGGCATCACCCAATATGCGCCCGCCCAGGCGCGCTGCGATCTCTGCCAATGAATAAGCCATGCCCGCGCTACCCGTTACTTGCTATCGGTCTTGTCCAGGGCGAGATTTTTGAGCACCTTATCGGTAATATCCACCTTGGGATTGCGATAGACAGCTTCCTGCAAAATCAGGTCGTACTTTTCGGACTCTGCAATCGACTGAATCGCCTTGTTGGCACGTTCCAGCACAACCGCCAGTTCTTCGTTCTTGCGCAGGCTCAAGTCTTCCCTGAACTCGCGCTGCATGCGTTGCAAATTAACGTTCAGCGCACTCAACTCGCGTTCCTTGTTGCGATGCTCAGCCTCACTCAATCCGGCAACATCTTTTTCCAGCAAGGTTTGCAATTCCTTGGCTTGCTTCATCAGTTTCTTGATTTCCTGGTCGCGCCCCGAAAATTCTTTTTCGATTTTCTTCTCGGCCTTCATCGCGGGCGCAGACTCGCGCAATACCCGCTCAGTATCCACCACGCCCACTTTAAAATCCCCGGCTATAGCCGATCCTGCAACCAGCAATACACCCAGCAGCATCGTCCTGATCATCGTCGTCTTCATCATCTGTCCCTTAATATTATCAGCCTGTCGCACTTCACCCGGTGACAGCCTGTTAGAACATTGTACCCATCGTAAACTGGAACGCCTGCAATTTATCCACGGCCTGTTTATTCAGCGGCACGCCATAACTAAACTTGAGCGGCCCCATCGGAGATATCCAGGTTACAGCCGCGCCGGCCGAATAACGCATTCCCGCGCTGCCGGGCAAATCACCCGGTCCATATACCGCGCCCCCATCTATAAACCCACTCAAACGCACCGATTTATCCTTGACACCAGGCATGGATGCCATTATTTCCATGCTGCCGGTCACGCGGCGGAGACCACCCAGCGAAAAGTTATTAATGTCACGCGGCCCCAGCGAGTTGGAGTCATAGCCGCGCACCGACCCGGTGCCGCCCGCATAAAAATTCTTGAAAAACGGCATCTGTTTACCCGCATAACCGTTACCCAAACCGGCAGACCCGTTCAGCATCAGCGTAAAGTCGGAGGACAGCGGGTAAAACCATTGATGCTCATAGTTCAGCTTGAAATAGCGCATATCCATGACGGGCAATGCCATTTCCGCATAGGCGCGTTGCACCGTTCCCTCGGTGGTGTATATCGCGCTGTCGCGAGTATCACGCCCCCACCCCAATGTTCCCAGCACCGTGGTGTTCGTTGAACCAAACGTGTTCACGTAATTCTGGTATGAGAGCGGACTCAGGGCGGTCAAGCCGATACTGGATCTTTCGGCGGACAAACCAAACGATATATTTTCATCCTCATTGATCGGTATCCCGAAACGCACACCACCTCCCAGAGTAGAAGAAGTGTATTGACTCACGACGGTGCTGGTGGCATCAGAGTTGCGCTTGAAAAAGTCAAAGCCGCGGCTGATGCCATCATCGGTATAGTAAGGATTGGTGTAGGAAACAGAAATATTCTGATTGATTTTGCCGGTATTGAGTTGCGTGGCAATGTGGTTGCCGCTGCCAAACAGATTGGCTTGCGTAATCCCGCCGCTGAACACCAGTCCTTCGCCGCCGCTATAACCTGCACCCACGGTGAAGCTGCCGGTAGATTTCTCTTTCACCGACAAATTTACATCCATCTGGTCAGGCGCACCCTGCACTGCGGGCGTCTCGACATTCACTTCCGAGAAGAACCCCAGGCGGTCGATACGCTGCTTGGATTTTTTAATTTTCGTCACATCGAACCAGGCGCCTTCAAGCTGACGGAACTCACGGCGTATCACCTCATCGCGCGTCTTGGTGTTGCCGCTGATATTGACATGCCGGATATATACGCGCTGGCCGGGGTCAACCACAAAATTGAAAGCCACTTCGTGCTTTTCCTTGTTAATGTCAGGAATCGCGTTGATATTGGCAAAAGCATAACCTTCAGCCGCCAGACGTTCACCGACCAGTCTGTTGGTTTCGGACAGGGCCTTGCGGGAAAAATCATCATTTTCCTTGACCTGAATGAGCTTCTCAATTTCTTCCCTGGCAACCAGGGTATTGCCGGATACCCCAATTTTGGCAACCGTAAACTTGGCGCCTTCATTGATATTGATGGTGATATAAATATCCTTCTTGTCAGGCGTAATGGAAATCTGGGTGGAATTAATATTGAACTCCAGATAACCGCTATCCATGTAGAAGGAGCGCAAGGACTCCAGATCAGCCGATAGCTTGGGCTTGGAATACTGATCGTTTTTGCTGAACCAGCTCATCCAGTCCGGCGTGCTGAGTTTCATCAAATCCTGCAAGTCGTCTTCAGGGTAAGCTTTATTGCCAACGATATTGATCTGTTTGATCTTGGAAACCTCGCCTTCCACCACGTCAAACACGATACTGACGCGATTGCGTTCCAGTTCGGCGACTTTGCTGTTGACTGTCACGCCATATTTGCCGCGTGCCACATACTGGCGTTTCAAATCCTGCGTGGCTTTTTCCAGCGCGCCCTTGTCAAAAATGCGCGCCTCCGCCAGACCGGCATATTTCATATTGTCTTTAAGCTGGTCCTTGGAAAAATCCTTCACGCCATTGACCTGAATACTGGCAATGGAAGGACGCTCGCGCACCAATACAATCAACACACCCTGCTCCACTTCGAGCCGTACATCCTTGAAGAAGCCCGTGCCATACAAGGCGCGAATCGCTACCGCCGCCTGCTCGTCGTTCATCGTATCGCCAACCTTGATCGGCAAATAGCTGAACACCGTACCGGCTTCAGTACGCTGTATGCCTTCAACACGTATATCTTTGACGGTGAACGGTGTGATGGCCCAGGCTGGCGTCATGAATAACAGTGAAATAATTCCTGCAAGTTTTGTTTTGTTCATTTATTACTAACCCGAGATGAGGCGGTTGATATCGTTATATATGGCAAAAACCATCAAAGTACCCAGCAATGCGATGCCGATCTTCTGACCAATTTCCCAAGCCTGCTCAGAGACCGGGCTACCCTTCAGCAATTCCGCGACATAATACAGCAAGTGCCCACCATCCAATAAGGGAACCGGCAGCAAATTCAATACGCCCAGGCTGACGCTGATCAACGCCAGAAAGCCCAGATAAGCCACCAGACCCATCTGCGCCGATTGCCCGGCATAATCAGCAATGGTGATCGGGCCGCTTAAATTCTTCATGGAAACTTCGCCCAGCACCATTTTACCCAGCATTTTCAAGCTGATAACAGAAGTTTCCCAGGTCTTGCGCAGCGACTGGCTCAATGCCTCCAGCGGAGGATAACTAACGATGGTCAACATGGCCTGCCATGCCGATTTATCCACTTGCGGAGCCGCGCCTATCTTGCCTATTTTTTTACCCGACTCGGTGACAGGCTGCGGGATCACGACCCGGCTCAGTGTCGATGCTCCGCGTTGAATATCGAGCTGCACGGACATGCCCGGGTGGGTACGCACCATTTCCACCAAATCACTCCAAGTGTGCATCGCCAATCCGTTGGCGCGCAAAATGACGTCCCCCTCTTGCAAACCGACGCGACGCGCCTCGCCATCTTCGGCCAACTTGCCTATGACAGGCAAAATGGCGGGTTGATACAGATGCAAGCCGAGCTTGTCGAGAAATTCACCGTCCAAATCCCGTGCTTCCAGGCCGCTCATGTTCAACGAGTGATGCATCGTTGTACCCTGATCGCTTTGCGCCTCGATTTTTACCTCTGCGCGTTGCAAGGCAAGCGTCAGCAATACCCAGCGCAATTCCTGCCAACTCGGCACCGCTTCGCCATTGATGCTGAGTATGGTCTCGCCCGGTTGCATCTGCGCGGCAGAGGCCGGCGTACCCGCCGGCACATCGCCCAGAGTCGGCTTTAATCCCGGCACGCCGTACATGAATAAAACCCAGTACAACGCGACGGCCAGCAAAAAATTCGCCAACGGCCCCGCAACGACGATCGCCATGCGCTGCAACACGGGCTTGCGATTGAACGCCATGCTCAATTCACCGGGTGCAACCTCGCCTTCGCGCTCGTCCAGCATCTTGACGTAGCCACCCAGGGGAATCGCAGAAATCACCCACTCAGTGTCGCTGTTGGCAAAACGCTTGCAGTAAATGACTTTTCCGAAACCGACCGAGAAACGCAGCACTTTTACTCCGCAGCGGCGCGCCACCCAGTAGTGCCCGTACTCGTGGAACACGACCAACAGCGCGATTGCGCCGACAAAGGCCAATAGCGTCATCATTTGCTCAGTTGTTGAATCTGTTGTTGCGCGGCACGACGCGCAGCCGAATCGGCGGCCAGCACATCGTCCAGACAGGTCACGCTGCTGACAGGCAGCGCGTCCAGCACGGCCTCAATCACACGCGGAATGGAAAGGAAGGCGATCTTGTTATCGAGAAATGAGGCCACGGCAACTTCGTTCGCCGCATTCAATATCGCCGGAGCCGTACCCGCCGCGCGCAAGGCCTGATAGGCCAGCGCCAGACAAGGAAAGCGTTCAAAATCCGGCGCCAAAAAATCCATGGTTGCCACTTTGAACAAATCCAGCGCTCCCACGCCGGAGGCGATGCGTTGCGGATATGCCAGACCATAAGCTATCGGCGTGCGCATATCCGGGTTGCCGAGTTGCGCGATCACCGAACCGTCCACATATTCGACCAGCGAATGAATCACACTCTGCGGGTGTATCACCACCTGAATATCATCGGCAGCTGCATTGAACAGCCAATGCGCCTCGATGACCTCCAGCCCCTTGTTCATCATACTGGCGGAATCCACCGAAATCTTGCGTCCCATCACCCAGTTGGGATGCGCACAGGCTTGTTCCGGCGTGACATTCTGCAACCCGGCCAGCGGCGTATTGCGGAACGGCCCGCCCGATGCCGTAAGTAAAATGCGCCGCACCCCGTTGGCGGCCATATCGCCGTCATAGCCGCGCGGCAAAGCCTGAAAAATCGCGTTGTGCTCACTGTCTATCGGCAGCAGCGCGGAGCCGCTGGCGCGCACCGCATCCATGAATACATTGCCTGCCATCACCAGCGTTTCTTTATTCGCCAGCAGAATTTTTTTACCGGCATGCGCCGCCGCCAGCGTGGGGCGCAGCCCCGCTGCGCCGACGATGGCTGCCATAACTGAATCAACTTCCGGCAGCACGCAAACCTGTTCCAACGCATCCAAGCCGCACAAAACCTCTGTGTTTGAGCCTGCATCACGCAACAATTTACGCAACTGCGCCGAGGCCACTTCGTCGAGCAGCACCGCATAGCGCGGCTTGAATTGCACACATTGCCGGAACAGCAAATCAACCTGACGATTGGCCGTCAGCGCAATGATTTGATATTTATCGGGATGACGCGCCACCACGTCGAGCGTACTGGTGCCAATACTGCCGGTGGAGCCTAGCACGGTAAGGAATTGCATAATTAAACCCGTTAAATGTGGAAGGTGAAAGGTGAAAAGTGAAATGCGCAAAATGAAAGGTGAAAGCGACACTTCGCTTCACATTTCACCGCTTCACCTTCACGTTTCACAGAATCACCCTAGGCAAGTTGCTGCAACAAAATCACCATCGCGGCAAGCGGCAAAGTTGAGGTCAGCGCATCAATACGATCCAGCAGGCCGCCGTGCCCCGGCAACAATGAGCCGCTGTCCTTGACTTCCGCCTGACGCTTGATTGCAGACTCAAACAAGTCGCCGATAACCGCCAGCCCCACCCACCACCAGGCTGCCACCAGCAAAACAGGCAACACGCCGCCATGATTTGCGTAAGGGCCGATATTCCAGACCAGAACGATATAGACGGATACGCCGATCATCGCCCCTGCCACGCCTTCCCAGGTTTTACCGGGGCTGATGCTCGGAGCGAGTTTATTTTTTCCAAACCTGCGTCCGGCAAAGTAAGCGCCAATATCAGCGACCCACACCAGACACATCACAAACAACAATATCAGCGGGCTTAAAGCGTACAAATCCAGCATGGCCAAACCCGTCGGAATCAACACAGCCCAACCGACCAGACACATCAACAGCGGATTCCTGACCTTCCAGCCCGCGATCAGCCAGGTCGGCACGACAATAAGCCAGAACAAGGCAGAAACAGCATAAATCGACAAGTGCGGAAGGAGTTGTTCGACATCGCTGTGATTAGCGTCAAACCAGACCAGGCCCAGCATTATCAACAGCGTCAGCGCACCGTAGACATAGGCCTTTCTGCCGGAAATCCCGGACAGTTTCGACCATTCCAGCACCCCCTGCATCACCACCAGCACCACCAACCCGGTCCACCAGACATCGGACAGGGCAAACAGCACCAGCGATAACAAAAACAGCAAAACAACGGCAGTAATTATTCTGGATTTAAGCATGCGATTCTCCTGATTCAATTTGCACTTTTCCGCTCAGCAACTGCTCACTTGTCCGGCCAAAACGCCGCTCGCGATGCTGGTAGGAAGCGATGGCCTGCTCCAATTCCTTGCGATCAAAAGCCGGCCACAAGGTATCGGTAAAATATAGCTCGGTATAGGCCAGTTGCCACAGCATGAAATTACTGATGCGTTTCTCGCCACCCGTGCGGATAAATAAATCCGGCTCAGGCGCGTCACTCATGGACAGATAAGGCTGCAAATCCTCTTCGGAAAACGAAGTGGACAACTCAGGATGTTCTTGCAACAGCGTCTGCACCGCATGCATCACATCCCAGCGTCCGCCATAATTAGCGGCAATAGTCAGCGTCAAGCCGGTATTATGTGCAGTCAATCGTTCGGCATCCTTCATGGTATGCCGGAGTTTTTCATCAAAACGACTCCTGTCGCCGATGATTTTCAAACGGATGTTGTTTTTGTGCAGATTGGCGACTTCGCGTTCCAGCATTTTCAGGAACAACGACATCAAAAAGGAAACCTCATCGACCGGGCGACGCCAGTTCTCACTGCTGAAGGCAAATACCGTCAGGTATTCCACCCCCAGGTCGCGGCAAGCCCTTACCGCCGCACGCAAAGACTCGACCCCACGCTGATGGCCCATGATGCGAGGCATGAAACGCTGCTTCGCCCAGCGCCCATTGCCATCCATGATGATGGCAATATGACGCGGAATGCGTGCAATATCGGGAATGGAACGCGTGGAGCTGGGCAGCATGGCTGTTACACGGCCATCAAATCAATTTCTTTTGCTGCCAGCGCCTGGTCAATTTCAGAAACAAAGCGATCAGTAAGCTTCTGGATTTCATCCTGAACACGACGCTCGTCGTCTTCGGAAATTTCTTTCTTCTTGAGTAAATCCTTCAGGGAACTGTTCGCATCACGGCGTATGTTACGCACCGCAATCTTTGCATCTTCACCTTCCGATTTAACCAGTTTGATCAAATCGCGACGGCGTTCCTCGGTCAGCATAGGCATGGGAACACGGATCAGCTCACCATTGGTGGAAGGATTCAATCCCAGATCAGCATCGCGAATGGCGCGCTCGACCTTGCCTATCATGTTCTTTTCCCACGGCTGCACGCCGATGGTGCGTGAATCGACCAGCGTGACGTTGGCCACTTGCGTCACCAGCGTCGGACTACCGTAATAATCCACCATCACGTGATCCAATAAACCGGTATGCGCACGACCGGTACGAACTTTACCCAAGTCAGCACGCAAGGCATCCAGCGACTTGCTCATTCTTTGCTCGGTATCTTTTCTGATTTCAGCAATCATGGTTTTCTCCTAAATTTGCGAGAGTGGTTAGCACCACGCTACTCAACACGCACCAGCGTACCTTCACCCTCACCGAACACCACGCGCTTCAACGCACCCGGTTTGAAGATACTAAACACGATAATCGGCAACTTCTGATCACGGCACAAGGTCAGCGCGGTGGCATCCATTACCTGTAAATTCTTGCTGATCGCCTCATCAAAGCTCAGGCTTTGATAGCGAACGGCGTGCGGATCCTTTCTTGGATCGGCAGTATAAATTCCATCCACCTTGGTCGCCTTGATGACGACTTCGGCACTCATTTCCACGCCGCGCAACGCGGCTGCGGTATCCGTCGTGAAGAACGGGCTGCCTATGCCTGCCGCGAAAATCACCACTTTACCCTCTTCCAGATAACGCAGGGCTTTGCCACGAATGAACGGCTCGGCGACTTGCTCCAGATTCAGGGCGGATTGCACGCGGCATTCCAGACCGGAACGGCTCATCGCATCCTGCAACGCCATCGAATTCATCACCGTGGCCAGCATCCCCATGTAATCGGCAGTCGCTCTATCCATCCCGGCCGCCGCCGGAGCGACGCCGCGAAAAATATTGCCGCCACCGATCACCATCGCCACTTGCACACCCATCGCCACCACTTCCGCAATCTCGGCCACAATGCGCTCGATAACCGCACGATTGATACCATAGCTGTCGTCGCCCATCAGGGCTTCGCCGGAGAGCTTGAGCAGTATGCGTTTATAGACAGGTGTGTTCATGGTGATTACTCCTGAGCCGCAGCGATGGTTGCAGCGACTTCAGCTGCGTAATCCTCAACCTTCTTCTCGATGCCTTCACCGACAACGAACATCTGGAACGCAGTCACGGAAGCGCCACGGTTCTTCAGCAATTGCTCGATCGTCTGCTTGCCATCTTCAGCCTTGACGAATACCTGGCCCAACAAGGTGACTTCCTTGAGGAACTTGGCAACCGTACCTTCAGCAATCTTTTCCAGCATCGCTTCCGGCTTGCCGGATTCACGCGCTTTTTCGATGGCGATACGACGTTCAGTTTCGATGTCCACCGGATTCACACCGGAAGCATCGACCGATTTAGGCTTGGAAGCCGCGATATGCATGGAAATGTCGCGCCCCAGTGTTTCGTCACCGCCGGTAAAGTTCAGCAACACGCCGATTTTGCTGCCGTGCAGGTAGCTGGACAAGGTGCCCGTGGTGGTTTCGTAACGCTCGAAACGACGCACAGTAAGGTTCTCACCCAACTTCATCACCAGCGCCTTGCGAATTTCTTCAACGCTACCCGCTCCATTGGCAATGGTCATAGCGGATAATGCTTCGAGGTCGGCAGGATTGTTTGCCGCTACGGTTTCCGCAACATTCCTGGCGAATGCAATGAAATCATCATTTTTGGCTACAAAGTCGGTTTCGCAGTTAATTTCAGCAACAGCGCCGGTTTTGCCATCAGCCGCGATAAACGCACTGACAACGCCTTCAGCGGTAACGCGCGAGGAAGCCTTGCTCGCCTTCGCGCCGCTCTTGATGCGCATCTGCTCTTCAGCCAGCTTGAAATCGCCGTTAGCTTCAACCAATGCTTTTTTACATTCCATCATGCCAAGGCCGGTCGCCTCGCGCAATTCCTTGACCATACTTGCGGTAATTTCTGCCATGTTCAACTCCTATAATTCCGATAAAAAACTTACAAAAAAAGGGGCTTGCGCCCCTTTTCGCGCCTTGATGATATTTAGGCTACTTGCTCTGGCTCTTGCTCGGCAACTTGCTGAACCAATTCATTCAATGCCTGCGCGCGACCTTCCAGAACGGCGTCAGCGATACCGCGAGCATACAAACGGATAGCCTGAGTAGAATCGTCATTACCAGGAATCACGAAGTTCACACCCAGTGGTGAATTGTTGGTATCAACAATACCGATTACCGGGATACCCAGTTTGATTGCCTCAACGATGGCGCCCTTCTGGTAACCCACGTCGATAACAAACAAAGCGTCCGGCAAAGCGGGCATATCCTTGATGCCGCCCAGACTGCGATTCAACTTCTCCAGCTCGCGACTCATCATCAGGGCTTCTTTCTTGGAAAGACCCTCAGCCGCGCCGTCAGCCGTCATAGCTTCCAGATCGCGCAGACGCTTGATGGATTGTTGCACTGTCTTGTAGTTGGTCAGCATACCGCCCAACCAGCGATGATTGACAAACGGAGAATTGGCACGAACGGCTTCTTCCTGAATGATTTCACGCGCCTGACGCTTGGTCGCCACGAACAGGACAGTGCCCTTTTTCGCAGACAGTTTGCGCACATAGTTTTCTGCTTCAGCAAAAAGGGCTACGGATTTTTCCAGGTTGATAATATGAATTCTGTTGCGATGACCGAAGATGTACGGAGCCATCTTTGGATTCCAGAAACGGGTTTGGTGACCAAAATGAACACCAGCATCCAGCATTTGACGCATTGTTACAGCCATGACTATTCCTATCGTGAGGGTTAAAACTACCATTCGCCAGCCTGACTCTTTCGAGCACCCCAACTTGTGCGAACGGGAAATTTGCATCGGCCTATTCCGACGCAACGCGCATTCTAGCACCAACAGCCCATCCTTCTCAACCATGACAAGCAATCTTAATGGTTAAGGACGCCTATCCATGCACCGTTTCAGGGTAAAATCGCGCTTTATGATTTGCTGTGCGCAAGCACGCAAGGCAAACGCACTATGGACATGAATCAATTTCTCGGTCTGGGCGACAGCTCCGAAGACCCGCAACTGGCACGCGAACGCCTGCAACTGTATATCAATCTGAAATTATCCTCGTCCGGACAACCGGCCTGCGAGGAAGGCAGCGACAGCAGCTTTCTCCAGGTTGCCAACAACCTCCTGAAGAGCTACCGGGAGAAATCCCGCCTGCTTTCAGGCTATTTGTGCCCGCCCGACCAGCGCATCCAGTCCTTTATTGACGATTATCTTGCCGACGTAGCCGAAGGGGGCGTGCCGCGCCTGCCGGAAAACACCTTGATTCTCGATCGCCACGGCATGGCACGTGAACTTTCCCTGCCTGCCAGACTGGACGAATTCCAGAGCGAGTATGTCAGCAGCTACCGCATCCGCAACGGCGTGCTGCACAACCCCGTCAATGACAGGCGCACCACCAAAGGCTCGTTCCATATAGCCGAGGGAGGACTACCCATTCCCGCCGACAAAAAAGCGGTACCCAAACGGGTATTCGCACGCCTGCTGGAAGCCGCGCTCAATCCGCCGGAACACTTGCTGCGTCTGCCCTTTACCGCCGGACAGAAAGAAGAAGCAAAGATGTTCGTTTCACTACTGCTGCGCCCTGTCGTATGTCCCGAAATTCCGGGCCATGAGGCGGAAAAAAGCATGGAAATCCGCTTTTTTGCCCCCGGCAGCCTGGTGAGCAATCTCGATTTCGTCGAAAGCATTTTCGGCAACAGCGGCAATCCGGTACTGGCTTCAAACGATGCAGGCCTGGATGTGGATCACTGGTCGGGCCACAGCGGCTGCGTCATCCTCGCACCCCATCTGCTTCAGCTCACCAAAAAACAACTTGGCCTGCCCCGCCGGGATAACGCCACCGACCGCCAACGGGCGGATGACATGTGCTGGAGTAGCGAGGGCGAACTGTACAACGACGGCGCCGCCTTCAAGATCACCGCCCGCGATGAGCATGGCGTGATCGTCACTATCCTGGCCGACAATTATTACGGCTATTGCAAAAAGGAAGTTAAAACCCAGATCAGCTACGCCGCCAATCTGTTCGGTCTGGCCGAAGAGGAGCACTCCGGCGGCGCGCTGGCTTTTCCGCGCCATAACCACGGCGAGGAATTCGGTGTGGACAGCATCACCCATGTGGCCGGTTACAGCTTCGAGGAAATGGCGGCAAACTACAGTGACCTGATGCACCTCCAGCCGCAAGGCTACGGCATCGACAGGCAATATCCCGAAGTGATCTATGTACCGCAGGATTTGCGCATGTACCTGCCTGACCAGACCATCAACTGGTTCAAGGACGGCGCGCAGCAATCCATCAAGCTGCAACCCGGCAAAATCTACATCCAGCCCAATGGCTACAAGGTCGAGATGCAGAAACACCCCGGCGCACCTTCCTGGCGCCTGGTGGGCACCGATCCTGAAGGCACCTTCTGCCACAAGCCCTGCACCGTGTCGGGCGGCGGCAAGTCGGAAATTTCCAAGTCCATGACCGATGCCGTGATCTACGCCCCGCTGTTTGTGTCCAATCTGGAACACGATCTCGACCAGGTCGAGGCCATTTTCAACCGCGACTACGCGGCACGCTTCAAGCCGGGTTTCGAGTCCGAGGATCGCCACCCCAGCCGTACCCTGCTCAGTACAGAGCGCAGCATGGGCTCGGTAATCAAGGTACTCACCCAGTCCAACTCTTACAGCAACGAATTCAACGCATGGCTGGAAGAAATCCCGGACCGTATTCTTGCACTGGTTTTTGTCATCAAACGCATGTATCGCCAGGAATGGGGTAATGACTGGCGCAAATATTTGTCCGTTGATTTCGTCAACGGCCATCCCGGCCATGAACTGAAGCTGGGCGAAAGAAAGCTGGTCGGCTCCTATCTGCGCGTCGGCTTCACGGAAAAAGGTTCATGGCGCGTCTTCAAGATGCGCCAGGACTTCATTCCCGCCGAAAAAGTACAGATGGAAGACGACATCAGCGCTTCGGTGGTCGTCCCTGGCGAAATGTTGCCCAACACCTCGCCGAAAAGTGCCGACCCGTCCGTCAAGCTGGTGTGCAATTGCGAATATCGCCTGTTCCAGCGGCCGGATGACGCGATCCATCACGGTTTCGACAAGCAGACCGAAAAAGACATCGCGCGGCACGATAACTTTCTGGCGAATTACCAGCCGCTCAAGGGTGATACGCTGAGCGAAATCATCGAGGACGTGGTGGGCTTCGGCCAGTACACCGAGCCGATGCGTAAAATTTTGCAGGAAGCACACGATGCGGGTCAGACCGTAGTATCCTCGGCCCACCCCCGTCTGGTTGACGGCAAACCAAGCAAAAACCCGCGCTACCTCCAGCTGCGTCCCGATATTGCCCACCCGGTGCGGCGCTACGTCGCCGAAATCGGCGCGCGCTTCAACCGCCGCGTACCGCTCGGCACCACCGTGGTGGAACAGGTCAACGCCGTGCTCACCGGCCGCCGCAACAACCCGCCGTCACCCGGCATCCGCCCGCTGGCGGTGTATAACCCGATCCACTATCAGGAGTTGCCCGAGCTGTTCATGGACTTCGTGTGCAGCCTCACCGGCAAGTCGCCCTCCACCACCGGTGCGGGCAGCGAAGGCGCGCTCACCAAGGGGCCGTTCAACGCACTGCGTCCCACAATCGACCTCAACAACGCGCTGGTGTCCTTTATTCTCAGCGGCTACGCCGGATATTCAACCGCCGCCGGACATGTCGGCCCCAATCTCCGCGTCGATCACGACATCAGCCTGCTGGTGCCGGAAATCTGGTCGCGCCTGTCACCGCAGGCTCGCGATCCGCGCTTTCTGATCGAAAACGGTTATCTGGAAAAAGTCGAAGATTTTGAATATCAGGGACGCCTGATTCAGGCCAGCCGCCTGGGCTACCGCATTACCGAACGCTTTGTGCACGGCTTTATGGGCAAGATGTTCGATGCACCCCGTGCGGTATTCGGCGAGCACATCCTCAAACCGGAAACCCAGGATCTGGGCATATTCGTTGATGGCGTGGAAAATATCGTCGAAGCGCAGCAAAAAGTCGCTGCGCTCTATCTGGAAATCGGCAATGCGGACGATGCCTGCCCGCCGCTCAGAGCGCTGCTCCACATCATGGCAACAGGCAGTTATCAGGGCAT
This sequence comes from uncultured Gallionella sp., assembly GCA_964385275.1. Lineage (GTDB taxonomy): Bacteria > Pseudomonadota > Gammaproteobacteria > Burkholderiales > Gallionellaceae > Gallionella. The sequence continues at coordinate 26,162 of CAYLOK010000026.1, read as the reverse complement.
GGACGTACACAATCCTGCCATCCGCTGCCTGTTTACCCGCGAAGCGCTGCTCGCTTCCGACTGGTATCTCGAACGTCTGGAAATCAAGCAGGCGCGGGATATTCGCCTGTGGGAGCGCCATATCGCCTATCTGGAGGCCTTCGCAAGCCGCGCCAGCCATCGCGATGTAGCGGAGAAGCTCGACATACAGCATCGCCTCGAAGGAGCCAGAGCCAAGCTGAAACGGGTGAACAGCAGCGCCTACCTGCAAAGCCTGCGCGGCACCATCGGCGCTGATCCCATAGGCAAGGTGCGATCCGGGAGCTAAGAAGCAACTTCTTGCAGCCTGTCAGACATGCGTGAGATTTCACTGCGCCTCATATATACCAATTAGTTATTTAGATACAATAAATAACTATTTAACTTACATATAAAACATCGCTAGACTGCGCCTCAACGAGTTGGGATCAGTTATTTCAACTATCTTTTGTTCAGGATACAGAAAGGCAGGAAGTCGATGTTTAAGCTAATCAAGAATGACCGCATCGTGATTGATGCATGGAAAACCCTGACACTCAGCAAACGCGATACGCCACAGAGTGTCCGGTTACCGGTAGGTCCGCTGCTGGTGCCGCTATCGGTTTGGCAGGCGCGCCGTGCTGAACTGATACACCGCGAATACGAACACGGCTGGCCGCTCGGCGTCTGGTTGAATGCCGAAGAAGATGCGGAGGCGATAGCACACGACATTGACGACCTCACTGTGATCGCCATCGAGTTTGATAAATTTTCCGGCAGCAACGGCTACGCAACTGCGCGACTGCTGCGCGAGCGCTACGGCTATAAAAGTGAGTTGCGCGCTTTCGGCAATGTGCCGGATGAAAAATCATCGTATCTGCGCAAGGCAGGTTTCGATGCCTTTGTCGTGAGCAACCACACCCACACCCGTATTGAAGCAGCCCCGTCAAGCCGGTTTAATTTCAATATAATCAAACAGTTAAAGGCTATGCTGCATCACGGTGCGATTGCCGGCTAACCCGGGTCAGATCACCAGCGGCCCGGAGTATTCGTCATCAAGATTGGCTGCGGTGGCACCGGAGGAAATATTGGACAGATGACGCTCGTGATCGGATTGCACTTGCAATAAGGTCACGACGCATGCGCGCAGATCCGGATATTCGTCTTTTCCGGTGCCATATTGATCGGCCTCGGAATAGAAAAACTGGCTGCGATAGCGCCCGTCGGCAATCTTGCAAATCACAAAATGCGCACCGCGTTCTGTCCAGTAAAGTGTGGGACACAAGGTCAAGTGTGAGGAGGCGGAATCGAGCTGCAATTCACTGTCGGCAAGTTGCAGTGGAACCAGTTTGCCGTAACGGTGAAACAGTTGAGTGGCGACCAGCTTTTGCTCGGCTTCGGTAAAATCCGGGACGGTGTTGTTCATGGGAAGTTCCAAAATCTAGGTCTGCGCCCAGGCCAGGCCGTCAAAGCGCCAGCCGTTGTGCGAGTTGCGGTGATGGTGTTCATCAAGGTCGCCTTCAAAGCCATTCAGCACGTTGTACACTTCCTGAAGCCCGGCCTTTTCAAGCGCCAATCCGGCATCCACCGAACGGCGGCCTGAACGACAGATCAGTACGACAGGACGATTCACGCTGGCTGCCTTTTTTACATGCGAGACAAAGTCCGGGTTGTAATCCCAGTCAGGACCATCGACCCAGGGGATCAACATGGAGCCTTCAGGACGACCGATGAACATGTGTTCCATTTCACTGCGCACGTCGATAAATACTGCTTCCGGGTTATCTTGCAGAAACTGGTGCGCCTCTTTGGGGGTCAAGTGTTGCATGTGCATCTCTCCTGATCTAACGGGTCGGCCATAATAACTGCTGTCGTGAGAGTTGTGCAAAAAAGCAAACACACATTTCGGGGCAGACCGGCGTTGTCTGACAGTAATAAATCATCACTTGGCGGCAATGTCGCGCAATTTTTGCGAGTGTATGATATTCCCGTCCAGCCCCGCCTGTTTCGCGTTCCCACCGTAGGCAACAGTCATCAACTGCGAGTAATACATGACCGGCATGGCGAGTTTGGTGCCTTTTTTCTTGTTGATCTCGGACTGATATATTTCAACATTGGCCTGACACAACTGGCAGGGGGTGACGATCATTTCGGCGCCGTGATCGTAGGCTGATTCGACGATGTCGCGTATCTGTTTTTGCGATTTTTCCGGCTCGGAAAAAGCCAGCGCGCCGCCACAGCAGGTCACTTTCTGGTCATAATTGCTGACCGCTTCCGCGCCGACGGTCTCTATCATCTTGTCAAGATATTGCGGATTTTCGAAAGATTCTCCGTCTATGCCGAAGGGGCGATTAGTCTGGCAACCGACGTAACCGGCGATTTTCAAGCCTTCCAGCGGCTTGACCACCGCATTCTTCATGCCCGCGAACCCCACATCCTCAATCAGCACTTCGACGATGTGACGCGCCTTGACGGTATCCTTGAAATTGAGCCCGGCTTCTTTGAGAGCTTCATTGGTCTCGGCCATCAAGCCATCGAACTCATGCAGCTTCTCGACGGTTTCACGGCTGGACAGCCAGCAGGCCGGGCAACCGGAAACCATATCCTGTCCGGGCAGATGCAACTCGGCCAGAGCCAGATTGCGGGCGCTGAGAACCAGACGCGGCAACTCGCCGCCCTCACCGTAACCGATGGAAGCGCCACAGCAATTCCAGTCTGGAATCTCGTTGAGCTGTATGTCCAGTTTTTCGCACATCACCTCAATAGAGGTCGCAAAGTTCGACGCAGATGCCCCCTTCTGGGAAGAGCAACCGGGGTAAAACGCATAGTTTTTCTTGGCCATGTTTATCTCTCTCCATCACCTTCCGTCAGGAAGTGTAACCTTTCTTGCGGTCTTCTATTTCGCGCGCCTTGGCGATCATTTTATGGATGCCGCCGAGATCCTTGCATTTGTGCCCGCCGATAATTTCCATCGGGTTAAGGCGTTTCGCCTTCATCAATCCCAGCCCTACGCTCTGCATCGCCAACGCATTTTTGATACCCTGCACAAAGCCGTCCTTGAAATACATCGCCAGCGAAAACTTGAGTTCATTGACCCGGCCGGTCTTCACCAGATTTTCCCAAAACAGTTTGGCGATGACGCGCGTCGGCTGCCCCTTTGGCGCCAGGCCGAGACGATGCGAGTAATTGGCCAAGCCGTGCATGATGTGAGTGATCGGCAGCTTGCGCGGACAGCGCACGATGCAGTTATAACAAGAAGTACACATCCACATGGCATCGGAGGTCAGCACTTCCTCGCGTTTACCCGCGCGGATCATCATGAAGATTTTTTGCGGGGTGTGCTCCCAAGCGTCACCCAGCGGGCAGGAACCCGCGCACACGCCGCATTGCATGCACATCTTGACCCAGTCACCGTCCTCGACACGTTCCTCGACCTCCTTGAGGAAATTGTTTTGGTAACGGGCGACGGCTTGTTGATTTTGATTGCTCATAGCCTGCTCCTTAAATGAAGCCCTTCAGGGGCGACATACCGATCTCGTTGATCTGGGCCACATAATCGTTGATGTATTGAGCGACCCGCGCATTGTCGGTGATCGCCACTTCGTGCGTGACCACACGTTCGGGTTCCAGACCAAGCTGACTCAGCGTGTCGCCGATCTTGCTCATGCGGTAATGGGCGAGTTCCGATCCTTTGACAAAGTGGCACTGGTAGTCATCACCCTTTTTGCAGCCCATCATCATCACCCCGTCGTAACCGGCATTGAGCGCATCGGTGATCCAGATGGTATTCACCGAACCCAGGCAACGCACCGGAATGACGCGCACGAAAGCCGAATAAACGGTGCGTGACAGACCTGCCATATCGAGCGCAGGGTAGGCATCGTTCTCGCAAGCCAGAATCAAAATGCGCGGTTTCTCCGAAAACTCATCGGGCATATCTACTGATTTGATCTGCGAGCCGACGGTATCCACCGAATAGTTTTCGAACGAAATCACACGCACCGGGCAGGCGCCCATGCAGGTGCCGCAGCGGCGGCAGCGTTCCTCGTTGAACAGCGGGAAGCGCCGCTCATCTTCGTCTATCGCACCGAACGGGCATTCCACCGTGCAGCGTTTGCATTGCGTGCAGCCTTCGAGGCGCGCGCTCGGGAAGGACAAATCGCCGGAACGCGGATGAGCGGCACGGCCCAGGCTGGCGTTCTCCACCGCCTGGATGGCCTTGAGGGCAGCCCCCGTAGCGTCTTCCGTCGCCTGTAGTATATCCATCGGACGGCGCACCGGGCCTGCGGCATAAATGCCGGTACGGCGGGTCTCGTAGGGGAAGCAGATGAAATGCGAGTCGGCAAAGCCGTACTTGAACTGCGGCATGTCCGGCCCCTGCCGGTAGTTCAGGTTGAGTATGGAGATTTTCTGCATCTCCGCCTTCTTTTGTTTGGCCTCCTCGGAACCGCCATCGGCTGCGCTTACCACCGGATTCCATGCTTCGAGGTCAACGCCTGAACTGGGCACCTGACCGGTAGCCAGCACCACCAGATCCGCCTCCACACTGGTATCTTCATCGAGAATCAGATCGCGAAAGTTGACTCTGCAACCCGAGCCGTTGCTCTCCACACCGGATGCCTTGCCCTTGGTGAAGGTGACGCCCTTATTCTGGGCGCTACGGTAAAAGTCCTCGCCCATGCCGGGCACGCGCAGATCGGTGTACATCACCACGGTGTCGATGTCGGGGTTGCTGTCCTTGAAATACATGGCCTGCTTGATGCTGGTCGCACAACAATGTCCGGAACAATAAGGCAGATGCGTACCCGTATCGTCGCGTTGTCCGGCGCACTGAACGAAAACCACAGATTTAATTTCTTTGCCATCGCCGCGTTTGAGTGCCGCACCATTGGCCGACCGCGCCAGCGCTTCGAGGCCCGCCTGATCCAGCACGTTGGCCTGACCACCGCCCAGTTCGGGCAGTTTGGCAATATCGTAAGCGGTAAAGCCGGTTGCCTGAACGATGGCGCCGACAGCCTCTTCGGTCACAGCACCCGATTCCTGCGCAACTTTGATGTTGAAACGGCCCGGTGCGCCCGCTGTCTCGGCGACGCTCGAATTCAGGTGTAACTTGATGCGCGGATGCGCGCTCACCCGCGCGGCAAGTTCCGCCACACCGGTGTCCTGCGGTTCGGCATACGGCGCCCTGAACGGCACGCGCTTCCACAGCCTGTTCGCCCAGCCGCCAAGCTGCGGCTGCTTCTCGACGATGACCACTTCATAACCCGCTTCGGCGGCTTCCAGCGCCGAGGTCATGCCGGACATACCGCCGCCGACGACAAGAATGCGCTTGTTTCCGCCGTGGTTCGGATTGCCTTCAGGCAGCTTCATTTTCTTGACTTCTGCGCAGCCCATGCGCACATAGTCATCGGCCATTTCCTGACGGACTTCGTCGTGTGCATCGCCCTCGGCGATTACCCACAACACGCCTTCGCGCAAGTTGGCGCGCGACATGGCAACGCTCGGAAAATAAAATGCTTCGGTTTTGGCACGGCGCGAACAAGCGGCGATGCAAATGTGCGTGACGCCCTCATTCGCTATATCGTCGTTGATCGTCTGAACACCTTCGCTTGAGCACAAAAACGGGTGGCTCTTCACCACCGCCATCTTGCCTTCTTTTTTTGCGACCTTTTCCATCGTACCGACATCGAGCTTATCGCCGATGCCGCAACCGGAACAGATGTATGCAGCAAATTTATTGTCAGCCATCTCTTATCCCTCCACTGCGGACGTTTTGTGTATCACCTTGATCGCCCGCAATGCGGCCGCCGTTGCACTTTGCACCGAACGGTTCACGTCGAGCGGACTGGTCGCGGCACCCGCGCCGAACATGCCCTCGTCCTGCGAGCCTTCGATGAAACCCGACGAGTCGAGCAGCATGTCGTCCGGCAGCTTGATACCGTTGGTCTCCGGCTCCATGCCAATCGCCAGCACGACCAGATCGTGAGGCGTCGCGTAACGATGGTAGCCTTCGGTGTCCACGCCATGCAGCACCGGATTACCGTCCTTGTCCTCGATGATTTTTGCCACTTTCGATTTAATGAACGAAACCGTCGGGTCTTGCTGCACTTTCAGGTAAAAATCCTCAAGACGGTCAATGGTGCGCAGGTCGATGTAATACACCGTCGATTTGCCGGTATCACCACAGGCCTCACGCACATATTGCGTCTGCTTCAGCGAAGCCATGCAGCAGATGCGCGAGCAGTGGCGCAAATGATTTTCGTCGCGCGACCCGGCGCACTGAATGAAGGCGATATTCTTCGCTTCCTTGCCGTCCGACGGACGCAGCAAACGGCCGCCGGTCGGGCCGTGCGGATCAGCGAGGCGTTCAAATTCGAGACTGGTAATGACATTGGCGAAGCGGTCATAACCGTAGGGCTGTATTTTTGCCGCGTCGTAAGGTTTCCAGCCAGTCGCCCAGACCACGGCACCTGCCTTGATCTCGATGGTCTGTTCCCGCATCTCCAGATCGACGGCATCCACCTTGCAGGCGGCTCTGGCTTTTTCGCCGTCGGGCGTGCCGACGATGGAAGCATCGAGCACATAACGTTGCGGGTAAGCCATCGCGTACGGCAGATAGGCGGCACGGGTCTTGGCCAGACCGTATTCGTAGGGGTTATCAATCTCGGCCTCGACGACCCTGGCGCAATCTCCGCAAGCCGTGCAATTCTCATTGACGTAGCGCGGCGCGACTTTCAGCGTCACCGTGTAATCGCCACGCTGCCCGGTCACGGCAAGCACTTCGGTCAGCGTCATGACGCGCACATTGCGATTGCCCTTCAAACGGCGCAGGTTGATTTCCAGCCCGCAGGTCGGGTGACACATCTTGGGAAAATAGCGGTTCATCAGCGCGGTGCGCCCGCCCAGCGTGGCATTGCGTTCGACCAGCATCACCTGTTTGCCGCATTCAGCAGCTTCCAGCGCCGCTGTCATGCCACTGATTCCGCCGCCCACGACCAGGATGGTCTGGTTGGTTGCGATTGAAGCCGTCACTCGAACCTCCGTTGAAAATAGTTGCTGTGGTCAACAGTATGCATATTCAGTGCTCCTGCGTATGGATTTCAAAAACCATGCTGTTCAGATCGCCCAAAATCCAGGTGAACATTTCTTCCACTCCCGGCGCACCGATCCCGGAAACCGAGCCCGGATTGACCAGCAGCGTCCGCCCTCCCTTGATATTGGCTTGCCAGATAATTTCTGCGACATGGCTGTGACCGCAGCAGACCACATCGTAATCCCCGGTACATGCCATGCCCCGACCATAATGCGGAAAATGCGTGGCAAAAATGCGCCGTCCGCCCAGTTCCAGTTCCGCATCCTGCCCGTAATAAGTCATCAATCCGCCGGTCTTGGCCATCATCCTGTGCATCGCCATCTGGTCGCCGATATTGTTGCCATGCAGCACATGCAGCGGAATACCCAGCTTGAGCGAAGTGCGCAGCGTGTTCGCACCGATCAGATCGCCGCAATGAATAACGGCCTGCGCGCCCGCCAGTTGCGCTTTGGCAATCGCCGCCGCGAGGGGTTCTGCGCGATCATGGCTGTCAGAAACGATACAGATTTTCATTTATTTCGTATCCCGCACGGCACCCAACACTTGCCAGCTGCCTGATGTAACCATTTAATTAATAAATAGATTTAATATCTACCCGAGTACAAGCGAAGCGATACATTTCCTAATGAGTTACGGACAAACTCCCGGCGCACGGCAGCCATATTAAGCTTATTCTGAAACTCTTGTAAACTGACGCGCCTGCCTGATCCAGGTGATTCAGTTCGCGCGTAAATCGGCATAACAAACTGTTAATGGTAAATTTATAAACCAGGGCAGACTCAGCATTGCGTTCGGCGAAACTGTAAGTTGGGCTATTAGGCGCAATCGTACTGCCGGGTGTCTATACCCACATCGGGTAGGGTCATATATAACTCTGATGGGTAAACAAACCATTTTTTCATTTGGCTTGTTGATATTTTTAGGGATTCGCCTTAGTCTGCGCTACGTTTTTTGAAACTGTCCACCAAGTTGATGCAAAAAAAAACGATCCCGATCACTATCGCCGATAACAGCACATTCCTGTGGGTACGCGATCCAGACTTCACGCCACCCGGAAAAGATGGCGGTATAGGAGTGTGCCTGACGCATGAGTTCACGGCGCCGCGCGCGGGCGACCTCAAAACGCTGCTGGAAACCTTTCTGGAAAGCATCATCGGCACGGTCAATGCGACCGCAGGTGTGGTAAGACTGTTATCCCCCGATGGACGCACCCTGCAAATTATCAGTTCGGCAGGGCTCTCTGCCGATCTACAGGAAGAAGCCGAGAATTTTGTCGAGCTGGATTGCGAAGTCAGCGACAACACCAGCCTCGGTCATGTTGTTCACGCCTCAGACATCAGTGCATGCAACTCGCGGCAAAATTGCCCCCACGCCAGTTGCCGTTTTCAGTCTCTGGTTGCCGCTCCGCTCGAAGCACAGAATTCGCCCGGCGCCCCGCTCGGTATTTTGACTGTTTTCTTCGACGTGCCACGCACAGCAGCGAGCCAGGTCATGAATACGCTGGCGGCTTTTGCCGAATTGACGAGCGCTACCATCGAACACACGCGCGTCAACCGCGATGTCAGGCGCATCGAGCTACTGGCCGAACGGCAGGTCATCGCCAACGATATACACGACTCGCTGGCACAAACGCTGACCTACTCGCGCATGCGCGTAAACCTGCTTCTTGAGTCCATCCGTACCGGCAATCAAGTGATGGCTACCAAATATGCGCGCGATCTGGATGAAGCGCTGGAAATAGGACAAAAGAGTGCGCGGGAGCTCATCACCGATTTTCGTTGCGACATGAACCATGGCGGGCTGTCGGCTGCATTGCAAGACCTCGCCAGCGAGTTTCGCAAGCGCAACAACATCGTACTTAAATACCACAACCGATTAGTCGATCTGGAACTGCCGCTCGAACACGAAATTCAGGTCTATAACATCGTGCGCGAGGCGCTGACCAATATCGCCCGCCATTCCGGCGCGACGCATGCGCGTCTGTTCGTCGCTGCCAAGTTTGGCTACTACGTGTTCACCATTGAAGACAACGGTAGCGGCGCTTGCACTTTCACGCCCGTAGAAGGACACTACGGCGTGATGATCATGCGCGAGCGGGCACACCGTATAGGCGGCGAGATCAAAGTCGACAGTGCCGCAGGCTTGGGTACGCAGGTGCAATTGTTTTTTCCCGAACCACCGTTGGACTGGAGAGTTGTGAATGACTGACAAAATAAAAGTGGTACTTGTAGATGACCAGTGTCTATGTCGTCAGGGGCTGAGTGAATTACTGTCCAATTGTTATGGCTTCGACGTGCTTGGCGCAACCGGGGGAATAGACGAACTGCGCACCCTGCTGGGCAAAAAACCCGATCTGCTGATAGTCGATCTGCGCATGAAACCGCTGGATGGCATATCGCTGCTGGAGCAGTTGCGCAGTGAAGGTTATCTGACGCCTGCCATCATGCTCACGATGAGCGATTCCGAGGTTGACCTGGGAAATGCAATACGCGCCGGGGTGCGCGGTTATCTGCTCAAGGATATGGCCCCGGACGAGGTGGTGGATGCAATTCGCCGCGTGGCCGCCGGAGAACTGGTCGTCGCTCCCACCATGACAGTAAAGATGATCGAAATGTTGCGCGGCGATCAGCTGGGACAGGAGCCGAAAAACTCGTTCAAACTGCTGACTGAACGTGAACGCGAGATACTGCAATTGCTGTCGCGCGGCGAGAGCAATAAGGCAATCGCACTGACCTTGCACATCAGTTACGACACAGTGAAACAGCATGTGCGCCACATTCTGAACAAGCTCAATTTATCTTCACGCGTGAAGGCTGCCGTCCTGTTCACCAAGGAACAAGGAATGCCGGGCACCGAGGAACCGCTGACGCGCAACTGAAAGCCTTGTTACGCACGCCAAATTTAACAGCAAAACAGCATGCAGCATCAGTAGTCATTTAACAACAACCGGGGAGAGGGAAGCATGGCACACATCGTAATCATGGGAGCAGGTATTGGCGGCATGCCAGCCGCCTACGAGATGCAGGAGTTGATCGGCAAAGGCGACAAGGTTACTGTCATATCGAACAGTGAGAATTTTCACTTCGTTCCGTCCAATCCCTGGGTAGGCGTCAAGTGGCGTAACCGCAAACAAATCGAGTTCCCGATTCGCTCGTATCTGGAGCGCAAGGGAATCAACTTCATATCCACCGGTGTGAAACGCGTCCACCCGGACAAAAATCAGCTTGAATTGAACGATGGAAATTCCGTCAATTACGACTACCTGATCATCGCAACCGGCCCCAAACTCGCCTTCGAGGAAGTCGAAGGACTGGGGCCTCACGGCGGGCACACCTATTCGGTATGCCATGTCGATCACGCGATGAAATCGCACGACGAATGGGAGAATTTCTGCGCGAACCCAGGCTCCATCGTGGTCGGCGCCGTGCAAGGAGCCTCCTGCTTCGGCCCCGCCTACGAATATGCCTTCATCATGGAAACCGACTTGCGCCGCCGCAAGATCCGCAGCAAAGTGCCGATGACTTTCGTCACATCCGAACCCTACATCGGTCACCTCGGATTGGGTGGCGTGGGCGATTCCAAGGGCATCCTCGAATCGGGCATGCGCGACAAGGGCATCAAGTGGATTTGCAACGCCAAAGTCACCAAGGTCGAAGCGGGGAAAATGTATGTCACCGAACATGACGATATGGGCGCGGAGAAACAAAAACACGAATTGCCCTTTAGCTACAGCATGATGCTGCCTGCCTTCAAGGGCGTGGACGCCGTGTTCGGCATTGAGGGACTGGTTCAGGCGCGCGGCTTTGTCATTGTGGACAAGCACCAGCGCAACCCGAAATACAAGAACATCTTCGCGGTGGGCGTGTGCGTTGCCATTCCGCCGGTGGAAGCAACTCCGATCCCGGTCGGCACGCCCAAAACCGGCTACATGATCGAATCCATGGTGACCGCCACCGTACATAACATCCATGCCGAACTGGCGGGCAAGCCTGCGGACAAGGAAGCGACCTGGAACGCCGTCTGTCTGGCCGACTTCGGTGAAAGCGGCGTAGCGTTCGTGGCGATACCTCAAATCCCGCCGCGCAACGTCAATTGGTTCTCTGAAGGCAAATGGGTACACCTCGCCAAGGTTGCATTTGAAAAATACTTCATCCGTAAAATGAAAAAAGGCTCTTCCGAGCCATTTTACGAGGGCAGCATCCTTAAAATGATGGGCATCGACAAGCTGAAGTAATCAGCCCCCGCTCCTCATTTTTACGCGATTGACTTGCAAAGCCCCTGCCCCTGGATGGTGGGGGCTGCGCATTTAAGACGAAAGGAAATCACATGCAACTCGATGACCGCAGTTTGGATATTCTCTACCGCAACGCACGCACCCACAGCGCCTGGCTGGACCAGCCGGTAAGTGACGATTTGTTGCGTCAGGTTTATGACTTGATGAAATGGGCGCCCACCAGCGCCAATTCATGCCCCGCGCGCATCGTATTCGTAAAGAGCCCCTCAGCAAAACAGCGCCTGCTGTCTGCCATGATTCCTGAAAATCAGGAAAAAACGCGTACCGCACCGGTCACCGTTATCATCGCGCAAGATCACGAATTTTACGAAAAACTTCCCCTGCTGTTCCCGCATACCGATGCGCGCGCCTGGTTCGTCGGCAACCCGCCGCTGATCGACACCACCGCATTCCGCAACGCCACATTACAGGGTGCTTACCTGATTCTTGCCGCGCGGGCGCTTGGACTCGATGCAGGGCCCATGTCAGGCTTTGACAATGAGAAAGTGGACCAGGAGTTTTTCTCCGGCACCAGAATCAAATCCAATTTTCTGATCAACCTCGGCTATGGGGACGCATCAAAGTTATTTCCGCGCGGCCCGCGCCTGTCTTTCGAGGAAGCTGCCAACATATTGTAAATAAAGAAATAAATCCGCGCACGAACAGCAGATCCGTCCGCTATAACAGCACTGGGCTGTCCGGTATTTCATTCAGCTTGTCGCTGCGCGCCGGAAAGTGACGCGAAAGATGTTCGCCCACCGCATGGATGCCGCTCAATACACCCGATTCAAAACATCCTGCGCGAAACGCCGCTTCCATCTCCTGACACATCACCTCCCATACTTCCGCCCCCAGCCTGGCATGGATGCCGCGATCCGCGACAATCTCGACATCCCGATCCGCCAGCAGCAGATAGATCAACACCCCGTTATTGTGCTCGGTATCCCACACATGCAACTCGGAGAACACCTCAATCGCGCGTTGCCGCGCGGTCTGCCCGGCCAGCAGCGGCGTCAGTTCCAACGATGCCTCCACCGCGAAACGTATCTGCCCGTCGTGCCGCGCCTCAGCCTGCCTGATGGCACACTCAATCGCTTCCAGTGTCTGGCGCGAAAATGCGCGCCGCACCGCCGCGCGCCCGATTGAGAGATGCCGCATCACCCGTTTGAAATTCATCTCAGTTCCACCCATCACCACCGCCCCGAGGCACCGCCGCCGCCAAAACCGCCGCCTCCACCGCTAAATCCTCCTCCGCTGTAACCGCCACCGGATGAGCCTCCGCCGAACCCACCGCCACCATGCCCACCCATACCTCGTCCTGCCCCGCCCAGCAACACAAATACGAAAGCCGCCAGACCTGAAAATAACGCGATCAACCCAGAGGCAACCGTCAGCCAGGCCAGCCCACCCAACACACCACCTACCAGTGCAGCAGCCGGAAAACGTCCTATCAGCGCGCGCAGCATACCGCCCAGCGCCACAGCAATCACAAAACCCATAAACATCAAGGACTCGACATCCTGCCTGCCACCCCCCCCAGCCTGTTCAGGTGGCGGCAAGGGCTCTCCATCTATGACCTTGATGATGGCCGACACACCCGCATCAATTCCCGGATAAAACTCACCGCTTTTAAATCGCGGCACGATGACTTCCTCGACAATGCGGTTGGCCGTGGCATCGTTGAGCGCGCCTTCCAGCCCGTAGCCCACCTCGATGCGCAACGCCCGGTCATCCCTGGCGACCAGCAGCAATGCGCCATCGTCCACACCCTTGCGCCCGAGCTTCCACGCCTCGACGACGCGCAGGCCGTATTGCTCGATGGTTTCAGGTTGGGTGGTAGGCACTATCAAAACAGCAAGCTGCGCGCCCTTCTGTTGCTCAAAAGCCGCGAGGCGCGCTTCAAGCGACTGCGTCTGTTGCGCATCCAGCGTGGCGGTAACATCGGTGACGCGCTGGGTCAGCGGCGGCACAGCCACCTCGGCCTGTGCCGCGCCAATCAGCAGCAGCCCAAGCAACAGCCCGCCCAGAATTTTCATTTTGCAGGTAGTACAGGTTTTGGTGCGGTGAAATCCACGGTCGGCGCGTGAGATATTTCTTTCTCATTCTCCACCGTAAAGGACGGCTTCACCGTGTAGCCGAACACCATTGCGGTCAGATTGCTGGGGAAGGAACGCACCGCGATGTTGTATTCCTGCACCGCCTTGATGTAGCGGTTGCGCGCCACGGTAACGCGGTTCTCCGTGCCTTCCAGTTGCGCCTGTAAATCGCGGAAATTCTGGTCGGATTTGAGTTGCGGGTAATTTTCCGACACCACCAGCAGACGACTCAAGGCCGAAGTCAGTTGACCTTGCGCGGCCTGAAATTTAGCGAAGGCTTCCGGGTCGTTGATCAGCTCAGGCGTGGCCTGAATACTGCCCACCTTTGAACGCGCCTCGGTGACGCCCAGCAGCACGTCCTTTTCCTGCGCGGCATAGCCTTTGACGGTGTTGACCAGGTTGGGAATCAGATCTGCGCGCCGCTGATACTGGTTCAGCACTTCGGCCCAACTCGCCTTGATCTGTTCGTCGCTGGTCTGAAAAGTGTTATAGCCGCAACCGCTCAGCAGCAAGGTCAATAAAACGATCCATAAGGTGCGCATCATCATTTCCCCGCGAATTTAACGGCGCTAACTATAACACCTAAAAACACCGCTGGCAGGTATCGCAACACAGTAAAATGCTCGCGGGCTGTTCATCCACGCGGTGAGCATGCGCCTGCCAACCATAGAGGGAGTGAAACAATTGAAAACGGTCAAAATTCGCGACGTGATGGATAACAGCGGCGTGGCATTCGGCACCAGCGGCGCGCGCGGTCTGGTCAGCCAGATGACAAATGAAGTTTGCGCCGCTTATGCTGCGGCCTTCCTTTCGGTGGTAAGACAGTCTTTTACGGTTGCCCGTGTGGCCCTGGGTATGGATTTGCGGCCGAGCAGTCCGCGTATCGTGGCGGCTTGTGCTGCGGCCCTGCATTCACAGGGCATCGAGGTGGATTTTTGCGGCGCACTGCCAACACCGGCCCTGGCGCTGTACGCGCAAAATGAGGGCATCCCCGCCATCATGGTAACGGGCAGCCACATCCCGTTTGACCGGAACGGCATCAAGTTTTACCGGCCAGACGGTGAAATCACCAAAGTAGACGAATCTGCGATTGCCGACGCCATCGTAACAGTGAACGACGATGCCGGCGCCTTGCCTGAAGTCAATTCAGCCGCGCTCGAACAATTCGTGCGGCGCTATCTCGATTTTTTCCCGGCACAGTATTTCGCGGGTTTGCGTCTGGGCGTCTACGAACATTCCAGCGTAGCGCGTGACGCCTTAAGACACATACTGGAAGGGCTGGGCGCCGAGGTGACCTCGTTGGGGCGCACCGAAGAGTTTGTGCCCATCGACACCGAGGCGGTCGCCGAGGTCGATATTCAGAGAGGAAAAGACTGGGCTGCGCAATACCGTTTCGATGCCATCATTTCCACCGATGGCGACGGAGACCGTCCGCTGATCTCCGATGAAACCGGTGCATGGCTGCGCGGCGATATTGTCGGCCTGATTTGCGCGCGCTACCTGGGTGCGAAAAAAGTGGTCGTGCCGGTCAGTTGCAACACGGCCATTGAACTTTGCGGCGCTTTCGAGTCCGTAGTCCGCACCCGCATCGGTTCACCCTATGTGATTGCCGGAATGCAGGAAGTCGGCAACGGCTGTGTGGTGGGTTTCGAGGCCAACGGCGGTTTCCTGGTCGGCTCGCGCTTCACCCGCGCCGGAAAACACCTGGAACCGCTACCCACCCGCGACGCCGTGCTGCCCGCACTGACCGTGCTGGCAGCCGCGCGCGAACGCAACGTCAAAGTGTCCGGCCTGATGCAAGACCTGCCCGCCCGCTACACCGCCAGCGACCGCCTGCAAGCATTTCCAGTCGCCACCAGTCGCGAATTGATACTGGAACTCAGCAACGATCCAAATGCCTTGCAGCGTTACTTGGCTCCGGACAATGCCAAACCTGTCGATTGCAACACCACCGACGGATTGCGCATCCGCTTCGACAACAACGAAATCATCCACCTCCGCCCCTCCGGCAACGCCCCCGAATTGCGCTGCTACTGCGAAGCCGCCAGCGAACAACGTGCAATGCAATTGGTGCAAACCGTACTGTCAAAAATCCGCCCGTAGAATTCATCGGCTTCGTTATTCCAGATCAAGTTTGAATAACGAAGCGGTTAGGATACCTTAACGAAAACCAACTCCGGCACAACCACTTCCCATTGATCACATTTCGGCGGACGGTATTTTGCATCCGCTTCCACCATTTTTCGCCAGATAATGATCGCGTTAACGCTCGCCTCTACACATTGCATTCCTCGTGGTGGAGCGTAGGAATTTGCCATTTTACCGACGGGTTCACCTTCTGCATTAAGCAAAAACCAACGGTTATCCATGAGCGCAATGGTTAAGGGTGAGGAGTGCGTCAAGCGTGCAATCCGGCTGTGTAGCGCGTGATTTGACTCAAAGCTACCGGCATAACCTATGTTGATTTCCTTTAAATTAGCTTGTTGATATTGCCTATCCAATTCAGGACTACCCGATGGGGTCGCAGTCGTCGAATAGGAACGACGCAGCAAACAGGCCGTATCGGGCAACTCATCCAACAACGCATTTCCCTCCGTAAATCGTGCCAATAGTAAACTTTGCCGGGCGCGCGTCATGGCAACATAGTAAAGCCTGTGAACTGCATCGACCTCTTCGTTGCGATCAGGCTGCCAGTTTCCGTCAAGCACGGCGACATGATCGAATTCCAGTCCCTTGGCTCCGTGCGCTGTCACCAGCAACAGCCCCGTTTGTTTGCGCCTTACTTCGCGGCCCCACTCGGCTAGCCAGTCCCGAAAATGATCCGTCGGCAATTCGCTGCAAGTTATTTCAACCTCATACGCAGCAACGGCCTCACGCAACATGGCCCATGCTGGCGTATCGCTCTGCAGCGCAATAAATTCGTTTAGTTGCAGTGTATCAAGAAGCGGCTTTCCCCTTAGCCAGCCAAGCAACACTTGAGTTTCGCGCAAATTCCAGAAATGAAAACAGTCTTCCTTGGCGAACTGTGCTGGAATTCCGCGCCACTCACAATAACAGCGTATGGCATTGAGCCACTTCCAATTGCGTGCAATCACAGCGCAACTTGCCCAATCCCATTCAGGATTTAGGCTAGCCAGTCGCTCCAACTCAGTCATTACCGCTATCGCCTGATTGATATCAGTACTGCCAACCGGCAGAATTTGCACTCTACCCTGCCCCACCGCATCCCGCGTTTGACTATCGCCACCCGGCTTATTTTTTGCCCGATCCTTGTTGATGCGAATCGGATGCATGGCTTTCATCCGTTCAGCGGCAGGCGCAATCATGCTATTGGCGGCCTCGATAATATTGGCGGTAGAACGATAATTCTCGATTAGATAAACTGGTCGAGCCTGATAATCTTCCTGAAAACTGCGTATAAAGCCAACTGATGCGCCGTTGAAACTATAGATATTCTGGTCATCATCGCCGACGGCAAACAGATTTATTTTGCCATCTTCATCCGTTCGGGTTCGCCCCGCAAGCGCCGAAATCAGTTCATACATTGCCTCGTCAATGTCTTGATATTCGTCCACCAAAATCCAGCGAAATCCCGCCAGCAAGCGGTCACGCTGCGTATCTGCCTCGTCGGGAAGCAATCCATCACCCCGCAACAAGGCGGTAGCATCCTTCAATATCTGCCGAAAATCATCCTCGCTGTTCGCGCGGTCCGCAAAAGTCGCTCCCACCAGACGCATCGCCAGAGCATGTAAAGTGAGCACAGTAACGCCACGCGCGTCATCTCCGATTAAATCGCTCAGCCGTTGGCGTATCTGCACGGCGGCGTGACGATTGTAGGCAAGTGCGACAATGCCGTGCGGATTCTCGCGGCGTACACGCACAAGATAGGCAATGCGATGTACCAGCACGCGGGTCTTGCCTGAACCCGGCCCCGCCAACACCAGCACATTGGTCGTTTCCCGGTCATCAGCCACGATATTTTGCTGATCCTTGTTACCCAGTTCCTCGACAATTTTTCGCCATGATTCAGGGGTCGTCTGTTGCTTCAACTCCTTTTCCCTGCCGGGCATCCAGCGGCGCAGAAATTCATCTTGTTCCAACATGAAATAATCCATGGTCAGGCGTAAGGCATCCGCCATCGCAATCAAGCCGCGCTGCACATATTCAGCCATCACGTGAATTTGGATGACTTGCTCGTCATAGTGAAGTTGCAAAGGTGCAAAGTCGGGTTGTTTGAACTGGCGCCTCCAGTCCTCATCAAGCCGTATGGTCATCGCGCTGCGAAATACAGCCAAGCCTTTGTTTAATTTAATTATTTCCTGCTCATGCAACCAGAGCAAGGAGTGATCCAGACATTTTTGTGGGTTTTTAATTTCACTCTTGAGCAATAAGTCAGCGTTCATCGCCGAGAGCAGCTTGCCCATGGTGGTTTCAGCTAGCAGATCCGTGCCTTTACTGCCTTGAGGCAGGGTATCTATCAGGTGATCCAACAAACACGCGGCGGCACTTCTGCGTAGTTGGGCCGTTTTATCGAGCGCTATCCAATCGCGATTCAGGGTGATGCGTAGGCTCTCGTTATCCAGTCTTTTCAGCGTCAAACTGCCCGTGTTATTTGCCTCGTCACGTCCGTCTGCGGACAGGCTTTTCAGCAGTTTGCGCAGATTGTCAGGGTGTGCATCGTGATGACCTTCATCTTTTAGATGTTGGCTGGCAGTACGAATAAACAGGGTTGAATGTTCGCCCTTTTGCAGATCAGGTGCATTTAGTCTCAACTGTTTTATCAAGGCCTCTTCAAGCAGCGCGGCCGCTTCAAAGCGTTTCTTCGATGCGCCCGCGACGGCTACATGAAGATAGGCGGTCAGCGCCGTGTCATTATTGGCAATGCCCAATTGCTCTAAATCCGCGAAGGCACTTCTAATTTTCTCGGAAGAAATTCGCGCGATGCCCATCAGTTCATCTGTTGAAATTCCTTCGTCCGCATCGGCTCCAATCAGAGCGTCAACGATGGCCAGCAATTGTTGTTTGTAGACCTCAGGCAATTGCTTTCCAGCCAATTTTTCGCGCGCTTCATCCAGCGATGACACCCGCAGCGATGAGGGAAAAATCTGCACCTGATTGTCTTCGCGGGTCAGTAAATGCGCCTCTTCCAGCCAGGAAACAGCGGTGCGAACACGCGTATCATCGCTGGCCGAGTCGCGTTCAAACGCGCCGTCTTCATCTTCTGCCAGAATTTCACCGGGCGTGGCGATGACCTCACCGCCCGGCTTGCCTTCCTTACGCTTCTTTCTATCCAGATTGCGCAACGACTTCAAGATGACCTGAATTTCACGGCGGGTCAGGCGTGACCGGGCTGACATGCCAAATTGCCGTTCTACGTCTTCCTGTGTAAAAAGCAGAACGCAATAGGCTGGCTGCCGGTCGCGACCTGCGCGCCCGGATTCCTGCAAATAGTTTTCCAGCGAACCGGGAATGTCGGCGTGAATCACCAGACGTACATCCGGCTTGTCAATACCCATGCCAAACGCGTTGGTAGCGGACATCACCCGCAGATCACCACGAATAAAAGCTTGCTGTACGTGTTTTTTGGCCTCCGGCGACAATTTAGAATGAAAATGCGCGGCTTTCATTCCTTTCTCTTTCAGGAATGCGGCAACCTCTTCGGTTTGTCTTCGGCTAGCACAATAAACAATCGCGCCTCCCGGTGCATCTTCAGGCAAATGACTTTCCATCAACTGGTGAATATGCGCAAACTTGCTGGCGGGGGTGGTCGGCATAACGGTGAATTGCAGATTATCTCTACTCGAACCGCCATCAAAACAGCGCAGTTCGATGCCGACACGGCTTTTGAAATGCTCCAAAATATCGTCTATCACCTCCGGTTTAGCGGTAGCCGTCAGACATAACACGGGTGGAACTCGCTCCACACCAGCCTTTTCCTTGATGAAGCGCCCGACGTAACGATAATCCGGGCGGAAATCATGCCCCCATTTGGAAAGACAATGCGCCTCATCCAGCACCCAAGCGCCTATTTCCCGCTGCGCCAATACGCCTCGCAACGATTTATTTCGTAGTTGTTCCGGTGACACAATCAAAATACCGATGTCGCCTAAGCGCACACGATCCAGCACATCGGCGCGTTCCGGCATCGACAGCAGCCCGTTCAGTGCCGCGCAAACGCCGCCGTGCTTAGCAAGACCGGCAACCTGATCAGCCATCAGCGCAACCAGCGGCGAGATGACAACGGTAAGCGCACCTGTTTTTTCAAATCTGGACAGCGCCGGAATTTGATAACACAGCGACTTACCGGTGCCAGTAGGCAAAATACCCAACACATGTTGACCTGCCATTGCCGCTTCAACGATCGCTTGTTGTAACGGCAATCCAGTCACAGGATCCGCAGGCTCTGCGCGAAATTCAGCGAAGCCGAACCAGCGGGTAAGCTCCTTTTTGGCATCGTGATGCTCCCGACACCAATCACAACAAGGATCAGTACACGCTAAATCGCGCAGCCGCCTGACAATCTCGCCTGCCACTGGAAACTGATGACGAACCCAAGGCGGCATCACTGAATTACCGCAGGAGACAGAAAGCCATGCCAGCGCATAAGCCAGCGGCCAGTGTGTCGCTTCTTCTATAATTTGAGATTGCTGCGTTAAGCAGACCTGCCCCTCAAGACATAGGGCGATTGCATTATGTGCGTCGAGTAAGGATGGACGCGGCTTACGGCGTATCGTTATAAAAAAACTATTGATACCACTGACCGTGCTGTCCTGTGTGGTCAGCCAGTGCCATGCGGTAAGTAGATGCGGATTGCTGGAATTGAGTGCCTTGAGCGCGTCATTCTGGTCGCGAAATACCTCAAGCGCCAGCTGCGCATCTTTCAACGGATCATTCAGATGCCCGCCTTGCAGCCTGCCATCTTGATAGTGCTTTATCAGGTGATGATAGGGATTGCGCGGAAAAGCCAGTGGATTCAGCCAGAGTGTGTCAACGGCAGGTTTGCTGTGCAGGCGCAGATCGGGGCGTGCCGCTTTAAGATGAGGCAAATCAAAATTGACTAGATTGTGACCCAGCAGAAAAGCAGCATCGTCGGCTAAGGTATCGAGCTGATTTAACTCGCTATTCAAGTCGCCACGAACGTAGCTAATGGATGCGCCAGTGTCGCCGCGCATCGCACCAAATTGATGAATACGCTGATCACTCTTGCCAACTTCAAGGTCGATGGATAAGCACTTAGGCGCAAAATCATCCGCCATTAGCGCGCCTCCTCATGGTATTCGTAGTGTCTCATTTACCTTAGTAACACAGTGATAAGCGTTCAGGATTAGCGCTTGATTTCCTCGATTGAAACAACTTTGCGGATGACTTCGCCTTCTATTATTTCGCCTTTGAAGACTTCATCCTTGAAGGCGTCGGCATCGTTCGCTGCACTGCTCATTGCCTGACGCTGTGCACGCATCTGTTTGCGCAACGCACGGGTTTTCCACCAGAAATAGCCGAAAATGATCAGGCCGGCGCTCACAATGAACACCAGCAATACGGCTGAGAACATCACCCCGAGCACGATCAGGGCGGCGGTCGAAACGAAGGCGATAAGTTTCTGCATGAATAAATCCGGCTTAAACCGCTTGGCCTGCGGCAAAACCGGAAGCCCAGGCCCACTGGAAGTTGTAGCCGCCGAGCTGGCCGGTCACATCCACCACTTCGCCGATGAAATACAGACCCGGAACCTCATTGCATTCCATCGTCTTGGAGGAAAGCGCCTGGGTGTCAATTCCGCCGCAGGTGACTTCGGCCTTGGTGTAACCCTGGGTGCCGGAAGGCGTGACTTGCCAGTCGTGCAACTGTTCTGCAATGACTTTGCGTTGTTTATCGTTATATTGATTCAATGGCTTGTTTTCAAATGATTTATTCTCTGCGCACCAGACATCGGCGAAGCTCTTCGGGAACCATTGCGTGAGGAAATTGGCAAGCTGCTTTTTGCTGGTTTTATGCTCGTCCAGCACGCTCGCCATATCCAGATCGGGCAACAGGTTGATGTGCAATGATTCACCGTGCTGCCAATAGGAGGACGCTTGCAGGATGACCGGGCCGCTCAGGCCGCGATGCGTGACCAGCAAATCTTCCTTGAACGACTGTTTACCGGTGGTCACGATGGCGGGGAATGAAACGCCCGTTAGATCCGCGTAAGGCTTCCATTCATCCGGCGCGAAAGTCAGCGGCACCAGCCCTGCGCGTAATTTGGTGATCGGCACGCCGAACTGTTCGGCGACGTGATAGCCGTAGGGTGTTGCGCCGGTCTTGGGGATGGACAGGCCGCCGGTAGCGATCACCAGCGATACCGCCTCGAATTCGCCGCGTGAGGTTGAGACGTAATATTTGGCTCTCTTGCCGATACCGGCATCCGCATCGTAAGGCGTGTGTTTGATCTCTTCAATTTCGCAGTTCATGAAACGCTTCACGCCTGCCGCGTCGCATTCGGTGCGCAACATGGCGATGATGACTTCGGATTCGTCATCGCAGAACAACTGGCCGAGGGTTTTTTCGTGGAATTTAATATTGTGCTTTTGCAGCAGTGCGACGAAATCATTCGGTGTGTAGCGTGCCAGCGCCGAACGGCAGAAATGCGGGTTGCCGGAGATAAAATTCTCCGGCCTGGTATTAATGTTGGTGAAGTTGCAATGCCCGCCGCCGGAGATGCGGATCTTTTCTGCAAGTTTCTTGGCGTGATCCAGCAGCACCACGGAACGACCGCGCTGCCCTGCCTGAAGCGCACACATCAGGCCTGCTGCGCCCGAACCGATAATGATGACATCTGATTTCATAATTGTTCCGTACTACCCTGAGCGGGCGTTTTTTAGTTGATTTATTGGATAAGCGTTGCAGACTGACGCCGAGAAATTGTCTGATTCTGCGTAATCGGCGGATTATATGGTCTTTTTTAAGTCAGCGTGCGTTTTGCTTGATGAAGGCGGACACCGCGTTACGGTATTCGATCCAGCCGATTGTGCCGCTGTTGTTGTGTTCGCCTCCTTCAACCAGAAGCAGTTTCCTGGGCTCGGGGGCTGCTGCATAGAGTTGTTTGCCCATACCGACCGGCACTTTTTTATCCCACGTGCCGTGAATAAACAGCACCGGAATTTTAAGTTGCGGCACTTTTTGCAACGATGTAAAACGCTGATTGAGCAGATACCCTATCGGCAGGAAACCGTAGTCCTTCTCGCCCATCGCCTGCATCGAGGTGAAGGTACTTTCGGCAATCAGCCCCGCCGCTTCCGGGTGATGCACCGCCAGGTTGATCGCAATCGCCCCGCCCAGCGAATGTCCGTAGATAAAGCTTTGTCCGGGCCTGGCACCACGCTGTTTGATCAGGTATTGCCAGACGGTTTCCGCATCTTCAAAAACTTTAAGCTCGCTGGGCTCTCCGCCGCTGCTTTTTCCATAGCCGCGATAATCCGCCAGCAACACGTTGTAGCCCAGCTGATGCAGGCGCTGCGCGTGCTCAAGATTATTGCCGATATTGCGATAATTGCCGTGAAAATACAGCACGACGGGCGCATCCGCCAGGTCGGAGGGAAGCCACCAGGCATCCAGTTCGCCCCGATCAGCGCCACTCCCCACCGGAATACGCAACGCCTCATACCTCATCCCCATGCGGTCCGGCGTAGTCTGCCAGTCCGCCGTGGGTTCAAACACCTGCTCCATCTGCGTCGCCCACATATAGCCGCAGGCTGACGCGTACAGCAACGTCGCAACGCCCAGGCCGGACGCTAAACGGCGCGTCCAGATATTCATGCGACCGCCTCCAGTTGCTTCCACAAGCAGCTCCCCTTGCTGACCTTGTCAATATCGAGCAATTGTTGTGCGTGCATGGCCAGCTCTGTTTCACTTGCCTGCAATACGCGCAATTTCGGACGGGATGCATCGGTGCTTAATACGGCAGGCTGACGGGTAGCGGGAGCCGCATCGTCGCCGAGCAGACTCTCCTGGCCGCGCGTCATGGCGAAATACACTTCGGCGAGCAACTCGGTATCCAGCAGCGCGCCGTGCAGGGTGCGATGCGTATTGTCTATCTCATAACGACTGCACAAGGCATCCAGACCGTTCTTTTTGCCCGGATGCATTTCACGCGCCAGCTTGAGCGTATCCACCACCGGATTTTGCAACGGCGGCAGATTCAGCAAGCGCAGTTCGTTGTTGATAAAGCTCATATCGAATGGCGCGTTATGCGCCATCAATTCCGCACCTTCGACGAATTCCAGAAAACTGCCCGCGATGTCGGCAAACTTGGAGCGGCCGCGCAGCATGTCCCAGGTAAAACCATGCACCCGGGCCGCCTCCTCGTCCACCTCGCGCTCCGGGTCCAGATAATAATGAAAATGCCGCTTGGACACTTTGCGCCCATCCAGCTCAATTGCGGCTATTTCTATGATTCTGTGCCCTCGCTTGGGGTCCAGCCCGGTTGTTTCGGTGTCCAACACAATCTTACGCATTAGATTGCTCCAATATTAACGTCACACCCTTATTCGCCAGCACGTCGGCGCGCTCATTCTCAACATGTCCGGCATGGCCCTTGACCCAAAGCCATTCGATCTCGTGCTGTACCGCGAGCGCATCCAGCCTGCGCCACAAATCCTCGTTCTTTACCGGTTTTTTGTCCGCCGTCTTCCATCCGCGCAGCTTCCAGCCTGCCAGCCAGGTCGTGATACCCTGATGCACATATTTGGAATCGGTATGCAGCCTCACGTGACAACGCCGCGTCAATGCTTCCAGTGCCGCGATGGCGCCCATCATTTCCATGCGGTTATTGGTGGTATGTGCTTCGCCGCCGAACAACTCGCGCTCACGCCCCCTGGTTCGCAACAACGCGCCCCAGCCGCCCACGCCGGGATTGCCCTTGCACGCCCCGTCGGTAAATATATCTACAATTTCTTCATTCATTTTTCAAACCTGCCCATTATTCAAATTTTTCTGTGCGGGCACGGCGCTACGCTGTGGAATCTTGTTATTCAGTTTCGGCGCGACCGGCAATAATTTTTTCACCAGCCCCTCATTCCATCGGGGCTTGATCAGGCGCATTCCCGGCACGCGCTTCACCGCATGCAAAAAATAAACCCCGCCGCTCACCGCCCACCAGCGATCACCTGCCGTTTCCATAAAATCGTAACGTTCCAGCCATTTCTTTTGCTGAAACGGCGGCGCATAGGCGGCAAAACGGCCTTCCACCACCTCGAAACCCAATAAAGCCAGCCAATCCTTCAGACGCGACAGCGCGATAAAATGACCGCACCACGGATAACCCCGCCGCCGGACAAAGGTACGGTGCAAGCCCCACAAACTGTGCGGATTGAAGCCACTGATAATCAGACTGCCTTCCGGCATCAACACCCGCTCCACCTCACGCAAAATCTGGTGCGGATGCTCGGCGAACTCAAGAATATGCGGCAGTAACACCAGGTCCAGACTGCCGCAGGCAATCGGCAACTCAGCGCCGCATAGCCGCACCGTCACGCCCGCCTGATCTGCACCGGTAAAGCGCAGGGGAATACGGCTGTTACGCAAAAAATCATGTTCGGGAGAACCCAGTTGCAACGCGTTATAGCCAAAAATATCGTTCACCGTGCGATCGAACCAGACTTGCTCGCGCGCCAGCACATAGTCGCCCTGCCCGGTGGCAAACCACTCGCTCAAACTTTTCGCCGTTGACTTACAATCCGACATCGCTCAATTTCCATCCGTTCAGGACTTATGTTCAAAATTACCGCTATCCCCGCCCTGCAGGACAACTACATCTGGGCCATACACAACGACAGCCAGGCCGTTGTGGTGGATCCCGGTGCAACGATGCCCGTACTGGAATTCCTGACTGAACGGGAACTGACTCTGGCCGCCATTCTCTGCACCCATCGTCACCACGACCATATCGGCGGCATCGCCCAATTGCGCGCAGTATACAACGCGCCGGTGTATGGACGACGGCATGAAAACAATCCGCACATCAGCCATGATTTGCGTGACGGTGAACGAGTAAACCTGGACGCGTTCGGACTGACGTTTGACATCATTGCCGTTCCCGGACACCTCGACGACCACATCGCCTACTTTGCAGCCGACACCGTACCGGAAATTCTGTTCTGCGGCGATGTGCTGTTTGGCGCGGGTTGCGGCAGAAATTTTGAAGGTACGCTGGCCCAACTGCACCATTCGTTGCAGCGCCTTTCCGGCTTGCCCGACACTACGCAGGTGTACTGCGCCCACGAATACACCACATCCAATCTGCGCTTTGCCATAGCCTGCGAACCCGACAACCCCGCCGTGCAACAACGTATCGCCGCCACCGAACAACTGCGGGCAGCCAACCTGCCCAGCGTCCCCTCCACTATCGCGCTGGAAAAGGCGACCAACCCCTTCCTGCGCTGCGGCGAACCCGGAATAATTCACACACTCCTGCAGCGGGGTCTGCATGACACTGCCGAACTCGCAGTCTTTACCGCCTTGCGCAGCTGGAGAAACAACTTTTGAATTTATTTGTAATCTATTGTTTATATTAAAAATAACCGATAATCATACTCGACCTGCTTAATCTTTTCCCAATAAATACAATTCAACGATTGCAGTAAAGGCCAAACTGGTTTATTCTGCGCGCCCTTCGGAGAGGTGGATGAGCGGTTTAAGTCGCACGCCTGGAAAGCGTGTTTGGGAT